>CAWEDE010000075.1:0-4471 GCA_963807665.1 uncultured Alphaproteobacteria bacterium | reverse complement strand
AAATTCTTTTTGCGCATTTCTCATCCTCCCCCATTTTTAGAGTCTAACGGCCCCAGGCCGCGCATTTAAGCGCGCGATCAACGCCTTTGTTTTGCGGCAGCAGAAATGCAGGCAAAGCGGTTACCAGCACTTCAAGTATACGAAAATAATTCCGTATGAGCGAATTTGCAGCGCCGACAATCGGCTGTCAAGACCTGCCAGTTGCGCGGTGATCTGGCTACTCTTCCGACGTATTGGGTCGCTTTACAGGCGCTTGAGACGCGGGCGTCGCCTTGACAGCGCTGTGCCGATCAGCCGATAGATCGTTCGCTCGTATACTGTATCGGGCTAGCGAAATGTAGTGACGCCTTTGGTCCGAATTAAGCCGTTTCGGTAGGGCGTCCGCCTGGGCGGTGTTTGACCGAACGAAACCGCGAATTGGGCGAGAAATGTACATGGCCGATAAATCGACAGAGATCTGGCCCGATGAAGCAATGCCGGCGACCGGACCGCTGCGCGGCGTCCGCGTTCTCGATATGACGACCGTTGTCATGGGACCGTCGGCGACACAGACGCTCGGTGACCTTGGTGCGGACGTTGTCAAAATCGAGCAGCCTTCCGGCGATACGATGCGGCTGATCGGGCCTTGGCGGCACGAAGGCATGGGGCCGATGTTCCTGCTAGCCAACCGCAACAAACGCAGTGTGGTACTCGATCTGAAAACCACTGAAGGCAAAGCCGCATTGCTGGCCCTGGCCAACAAGGCTGATGTCGTCGTATCGAATGTCCGGCCGCAAGGTTTGACGCAACTCGGTCTCGATTACGAAGCCCTCAAGGCAGCCAATAAGCGCATAATTTATTGCTCGGCGGTCGGCTATGGATCCGGCGGGCCTGACTCCGGCAAAGCTGTCTACGACGATCTGATGCAGGCGGCCTCCGGAATCGCCGGCCTGTTCGGCGTCGTCGATGGCGCGCCGCGCTATGCCCCGATCAATATTTGCGACCGCGTCGTTGGGTTATACGTCGTCAACGCGGTTCTCAGTGCGCTTTATTTTCGTGAGAAAACCGGCGAGGGCCAAGCCATCGAAGTACCGATGCTGGAGACGATGGCGCAGTTCGTCCTGGCCGATCACATGGGCGGCGCAGTCTTTGTGCCGCCGGAAGGCCCGATGGGCTATAAACGGCTGATGTCGCGCAACCGCGGGCCTTATGCGACCGGCGACGGCCATCTTGCTATTGTCGTTTATACCGACAAACACTGGCGCGAATTCACCAAGCTGGTCGGCTGTCAGGATCTGCTGGATACCGATCCGCGGTTCCGCAGCCAGGAGTCGCGCACGCAAAATGCAGAGGTGATCGGCCGTTACCTTTCCGAACATTTGCCGGCGAAAACGAATAAAGAATGGCTCGAAATCCTCCATAAAGTCGACATTCCGGCATGCCCGGTAAATTCCATCGAGCAATTAACGCAGGACCCGCATCTGCAAGCGGTGAATTTCTTTGAGACGAAGGACCATCCCAGCGAAGGCCGCGTGATGGTGGCACGCTTCCCTGTCGAATTCAGCCGCTCGCCGGCGTCGATTCGCCGGCTCGCGCCCACCCTCGGCGAACACAATGCGGAAGTGTTGGGTCCGTCCGGACCGCTGGCGCCCAAAAAGGCGAGATAGTAGCCTGGCGAATAAATCCCTTGGATCGCAAAGTGCTTCGATTAAATGTCAGGTCCGCGCCCGCTGGGCGGTTTCGGGTTGCGATTCCAAAAGCGCACAAACATTCGTCAACATCGATATCGCTTGATCGAGCTTTTGATCCAGTCTCGAAGCCGGGCCCGCGATGGTCACAATGAAAAGTGCCGTGTTCCAGCGGAAAGTTGATGATATCGTCGTAACGCCTTCCAGGCTTTCACCCTGATTGAGATAATAGCCGCGCTTTCAACTCAATTCGACGTTGCGGCGCAATTCCGCCTTGGTGGCGATGGTCCGGCTTGTCAGCGGCTTAAGTGTTATCGTCTTGAAGTAGGCTTCGAGCGCGCGGTCATCTAGATTCCCAAGGATTGCCTTGCCGCCGGAGGTTGCATAAACGCTACGGACTTCATCGCCGACCTTGGCCTGAAATCGCAACGGATGCTTGGATTCAAGCGCGAGCAGATAGCTCGCGTTCACGCCGTTCGCCTTGGCGAGAAGCACCAACTCGTCAAGAGTGTCGCGGAGCGACCTCAGGATCAATTCGGCGCGCAACACGACTGGATCGTTGTCGCCGATTTCCTTGCCAAGGAACTGCAGGCGCAAAGTCGGATAATAGCCGGCGCGAGGCGCCAATTCGTAGAGATATCCGCGGGCATGCATGGCCTGAACGAGATCGTGGCAACTCGATATTGGAATATCCAAATGCCTGGCGATTTCGGACAGCACCAGCGGTCGCTTTTCGCGGGCAAACATCTCGAGAAAGTCCAAAGTGCGGTCGACGATTTTAGACATTATGCCTCGCGCAAAAAACGCCTCAACCGAGATAGCCCTGTTCGCCGTGGCGAAGCAACCGTCTGCAACACCTCCAGCGGCCTCCGATCAACCGCCATGAGAAATGCCTAAAACACGCCTTTAGCGCCCATTGGGGTACAAGTCACCCATGACAGTGTGCGATCTGCTTGACTTGAAATCGATTCATCCCTTAAATAATTTACGCTATACTGAAAAATGCTTCGCGTTAGCGTAAAGCGGTTCCCGACTTTAGGCTAATCGTCTAGCCGACGTCGATTGTTTTGCAGACCACCAATTTTCCTCATCAGCCTAGAGAAGGGCGCGCGACGTATGGTCGACAGCGAGGCGATATCGGAAATCAAGACCGAAAGGCGCGGCGGGAGCCTCTGGATTTGGATCAATCGCGAAGAACGTCGCAATGCGATCAACAAAAACGTCATTGCTGGAATCGAAAAGGCAGTTGTCGCAACGCAGCAGGATACGTCAATACGCTGCGTTGTGCTGACGGGCGTCGGCCGTAAGGCGTTTTGCGCCGGCGCCGACCTAACCGGCGGCACCGGCACCTTTACTTTCGGCCTCGACGAACCGTTGACCGATTTCGGCAAGCTTGCACGCCTGGTGAGAAATATTGGGTTACCGATCGTAGGCCGCATCAATGGCGATTGCGTCGCCGGCGGTATGGGTTTGATGTCGCTGTGCGATCTCGTCGTCGTCGCCGACCACGCCCGCTTTGGTTTGCCGGAAGCCAAAGTCGGCGTGTTCCCGATGCAAGTGCTGGTCTATTTGCGCGGAATGATCGGCGCGCGGCATGTCAACGAGTTGTGCCTGACCGGCGAGCTGATTGATGCCGCGCGCGCGCGCGAAATCGGCATTGCCAACTATGTCGTGCCTTATGACGGACTGGACGCGCGCGTCGGCGCGCTAACCGCAAAACTGCTGGATATGTCGCCGGTAGCTTTGAAGCGCGGGAAATACGCCATCGCTGCGATGGAAACGATGGCTTTTGCGGAAGCGCTTGCCTTTGCGGAGACATCGATATCGGTGATGTCGATGACGTCGGATGCGGCCGAGGGAATCGCCGCCTTCAACGAGCGGCGACCGCCAAAGTGGAAATGTGAGTAGGACGGTGGCTGAAAAGATAATTCGAATTGGCGGCGCTTCCGGCGCTTGGGGTGATAGCCCGGGCGCGTTGCCGCAGCTTCTGGGCGCTGGCGTCGATTATCTTATGATGGATTATCTCGCCGAGGTGA
Organism: uncultured Alphaproteobacteria bacterium; assembly: GCA_963807665.1. Lineage (GTDB taxonomy): Bacteria > Pseudomonadota > Alphaproteobacteria > Rhizobiales > Xanthobacteraceae > Pseudolabrys. Next base: position 768 of record CAWEDE010000075.1, on the reverse strand, counting down.
CTATGTCGCTTTTGGCCCGAGCGAAAATGAAAGATCCGAACGCCGGTTTCCCATCGGATTTTGTCGATTACCTAAAGCGCGTGCTGCCGCAATTGGCCAAGCGCGGCGTAAAGGTCGCGAGCAATGCCGGCGGCGTCAATCCGTCGGGCTGCAAGCGTGCGCTCGAAGCCGTCATCGCCGAGCTGGGGCTTTCGCTACGCGTCGCCATGGTCGAAGGCGACGACGTCATGCCGCTGATCGAGGAACTGCGTGCCGAAACGCGCGAGGCCGTCTCAAACGATCCGCTGCCGAAAAAATTATTGACCGCGAATGCCTACCTGGGCGCCATCCCGATCAAGGCCGCTTTCGATGGCGGCGCCGATATCGTCATCACCGGCCGATGCGCCGATAGCGCGCTGGCGCTGGGTATTTTAATGCATGAGTTCGGCTGGAAGGCCACCGATTATACGCATCTCGGCGCCGGCAGTTTGGTGGGGCATCTTCTGGAATGCGGCCCACAAGCGGTCGGTGGAACCTACACGGATTGGGAACGGGTGCCGGACTGGCACAACATTGGTTATCCGATTGCGGAGTGCCGCGCCGATGGTAGCTTCGTGATAATAAAGCCGGACGGCACCGGGGGTCTGATAGAGCCCGGCGTTATCGCCGAACAGGCGCTGTACGAAATCGGCGATCCAGCTTCCTACGCTTTGCCTGACGTGACCGCCGATTTCTCACAGGTGCATCTGGTCCAAATAAGCGCCGACAAAGTCAAAGTAGAAAATGCTA
>CAWEDE010000074.1:0-7825 GCA_963807665.1 uncultured Alphaproteobacteria bacterium | reverse complement strand
AAAGCCGGCTTGGTTTATGTCGATAATCCGGATGACGTTTGAATAAATTTTACGTTCCCCATTAAGCGGCGACCCTTGCAACCTAAAATCTATACCTCTACGATAGGTTGCGTGGCACCAGGCGTTTGGGGGAGAGTGCGATGTCGGACGATAAGGAACGGGCGGTCAATCTTGCCGTCGAGAATACGCTCATTGCTCAGCACAGGGGCGACCCTGACGACGGCCGCAAAATGGGGAGCGATGCCGGCGGCTACGGCTATGATCAGAATACGATTAAGGATTTTCTGGTTGGCGTCGCCGCCGAGTTGCAGAAATCGAAACCCGTCGCTTATAAATTCGTCTACCCGAGCGACCCGGGATTTGCGCAGACCTGCGTCAGCGGGACGCTATTCGACGCCAAATTCGCCATCGACCAGAATACGCGGGTTGCGTAATGCGGTCCGTTCATTTTTGGGGCGTGCTTGCTGTTGCGCTGGCAGCAGCACCAGCCCATGCGGGGCAAGTGTCGTCCGGCGGCAGCCAATCCGTCGTCGATCTGCAGGTCGAATTATGCAAGGACGGCGTCGTCGATAAGGACCAGTTTGTCATTTACTTGATGCGCGAAGTGTCGGGCTCAGCTGACGCGCTCTTTCTTTACCCGGTCAAGAACCACAGCGGCAGCGGCTTGTCGCTGGTACGAACTTTGCTTTCCGAACCGAACGCCTGCGCTCCCAAGGATGGCGGCGATGACTGCGGCGACAAAGCCAACGACGCCGTGGCGAAGCTGAGACTCAAGTTTCAGGGCTTCGTATCGCAGAGCCGCCACGCAGGCACCTTTGTCGGACTCGACAATTCGGTGGCGACATCGCGCTACTTCGGCAGCAGCGACAAGAATTTTGCCCTGCGCTGCGTCGCACCGAATACCAACAAGCCGGCCCCGCCCAAGCCAGGAAAAAACACTGACCCGCTGCGCATCCGCGGCACCACGCAGGATCTCGTCTACAACCGCGCCTCCAACGAATTCAAAACAGCGAGCGCGGCCAAACTCAATTTCAACGACGATCGCAGCAGCGGAAGGAAACAGACGACCAAGATCAGTACGGTGATCGGCTATTCCTATACGAGCATCGACACGCTGAATTTGACCAAGAAGATCATTCCCTACGTCTCGATCAACCAGACGATGACCGACCAGGATGGCCAGCGCAAGCTCGACAATTCCAACTATTTTGCCGGCGGCACAGTGATCAACTGGTTCTATGCGCCGAGCAGCATGGTCGGTCATAGCTTTAGCACAACGCCGCAATTCCTGTACGATACCAAGGACCGCAGCCAGATCGCCAACTTCAGGCTAGACTATCAGCCCTATCTGAACTTCGGCCCCAATGCCCCGTTCGGCGTCAATTGGACGACGCCATCGGCCGACGGCAAGACGTTGCTGGGCGTGGTCGCAACTATACGCTCAGATGTGGGCTACTATGTCCGCAAGGGCGACATCGCCGACCCCACCCTGCACACGTCATTCGGACGCGCCGGTGGTCAATTCGGCTTCGCGTTGAAACTCGTCGATTACCGTCTCACGCTGAAAGCAAGCGAATGGCTGCTTTACGGCTACGCCGGAACCACGCGCAAGCTTGATCTTTTCGACAGCTCCATCACCTACAGTTTCGATCCCAACGACTATTTTGGCTTAGAGTTCGACTATAAGCGGGGACGCGATCTTGACACCACCAACCCCGTGCAACAATGGACGATCGCACTTACGGCCAAGTACTAGCGCTGCGATGCGGCGCGCCATGCGTTAGCGCGGCACGCGATAAAGGCCGGCATTACTACCGCGTAACCAAGCGCGGCGCGGCTTTTGGGCGGCAAAATCCATGATAGTCTCGCTGACCGTTTGTTAGGGGGCGTCATGCGTATTGCCGGGCTGGTTTTTCTAATCGTTGCGGGCATCGCGCTCGCGGGTCCGGCGAAGGCTGCGAGCGACCGCGACTGGGACCAGTGCAAAGACGTCAACAATGCCGAGGTGGCGGATCAAAATATCGCGGCCTGCACGCGGATATTGGACAGCGGCCGCGAATTAAACAAGAACCGCTCGGCCGCGCTCACAAACCGCTGCGCGCTCTGGAATACGAAAGCACAGCCAGACCGAGCCTTGGCCGATTGCAACGAAGCGCTGCGGCTCACGCCCCGGGATGCGATTATCTTCAACAACCGCGGCAACGCTTATGGCGACAAGAAAGATCCCGACCGCGCCATCGCCGACTACAATATGGCAATCCAGATCGACCCCAAATATGCGCTCGCCTACAACAACCGCGGCAACCGCTATTTCGACAAGAAGGACTACGACCGCGCCTTGGCCGATTACGCCGCGGCCATTCGACTCGATGCCAATTATGCCCTGCCGCACAACAACCGCGGCCTGATCTACTATAACAGAAACGATTTCGACCGCGCCTTGGCCGATTATAACGACGCGATCCGGCTCGATCCGAACTATGCCAAGGCCTACGATAATCGCGGCGACGTCTATAAAGCCAAAGGCGATCTCGATCGGGCCATCGCCGATTACAGCGCCGCGATCAGCCGAAACCCGAAATTCGCGACGGCCTATATCGACCGCGGCCTCATCTATCGCATGAAGGGCGACAGCGATCGGGCCATTGCCGACTACAGCGAGGCGATCCGCATCGAGCCCAGGAATGCCTTTGCTTATAATAACCGGGGCTATGCCTATTATCTCACGAACGACTACGACCACGCCATCGCCGATTACAGCGAATCGATCCGGATCGAGCCGAACGCAGGCCGCTATGCCAACCGTGGCAACGCCTATGGCGGCAAAGGCGACCTGGACACCGCCATCGCCGATTTCAATGAGGCGATCCGGCTCGAGCCGAGCGCTGGCCGCTACATCGACCGCGGCAATCTATATGGCAGGAAGAAGGACTCCGAGCACGCCATCGCCGATTACAGCGAAGCGATCCGGCTCGATCCGAAATCCGACACCGCCTTTAACAATCGCGGTTATGAAAATTTCGGCAAGCAGAAATACGACCTGGCCATTGCCGACTACAATGAGGCGATCCGGCTCGATCCCAAGCTTGTCCGATATTACTCCAACCGCGCCAGCGCCTATGCGGCCAAAGGCGACACGGAGCACGCCACCGCCGACTACGACGAAATGATCAAGCTCAATCCGAAGAATGCCTATAACTACCGTACGCGTGGGCTGGCCTATTTTTACAGCGGTGCTTTGCCCAAAGCTCTGGCCGATATCAACCAGGCTAGCGACCTCGATCCCAAGGAGGCCTATCATGCGATTTGGCTCGACATTATCGGACAGCGCAACAAGGTGCCGAGCAGGCTGTCGCAATCGGTTCCGCAGATCGATATGACCGTCTGGCCGGCGCCCGTTATTCGCATGTTCCTCGGCCAGTTGACGCCGGCTGCCGTTCTGGCGGCCGCCGATAACGCGGATGCCAAGACGAAAAGCAACCAGGTGTGCGAGGCCAATTTCTACAGCGGCGAACTGGCGCTGCGCCAAGGCGCCAAAGACGAGGCGGCGCGGCTGTTTAAAATCGCCGTGAGCGATTGCCCGAAAACTTTTATCGAATGGGATGCCGCCAAGAGCGAACTCAAGGGCCTCGGCGTCGCCAATTGAGGGCTAGTCTTTCGGCATGGCGTCCGCGATCGCGCGGCTAACCGCAGCGTAGCATTCGCAGGCACTCTTTTCCAAAGCCTTGCGGTCGAGAATTGTAATCACGCCGCGTTTGTAGCTGATCAAGCCTTTCGCCTGCAGCTTGTTGGCGCTGGCCGAGACGCTGGTGCGGCGCACGCCCAACATGTGCGACAGGAATTCCTGCGTCAGGTTTAGCGTATTGCCGCCGACCGCATCTTGCGCCTGCAACAGCCAGCGGCACATGCGCGGCTCGACCTGATGCAGCGCCTGGCAGGCCGCCGTCTGCTGCGCCTGGAAATGCACGACCGACTGATAGCCGTTGGTCAAAATGCGCAGCTCATCGCTGGCGTCATAGGCCTTCTTGAAATGGCGGACATTGAGCCGCATCACGTCGCCGCTCATCTGCATGACCGCATGGCCGAACGGGCGCCAGCCGCGCGGGCCCAGATAGCCGCCGACATAGCCTTCGCGGCCGATAATGCCGGCCTCGATGGCCGCGCCGTTTTTGAGAACGGCCAGCATCGACACCATGCCGCTAAGCGGAAAATAGACATTGGTGATGGGTTCGCCAGTTTCCTGCAGAACCACGCCTTGCGCGACCCTCATTCTGTGAAGATGCGGCTCGATCAGCGCCATCGTCTTGGCTGATAGATGCTGCAATATGCTGTTCGTCCCAATCGAGACCCTGGCGTCCATGGTGTTTCTCCAAGCCCCCGTCGGATGAGGGCGAGAAACCGCAACATGTGACCAGCGCGCCGAATCAGCGCCTGCTGCGGAGATTTAGGGGAACAAAGGCGATCGCGCCTCCATTTGTATGTCGGGTTCCGGACAGACAACCTGCGGCGGCACCCGTTCGTTCCACGGCTCTAACAGTTGCGGATGGGAATAGGCGATAAATCGGCGAATTGCCCCGCCGGACAGACTTATTGAGCAACGCCTGGATGGAACTTTTTCGCGGCCAAAAAGCCCATCACGACGAAGAACAACAGCGCCACGCCCTGGGCGATGACGAAATGCGTGTTGACCGGCTCGGCAAAGGGCGGTCCGACCATGGGCGCGGCCGCATTGAGCAGTTTTACCTTCTCGAACGACTGAACGAGCAGAACGAAGACATTGAACCAGAACGCGGCGACGGCGGTGACCACATAAATCCAGCGCCATGCACCAACGAGATGTTTGGCGTAAAGGCCGTAGAGCGCAAGCGCCAAAAGGATGATCGAGAGGGCGCCGACACCCAGCGCCGGTGTGAAACCATGAATCGGAAACATGAAGCCGGTCACGCTGGTGAGCACGGTGAATAGAAGACAAATCGCGGTCCAGCCCGGCAGCCGTTTTGAGCCCAGCATACCGAACATCACAACGAAGCTGCTCGCGATGGCGATCAACGTGATGACGACGTGCAGAATTGTGAAATTTTGAATCGACAAACCGATGATCATAACGAACCCCCATTTTTCATCTGCCGCAATGCTAATCCGACCGCAGCGGTTTTGCCTAGCGCGTTATTTTCCCGTCGGACCGAAACGTTCGGTCTTGATCAATTGCGGCGCGTGGCCGAGGTCGCGCAGAGCGCTGGCAGCGCTCTCGACCAACGGCGTCGGCCCACACACGAAAATGCGCGGCTTGGCGGCGGGTGCAAAGCCGGCGCTCTCCAGCATGGCGCGGTCGATGCGGCGCTTGAACCCGCCCCAGGCCGCCGGTTGTGTGCGTGTCAGCGTGAGCACGAGATTGACGCCCTGCCCGGCCAGTCTTTCCAGCTCGGCGCGATAGATGATGTCGTCGAAGCTACGCGAGGAATAAAGCAGCGTCGCCGGCACATCGCTCTTGGCCGCCGCCCGATGGCGCAACATGGCCATCAGCGGCACCACGCCGGAGCCGCCGGCCACCAGAAACAACGGGCCGCCGAGCGAAGCCGTCCAAACGAAATAGCCGCCGATCGGCCCGCGCAATTCTATTTTGTCGCCGGCGCGCGCTTCGCCCGCGAGATAAGATGACACCTCGCCATCCACTAGCATCTCGACCGTGAGTGCCACATGCGGCGCATCCGGCGCCGAGGCGATCGAATAGCTGCGTTGCGCCTGGTAGCCATCCTCGGCGGTGAGACGCACATCGACATGCTGGCCGGCGCGATGTCCCGGCCAATCGGGCACGTCGAGCACCAGCGTACGTACGCGCGGCGTCTCTTCGATGACTTCGCGGATGCTCGCGGTCATCCATTGCAAGCGCTTCGCTGCGACGACCGAAGGTTCAGTCGCCGTCATAACGCTGCTCGCGCCACGGATCGCCGTAGATGTGGTAGCCGTTTTCTTCCCAGAAGCCCGGCACTTCACTGTCGAGGAATTGCAGGCGCCGCACCCATTTCGCGCTCTTCCAGAAATACAGATGCGGCACCAAGAGCCGCGCCGGCCCGCCATGCTCGGGATCGAGCGGCTCGCCGTCGAATTGGGTGGCGACCATGGCTTTGCCGTCGAGCAGATCCTCCGACGGCACATTGGTGGTGTAGCCGCCCTCGCAATGAATTAGCGTGAACGGTCCCGGCGGCTCGGTAAGACCGGCGGCCTCCAACAGCGTGTCGATGGAAACGCCGCGCCAATTCGTATCGAGCTTCGACCAGGTGGTGACGCAATGGATATCGACGGTGAGTTCGGTCTGCGGCAGCGCGTTGAACTGATCCCAGCTCCATTCGCCGAGCGGGCTTTCGCCGTCCGCCATCGTGAAGCGCCAGGCCTTGAGATCGGGCTCGGGCGTGGGACCGGCTGAGAGCACCGGAAAATCGGTGACCAGATGCTGGCCGGGCGGCACGCGCGCGTTTTTGGCGCCCGGGTCGCGGCCACGAAATCCGCGTGATATTGGAGGAGTTGCCATGGCTGCATTTTCGCGCGCGGCCAAGACAAATTCAATATGACAAATTCAATACGACGGATGGGCCGCCTTAAGGCGAAACGCGGTCGAACAGAATTCCGACCAAGGCGGCTATAGCCACCAGCACCAGAAATCCGTTGACGACGATGAGTAGCCCCGGACGCAGGCGTTTCGCGCTCGGAACGGGCGGCGCGGCATCATAAAGGTTGCGCCACACCGCGGCGCCAAAGCAGAACGCGCTAAATAGAATGAGCACACTACCTGTCGCCAGGATCAGCCATTGCGGCAGGACGCCGGTCAGCAGCGCCTTGGCGCCGACGCCGCTGGCGATCGCCATCAGGCCGGTGCGCACCCAGGCGGCGTAAGTGCGCTCGGCTGCGAATACCGTGCGGTCGGCAGCAAGTTCGGTGCGCCGGTCGGCGCTGCCCTCGATACGCGCCGTGCTGATTTCGGTCTTGGCCGCGCTGTCCTTGATATCGACGGCGCTTTCCTTGAGCTTATCGACGCTTTGCACGAGCTTGGGAGTGACGGCCATGACCTTACAAAGCCTGACGGGCGGCAAGGTTCCGCAATTATTTGCCGCTCGGCTAATCGCCGTCAGGAATTATTGGTTGGCCATATGCTTGCGCAGCCAATTCCGCGCGTGTTGGGGATCGTATTTGTGAAACGGACGTCCGGTCAGCGCAGCTAACGAGCGCAAGGCATGGAATTGACCGGCGAACTCGGGGGAGCCGTCAATGCGCTCTTGAAGTCCTTTGATGGCGCGAGCCTTTTGTGTACCTAGAAAACGCACGACAGAATTGCGCTCGCTCGAATGCTTAAGGTCGACTTTGTCGGGCTCGGCAAGCGTAAACTTATGACCGCTGGTTTCGTAAAGACGGGCCATACTCCGCTCACACAAGCCACGGATATTATCCAGTCCCGCCGTGAGCGTCTGATTTACGCGCGCGCCCCATGAATAGGCCTGCGGTAACGCAGCGTCGCCAAACTTCTTGGTCTCCTCCCATAATGCCGAAGGAAGGAAAAATGACAGCTTGCTTAGTGCCTTGTGATGATCGCTGAGATAGTCGAGCGCGTCCTCCTCGAGAACAGGATCAGGCGCCCTCAGTTGGTCGGGGCTAAGGACGATTTGCTTGGGTGTCGTCGTCCGCGCGACCGCCTGGTTCAATGCGATTTCTATACTGTTGGCGGCTTGTAGGCGTTTGCTAGGTAGCGGCTCCAGATTCCATTTCTCAGTGAGGAATTTCAATAATGAAGTATGATCGAACTGGGTGTCGACTACCCCCGCCTTGACCCAAG
>CAWEDE010000073.1:0-83021 GCA_963807665.1 uncultured Alphaproteobacteria bacterium | reverse complement strand
GTTTATGTGGGCGCCTTCGTTCAGTTACATATCGCCATTGCCACCGCGGTGTTTCCGGAAGGCACCCAGCGGCGCCCAGCTCGATCCGCTGGCGCGTATTTCCCTTTGGCAGGCCGGGCTCGATTTCGACCACGGCACCGGCCATGGCGTCGGCAGTTATCTGTCGGTGCATGAGGGCCCGGCGCGCATTTCCAAGCTCGGCACAGTCGCGCTCAAGCGCGGCATGATCCTGTCCAACGAGCCGGGCTACTACAAGACCGGCGAATACGGCATTCGCATCGAGAACCTGGTGCTGGTGGCGGCGGCGGAGGCGCCGGCGGGCGCCGAGAAGCATTTGCTGGCGTTCGAGACGCTCACGCTGGCGCCGATCGACCGGCGGCTCATTTTGACGCGCCTGATGACCGCCAAGGAACGCAACTGGATCAACAGCTATCACGCGCGGGTGCAGGAAATGCTGGCGCCGCTGCTCGAGGCGCCGGACAAGAAGTGGCTGGCGGCGGCGACAAGGCCGATTTGATCAGCTTCTTATCCCTACCCTTCGAGGCTCATCTCTGGGCTCAACCTCCACACCCTCAGCCCATTCCGCGAGCTTCTCGATATCGGACACGTTGTCTGAGAGCAAATTGCTTATATCGCCATCCAAAAGTGCGGTGCGGTGTTTGCACCATCTGCGATTTCGGCCCGCTTGGCAGGTACACGATACTCGAAGTTTCTCACCGGCTTTGCGCGCAGTTATATCGTAAATGTTTCCCGTGCTTCCTAGGACAGTGAAGCACAAGACATCCTCTATAAAATCGGCAGATAGATCTGGAATACTCTTAACGCTACGCGCAGCGCTAGTTATTCCAGAGACTAAGCACGGATAATAAGAATCGATCTTCACAAATCCCGGCTGCAGTGCAATCTTCGTGCATATGTCGATCACTTCAGAAACACCAACGTCTTTTGCAGCCGCGAGTGCTATTTCGGCGCACGCAGACGCGTCTTCTGCTGGATCGTGATGGTCAAATTTAATCCCGAAATGGCGCGCTACTGAGTCAAGGGACACGCTGGACAAGCCAGGCCAAATTCGCCGCGAAATATCCATCGTGCAGAAATACTGAAACTCAGGAAAAGGTTGACGATATTCCGCCAGCGTAGCGCACAGCACCCCGATATCGAAAGCCGCGTTATGGGCGAGAACCAAGGCACCCGAAATATCCGGCAAGAACTCTGACAAGACTTCGGGAAATTCGGGCCTATTGCGAACATCGTCAGGTTCGATTCCATGAATACGAATATTGTGCACATTGAATCGCATTTCTTTCGGACGAATCAGCCGATGCTCGCGTCTGACTACCGTTCCATTCTCAATCCAAGCTAATCCTATAGCGCAAGCACTTCTGCGCTCCTCGTTCGCGGTCTCAAAATCAATTGCAATTGTTTTCAATTTACGCTGCCCCTCTACGGACCAGCACTACAACCTAAAATACATATATGCGCAATTAACAATTACGTAGAAAACCGCACTCAGCGGCCAATCAATTTCAGCCACTCATCTTCAGAAATCACCTTAACTCCATGCTTCATAGCTTCGGTAAGTTTAGATCCGGCTCCGGGTCCAGCTATGACAAGGTCAGTTTTCTTTAGAAACGGAGTTCGACACTTTTGCGCCAAACGATCAGCAACTGCTTTTGCTTCGTCTCGTGCCATCTTTTCGAGCGAGCCAGTGAAAACTCGGGTCTTTCCAGATATTGGAGAATCCGCCTCGGCCTTTTCCACTGGTTTGACTGTTAGTTGCTTAAGAAGCGCTTCAACGAATTTCTTATTGTGAGGCTCCGTGAAGAAGTTAATAAGTGCGTCAGTCGCTACCGGTCCGATATCGCTGTCATTTGCCAATCTCGCATAGCCTTCCTTAGGCTGCTGCAATCTGGCCGCCCAAAGTGCCTGATGTAATCCGGCCTCGCTCTTGTAATGGCTTAACAAATTTTTCCATTGCGTGTTCGATAGTTTAACGGCGCGACCCGAATCCGACGTAAAAAAGTCTGTCTGAACAGTTTTTAAAGAAAGGCCATCTTGCAAGAGACGCTCACGAGTAACGGGCCCGATTTTTTGAATATCGCCTAGCTCAATCCACTCGGCACCGGGCCTGTCTTTTGCCGCAGATTCCACTGCCTTAATAAATAATGGCACATCTTTAAAATGCTTCGCCAGAGCTTTAGAAGTTATTTCGCCTACATGTCTTATGCCGAGCGCAAATAGAAAACGATCAAACGCTATTTCACGCCGAGCGTCGATTGCGCGCAAAAGATTGTCTATCTCGTTGTAAGCCCGGTCTGACTCTGGTGCGGAGTTTTTACGTGCCTTTCCTGTTCTCTCCTCCCTTTCTTTCGCCTGAGCCTCTCGCTTTTTAAAGAGCACTTTTCTGAGGTCATCTACCCGCATGTAAAGAGTGAAAATATCAGCGGGACTCCTTGATCCATTCCTTCTCATAAAACATTTCGATCTGCTTTTCGCCCAGACCCTCGATATCGAAGGCCCGGCGCGACACGAACAATTTGAGATGCTCGATCTTCTGATAGGGGCAGGCGAATTCGCCGGTGCAGCGCGCGCGGGCGCCCTCCTCGCCGGTGGCGGTTTCCTCGCGCACGATATCGGTGTGCAGATAACACGGGCATTTCTTCGGGAAATGATAGGGCTTGGCGGATTTCGGCCGTTTGTCGATCTCGACATCGACGACTTGCGGGATGACATCGCCGGCGCGCTGGATGATGACGGTGTCGCCGATGCGGATATCGCGGCCCTCGCGCAACGGCTCGCCGTCGCCGCCAATGCCTTTGATGTAGTCCTCGTTATGCAGCGTGACGTTCTGCACGATGACGCCGCCGACGCCGACCGGTTCGAGTTTTCCGACCGGCGTCAGCGTGCCGGTGCGGCCGACCTGGATTTCGATATCCTTGAGCACGGTGATGGCGCGCTCGGCCGGGAATTTATGCGCGATGGCCCAGCGCGGGCTACGCGAGACAAAGCCAAGCCGTTCCTGCCAATCGAGACGGTCGACCTTGTAGACCACGCCATCGATGTCGTAATCGAGTTTGGCGCGGCGCTGTTCGATGTCGCGGTGAAAGGCGATGAGTTGCTCGACCGAATGGCAAATCTTGGCAAGCGGGTTGGTCTTGAAGCCGCATGACGCAAACCATTTGATCATGCCGGACTGCGTGTCGGCCGGCATGTCGCTCATCTCGCCCCAGGCATAGGCGAAAAAGCCGAGCGGGCGTGACGCCGTGACGCTCGGATCCTTCTGGCGCAAGGAGCCGGCGGCGGTATTGCGCGGATTGACGTAGAGCTCGCCGCCCTCTGCTTTTTGGCGCTCATTGAGTTCAAGGAATGCCTGCTTGGTCATATAGACCTCGCCGCGCACCTCGCAGATTTTCGGCACGTGCTTGGCTTTTAGATGCTGCGGCACCTGCTTGATGGTCTTTATGTTCGCGGTAACGTCCTCGCCCTCGGCGCCGTCGCCGCGGGTGGCGGCGGTGACGAGTTCGCCGTCCTCGTAGCGCAGCGACATCGATAGCCCGTCGATCTTGGGTTCGGCGTTGAAGGCAATCTTCTCGTCGTCACTGAGTTTGAGAAATTTGCGGATGCGGGCGGCGAATTCGACGACATCCTGCTCGGCAAAGGCGTTGTCGAGCGACAGCATCGGGATAGCGTGGCGAATCTTTTTAAAGCCGCGCGACGGCGCGGCGCCGACCTTGAGCGCCAGCGATTCAAGCGTGCGCAAATCGGGAAAGCGCGCCTTCGATCGCGTTGTAGCGCTTGCGCAGCTCGTCATATTCGGCGTCCGTAATCGACGGCCGGTCGTCCTGATAATAGCGCTTGTCGGCCTGCGAGATGGCCACCTGCAGCCGCGCGTGCTCGGCCTTGGCCTGCTTTTCTGTGAGCAGGTCCACGGGGGTTTTGTCGGTTTTAATTTTGGCTTCGGCCATACGCTTTACGCCTGCGCCCCGGAATTACTACGACGCCGCCTTGATCAGCCGTTCGGCGGCGGCGCGGGCCTCGTTGGTGATTTCGGCGCCGGCCAGCATGCGGGCGATTTCCTCGCGGCGGCGCTCCTCGGCGACTTCATTGACGCGGGTGGCGACGCGTTTGCCCTTCTCCAGCGCATCCTTGCTGATGACATAATGCCGGTCGGCCTGGGCCGCGACTTGCGGCGCGTGCGTGACCGCCAGCACCTGCACGCCCGAAGCGAGCCGCGCTAGCCGCACGCCGATGGCGTCGGCCACCGCGCCGCCGACGCCAGTGTCGATTTCGTCGAACACCAGCGTGGGCGCCGAGCCGCGATCGGCCAGCACGACCTTGAGCGCCAGCAGGAAGCGCGCCAATTCGCCGCCGGAGGCGATTTTCATCAGCGGCCCGGGCTTGGTGCCGGGATTGGTCTGCACCCAGAATTCGACCCGGTCGATGCCGTTCGGCCCGCCGGCGGCGGGATCGCTGACGATTTGCGTCGAGAATTGCGCGCGCTCCAGCTTGAGCGGCTTGAGTTCGCCGTTGACCGCCTTGTCGAGGCCAGTGGCGGCCTTCACGCGCGCCTTGGAGAGCGCACCCGCCGCGGCGCGGAAATCGGCCTCGGCGATCTTGGCGGCGGCGTCGCAGGCTTTTAAGCTTTTGCTCGCCGGCGTCGATCAAGCGCGATATCGCCATTATATTTGAGCGCCAGCGCTGCGAGATCGTCCACCGGCACGTTGTATTTGCGCCCCGCCGCGCGCAGCGCAAACAGCCGCTCTTCGTTGCGCTCCAATTCGGCCGGATCGAAATCGGCGGTGCGCAGCGCCTGCTCGAGATGGCCGCGGGTCTCTTCAAGCGCGATTAGCGCGGCATCGAGCGATTTCACCGACGGTTCGACCAGGCTCGGCGCTTGCGACGTGCGCCGCTCCAGCCGGCGAATGACGCCGGCAAGCGCCGGCACCGATGAATTGGCGCCGGCGATCACGTCAAAGGCGTCGCGCAAATCCTCGGCGACTTTTTCGGACTGCATCATGACGGTGCGGCGGGTGGCGAGCGCGGTTTCCTCGCCCGCCTGCGGCGCTAATTTGTCGAGTTCGGCCACGGCGTGGCGCAGCCAATCGCTCTCGCGTTTGGCGCGCTCGACTTCGGCGCGATGCGTGTCGAGCGCTTCCTGCGCCAGGCGGCGCGCCTCCCACAACGTCTCGACCTTGGACGCGTCGCCTTCGAGCGCGCCGAAGGCGTCGAGCAGGCTGCGATGAGTTCCGGCATCGACCAAAGCGCGGTCATCGTGCTGGCCGTGGATTTCGACCAAGGCGGAACCGAGTTGCTTCATCACCTGAACGCTGACCGGCTGGTCGTTGACGAAGGCCCTGGTCCGCCCATCGGCAAACTGAACGCGGCGCAGGATGAGTTCATCCTCGCTCGCGATATCGTTGGCTTTCAAGAGCGCGCGCGCCGGATGCCTGGCGGCGACCTCGAACACGGCGGTCACCTGGCCCTGCTCCAGCGCCCTGGCGCACCAGGCTCTGATCACCCCGGGAACCGAGCGCCAGCGCAAAAGCGTCGAGCAGGATCGACTTGCCGGCGCCGGTCTCGCCGGTCAGCACGGCAAGGCCGCCGGCGAAATCGATGTCGAGCCGGTCGATCAGGACGATATCGCGGATCGAGAGTCGGGAGAGCATGGCGCGGCGAATCCAAATTGGGACGCCATCATTAAAGACGGATTTGGCCGGCACAAGGCCTGTGCGCGAGCCGGCCGACATGCTGGATAAATTGGGCTGGCGGTAGGGGTTAGCCCAGCCCGACCTTCTTGAAAGCCTTGCTGATCCAGGAACCCTGGTTCTCGGACGGTGTACCGCCGGCGGATTTCACCAGTGTATAGGCGTGCTTATACCACTCGCTGTCCGGGAAATTATGCCCGAGCACGGCGGCGGCGGTCTGTGCCTCCTCCACGATGCCGAGCGCCATATAGGCTTCGGTGAGCCGCTCCAGCGCCTCTTCAACGTGGCGCGTGGTCTGGTACTTGGTGACGACGACTTTGAACCGGTTGATGGCGCCGGTGTAGTCCTTCTTTTCCAGATAATAGCGGCCAATCAGCATTTCCTTGCCGGCCAGTTGATCGCGCACGATGGCGATTTTCTGCTTGGCGCTGACGGCATATTCGCTGGTGGGATATTTCCGCGACACTTCGTCGAGCGCGGCCAGCGCCTTTTCGGTGCGCGCCTGATCGCGGGTGATATCCGGGATCTCGTCGAAATAAGACGAGCCAATGAGGAATTGCGCGTAGGCGGCGTCCGGACTGCCGGGGTGGAGTGAAATATATCGTTTAGCCGCGGTAACGCTGTCGTCGTAATTGCCGGCCTCGTAATAGGCATAGGACGTCATGATCAGCGATTTGCGCGCCCATTCCGAATAGGGATGCTGGCGGTCGACCTCTTCGAACTTCTTGACCGCTTCTTTAGGGTCACTCTTTTGGTTGAGGAGGAAGAGGCCCTCGTTGTAGAGCCGATCGGCGGGCTCGTCGGGCGGCGTGTCATCCTTGCCGAACAGGCTACTGCAACCTCCAAGACTTGCACCGAGGCTCATGGCCAAAAGCAATATAGCCGCGACGCGCGCAAGCCGCGGGCGGCGCACCATATCCTTTGCCACGATATTATTGGGCAGAAACTCAAGCACGCTGGTGTGTCCGTTTCCCCGTTTGGAGCGCAGCGCGTTGCCGGCTGGCTGCCCTTCAACCGCGCTGGTGTAAACCAAATAACGCCGTCTGGCCAAGCGATTAAGCCTGCATTCGGCCGGTATTAAGGCGGAGGGTTAAGCCTGATTCTTGAGGCTTTTAAGAGACTTCCGGAGCATAGGCCGGGGCCACCATGCCGGTGGTGACGTCGGCATGGCCGCGCGTGCGCCGGGTAGGCTCGGCCGGCGCCTCGACCACCCGCCAGGCGGTCGGATCGGCCATCAGCGCCGAGAGCACCGCGTGGTTGAGCTTGTGGCCGCCGCGGATGGTCCGATAGGTGGCGAGCAGCGGCTGACCGGCAAGCGCAAGGTCGCCGATCGCATCGAGTACCTTGTGGCGCACGAACTCATCGGCAAAGCGCAAGCCTTCCGGATTGAGCACGCGGTCTTCGCTGACCACCAGCGTGTTATCGAAATTGGCGCCGAGCGCGTAGCCGGCGCTCCACAATTTGGCGACGTCTTTCATGAAACCGAAAGTGCGCGCGCGCGCGATCTCTTTGCGAAAAGTATTGGGCTCGATGTCGAGCGCCAGCGCTTGCTTGCCGATCATGGGATGATCGAATTCGATTTCGGCTTCGACCCGGAAACCGTGCTGGTAGGGCCGCAGTTCGCCGACGGCGCCGTCCTTGGACACGCGTACCGGCTTGATCACTTCGATATAGCGGCGCGGTTGGGCGCGCGCGGTCAGGCCGGCTTGATCGATGGCATCGACAAAGGCCGCGGCACTGCCGTCCATGATCGGCACTTCCGGACCGTCGATTTCAACGATGACATTGTCGACATGCAAGCCGCGCAACGCGGCAAGAAGATGTTCGGCGGTCGAGCAAAGCGGCCCGGATGCATCGCCTAAAACAGTGGCAAATTCGGTGGCGGTCACGGCGCGCACATCGGCGCGAATTTCGCGCTCGATTCCGCCTTCGGCGGATACGCGGCGGAAGATGATGCCCTTATCGTCACCGGCAGGATTCAAAGTAAGTGTGACGGGCAATCCGGAATGAACGCCAACGCCGGAAACGGCGATATGGTCGCGGAGTGTGGTCTGCTTGGCGGCCTTCATCGACTTCGAACCCACCGGCCCGCAAGCGAGCCGTCCCATCCCAGACCCAAGTGGGGCCACATTCCTGCCTTCAAGTCACGACGTCCGTTACTTCGCCCGAAGGTGTGAGCGGCAACCCCCAGAGACCAAAAGTCCCTTTCGCAGCCGAAACTTAGCCATAGCGGCCTGTATCGCCAACACACGCTTTCTTACCGAGTGTTACTCGATTTTGCCGCAATTGCTGGCGGCGACTGGCCACGACTTGGTGTTTCGTTACCGGGGAAACCTTGCGATCGTATAAAAAGGCCGTAACAGCCTTCGCTGGGATCTGGTGACTTAATAATAATTGTTTTAAATCAATGGCTTAACTTGTGGCCGCGGAATGCCGCCGGAGCGGGATGCCCCGCTCCAAACGCTGGAGCGGGGCTATCTTAGAGTTTCGGCCGATCAGTTGGCCTGGCGGCGCAGGAAGGCCGGGATATCGAGTTGGTCCTCCTCGGCCGGATTATGCACAGCCGCGGGCCGACCGTGAGGGTCGAGACCCTGCGGAGCGGGCCTTCGGGCATATTCCGAGACCGGATCGCCGGCCGCGGCCGAATCGGCATGGCGGCCTTCCGGCTGACGGGCAGTAGGACGCTGCGGCGGACGTTCGAACTGCGGGATCGAGCGGGCGGTGCGGGGCGCCGGCGGCGCCTCGGCCTCCTCCGGCCTGCGGCCAAGGCCGACCGAGGCCAGGCGCTGCATCAGCGACATGCGGCGCTTCTCGGGATGATCGTCGGACATCTCCCCGCGTTGCGCCCGCATCTCGTTCTGCGCCGGTAGCGGCAATTCGTCGATGCGCGGCATGCGCGGGGTGCGGATGCTGCGTTCGGGTGCCGGCGGAATGTAGGTTGCCGGCATTGGCAGATCGGCTTGCGCCGGTTCGCCCGCCGGCTCGAACAGTGACGGCTTCAACGGCATCGGCCTGATCGAGACCTCCTCCGTGGATGGCATTTGTAAGGCGGCCGCGACCGCGGCATGCGCCGCGGTTTCGACCGTCGCGGCACTCGCCGTAACCGGCGTGGGCGCACGCTCGATCCGGTCGACCGCGCGGTGTTTCTCGATCCGCACGCGGCCGGCGAGTTCCTTGAGCGCGGTTTCCGCGGGCTGGTGCTGGCGCGGCGCATTGGCGTGGTCGATGCCGGTCGCCACCACCGAGACACGGATGATGCCTTCCAGACTCTCGTCGAAGGTGGCGCCGACGATGATATTGGCGTCGGAATCGACTTCCTCGCGGATGCGGGTAGCGGCTTCATCGACTTCGTACAGCGTGAGGTCCTTGCCGCCCGTGATCGAGATCAACAACCCGCGGGCGCCCTTCATGGAGGCGTCGTCGATCAGCGGATTGGAGATCGCGGCTTCCGCCGCGGTGCTGGCGCGTTTTTCGCCGGAGGCTTCGCCGGTGCCCATCATCGCTTTGCCCATTTCGCGCATGACCGCGCGCACGTCGGCAAAGTCGAGATTGATCAGGCCTTCCTTGACCATCAGGTCGGTAATGCAGGCGACGCCCGAATAAAGCACCTGGTCGGCCATGGCGAAGGCGTCGGCGAAGGTGGTTTTTTCGTTGGCCACCCGGAACAGGTTCTGGTTCGGGATGATCAACAGCGTATCGACCACTTTTTGCAGTTCCACGATGCCGGCCTCGGCAAAGCGCATACGGCGGGCACCCTCGAAGTGGAATGGCTTGGTGATGACGCCGACCGTGAGAATGCCGAGTTCGCGGGCGACTTTGGCAATGATGGGGGCTGCTCCGGTGCCGGTGCCGCCACCCATGCCGGCGGTGACGAACACCATATGAGCGCCGGTGAGATGATCGCGGATCTCGTCGATCACTTCTTCCGCCGCGGCGCGCCCGACTTCCGGCTGGGAACCGGCGCCGAGGCCTTCGGTCACCTGGGTGCCCATCTGGATGATGCGTTCGGCCTTCGACATTGTGAGGGCCTGCGCGTCGGTATTGGCGACGACGAAGTCGACGCCCTGGAGGCCTGCCGTGATCATATTGTTCACGGCATTGCCGCCGGCGCCGCCGACGCCGAACACGGTAATTCGCGGTTTCATTTCGCGAATGTCAGGGATCTTGAGATTGATGGTCATTGGTCTACCTTTTTAAATGCACGGGCAGCAGGCCGGACGAAAGGCGCGACCGCGCTATTCGCCATTGCACGCCGCCGAAAAGACCGGTCCGCCACCGGCCGCTTCGTGGGTTGAGTGATGTGGGTCAGAAACTTTCGCGTAGCCATCGTCCGACCCGTGCCATGTAACCGCCCGTTCCCGTCATCAATTGCCGCGTTCGCCGCGGTTCGAAGTGTTCAAGATGTGCCGCTTGCGGATAGACCAGCAGGCCTGCCGCAACCGCAAAGGCTGGATTTTTGGCTGCTTCCGGCAGCCCCGCGAGCCCCAATGGGCGCCCGATTCGCACCGGGCGCTTCAAGATGCGGGCCGCAAGATCGGCGATGCCGGCCAGTTGGCTTGCGCCGCCGGTCAAGACCACGCGGCCGCGCGGTTCAGCCGCGAAGGGCGACTTGGCAAGCCGGTCGCGCACCATTTCCAGAATCTCCTCGACTCTCGGCTTAATGATGCGCACCAGCGCCGCGCGCGAAACGAATTGCGGCGGCTCGCGCTCGTCGTCTCCCACCGGAGGTACCGTGATCATGTCCCGTTCATCCGAACCGCCCGTCAAAACACTGCCATAAATCGCTTTGATTCGCTCAGCATCCGCGATGCGGGTGTTAATTCCGCGGGCCAAATCCATGGTGATGTGATGGCCGCCAAGCGCGAAGCCGTCGGCGTGGACAAAACGGCCGCCGGAGAAAACCGCCATCGTGGTGGTTCCCGCGCCCATTTCGATGCAGGCCGCGCCGAGATCGGCTTCATCGTCCGCCAGCACGGCAAGGCCGGCCATGTAAGGCGAGGCCACCATGGCTTCCACAGCCAGATGACTGCGCTCGACCGTGAGCATGAGATTTCGCACGGTCGCCACATCGGCGGTGACCATGTGCATATCGACGCCGAAACGGTGGCCGAGCATGCCGCGCGGTTCGCGAATGCCGGCGGCGGCATCGAGCGCATAGCCGATTGGCAGTGAATGCAGCACGGCGCGCCCGTCGCGCACCGAATGGCGGCTCGCCGCCGCCAGCACGCGACCTATGTCGCCTTCGGTGACCGCGCCACCGGCGAGTTCGATATTGGCGACAAAGCGCTCGCTGCCGAGGCGCCCGCCCGACAACGACACGACCACGGATTCAAGCTGAACGCCGGCCATGTTCTCGGCGATGTCGATGGCCTGGCGGGCCATTTCCTCGGCCTCCACCAGATCGACCACGGAGCCGGCCTTCATGCCGCTCGCGGCGGTATGGGCAAAACCGAGGATGCGCACGCCGTGGCTGCGCCGGCGCAAGACATCTTGCGGCCCCTGCGGCTCGAGCCGCGCGATCAGGCAGGCGATCTTGCTGGTGCCGATATCGAGGCCGGCGACGACGGCGGCGCGCTTGGGCGATACCGGTTTCATCTTGGGCGTCAGGTTGAAGCGCAGCACGGTCATGCGTCAGCCCTTCCCGTCATTCCGGGGCGCGCTGAAAGCGCGGACCCGGAATCCAGAAATAAGCACCAAGTCAATATCTGGATTCCGGGTTCCGGCCTGCGGCCGGCCCCGGAATGACAGAGAAGGGAATGCGCGCACATCATGCGTCGCTCCCTTTGATCTTGGGTTTCTTGGCTTTCTCGGCCGCCTTGATTGCCTCGTCGCGCGCCGCCGCGGCTGCATCGGACTGGCGCACGGTGATACGGTCGGCCAGCCGCATATCGACGGCGACGATGTCGCGCGCCAACAGCTTCTTGCTGCGATTGAGATCGACTAATGCTGCAAGCGCGCGCGCCGGTTCGCTTTCCGGCAACAGAACCTCGATGCCGTTTTTCAGATGCAGGTTCCAGCGCCGTTCGGCGACCAGCACGGAGGCTTCGACCGATTGCGCGATGTCCGGATAGCGCGCGACAAGGCCGAGAAAATCCTGCGCGGCAAATTCGGCGCCGGCGCCTACGACCTGCGGCAGCGAAGCAAAGCGGCGCGGCACGTAGGGCTCCAACACCGTGCCGTCGGCGGCGATGAGCGAAACGCGGCCGTCCTTTTGCCAAAGCGCGAAGGGTTTGCGCTCGGTGATTTCGATGCGCAACCGGCTCGGATAAAGTTTCAGGACGGTCGCTTGCGCGATCCACGGATTGGTCAGGAGCCGGGCGCGCATATGCGCGGCATCGAGCAAGAGCAGCGACGAGTGGCTGGTGATGCCGGCAAGCGCCAGAATATCGTCGCGGCCGGCCTCGCGCTCGCCGGCGATGGCGACGTCGGAAATTTGAAAGCCGATGGCGTTGGCGGCCTGGTCGCAGATGTCCTGCACCTGCGCGGCGATGTCGGTCACATGATCGCCCTTGACCGCGCCGTAGCTGGCGCTGGCGAGCAGCAACAAAGCGGCGGCCGACGAACCGGCGCCGCGCGGCGATTCAAAATTGATGATGGCGCCAAACCAGCGCCGCGTGAAACGCCGCCAGCCGGACACCGATGACGACCAGGCATGCAGCTCCAGCCGCGAAGCGGCCGCGGCGCGACGTCTCGACTTTGGCTTTGGCGGTTGAGCGAGGCGTCCTCGATCATCCATCGCGACGGTCTCTTCAAACGTTATGCCCGAATGGGCCGCAAGATCCGGCGGCAAGCTCCCCATCGGCATGACCGCACGGCAAACCGCACGGCCAAGCGCTGAAAAACGCCGCCATGCTTAGTCTTGAGGCCGTTTGGTAAATGAATGGTAAAGTTTTAGGGATTTGGGTGAGTTGGCGGTAACTTAAGCGCCTCACCGGTCCAGTGACGCGTCCTCGATCATCCAGCGCGCCAGGTCCGGAAACGAGATGCCGGCATGGGCGGCGAGTTCGGGCACCAGCGAGGTGTCGGTCATGCCGGGCTGGGTGTTGACCTCCAGGCAAGCAAGTCCGGTGATGCCCGGCAGGCTATCGTCATAGCGGAAGTCGGAGCGCGTGACGCCGCGGCAGCCGAGCGCGCGATGGGCCAAGAGCGAGAGACGGCGGCATTCCTCGTAGATTTCCGGCGAAACCGGCGCCGGCAGCAGATGCGTCGAGCCGCCGGGGGCGTATTTGGCCTCGTAATCGTAGAATTTGGTGTTGGCCACGATCTCGATGACGCCGAGCGCCTTATCGCCCATCACCGCGCAGGTCAGTTCCTTGCCGGGGATATAGGGCTCGACCAGTACTTGTTCGCCGAAGGTCCAGTCGGCGCGGGTGAGTTCCTGCGGCGGATGCTTGTGGTCCTCGCGCACGATGAAGACGCCGACACTGGAGCCTTCCGCCACCGGCTTGATCACATAAGGCTTCGGCAGCAGGTGTTGCCTGGCGGCCTGGGCGCGGCTCGCCACCATGCCGCCCGGCACCGGCACGCCGGCCGCTTTGAGCACCGTCTTGGCGATGTCCTTTTGCATGGCGAGCGCGGAAGCCAGCACGCCGGAATGGCTATAGGGAATGGCGAGAATTTCCAGCATGCCCTGCAGCGTGCCGTCCTCGCCGGGGCGGCCATGCAGCACATTGAGCGCGGCATCGGGCTTGAGCGCGCGTAACGTCGCCGCGATATCGCGGGTGACATCGACGCGGCTGACGCGATAGCCGGCGCGTTCGGCAGCGTCGGCACAAGCTTTGCCGGAGTTCAGCGAGACCTCGCGCTCGGCCGACCATCCGCCCATCAGTACCGCGACGTGTTTCATGGGTTTGTCCGGGGGCCCTGATTCGCTTGGCGCCTAATAGAATCGAGAACGGCTGCGGCGTCGAGCCTTGTCTTATCCGCCTTCTTTGCTGGCTACTCTCCCGGCTTCTTGCCAAGCGGGAGAACGCCCGGCAAGCTTTGGGGATGCCAATATCCTTGCCAATATCCTTGCCGATGCGGGCAGTTTTTGTGCTGGCGATCGCGGCCTGGCTGGCGCTGGCCGGCACTGAATTGCGCGCGCAGGCGCCGGTATTGCCGCCCATGGTGGGCATCGGCGCGGGCTCGGCGCAAGAGCGGGCCGCGCTGTTTGCAGAGCTGCGCGCCGCCAAGAACGAAGCCGACGCGCGCGAGATCGAGGAAAAGATCTGGAAATTCTGGCGCAGCTTCGCCGACGAGGAATCGCGTCGCCTCTTGGAGGTTTCGCGCGAGGCGCAGTTGCGTTTCGACATCGGCAACGCGCTGCTCGCCATGGAGGCGCTGGTCAAGCATCAACCGCAATTCGCCGAGGGCTGGAATCAATACGGCTACATGCTGTTCCTGGCCGGCAGCTACGACGCCTCGCTGGCGGCGATCCAAAAGGCGGTGGAACTTGAACCGATGCATTACGCGGCGCTCGCGGGCGAAGGCATTATTCTGACCGAACAGGGCAAGGAGGCGCAGGCGCAAGCCCCGCTCAAGCGCGCGCTGGCGATCAATCCGTGGCTCAAGGAGCGCAATCTCATTGTCAAAGAGCCGGAGCCGAAATGAATGGCGTTACCTCACGCCGATGCGTTTGATTTCCCATTCGAGTTCGACGCCGGAATGCGCTTTGACCCGCTCGCGCACGGTTTCGCCGAGCGTTTCGATATCGGCGGCGGTGGCGCCGTCAACATTGATCAAGAAATTCGAGTGCAGTTCTGACACCTTGGCATGGCCAATGGTGAGCCCGCGGCAACCGGCTTCGTCCACCAGTTTCCACGCGCTTTGACCGGGCGGATTCTTGAAGGTCGAGCCGCCGGTGCGATTGCGCGGCTGGCTCGCCTCGCGCTTGGATTTGATCGAGGCCATTTCGGCGGCGATGGATTCCGGATCGCCGGCGCGGCCTTGAAATATCGCCGACGTGAAGATGACGTCCTCTGGCACGCTGCAATGACGGTAGGAAAAACCCATTTCGGCATTGGTGAACGTGCGGATATTGCCCTGCCGGTCGACGCCGCGCGCCTCGATCATCACGTCCTTAGTTTCGCCGCCATAGGCGCCGCCGTTCATGCGCAACGCGCCGCCGATGGTGCCGGGAATACCGCTAAAGAATGCGAGACCCGCGATGGCCGCCTGGCTGCGCCGCGCGCGCCACCATCACGTCGAGCATCGCCGTGCCGGCGATAACGCGTTGATCGGCTTCGATCTTGACCGCGTTGAAACCGCGGCCGAGCCGAATGACGACGCCCGCTACGCCGCCGTCGCGCACGATGAGGTTTGAGCCCGCGCCAATCACGGTGACGGGAATTTCGGCCGGCAGCATTGCGCAGGAAATAAGCGAGATCGTCTTCGTCGGCCGGCATGAAGAAGGCCTGCGCCGGCCCGCCGACGCGGAACCAGGTGAACTCGCCGAGCGTCTGGTTCGCCAGCAGCTGCCCGCGCAATTGCGGCATACTGGAATTCAAATCCGGAATGATATCCGGAAAGCTCATAGCGCCTTCAACTCGCCCGGCAGCGCGTAGGCCCATTGCGTGATCGAGCCGGCGCCGAGGCAGACGACGTAATCGCCGGGCTTGGCTAAGCCTTTAATCAGCCCCGCGAGCTTTTCCGGGCCTTCGAGCGCAATCGCCTGGCGGTGGCCATGCGCGCGCAGGCCTTGCACCAGCGCGTCGCGATCGACGCCGGCGATCGGCGCCTCGCCGGCCGAATAGACCGGCGCCACGATCACCGCGTCGGCGTCGTTGAAGCAAGAACAGAACTGTTCGAACAAAGCCTGCAAGCCGCGTATAACGGTGCGGCTGGACCACCGCGATCACCTGGCCCTTGGCGCTTTCGCGCGCGGCGCGCAGCACGGCCGCGATCTCGACCGGATGATGGCCATAGTCGTCGATGATGACGGCGCCGTTCCAATCGCCGACTTTGGTGAAGCGCCGCTTGACGCCGCCGAAGCCGCCGAGCGCCTTGCGGATGTTCGTCATCCGAAATGCCAAGCTCATGCGCCACCGCGATGGCGGCGGTGGCGTTGAGCGCGTTGTGGCGCCCCGGCATCGGCATGGTGAGCTTGTCGATGGTGTGCGTGGTTTTGCCGGCGCGATCGCGGAACAACACCGTGAAGCGCGAGGCGCCGTCGTGGTGATCCAGATCGACCAGGCGAATATCGGCCTGCGGATTTTCACCGTAAGTGAGAATGCGGCGGTCTTCCAGTTTGCCGACCAGCGTTTGTACGACTGCGTGATCGGTACACATCACGGCAAACCCGTAGAACGGAATATTCTCGACAAAGGCGCGGAAGGCGTCCTGCACCGCTTCGAAAGTATGGAAATGGTCGAGATGTTCGGGGTCGACATTGGTGACGATAGCGATGTCGGCCGGCAGCTTGAGGAACGTGCCGTCGGATTCGTCGGCTTCGACCACCATCCAGTCACCCTCGCCGAGCCGCGCATTGGTGCCATAGGCGTTGATGATGCCGCCATTGATCACGGTCGGGTCGAAGCCGCCGGCATCGAGCAGCGCGGCGACAATCGACGTGGTCGTGGTCTTGCCATGCGTGCCGGCGATGGCGACGCAGCTTTTGAGCCGCATCAGCTCGGCCAGCATTTCGGCGCGGCGCACCACCGGCAGGCGCTTAGCGCGCGCGGCGACGAGTTCCGGATTGTCGCGTTTGATGGCGGTGGACACGACGACGACATCGGCGCCGTCGATGTTGGAGGCTTTGTGGCCGATGAAAACGGCAATCCCTAAATCGCGCAGCCGCTTGACGTTGGCGCCGTCGGCGACGTCCGAGCCGGTGACGGTATAGCCGAGATTGGCCAGCACCTCGGCGATGCCGCTCATGCCGATGCCGCCGATGCCGACGAAATGCACCGGCCCGATATCGCGCGGCAGTTTCATGATGAGCCCTCGGTTTCCTGCGTGCTTATTGCAAGACATGGAAGGCGGAAACAAGACCGCCCGAGCCCGGTTATTGCTGGAATGCTTAAATTAGGGTCTCGGCGAACTGGCTTAAGCGGCAACCGCCTTCAGCCGGGGTATCTTTTTGATCGCTCCGGCGAGTTTGCGCTCGGCATGCCAGGTATCGTAGGCGCCCTGCATCCGCACCCAAACGCCTGCCCCATCGCCAAACATCTTGCCGAGGCGGACGGCAACGGACGCCGACACGGGCTTCCGTTGAGCCAAAATGTCATAAAGATGCTGGCGGGAAATACCCAACAACGCGGCGATTTCGGTCTTGCTTCTGCCCGTCGCCGGAATCACATCGTTCAGCAATTCGCCGGGGTGGGTGGGGCAGCGGTTTGGATCGCGCTTGGCGGCATATACGGCCATGTCTTGCCTCCTCAATGGTATTGCTCGAAATCGACGCGAAAGGCGTCGCCGGAATCAAACTCGAAAGTGATGCACCACGGTCCGTTGACATGAACCGAGTAACGGGTCGGGACAAACCCTCTCAAGGGATGAAAGTCGAAGCCCGGAAGATTCATCTGCGCCGGTGTGTTCACGACATTTAGTCGGCCAAGGCGAATCAAGATGCGCTTTTTCATCTTTGCGTCGATCTTGGCCGTGGCGCTCTTTGCCCACAGCTCGGCTAGCGCCTTGCTACGGAACGTCCTGATCACATTGCAAGGTAAGCTATCTGCTTACACATGTCAACTGATAGCTTACAGATTTATGCTTTTGCCACCTTCATCACCAAATCCGCCAGCCGCTCTGCCGCATCGAGCGTACCGGCCGATTTGGCGGCTTTGGCCATGGCGGAAAGCGCCGCAGGATCGGCCGCAAGCCGGGCAATTTCAGAGGCCAGGCGCTCGGGCGTGAAATCGCGCTGCTCGATACGGACCGCGGCGCCGGCAGCCTCCAGTACGCCGGCATTGACGAACTGGTCCTGATCCAGCGCATGCGGCAGCGGCACCAATATTGCGGGCCGGCCAATGGCCGAAAGCTCGGCCACGGTCGAGGCGCCGGAGCGCGATATCACCAGATGCGCCGCCGCCAGGCGTTCCGGCAAATCGGGAAAGAAGGCGGCGCATTCGGCCTCGATGCCGAGGCGGGCGTAAGCCGTGCGCACGGCTTCGAGGTCTTCCGCCCTCGCCTGCTGGGTAACGATGAGCCGCGTGGCCAGGTCCGGCGGCATGCGTTCGATGGCCGCCGGCACGATGTCCGACATCACGCGCGCGCCCTGGCTGCCGCCGAACACCAGCAGGCGAAATTTTCCGTCCGGCGCCGCGTAAGGCTTCATCGCGGCGGCGATGACCTGCGGGCGCACCGGATTGCCGGTGTAATTTATTTTTCCCTGCACGCGCGGATCGATCTTCGCCAGCGCACGAAACCCGGTGGCGATCGCGGTGACGCGCGGCGCCAGCAGACGGTTGGCGCGGCCCATGACGCCGTTCTGTTCGTGCAGCACGGTCGGAATATGGCGCAAGCTCGCAGCCCATAGCGGCGGTACCGTCGGATAGCCGCCAAAGCCGACCACCACGGCGGGACGCACGCGCCCCAACATCGACCAGGCCTTGGCCGTTCCGAGCGCCAGCATGGCAGCGGTGCGCGCGAGCGCGATTGGGTTGCGGCCGCGCATGGTGGCGCTTGGAATGAGGTGCACCGCGCGGGCCGGAAAATTGAAATGCGCGGCGCGGGAGTCGGTGGCGAGATCGACAGTCAGGCCGCGTTTTTCCAGGACCAGCGCCAGCGCTTCGGCGGGAAACAGATGACCGCCGGTGCCGCCGGCTGCCAGCAGCACCAGCGGCACTGTCGACATTAGATCATGCTCCCGGCATGCGCCGGCTCGGGCGCCAGCATGGCGGCGCGGGGCTGTTCACGGGTCAAGGCCAGCAACATGCCCATGGCATAAGCGAGCGAGATCATCGACGAGCCGCCATAGGAAATGAACGGCAGCGTCATGCCCTTTGCGGGAATGAGATGCAGGTTCACCGCCATGTTGATCGCCGATTGCGTGGCAAACAACAAAGTCAGTCCGGCCGCGGCAAAGCGCGCGAACGGATCGTCATTGCGGAGCGCCCGCAGCAGCATGCGGATCACGATGAAGGCAAACAGCGCGACCAGCGCCAGACAGAGCGCGACGCCAAATTCCTCGGCCGCCACCGCGAAGACAAAGTCAGTGTGGCTCTCCGGCAGCAGCCGTTTCACCGTGCCCTCGCCGGGCCCGCGGCCGAACCAGCCGCCGCGCACGAAACTCTCGGTCGCAATGTCGATGTTGAAGGTGTCGCCCGAGCCCGGATTGAGGAAGCGCTGGATGCGGCCGGCGACGTGCGGCACGGTGAAATAGGCGACGGTGAGGCCGGCAGCGGCCATGCCGGCGATGCCGAATACCCACACGACGCGCATGCCGGCCATAAAAAACAATGCGCTCCACACCAGCACGATCAGCATGGTCTGGCCGAAATCCGGCTGCACCACCAAAAGCGCGACCACCATCAGCAGCATGGCCAGCGCAATCGCATTGGCCGGCATGTCCGGCCGTTTGGCGGACTCGCCGAACAGCCACGCGATCAGAATGACAAACGCGGGTTTGAGAAACTCCGACGGCTGAATGTTGACGCCGAACAGGATCAGCCAGCGCTTGGCGCCCTTGATCTCGGCGCCGAAATAGGGCGTCGCCGCTACCATGATGAGGCTGATGACGAAGACGGCAACCGAAAGCCGCCTGATCTGGCGCGGGCTGAAAGGAACGAGACGCCGAGCAGGATGGCGACCGACGGAAACAGAAACAGGATGTGGCGGTTGACGAAATAGAACGGATCGAGCCCGAGCCGTCCGGCCACCGGCGGGCTGGCGGCGAGCGAGAGCACCACGCCGGCCAGCATCAGCGCGCCGATGGCGGCCAGCGTCAGCCGGTCGACCGTCCACCACCATTCCCCGAAAGGCGTGCGATGCGCGCGCGAAACCATGTCCCAATCCCGTTCGCGCCAAGCTGACGCGTCACGGTTTACGAAGCATTAACGGTGAGGGAATTCGCGTGGTTTGACGACTTTAAACGGTCACGCCGGGCAGCGCCTTGACCAGGTCGGTAAAGGCCTTTCCGCGCACTTCGAAGTTCGGATACTGGTCGAACGAGGCGCAAGCCGGCGACAGCAGCACCACCGGCTCCTTGCGGCCGGACGCGGCGGCATCGCGCGCGCCGGCGTCAACGGCGGCCGACAGCACGCCGCTGATCTCGTAGGGCACCTTGCCCTCAAGCGTCTTGGCGAATTCCGCAGCCGCTTCGCCGATCAAATAGGCCTTGGCGATACGCGGGAAAAACTCAGCGAGGCTTTCGATGCCGCCGGTCTTGGGCTTGCCGCCGGCGATCCAGAAAATATCGCTAAAGCTCGCCAGCGCCTTGGCGGCGCTGTCGGCATTGGTCGCCTTCGAGTCGTTGACGAACAATACCTTTCCCTTGCGGCCGATCTGCTGCATGCGGTGCGCGAGGCCGGAAAAGTCACCAGGCCCTTCTGGATTTCCGGCAGGCTCATGCCGAGCGCGACGCAAGCGGCAACCGCGCAGGCGGCGTTCTGCGCATTATGCGCGCCGCGCAACGAGCCGATGCCGGCGAGTTGCGCCACCGGATAGGCTTTGCCGGCCACGCTGTGCATGATGCGCTGACCCTCCGCGAAATATCCGTCACGCAACGGCGCCAGCACCGACACGCGCACGACCGTCCGGCCGGCGCGCTCGATGCGGTCGGCGGCGTTGCGCGTGTAACGGTCATCGACGCCGATCACCGCGGTGCCGCCCGGCTCCACGCTCGCCGGCAGCAGCGCCTTGAGCGCGGCATAATTTTCCATGCTGCCATGGCGGTCGATATGATCCTCCGACACGTTGAGCAGAATGCCGACGGTTGCGCGCAACGACGGCGCCAGATCGATCTGATAGGACGAGACCTCCAGCACATAGACGCGCTTGGGCGCGAACGGCTCCAGTGCCAAAACCGGCACGCCGATATTGCCGCCCATCTGCGCGTCGTGCCCTGCACTCTTGATGAGATGCGCGATCAGCGCCGTGGTGGTCGATTTGCCGTTGGTGCCGGTGATGGCGACCAGCGGACACGCGGCGCCGGACATGGCGCGCTCCAGGCAGAACAATTCGATATCGCCGATGATCTCGACACCGGCTTTGTTGGCGAGCGCCGCCGCCCAATGCGGCGCCGGGTGGGTGAGCGGCACGCCGGGCGTGAGCACCAGCGCCGCCACTTTCGACCAATCGAGATCGTGGAAATCAAGCGTCGCAAGGCCCGCGGCCTCGGCGTCGGCGACCTTGTCGATATTGTCGTCAAAACAGACGACGTCGGCGCCGCCCGCAGCCAGCGCCCGCGCCGACAACAGGCCGGAATTGCCGAGGCCAAAGACCGCGATTTGTTGTCCGGCAAAGACGGTGATGGGGATCAAGGATTATCTCAATTTCAGCGTCGCCAGCCCGGCGAGCGCCAGCACCACCGCGACGATCCAGAACCGGATCACGATCTGCGGTTCGGTCCAACCCATTTGTTCGTAGTGATGGTGGATCGGCGCCATGCGGAACACGCGTTTGCCGGTGAGCTTGAACGAGACCACCTGCACGATCACCGACACGGCTTCGAGCACGAACAGGCCGCCGACGATAGCGAGCACGATCTCGTGTTTGATGGCGACCGCGACGGCGCCGAGCAGCCCGCCGAGCGACAGCGAGCCGGTGTCGCCCATAAAGATGGAGGCCGGTGGCGCATTGAACCAGAGAAATCCGAGACTGGCGCCGATCACGGCGCCGCATAGCACGGCGAGTTCGCCGGTGCCGGCGACGTAATGCAGTTGCAGGTATTCGGAGAACAGCGCGTTACCGACGATGTAGGAGATGAGGCCGAAGCTCGCGGCCGCGATCATCACCGGCACGATGGCGAGGCCGTCGAGGCCGTCGGTAAGATTGACCGCATTGCCGGCGCCCACGATCACGAAACCGCCCAGCAGCACAAAGGCCCAGCCGAGATTGATCGCGAGATCCTTGAAGAATGGAAACACCAGCGACGTGGAAATCGGCGGCCGCCCGAGATGGGTGAGCGCGACGCAAGCCACCACGGCGACGATGGCTTCCGCGAACAGCCGCGTGCGGCCGGAAAATCCGGTATTGGTCCGCTGTTTGGTGACCTTGAGGTAGTCGTCATAGAAGCCGATCACGCCGAAGCTCAGCGTCACGAACAACACGATCCAGACGTAAGGATTCGCCGGGTTCGCCCACAGCAAGGTCGAGACCAGCAGGCCGGAGAGAATCATCAGTCCGCCCATGGTCGGCGTGCCGATCTTGGTGACCAGATGCGATTGCGGACCGTCGCTGCGGATCGGCTGGCCTTTGCCCTGCTTGATGCGCAGCAGATCGATGATTGGCCCGCCGAACAGGAATACGAAAACGAGCGCGGTGACGATCGAGCCGCCGGTGCGGAAGGTAATGTAACGGAACACGTTGAGGAACGAGACCTTGTCGGACAGTTCGGTCAGCCAATAGAACATCGCGTTAGACCTTATCGAGCATTGACTGCTTCGGAAATTGCCGTTCCAGCGCTTTGACAATAGGCCCCATTTTCGAGCCCAGCGAGCCCTTCACCATCACCGCGTCACCGTCGCGGATGGCGTCGAGCACGGCGGGCTCAAGCGCCGCCGCGGTCTCGGCATAGCCGCCCCGGAGCCTGGAGGGAAGTGCCTCCCACAGCGCGTGCATCAGCGGCCCGCAGCAATAAACCAGGTCGAGCGCGGCCGCTTCAATCGGCGGCGCCAGATCGCGGTGCAACGCGGTGCCTTGCGCCCCCAATTCCAGCATGTCGCCCAGCACCGCGATGCGCCGGCCCTGCGGCCCGACCGGCGCCTGGCCCAACAGCGCGATGGCCGCGGCCATGGAAGCCGGGTTGGCGTTATAGCTCTCGTCGATCAGCAGCGCGCTGCCGCCCGGCACATTCAGGACGTTGCGCGTGCCGCGGCCGATAGCGGGCTTAAGCCGGTTGAGCGCGAGCGCACCGAGCGCCAGATCGGCGCCGAGCAGCGAGACGGCTGTGAGAACCGCGAGCGAGTTGAGCACCAAATGCTTGCCCGGCGCGCCGAGCTTGTAAGTGACAGGTTCGCCGAGGATCAGTGCTTCGACGGTTGAGGAATCGGGCTGAAGCGCGCAGCGCACCAGCATGGCGTCGGAGTCGTCGCTTTCGCCGAAGGAGACAATGCGCACGACGCCCGCCGCCTTGGCGGCGGCGGCGAGCCGCGCATATTGCGCATTGTCGCGATTGAGAATGGCGGCGCCGTCCGGCTCGATTCCGGAGAATATTTCGGCCTTGGCATCGGCGATTTTTTCCAGACTGCCGAAATATTCCAAATGCACCGGTTCGATCGCCGTTACGATGGCGATATGCGGACGCACCATCTTCACCAGCGGCGTGATTTCGCCGGCATGATTCATGCCGATCTCGAACACGGCGTATTTCGCGCTCGCCGGGCAGCGGGCCAGCGACAGCGGCACGCCCCAGTGATTGTTATAAGACGCGGCCGAGGCGTGCGTCTCGCCGTCGGGCATTAACGCGAGGCGGAGCGCCTCCTTGGTGCCGGTTTTGCCGACCGAGCCGGTGACGGCGGTTACCTTGGCGGCGGTGCGTGCGCGCGCGGCGCAAGCAAGGTCGCGCAAGCCTTCAAGCACATCATCGACAATCAGCAGGGGCGCGCCGGCCGGAAATTTCTTGCCGCGCGCGACCACGGCGGCACCACCGCCGGCTTTTAGCGCGGCGTCCACAAATTCATGGCCGTCGCGGCTATCGCCCTGAATGGCGAAGAAAGCGTCGCCCTTGCCGATGCTGCGGCTGTCGATGGAAATGCCGGAGATGTCGGCGGGCAACGCGCCGCTGCGCGTGGCGCGCATCGCGGCTGCCATGTCGTCGATGGTCCAGAGCGCGGTCATGCCAATTTACCTTGAAGCGCCAGCGCGACCGCGTCGTGGTCGGAAAATGGCACAATCTTGTCGCCAATAATCTGTCCGGTTTCATGGCCCTTGCCGGCGATCAGCAACACATCGCCCGATTTCAACGCCGCGATGCCGGCGCGGATGGCCTCGGCGCGGTCGCCGATTTCACTCGCGCCCGGCGCCGCCGCCAATATAGCCGCGCGAATGACGCCGGCATTTTCGCTGCGCGGATTGTCGTCGGTGACGATGACGCGATCGGCATTTTCCGCGGCGATGCGCCCCATGATCGGGCGTTTGCCGGTATCGCGGTCGCCGCCGGCACCGAACACCACCACCAGTTTGCCGCTGGCATAGGGCCGCAGCGCCTGCGAGCGCTTTGGCCAGCGCGTCCGGCTTGTGGGCGTAATCGATAAATATGGGAGCGCCGTTGTAGGTGCCGACATGTTCCAGCCGCCCCTTGGCGCCGGTGAGCGCCTCAAGCGCCGCGAACACGCGCGCCGGTTCGGCGCCGGTCGCGATCGCGAGACCGGCAGCGACCGCGGCATTCTGCACCTGGAAACCGCCGACCAGCGGCAGCTTCACTTTATAGGTATGACCGCCATGCGCGAGGGTGACGCGCTGCGCGAAGCCGTCGATGGCGCCACCGACGAGCTTGATGCCGTCGCCATGTTCGCCGACCGTCATAATCTTGAGGCCGCGTTTCTTGGCGGCCTCGATCACCTGCCCGGCATAACAATCGTCGACATCGATCACCGCCGTGCCGCCGGGCGCGATCAACGTATCGAACAGGCGAAGCTTGGCGGCGAGATAGGCCTCGATGGTCGGATGATAGTCGAGATGGTCGCGCGAGAGATTCGTGAAGGCGCCGGCCGCGATGCGCACGCCGTCGAGCCGGTGCTGGTCGAGGCCATGCGAGGAGGCCTCCAGCGCGAGATGCGTAACGCCCTCGCCCGCCAATCGATCGAGCGTGCGATGCAGTTCGACCGGATCGGGCGTGGTGAGCGAGCCGTAGGTTTCGCCCTTGGGCGAAACCACACCGATCGTGCCGATGCTGGCGGCTTGCAATCCGAGCGCGGCCCAGATCTGGCGCGTGAAAGCCGCGACCGACGTCTTGCCGCTGGTGCCGGTAACCGCGGCGATGGTGCCGGGCTGGCGCGGAAAAAACTTCGCCGCGGCCAGCGCCAGCGCGCGGCGCGCGTTTTCGACCTGAATGAAGGCGACGCCCGCGGGAAGTCCTTCGGGCTTTTGCTCGGCCGCAATTGCCACCGCGCCGGACGCGGCCGCCTGTTTGGCGAAATGCGCGCCGTCGGCCTTGGCGCCGGCAATGGCGACGAACAGGAAGCCCGGCTTGACCTTGCGGCTGTCGGCGGCGACGCCGGCGATCTCGATGGCCGCGATGCGCGGATCGAGACTGGCGCCGTCGAGATGGAGGTCGGAGAGTTTCATGGTGAATCTATCGAATTGAGCCGCGGGACTATCTCCATTCCCTCCCCCTGCAAGGGGGAGGGTCAGGGTGGGGGTCTCACAAACACGCAAACGGGGCAAATTTACAGTCACCCCCACCCGACCGCTTACGGTCGCCTCCCCACTTTCAGGGGGAGGGGAAAAACGATACCGCTTTCGTCGCCTTGGCCAGAATCAGCTGGTCGGCCTTGGGCAGATCGAGCCGCGGTTCCAAATCGAGCAGCGGCGCTACGCGCGCGATCACCTTGGACGCGGTCGGGCCGGCGTTCCAGCCGGCGGTGGCATAACCATGAGTTTCCTTGGTCGGCTGCGGCTCATCAAGCATGATGAGGAGCATATAACGCGGCTTGTCGGCGGGCAGGATCGCCATGAAATCGGTCATCAGCCGGGTCTTGGAATAGCGGCCGTTGACGACCTTTTCCGCCGTGCCGGTTTTGCCGCCGACATAATAGCCGGCGACATTGGCCGAGGTGGCAGTGCCCTTCTCGGCATTGAGCCGCATCAGATAGCGCATCTTCAGGCTGGTCTCGGGCTTGAGCACCTGCTTGGCGACCGCCAAGGCTTGCTGCCGATCACGCTTGAGGAAAGTCGGCGGAATCAACAATCCGCCATTGATGGTGGCGGCAACGCCCATCACCGCCTGCAGCGGCGCCACCGACATGCCGTGGCCGAAGGCGATGGTGACGGTGTTGAGTTCGCCCCAGTGCTTGGGCAGCAGCGGCTCGGCGCTTTCCGGCAATTCGGTGCGCAGCCGGTCGAGCTGCCCGAGCTTGCGCAAGAAATTCTGATGCGCCTCAACGCCGCAAGCGAGCGCCATGCGCGCCGCACCGATATTGGACGAATAAGTGAAAATCTCCGGCACGGTCAGCACGCGGTGCTCGGCGTGATAATCGTGGATCTCGAACTTTCCGTAGCGCAGCGACTGGCGCGCGTCGAAGGTCGAATTGAGTGTCGCTTTGCCGGAATCGAGCGCCATGGCAATCGTGAGCGCTTTGAATGTGGAACCCATTTCATAGACGCCGGTGGTGAGCCGGTTGATGCGGGTCGGATCGTTGGCCTCGCGCGGATTATTCGGATCGTAGTCCGGCTCCGAGACCATGGCGATGATTTCGCCGGTATTGACGTCCATGATAATGCCGGCGGCGGCCTTGGCGCTGAACTTGTCGCGCGCTTTGGCGAGTTCGTCGCGCAGCGCAAACTGCACGCGCAGATCGAGCGCGAGTTGGACCGGCCGCTGCAGCCGGTCGGTGGCAAGGCCCGCCATATGCAAGGCGGCAAGACCCTGCCCGTCGAGCCACTTCTCGATGCCGGCGATGCCCTGATTGTCGATATTGACGAGGCCGATGGCCTGCGAGACGGTCGGCCCATTGGGATAGACGCGTTTGTTCTCGGTCAGGAAACCGACGCCGGGAATGCCAAGCTTGTGCACCTCGATCTGTTGTTGCGGCGTGATCTCGCGCTTGAGCCAGACGAAGCCGCGTTTCGACGACAGGCGCTCGCGCACCTCGCTGGCGTCGAGATCGGGTAACACCGCGGTGAGAAGTTCAACCGCCTCATCGACGTCGATGATCTTGCGCGGCTCGGCAAACAGCGACGGCGTCTTTACATCGGTGGCGAGGATGCGGCCGTTGCGATCGAGGATGTCGGGTCTGGCGGTGGCGACCGCGTCCTGGCCGACGCTGCGCCGCGCGCCGTGGCCGTCGCTCACGGCGGCAAACATCACC
Source organism: uncultured Alphaproteobacteria bacterium (assembly GCA_963807665.1). Lineage (GTDB taxonomy): Bacteria > Pseudomonadota > Alphaproteobacteria > Rhizobiales > Xanthobacteraceae > Pseudolabrys. The sequence goes on along the minus strand of CAWEDE010000073.1, from coordinate 56,206 downwards.
AGCCGCAGCGCGATGACGCAATAAATTCCGGCGAAGGCGACAATGACGAGACCGAGCCGCGCCTTGGCCTTGATGTTGCGGTCGACGTCCTGGCCATAGAGCAGCGAACGCAGCCAGCGCTGCCAGCGGGTCTCGGTCGATTTCGGCGGAACCGGCGCGTCCATGGCTCAGCGCCCCGCTTTCGGTGCCGGCAGGCTGCCGGTGCTCTCAGGCGCCGACGGCGCCAGCATGGCGCCGATCGGATCGTCATCGGCGGGCTTTGCAATCGCCGGCGGGCGGTCGGGCAAGCGATCGAGGCTGTCGAATTGGGTCGGCACGATTGGCTGCAAGGCGAGATGGCGTTCGGCCAGGCCCTGAATGCGGCCGGGCGTGTCGAGCCTGGCCCATTCGGCTCGCAGGCTGGCGATGGCGTTGCGTTCGCGGCGCAATTCACCGGCGAGCTTTGCCACCCGCTCGGCCTGCAGCGTGGAGTCGAACTTGATCTTGTAGACAAAGGACGCCGCCAGGATGAGCGCGGCGATCACCATGAAATTGAGCAGGCGCATGGCTATTGCCCCCGCATCACGTCGGCGAGCGACGGCAAATTCGGCAGCAGATCGGCGGCATCGCTATCGTGCGCGGCGGCGCCGGTGCGCTCGCCGGCGCGCAGCTTGGCCGAACGGGCGCGCGGATTGCGCGCAAGCTCCGGTTCGCCGGCAGTCTCCGGCCGCTTGGTCAATATCGTGAAGCTTGGCGCGGCGCGCACGCGCTCGGGCGCATGACGCGAACCGCCGCGGGTTTCGGCACGGCCGGCGAGGAACGATTTCACGATGCGGTCTTCGAGCGAATGAAATGACACCGCCACCAGCCGGCCGCCCGGTTTAAGAATGCGTTCGGCCGCTTCAAGCGCGGCGACTAGTTCGCCCAGTTCGTCGTTGACGAAAATGCGCAGCGCCTGGAATGTGCGTGTCGCCGGATGAATCTCGTTCGGTTTCGAGCGCACCACGCGGGCAACGATGTCGGCGAGCGCGCGCGTGGTTTCGATCGGCGCCAGCGTGCGTGCCTTGACGATGGCGCGCGCGACGCCGCGCGAGTGGCGCTCTTCGCCGAGCAGAAAAATGATGTTGGCGAGATCGCGTTCGCTGGCGCGTGCGACCACCTCGGCCGCGCTCGGACCATCGCCGCCCATCCGCATATCGAGCGGGCCGTCGAGCCGGAATGAAAATCCGCGCGCCGCGCTGTCGAGCTGCATGGAGGAAACGCCAAGATCGAGCACCACGCCGTCCACCGCATCGTGGCCGCAACGGCGCGCGACCGCGTCGAGTTGCGAGAATTGGTTCTCGATCAAAGTGAGCCGGCCATCGGCCGCCTGCACCAGGCCGGCGCCAAGCGCGATGGCATGGGGATCGCGGTCGATGCCAATCACTCGCACCGCGCCGCCTTGGGCGGCATCGAGAATGAGGCGGGTATAGCCGCCAGCACCGAAACTAGCGTCGATATAAACGCCGCCGTCATGAATCTGGAGCAGTTCGACCGCGCGCGGCGCCAGCACCGGGAATATGGCGATCTCGCCCGTCATCGGCGCCAGGTGAATCATCGCCCGACGCCATTATGCCGCTCCAAAGCGGGAACCGCGGCGGGCCGTGCTGGACGCTAAATCGTGGGCTGTCATGGATTAATATGGGCGTCATGGATTGACCCAGCCCCAAGGCCCCTCCTCGAGACCCTGGCGCAGCACCGTGTGAGCCCCATTAAACAGCCCTTAATCTTAAGGATTTGTTTCCGAACCAGCGGACGGCCATGCCTTAGCTTCCGCCCCTTCCTAGGCACGACCAATGACGGCATTGCTTTTTCGCTGCGGCGCAGTGAAAGTTGACGCCGTCTCCTTGCGAACAGACGTCCTCCGGCCAAGATCGCCCCGTTATGTCAACTTTTCCAGCCGGATTCCTTCATCGTCAGCGCCGTGGTGCCCTCGCCTAATATGGACGAGCGCAAGGACGGCATCGCACCCGACATGATCGTGCTGCATTACACCGGCATGGCGAGCGGCGACGCGGCGCTGGCGCGGCTGACGACCTCGGCCAGCAAGGTCTCCTCGCATTACGTCGTATTCGAGGACGGCCGGATTATCCAATGCGTACCGGAGAGCCGGCGCGCCTGGCATGCCGGGGAATCGTCCTGGAGCGGCGAAACCGACATCAATTCGCACTCGATTGGCATCGAAATCGTCAATCCGGGGCACGAATTCGGCTACCGAAATTTCCCGCTCCGGCAGACCGCCGCGGTGATCTCGCTATGCAAATCCATCATCACGCGGCGCGGGCCGATCAGCGCCGAGCGCATCCTAGGCCATTCCGACGTGGCGCCCGCGCGCAAGCAGGATCCCGGCGAGAAATTCCCCTGGGAGCTTTTGAGCGAATCCGGCATCGGCCATTGGGTGCGCGCAGCGCCCCTCGATCTCGACGGCAACATGCTCAAGCCCGGCGATCGCGGCGACGCGGTCTCGCGCCTGCAACGCGCGTTCGCGTCCTACGGCTACGGCATCGCGGAAACCGGCAGCTATGACGAAGCCACCAGCATCGTCGTCAAAGCCTTCCAGCGCCATTTCCGTCCGGCCCGCATCGACGGCATCGCCGATGCGTCCACCTTGCTCACGCTGCGCGCGCTGATCGAGACCAGGCCCGGGCCGCTCACGTGACGGGAAGCCGCCACGGCGCATGGCCGAATTGTTCGTCGAGAAATTCGAGGAAGACCGCGACGCGCGGCAGCCGGTGGCGTCCGGCCGGGTAGACCGCCGAGAGCGGAAACGGCTCGACGTGATGGATATCGGTCAGCAGCGCGACCAGTTCGCCATCGCGCAACGGACTGCCGACAATCACATCAGACAGGCGGATAATGCCGGCGCCTTCGATTGCCAGGCGAAGCGCCGCTTCCGCGTCATCGGTGGTCACGCGCGGGCGCACCTCGACCACCTCGATGCTGGTGCGGGTGCGGAACGGCCAGCGGTTGAGTCCCGCGCCGGCGACCAAGATGCAATCGTGATCCTTGAGATCAGCGGCAAGCTTGGGCTTGCCACGGCGCGCGACATAAGACGGCGCCGCGCAGATCACGCGTTGAAGATCGGCGATCTTGCGCTGGATGAAAGGGCCTTGCGGGATGTGGCCCGAGCGGACCGCTATGTCAGCTTGCTCATCGATGAGATCGACCAGGCGGTCGGTGATGGAAAGTTCGACGTCGATTTCCGGGTATTTGCCGAGGAAATCGGCGAGCGCGGGCGCGAGCTGGTGCAAACCAAAGGCGGTGCCGGCATTGATGTGTAGCCGCCCGCGCGGCGCGCCGCGCGCCTGCGCCACCTCGGCTTCGGCGGCGTCGATATCGGCAACGATGCTCCGGGCGCGCGACAAAAAAGTTTCGCCCTCGGGCGTGAGCGCCAAGCGGCGGGTGCTGCGCGCCAACAGGCGCACGCCAAGCCGATCCTCCAGCCGCGACATCAGCTTGGAAACGGCCGAGGGCGTGATGCCTAAGTCATTGGCAGCAGAGGAGAAACTGCCCCGGTCCATGACCCGGACAAAGACCCGTAAATCGGAGGAACGGTCCATATTCATTCCATTTAGTCACTAAAGAATGCCAATAATATCGGATTATCACCGCCATGGAATATAATATTATGCTGTTACGCATAGGGAAAGCTACCGGATCAACGCCCTATCCCCGGAGAATGTCATGAGCCAAAAATTCACCAATGAAATCAGCAGCCAATTCGGCCTGGCCTCAGCCTCGATCAGCCCGGCTGGCATCGATGCCATCATCCGCAGAGCGAATGCCGAGCGTGCCAGGGATATGCGCGCGGCTTTTCTTGGTTTTGGGGCGCAGGCCAAAAGGCTTGCGGCGGCGTTCCGGCCGATCCGCCAGCGCGAACCGCATAAGGGCGAATGGCTGGGTTCGGGCCTGACCCGCGCCTGATTTGCGCCCAACAGGCGCCCAAATTCGAACCGACGCTGTAGGCGATCATCTTACCTCCCCAACTGCGTAACCCGGGCTTGTCTTCCTCCCCGACAGGCCCGGGTTTTTTTATGGGGCACCGGCGCGCGGCAGCCGTTAACCGCCAAAGCGTTCGCGCTTGACGCCAATGCCCTGCCCCACCATGACTATCCCGGTCAGTCGGCCGGACGGCCGTCCCGGCTAGGCTCGAAAGGGTGCCGGGGAGGAAAGTCCGGGCTCCATGGACGAACGGTGCCGGATAACGTCCGGCGGGGCGGCCCTTCACGGGGTCGTTTCAGGGACAGTGCCACAGAGAACAGACCGCCTTGGCTGCGTAGCGTTTTGGCCAAGGTAAGGGTGAAACGGTGGGGTAAGAGCCCACCGCGCCATCGGCAACGATGGCGGCACGGCAAACCCCACCGGGAGCAAGACCGAATAGGAATGGCGTTCACAAGCGAAAGCTTGCGAGGTCCGTCCGGGCCAGTCATTCGGGTAGGTTGCTTGACGCGCCGGGTAACCGGCGTGCCAGAGGAATGGCCGTCACGTTTGCCTAGGACGGCAGGCCTTACAAAACCCGGCTTATAGGCCGGCTGATACGATGAAGGGGGCTCGGCGGCAAAACCGCCGGGCCCCCACCAATTTTGGGGTGCCAAATTTCCAGAGCGCGATGACATGGCTGTCCTAGGCCTGCGCAAATGCTAGTTTGCAACGGTCGATACCATTGCTCGCCGCCCCTCGGAGTTTGCCATGAACATTGCCGCCAAACCTGCCAGCCCCACGCACGATCTCGGGCGCCGCACGGCTGCATTCCCAGCTTTGCCCGGCATGGCGATCCGCGAGCGGCATGGCGTCGTCGAATTTCCGGTTCATCACGTGCGCGGCGGCACATCGACCGGGCTCGTGCTGTCAGACAAGCTTGCGCCGGCCGACCCCGCTCTGCGCGAGGAATTGCTGCGCCATCTCATGGGCGTGCCGCTCACCGGAACGCGCGCCGGCAACAAGCAGCTCACGGGACTAGGCCGCGTCGTGCCGACCGGCAATAAGGTTTTCTTCGCCGAGATCGAAACAGGCAGCGACGGCAAGCCGGTCCTGGTCAGCACCTTGGCGCAACTTGCGGCGGATAAATCCGCCATCGACTGGAGCGTGAATTGCGGCAACATGTCCGCCGCGCTGCCGTTCTGGGCGCTCGATACCGGCCTGGTGGAGCGCTCCGGCGACGGCGACTTCACGCTCAACATCCGCAACACAAATACCGGCGTCACGGCAGCCTCGCGCATCACGTTCAATAACGGCTTGGCCGAGAACGCCGTCATTCCCGGCGTTGACGGTGCGTGGCCCGGCGTCGATCTGTTTCTCAATCAGCCCGTCGGCTCAAAGACGGGCAAACTGCTGCCGACCGGCAACGCCGTCGACCGGATCGAAGGCATCGACGTTTCCTGTGTCGACGTCGCCGTGCCGATGGTCATCGCGCGCGCCAGCGATTTTGGCCGCGACGTCCACGACCGCATCGAAACCTTCGACGCCGACAAGCCGCTGATGGAAAAATTGCGTGCTGTGTGGACGCAAGCCGGCTTGCGCATGGGCCTCAAGAAACGCAACGGCGAACCGATGACCGCCGACGAAATCGCCAATAGCGAGACGATACCCAAGGTTTGTCTGGTCGGCGCGCCCAAGGGCGACGGCAATATCACGGGCCGTTATTTTACGCCGCAAGCGGGCCACCGTTCGATGGCGGTGTCCGGCGGCTGCTGCCTCGCCGCAGCCGCGCTGGTGCCGGGCACGGTCGCCTTCGAAATCGCGCGCAATGTCGCACGATTGGGCGTTGAATTCAGCGAAGTCAAAGTCGGCATCGAAAATCCGGCCGGAGTGCTCGACGCGGTCATCGAAGCACGGCTTGGCGGCGCCGGCGTCGAGATCGCCAAAGCAGCCTATAAGCGCAGCGCGCAGATTTTGTTGTCAGGCCACGTGCCGCTTTATCATGCTTCGGCGGCCTTGCGCGCCGCGCTCATTGGGCAAGTGCAAACGCAAGGCGTCGTGTAAGGCGGCAAATTGACGACGCATCGGCGAACCCGCCGCGCGGGCGCAAGCCCCACACGCAAAAACGCGCGGACCTGTGGGCCCGCGCGCCAAATAATTTGCCGAGAACGAGGCTCTAGCGCGACTGGCCTTCGGCCATCTGCTCGACCAACTCCACAATGCGCCGGCGCAGTTTGGAGTTTTTGATTTTGATAAACGACTTGGTCAGCGACAGACCGTCGGACGTTGCGAGAAAATCCGACACAAAGGCCGGCGACACCGCTTCACCCATGCCGGAGTGGCCAGGCATATTGGGCGCACCTTCGAAGAAAAACGAAACCGGCACCTGCAGGATGTTGGAAATCTGCTGCAGCCGGCTGGCGCCGATGCGGTTGGTACCCTTCTCGTATTTTTGCACTTGCTGAAAGGTGAGATCGAGGCCGTCGCCGAGCTTTTCCTGGCTCATGCCCAGCATCATGCGGCGCATGCGCACGCGCGCGCCCACATGCTTGTCGATCGGGTTGGGGACTTTTTTTGCAACTGTTGCCATCGTTTAGATTTAGCTCCGAAAAAAGAGGAACGGTTTTCGCAAATCACAAGAGCCGGACTTGCGGGAGGCAGACTTGCTCGAGACAGAATTGGATGAGACAGACTCACGTGAGTCTGCAACCAATTGAGTATTCACGACGATTGGCATTCTGTCATTAAAGCTCAACCGCCGTTATATTAGGTGGCATCTAATACACGCCGGACGCTTTAAACAGCATAAGCAAGATGTAGAATTGAACGATGGTAAACGCATCCCAGCGAGGACGACGCCATGGATAATTCCGCGGGCTTGAAGGTGGAACTTCACGAAACCGAGCGACGATTGTTAGCGGAACTGCGAACCTTGCGCCACAACGCGCGCGCGAGCCAAGGCGGGTCGCACCCGGTGCGGTCTCATCTTACCATCGGTCAAAAGGTCGCAGATTCGGTCGCCTCCACCATGGGCTCGTGGCGCTTCATCATCATCCAGTCGATCATTTTGTTGGTTTGGATCGCGCTCAACGTCACGGCCTTCATCCAGCAGTGGGATCCCTATCCATTCATCCTGCTCAACCTGGCGCTCTCGTTTCAGGCCGCCTATGCGGCGCCGTTCATCATGATGAGCCAAAACCGGCAGCAGGACATCGACCGCAAACAGGCCGAAAACGATTTTCAGGTGAACATAAAGGCCGAGTTGGAGATCGAACTATTGCACCAGAAGATCGACCAGTTGCGCGAGACCGAAGTGGTGGGTCTCACGCAAGCCGTTAAGGAGCTCGCCGCCATGTTACACGCGGCCAAGACCGAAGCCGGCCCCGCCGCCGGCGCCACCGGGTTGTAACCCGGCATTACAGTTTTACCTGCGGGGCCGTGCACTTCTTTTACCGGCGGGCGCGGGGCGCCGCGTCCATTTCATGGCGCATGGAACTTTTTGCGCGCGATGCCGTTGTTCCCTGCATTCAACGAGCACATTAGGGAGAGAACACCGTGTCGCTTGGAACCATCATCCTGATTATTCTTGTCATTGCGTTGCTTGGCGGCTTTAGCGGACTGGGCGGCGGTCCATTCTACGGCACCGGATATTACGGCGGCGGCGGGCTCGGCCTCGTCATCATCGTGTTGCTGATCCTCCTGCTGATGGGCAGGCTCTGAGCCTGGCGCTAGCGATCCAACATAGTCCCCGGCAGCCATAGCGCGATGCCGGGGAACATCGCGACCATCACCACGGCGACGCACATCAGGATGAACAGCGGCAGCGCATAGGCGCCGATGGTGAAGATGTCACGCCCGGTCATGCCTTGCAGGACATAGAGATTAAAGCCCACGGGCGGCGTGATTTGCGCCATCTCCACCACCAGCACAATATAAATGCCGAACCAGATCAAATCGAAGCCGGATTTCTGCACCAGTGGAATAATGATCGAAGTGGTGAGCACCACCATCGAGATGCCGTCGAGAAAACAACCGAGCACGATGTAGAAGGCGGTAAGCACGCTGAGCAGGCCCCAGGCCGGCAGATTATAGCCGCTAATCCATTCGGCCAGCGCGCTGGGTATGCCGGTAAAGCCCATCGCGGCGGTCAGGTAAGCCGCACCCGCCAGGATGAAGGCGATCATGCAGGATGTGCGGGTCGCGCCCATGAGCGAATCGCGAAAGCCGTCCTTGGTCAGCGTGCCGGACCACCACGACAGCGCCAGCGACAGGAACACGCCGACCACGGCCGCTTCGGTCGCCGACGCCAGGCCGCCATAAATCGACCCGATAACCCCGAGAATGAGCAGCGTCACCGGAATTAGCCGGCGCGACGCCTTGATGCGCGCGCGCAGCGGCACATAGGGCTCCGGCGGCGGCATGCGTGAATTATTGAGCAGCGCCCAGCCGACAATGAAACCCATGAACAGCAGCGCTAGCATGATGCCGGGAATGACACCGGCGATGAACAGGCGCGCGATCGACTGGTCGGTCGCGGTGGCATAGACGATCATGATGATCGAAGGTGGGATCAGCAGGCCGAGCGTACCGGAGCCGGCGAGCGTGCCGATCGCCATTTTCTCGTCATAGCCGCGCTTCAAGAGTTCGGGTAGCGCGATCCGGCCAATAGTCGCGCATGTGGCGGCGGACGAGCCCGACACCGCGGCAAAGATGGCGCAGCCGATCACGTTCACATGCAACAGCCGGCCGGGCAGCTTTTGCACCCAGGGCGCCAAACCCTCGAACATGTCGTCGGACAATTTGGTGCGATAAAGAATTTCGCCCATCCAGATGAACATCGGCAGAGCCGTCAAATCCCAGGAATTCGACGCCGTCCACATTGAGGTGGCCAGCACCTGGCCGGCCGGCGTCGCCAGCTTGGTCATGACCGCGGCAAAGCCGCAGACCGCCAGTGCCACGGCGATCCACACGCCGGAGCCGAGGATCGCGAACAACAGCAGCATGAGCGCGAGGGAGAGCTGGAGTTCGTTCATGTTTTTTCCTGGCGCATGATCTTGGCCGAAAACCGGTTGCCACTTTTCGGGATCATGCGCGCGCTCACCCTTCCTTGCCCAGGGTGATGGCGTCTTCCGCCGCGCGGAAAGTCGGCCGGCCGCCGCGAACGACGATGACGAGTTCGTCGACCAGCGCGATCGTGAGGATCAGCGCGCCGAAAGCCATGGCCGCTTGCGGGTAAACCAGCGGCACGCGAACGACGCCGGGCGAGACTTCGTGGAAGCGCAACGACACCCAGGTGAAACTGGCGAGTTGGTAGGTACCGTAACCGCAGGCCGCGGCGGAAAAACCGAAGGCCCAGATTTCGACATAGCGGCGCGCCGGCTCGCTCAAGGCTGAGAGCAGCATGGTCACCCGGATATGCGCGCCGGCCTTGAGCGTGCCAGCGAGCGCCAGGAAACTTGCCGCCGCCAGCAGGTAGCCGCAGATTTCGTTGAGCGAGAGAATAACGATGTCGGTGCGCGGCAGATGCGCGAGCGCCAGCGCGCCGTCGATGAGGCGGGTCACGAGCTGCGCGCCAACCATCAGCGCGATAGCGCAGAGGCAGAACGCGGAGAGCCAGAGCGTGCCGCGATAGAGGGTGTCGAGGGCGTGGCGCATCTAGTCGGACCTCGTCTCCCTCGCGCCGGTGGCGGCGCGAGGAAGAAGCAAGATCACTTCCTATAAGCCGCCAACAGCGCGGCGCCGTCGGCGCCGGCGGATTTTTCCCATTCCGCCGCGATTTCGTTGCCGACCTTGGCTAAGCCGGCTTTCAACTCGGGCGTCGGCGGCAGCACAATGATGCCGGCATCCTTGAGCGCCTTGGTCTTGATCGTCATTTCCTCGATCGACATTTTCCAGCCGCGCGCTTCGGCGGTCGCGGCGGCGTCCTTGACCGCTTTTTGCTCCGCTGGCGTGAGCTTATCGAAAGCTTCCTTGTTCACGAATACGATATCGCGCGGCAGCCAGGCCTGGGTGTCGATGTAATGCGTCAGATAATCCTGCGACTTGGTGTCGACGCCGGTCGAGGCCGAGGTGATCATCACATCGACGCGGCCGGTGGCGAAGGCGGTCGGCAGATCGGGCACTTCGATCTGCGTCGGGATGGCGCCGACCAGCGTGGCGATGCGGCCGATCATGGCATTGTAAGTGCGGAATTTGAGACCCTTGAGGTCCTCGACCGACTTGATCTCGCGCTTGGCATAGATGCCCTGCGGCGGCCAGGCGACCGAATAAAGCAGCATCAAGCCTTCGGAGGCGAGCTGCTTTTCCAGATAGGGCTTCTGCGCCGCATAGAGTTTCTTGGACGCGTCATAGCCGGTGGCGAGGAACGGAATCGAGTTCGACGCCGTAGACCGGCGCCTCGTTGGACGCGAGCGACTTGAGTATTTCGCCGATCGGCGCCGTGCCTTGGCGCACCGAGCGTTTGATTTCGGCGTGTTTGATCAGTGAGCCAGCCGAATGGATTGCGATGGTGAGCGAGCCATTGGTCGCCTTGGCCACATCGGCGGCGAACAGCGCGTCGTTTTTGGTGTGGAAGTTGCCGTCCGGATAGGGCGTCGGCATGTCCCATTTGGTTTGCGCGACGGCGCCGGTTGCAAGGCCGCCCGCGAGCAACAAGCCAGCGAACGCACGCACTAATATAGTCATTGACGTCTCCATAATGCCTTAGATGATTGGCGGACCCCGGCGTCGAGGTATCAACATGCCGCTTTCGCCGCCACTATGGCAAGTGCGACCAAGGGCAGTCAATTAGGCTTGTCAGTTAGGTTTGGCGCCGGAGAACTTGACCACCTTGGCCCATTTCTCGGTCTCGGCGGCGATAAGCTTGCCGAAGTCGGCAGGCGAACCCGGCAGCACCGTGCCGCCGAGTTCCAACAGCCGCGCCTTGATTTTGGGATCGGCAATGCCAGCGTTGATTTCCTTGTTGAGTTTGTCGATGATTTCAGTGGGTGTATTGCGGGGTGCGCCAATGCCGAACCACGACGTCGCCTCGTAACCCGGCACGAAATCGGCGACCGTCGGAAGGTCCGGCAGCGCATCGGCGCGCTTGAGCGTCGTGACCGCGAGCGCGCGCACGTTGCCCGACCGGATGTGCTGCATCGAAGCAGGCGTCGTATCGATCATGACTTGCACTTGCCCCGCGATCAAATCCTGCAGCGCAGGCGCCGCGCCGCGATAGGGTACGTGCACCATGTCGACGCCGGTCATCATCTTGAACAATTCGGCGGACACGTGTTGCGGCGTCCCGACACCGCCGGACCCATAACTGATCTTGCCGGGATTGGCCTTGGCATAGGCGATGAATTCGGGAACCGTATGGACCGGAACCGACGGATTGACCTCCATGACCAGCGGCACGCGCATGATGGCGCCGACCGGCGCGATGTCGCGGATGAAATTGAATTTGAGATTGTCGTAGAGCGTCGCATTGATGGCATTGGGCGACGACACCGAGAGCAGCGTGTAGCCGTCCGGCTCCGCATGCACCACGTATTCGGCACCGACATTGCCGCCAGCGCCCGAGCGGTTCTCGACAATGAAGGATTGGCCCAGATGCTCCGACAGCCATTGCCCGATCAGGCGCATGGTGATGTCTTGCGGGCCGCCGGCGGAAAAGCCGACGATCAAATGCACCGGCCGCGTCGGATAATCGAGCGCCAATGCGCGTTGTGAAAGCGCGGGAGCGGCGAATCGCGGCTCCGGCGAGTTGCAGGAATTGACGGCGTGGCAATTTCATGGATGAGGTCCCCCGGCAATGCCACCATAGCAGGCTTGTCTTATCCCCGACAGGCTGGACATAGTGCGCGCCTCACGCCACCACTGACGTGCCATGCCCGCAAAAAAACCGTCGAAAGCCTGGGATTTCTGGATCGACCGCGGCGGCACCTTCACCGATGTGGTGGGGCGCCGGCCGGACGGTACGCTTACCGCGCATAAGCTGCTGTCGGAAAATCCCGAGGCCTATGCCGACGCCGCCGTTCAAGGCATTCGCGATCTGCTGGGTCTCAAACCGGGCGAGCCGATCCCGCAATCGAAGGTCGGCGCGGTCAAAATGGGCACGACGGTCGCTACCAACGCTCTGTTGGAGCGCAAGGGCGACCGCACGCTGCTCCTTATCACCAAGGGCTTCCGCGACGCGCTCAAGATCGGCTACCAGGCGCGGCCGAAGATCTTCGCGCGTCATATTATCAAGCCCGATCTCGTTTATGAGCAGGTCGTCGAAGTGGCCGAGCGCGTGCGCGCCGACGGCACCGTCGAGCGCGCGCCGGATTTGGCGGCGGTGCGCGCCGATCTGGCGGCGGCGAAAGCCTCCGGCATCGACGCAGTCGCCATCGTGTTCATGCATGCCTATCGCTTTCCCGAACATGAGCGGCAGGTAGCGGCACTGGCGCGCGAGATGGGCTTTGGCCAGGTTTCGGTGAGCCACGAAGTATCGCCGCTCATAAAACTGGTGGGGCGCGGCGACACCACGGTGGTGGATGCCTATCTGTCGCCGATTTTGCGGCGCTATGTGGCGCGGGTGGCGGGCGAGATGAGCCCCTCCTCCGGCAAAAAAGACGAAAAACCTATCCGTCTGATGTTCATGATGTCGTCGGGTGGATTGACCGCCGCCGAATTATTTCAGGGCAAGGACGCGATCCTGTCGGGACCGGCCGGCGGCGTCGTCGGCATGGCGGAAACGGGGCGCGAGGCCGGCTTCGAGCGTTTGATCGGTTTCGACATGGGCGGCACTTCGACCGACGTGTCGCATTTCGACGGCGAATATGAGCGCACCTTCGAGACCGAAGTCGCGGGCGTGCGCATGCGCGCGCCGATGATGCTCATTCATACGGTGGCGGCGGGCGGCGGCTCGATCCTGCATTACGACGGCGCGCGCTTTCGTGTCGGGCCCGATAGCGCGGGCGCCAATCCGGGGCCGAAATGCTACCGGCGCGGCGGGCCTCTTGCGGTTACGGATGCGAATGTGATGGCGGGCAAGCTGATGCCCGATTTCTTCCCGAGGATTTTTGGGCCGTCGCAGGATCAGCCGCTCGATGAAGCGGCGGTGAAAAACGCCTTCGCCGACATGGCCAAGCAGGTCGGCAAGACGCCGGAGGAAATCGCCGACGGCTTTATCAAGATCGCGGTCGAGAATATGGCCAATGCGATCAAGAAGATTTCCGTGCAGCGCGGCTATGACGTGACGCGCTACGCGCTCAATTGTTTCGGCGGCGCCGGCGGACAGCATGCTTGTCTGGTGGCGGACAGCCTCGGCATGACCAAGGTGCTGATCCATCCGTTCTCGTCGCTGTTGTCGGCCTATGGCATGGGGCTGGCCGATATCCGCGCCACCCGCGAACAGGCCATCGAATTGCCGCTGGGCGACAAGGCGCTGGCGGCCATTCGCCGCGACGGCGGCCGGCTCGGCAAGGACGCCAAGATGGAAGTCGCCGGCCAGGGTGTGCCGGCGGCGAAAATCAAGGTGATCGTGCGCGCGCATATCCGTTACGCCGGCACCGACACGGCGCTGGTGGTGGCCGCCGGCAGTATGCCAGCGATGAAAGGCGCATTCGAAAAAGCCCACAAGGCGCGGTTCGGTTTTATCGATCGCTCGAAGCAAGTGGTGGTCGAGGCGGTATCGGTGGAAGCCATCGGCGGCGGCGCCAAGTTCAGCGAGAAATCCGCCAAGAAGTCGCGCGGCAAATTGCCCAAGCCGGCGCGGCGCACGCAATTCTATTCGCAGGGCGCCTGGCACAAGGCCAATGTCTATACGCGCGATCAGCTCAAGCCGGGCTCACGCGTCAAAGGCGCGGCGATCATCATCGAGCCGCACCAGACCATCGTGGTCGAACCCGGCTGGCAGGCCGAACTCACCGCGAAAAATCATTTGGTGCTTAGCCGCGCCAAGGCGCTCAAGCGCACCCACGCCATCGGCACCAAGGCCGATCCGGTAATGCTGGAAGTGTTCAACAATCTTTTCATGTCGATCGCCGAGCAGATGGGCGTATCGCTGCAGAACACCGCCTATTCGGTCAACATCAAGGAGCGCCTCGACTTCTCCTGCGCCGTCTTTGCGCATGACGGCACGCTGGTGGCCAATGCGCCGCATATGCCGGTGCATTTGGGCTCGATGGACCGCTCGGTCGAGACCGTGATCCGCGACAACAAAGGCAAAGTCGCGCCCGGCGACGTGTTCGCGATCAACGCCCCCTATAATGGCGGCACGCATTTGCCGGACATCACGGTGTGCACGCCGGTGTTCGACGACAAGAAGAAAAAAATTCTGTTCTGGGTTGCCTCGCGCGGGCATCACGCCGATGTCGGCGGTATTTCGCCGGGCTCGATGTCGCCGAACGCGACCACCATCGAGCAGGAAGGCGTCTATATGGACAACTTCAAGCTGGTCGATCGCGGACGCTTCCGCGAAAAGGAACTGATGGCGGTTTTGACCGGCGCCAAATATCCGGCGCGCAATCCGGTGCAGAACGTCAACGACCTCAAGGCGCAGATCGCCGCCAATGAAAAAGGCGTCGCCGAACTGCGCAAGATGGTGGCGCAATTCACCATGCCGGTGGTGACCGCCTATATGGCGCATGTGCAGGACAACGCGGCCGAGAGCGTACGGCGCGTCATCGACCGGCTGCACGACTCGGAATTTTCCTACGAGATGGATCAGGGCACCGTGATCAAGGTCAAGATCACGGTCGACAAGACAAAGCGCGAAGCCACCGTCGATTTCACCGGCACCAGCCCGCAGCAGCCGAATAATTTCAACGCGCCCGAGCCGGTGACGCGCGCGGCCGTGCTCTATGTGTTTCGCGTGATGGTGGACGACGACATTCCGATGAATGCCGGCTGTCTGCGGCCTATCAACATCGTGGTGCCGCCGCATACCATGCTGACGCCGGAATATCCGGCCGCGGTGGTGGCCGGCAATGTCGAGACCTCGCAGGCCGTGACCAATTGCTTGTTCGGCGCGCTGGGCGCGCTCGCCGCCGCGCAAGGCACCATGAACAATCTCAATTTCGGCAACGCCAAATATCAGTATTACGAGACGATCTGCTCGGGCTCGCCGGCAGGGCCCGGCTTTGACGGCACCGACGCCGTACATACGCATATGACGAACACGCGTCTGACCGATCCGGAAGTGCTGGAGTTCCGCTATCCGGTGGTGCTGGAGGATTTCCACATTCGCGCCGGCTCCGGCGGCAAGGGCAAATGGCACGCCGGCGGCGGGATAAGGCGCACGATTCGCTTCTTCGAAAAAATGGAATGCACGATTTTGTCGGGCCACCGCCGGGTGCGGCCATTTGGCCTGGCGGGCGGCGAAGCCGGCCAGGTCGGCGAGAACTGGGCGCGCCGCAAGGACGGCACGATGGAACGGCTCAAAGGCTGCGACGAGACCACGATCGACGCCGGCGAGGCCGTTATCATCCAGAGCCCGACGGCGGGCGGGTATGGCAAGGCGTAAACGCCATTAATTGAAATGAATAGCGGCCCCTCCCGTTAAGCATGCGCCGCCGTCGCCCTTGATTTCGCTCCCTTCGAGGCCGAACTAAAGAGCATGAAACCGCTGCAATACATCATTCTGTCGGCGATGCTGGTGATCGTCTTGGCGGCGCCGGGCTTTGCCGCGCCCGCGGTCTATCCGGTCACCGGCAAATGGGGCCAGAGCACGAGTTCGGCCAAAGGCGCGATCGATTGCAGCAAGCTGCGCGTCATTGGCTTCAACGGCGACCAGCGCACCGACAGCGGCGGCGGCGTGCCGGCCTACCGCATCAAGTCTGTGTCGCAGCAAGGACCGGGCAACTATCGCGTGGTCGACCAATTCACCACCGGCCAGATCAACAACGGCAGCGCCAGTTTCACGCTGCAGCAGATCGACGCCGATCATATCGTGATGAACATGCAGCCGGGCGGCACGCTCAAGCTGCAGCGCTGCAAGTAAGTACTGGAGCCCCGCTTTCGCGGAGATGACCCTACGGGTCAGTTACGCGCGATGATCTCGCGCTCGCCGCGATAGACCGGCGTATCCGCGTTCAATTTTCCCATCAGCCGGCGCAACGGCATGGTCGGACGGCGGCGCTTGATGGCGTTGCGGCGGCGACGGCGCGCGCGCACGCGTTCGATGCGCACCCCGCCCATGCGCGCGAATGGCTCGCGCCATTGCCCGTCGTCTTCGACCAGCATCGGCAGGCCCAATACCTTGGCCCAGGTGCGCCATTGCGCGGCCGCGTCATCGGCCTCGGCCGAGACGAACAGCGGCAGCGCCAGTGACGGATCTTTATGTTCGAGAATGACGGAAACGGTCGCCGGTTCGCTGCCGTCGCCCGCGCACGTGCGGATGGCGACGCCGGCAAAGGCCGAGAGCGGCATATTGAGCGCCATGCGCATGCCGCCGAGGCACCGGCGCACCACGACGCGCTCGCGGTAAAGCTCCACATGCCGCACCCGCTCGTCGGCCGCGGCGTCGATCGCCGCATAGCGCGCCGGCAGGCAGAACGGGTCGAGCAGCAATGCGCTGCCCGACCCGGCGGAATATCCGCCACTTCGCATTTGACGCCTCAAACTCTCCCGCGCCAGGCTTATGTGCCCGGTCGCAGGCGGATCATGGCGCAAAGGCCTCGGAATCCGCTTAATGTACGGGGTTAATCGAGCGTAACGGCGGGCCTTCCACGCGGCATGATTGACGGCGCGTTGCCAACCATGATTGACGAGGTGTTGATACGTTGGCGCAAAATGTTTTCAACGGGTTGCGCGCAAGCCCTTTCAGGCCCATTTGAGAACACATCATGCTCGCCCCCGCCGCTTCCCTCTTCGACCAAAGCGCCCTCACCGACCGTGCTGAACGGCTGGTAAAAGCCGCGCGCGCCGCCGGCGCCGATGCCGCCGATGCCGTGGCGGTGCGCTCGCTATCGCTTTCAATCGAGGTGCGCGACGGCGCGGTCGAGGAATCCGAGAGCGCCGAGGGCGACGATCTGGGCCTGCGCGTTCTGGTCGGGCGCCGCCAGGCGGTGGTATCCACCAACGACCTGTCCGGCGATGGTTCGGCCGCGCTGGCCGAGCGCGCGGTGGCCATGGCGCGCGCCGCGCCCGAGGACAAATACGCAGGCCTCGCCGACGAGGCGCTGCTCGCGCACACGTTTCCCGATCTCGATCTGATCGATCCGGATCTGCCGACGGTTAAGCAGCTTGAGGCCATGGCGGCGGCGGCCGAACAGGCCGGGCTGGCGGTCAAGGGCGTCTCCAAGTCGGGCGGCGCCTCGGCCTCGGCCGGCATCGGCGGCATGGTGCTGGTCACCAGCCACGGCTTTCGCGGCGCTTATCTGGGGTCGCGCCACGGCGTGTCGATGACCGCGATTGCCGGCGACGGCACCGGCATGGAACGCGACTATGATTATTCCTCCGTGCTGCATGCGAGCGACCTGGAAAGCCCGGAAAAAATCGGCCGCACCGCTGGCGAGCGCGCGGTCGAGCGGGTCAATCCGCGCAAAGTCTCGACCCGTAAAGTGCCGGTGGTGTTCGATCCGCGCGTCGCCAGTTCGCTGGTTTCGCATCTGGCCAGCGCCGCCAATGGCGCCTCGGTCGCGCGCAAAACGAGTTTTCTGCGCGAAAAAATGGGCGAGCAATTATTCGCGCGCGGCATTCGCATTATCGACGATCCGCTGCGCAAGCGCGGCTTGCGCTCGCGTCCTTTCGACGGCGAAGGCGTCGGCGGGCGGATGCTGGCGCTGGTCGACGACGGATGCTTGCGCTCCTGGCTGCTCGACAGCGCGACCGCGCGTGAATTAGGCCTCGTCAGTACTGGACACGCCTCACGCGGCGTTTCGTCGGTGCCGTCACCCGGCGCCAGCAACCTGCATCTCGAAGCCGGCAGCGTGAGCCCGGAAGCGCTGATTGCCGACATCGCCGATGGATTTTACGTCACGGATTTAATCGGCAGCGGCGTCAATATGGTGACCGGCGATTACAGCCGCGGCGCCTCCGGATTTTGGATCGAGAACGGCAAACGCGCATTTCCGGTGAGCGAGGTCACCATCGCCGGCCATCTCAACGATATTTTTCGTAGCCTGACGCCGGCGAACGACCTCGAATTCAAATACGGCATCAATGCGCCGACCGTGCGCCTGGAGGGCCTGACCGTTGCGGGCCAATAACCGGGTATCGCTCAGCGATCTCGAAGCGGTGATGCGCGAAGCCGGCGAATTGGCGCGCGTCACGTCGCGCGGTCCGTTCAAGCGCTGGACCAAGGGCGACGATAATTCGCCGGTCAGCGAAGGCGACATCGCGGTCAACAATCTGCTGCGCACGCGGCTCACCGCATTGGCGCCCGCCGCAGGCTGGCTGTCGGAGGAAACCGAGGACAGTTTCGCCGGCCGTTCGATGGCAACCGCCTGGATCGTCGATCCGATCGACGGCACCCGCGCCTATATCACCGGGCGCGCCGACTGGACGATTTCAGTGGCGCTGGTCGATGGCGGCCGCCCGGTGCTGGCGGCACTTTATGCGCCGGTTACGGATGAGATGTTCCTGGGCGCGCGCGCCAAAGGCACGACCCGCAACGGCGTCAGCATACGGGCAAAACGGAACGCGGCGCTTGATGGCGCCAAGATCGCCGGTCCCAAACGCTATCTCGACCGGCTCGCAATATTAAACCCAGCTATTGTGCCGCAACCCAAGGTGCATTCGCTGGCCTTACGGCTCACCCGCGTGGCGGACGGGGAACTTGACGCCGCCTTTGCCTCGGCCGGCAGCCATGATTGGGATTTGGCGGCGGCCGACCTTTTGGTACACGAAGCCGGCGGCCTGCTGACCGATTTTAACGGCCAGCGGTTGACCTATAACCAATCGAACACCGAGCACAGCGCCCTAATTGCGGCCGGCGCCCCCTGCCATGCTACGCTGATGGACATGGTGCGAGACCGCCAGTCCGAGTTCGCTTAAACTGCGGCCTGGATCGATCGTCATCAACCTCGTATGAAACCCACTGCCGGGGCTTCTTCGAAGGATCACGTCATGCCCGATACTGTGCCCGGAAAACAATTGCTCCACCTTGTGTTCGGCGGAGAGCTGACCGAACTAGGGAGTTCGGAATTCAAGGACCTCGACAAGGTCGAATATGTCGGC
The DNA here is from genome assembly GCA_963807665.1 of uncultured Alphaproteobacteria bacterium. Lineage (GTDB taxonomy): Bacteria > Pseudomonadota > Alphaproteobacteria > Rhizobiales > Xanthobacteraceae > Pseudolabrys. The sequence goes on along the minus strand of CAWEDE010000073.1, from coordinate 37,126 downwards.
GTCTTCCCTAATTATGCCAGCGCCTATGTGGCCTGGAAGGCGAAGGCACAGCAAACCGTCGATAACGCCCATATGCGCTATTTCATCGTTCACCTGCACCGCCTGCTCGATCCCGACAGTGTCGCCAAACCTGGAAGTTCGAAGCCTGGAACTTAGAGCGCGATCGCGAAACGCCCGTTCCCTGCGTATCGGGGACGGAAACCGGACGAGATCAAGCTCCGCCAACAAAGTGACGCTGAGATTTTGATTCAATCCGGACCGCGAGTGCTCTAAAGGGTGCTGATGCCATCACTGAAGCGTATTGTTGCATCGCCAACCTTTCAGCGCGCCGTCGGCACGGCGGCGGCGTGGTATTTGAAACTGGCGTGGCGCACCAGTTCGAAAACTTTTTCTCCGACCGACATCTACGACACGGTCAAGATGCCGGCGATTGTCGCGCTGTGGCACGGCCAGCATTTCATGGCACCCTTCCTCAAACCCGACGGCGAGAAATTCCGCGCCAAAGTTCTCGTATCGCGCCACCGCGACGGCGAGATCAACGCCATCGCCGCCGAGAAACTCGGCATCGGCACCATCCGCGGCTCCGGCGCCCATAATGGCGAATTCCACCGCAAAGGCGGCGCCGCCGCTTTCGGCGAAATGCTCACGGCGATCGAGCAAGGCTACACGGTCGCGCTGACCGCCGACGTGCCCAAAGTCGCGCGCATCGCGGGCTTTGGCGTCGTCAAACTGGCGCAGTATTCCGGACTGCCGATTTACGCGGTGGCCATCGCCAGCCACCGCCGCATCGATCTTAACAATTGGGACCGCACCGCGATCAATCTTCCGTTCAGCCGTATGGCGCTGCTGGCGAGCGATCCGATTTATGTGGCGCGCGATGCCGATGACGCGGCGCTGGAAGCCGCCCGGCAATTGGTCGAGAGCGAACTCAACCGACTGACCGCGCACGCCTATGAGATCGCCGACCGTACCGGGAGCCATACGCCGTGAGCAACGAGCTCACCGCGGCGTTACGCGCCTATCGGCTGTTTTCGGCGGCGGCCACGCCATTGATGCCGTTGTTGCTCGCGCGCCGCCTCAAACGCGGCAAGGAGCATCGCGAACGGCTCTCGGAGCGGCGCGGCGAAGCCCGCATCGCGCGGCCGGAGGGGCCGCTGGTCTGGCTGCACGGCGCCAGCGTCGGCGAACTGGCGAGCGTGCTGCCCTTGATCGAACGAATTCGTTCGCGCGGCATCGGCATGCTGGTGACATCGGGCACCGTTACGTCGGGCGGCATGGCCGAGCAGCGGCTGCCGCGCGACGTTATCCATCAGTTCTTGCCGGTGGACGTGCCGCGCTATATGCGCCGCTTCCTCGATCACTGGCGGCCGGATTTGGCGATGTTCGTGGAATCCGATCTGTGGCCTAACATGATGATCGAGGCCTCGAAACGCTCGGTGCCGATGATCATGGTCAATGGCCGGCTGTCGGAAAACTCGTTCCGGCGCTGGCAGTTCTTGCCGAAGACAATCACCAATTTGCTGCAACGCTTCGACCTGTGCCTGGCCGGCACGGTGAGCGACGCCGAGCGGCTGACTGAATTGGGTGCGCCGCGCGTTGTCAACACCGGCAATCTCAAGCTCGACGTACCGGCGCCGCCAGCCAATGCCGCAAAACTCGCAGCGCTGCGCGACGCCATCGGCGGACGGCCAGTGATCGCGGCTGCCTCCACCCACGCCGGGGAAGACGGCATTGTGATCGAGGCGCACATGCGCCTGCGCGATAATTTCCGCGGACTTCTGACGGTGATCGCGCCGCGCCATTCCGAGCGCGGACCGGGCGTGGCCGAGATCGCGGCCGCCGCCGGACTGAAATCCGCGCTGCGCTCGCGCGGCGAATTGCCCAATTCCGCGACCGATATCTATGTGGCCGACACCATGGGCGAACTCGGGCTCATTTATCGCGTCGCGCCGTCGGTGTTTATGGGCGGCTCGCTGGTCCGCCACGGCGGACAGAACCCGATCGAGCCCGCCAAACTTGGCGCCGCCATCCTGCATGGGCCGCATGTGTGGAATTTCGCCGATATATATTCCGCCCTCGATGCCGCGCACGGCGCCGAGCCGGTTGCCGACGCAGACCAACTCACCGCCGGATTTGGCGCATGGCTCGCCAACCCAGCGGCGCGGGCGCAAATCGCCGACACCGCGCGCAGCACGGTGGACGCGCTCGGCGGCGCGCTGGCGCGCACGCTGCTGTCGCTCGATCCTTATCTGATGCAGTTGCAACTGCGCCTGCGAGCCCATTATGCGTGAACCGTCCTTCTGGTGGCGCAACGCCGGCTTGGCCGCGGGCCTGCTTGCGCCGTTAGGGCTTGCCTATGGCGCGGTGGCCGCGCGGCGGATGGCTAAGCCCGGCAGGCGCGCGCAAATACCGGTTCTTTGCGTGGGAAATTTCACGCTCGGCGGCGCCGGCAAGACGCCCACGGTGCTCTGGCTCGCGGGCCTGCTGCAAGCTTTGGGCGAGCGGCCTTGTTGCCTGAGCCGCGGCTACGGCGGCAGCGAAGGCGGACCCAAATCGGTCGATGCGCATAACGACAGCGCGGCGGCGGTGGGCGACGAAGCGCTGCTCTTGGCGCGGCTAGCGCCGACCATTGTCGCGCGCGACCGCGTCGCCGGCGTTACCGCGGCACACGCCGCCGGCGCCACGGTCGTCATCATGGACGATGGATTGCAGAATGCTTCGCTCATCAAGGATTTCACGATTGCCGTCGTCGACGGCCGGCGCGGCATCGGCAATGGCAAAGTGTTTCCAGCCGGACCTTTGCGCGCTCCGCTTGCCGCTCAGCTTGCACATTGCGACGCGCTGCTGATTGTGGGCGATGGCGTTGGCGCAAACGGCGTGATCGGCGCCGCGCCAAGCCTGCCGCTTTTCCATGCCAGGCTGATCCCGGACGCGCCGGCGATCGCAGCGCTCAAAAGCCGCAATGTTTACGCCTTCGCCGGTATCGGCAACCCGCAAAAATTTTTCGATACGCTCGCCGGCGCCGGCCTCGCGGTCGCGCAGCGCCGCGCCTTCGCCGATCACCATCGCTATAGCGGCGAGGAAGCGGCCGAACTGGTGATGCAAGCCGAGCAAGACGGGCTAACGCTCGTGACCACCGAAAAGGACCATGCCCGCATGACAGGCGATCCGGCGCTGGCCGCGCTCGCCGCCAAGGCGCAAGTGTTGCCGGTCACGCTCGCGGTGGATGAAGCGGACGAATTGCGGAAACTCGTGCTGGCGAAAACGCGGCGCTAATTATTTGGCCGTTGGGGCAACGCGCTGCAAAACGGCCTCCGGCGATGCATAGGCTTCCTGACGCTCGACGCTCCAATATTTGAGCTCCTCGAGCGGGATCGGCACGCCGGTCACCGAACAGCGCACAAAGGCGCCGGGGCGCGTTACGCGGAAATCGCCATCGAGATATTTGACCTCGGCCTCGCCGCTCGTCGGCGAAGAACGATCGTAGCGGTTGAGCAAGGCGGCCTCCGATGGCTGCGGCGCGGCTGGTTGGCCGTCAATGTAGTCGTTTGACGCCGAAAACGGAACCCTCGGAGTTGAGCTGTTCATTTTGGCCGTTCATGCCCGGTTTATGTGCGCCCAAGTAGGTTTCCGCCTAGCCGGAGTGTCGCGCCATGCGGAACCTCAAGTTTTGGATCGCTGCCGCCCTGATTCTGGCCTCCGGCTGCGCAAATGCCTTTGAGCAGGTCGAGATTCCGTCGGGCGACGTGAAGCTGCGGGGCGTGCTTTACCGCCCCCCCGGCCCGGGCCCGTTTCCGGCCGTCGTGGCGCTGCATACCTGCGACGGTTTGGGCGACGGCGAAACGCCGCTCGACAATCGTTACCGGGAATGGGGCGAACACCTGATGGCGGCGGGCTTCGCCGTGTTATTTCCCGACAGTTTCGGTTCGCGCGGCCTCGGCTCGCAATGCCACCAGCGCCAGCGCCCGGTGCGGGCCTCGCGCACGCGCATCAATGACGCCAATGCCGCCCGCCACTGGCTGCAGGAACAGCCTTGGGTGATCCCCGACCGGGTGTCGATTATGGGCTGGTCGCATGGCGCGACGACCACGCTATGGACCATTCGCCGCGGCATCGGCGCCGCACGCGACAAAATGCCGGACTTCCGCTCTGCGGTGGCGTTCTACCCGAACTGCAAGCGCTCCGGCGCCTTGGCCTGGAGCGCGCGTGTACCGACGCTGATCCTGATCGGGCGCGCGGACGACTGGACGTCGGCCGCCACCTGCGAGCAGATGATTGCCGGCGCACGCGGACGCAGCGCCGGAACGGTGATCAAGGTCTATCCGGGCGCCTATCATGATTTCGACCGCGCCCATCTGGCTTTGCAGGAACGGACCGGCATCGCCAATACCGTCATCCCGACCGGCCGCGTCCATATTGCAACCGACGCACCCGCCCGCGCCGACGCGCTCAAGCGCGTGACGGAGTGGCTTGCGCATTAAGCGCGTTCACGCCTGACAAGCCCTCCCGCCGGCGTTACGCGCCTTGACTCCTCCGGCCTTATGTAATGTTATATTATAACATTTAACGGCCCCGCCCAGAGGCCGTTCGTGGGCGATCGAGGATTCGGGTTTTTTTTATGCAGCTATGGATCCACCGCGGCCTGCTTGCCGCCGTTTCCGCATCGGTGTTGATCTCGCCAAACCGGTTTGCCCGCGCCCAGGAGGTGCTGCCCGAGATCGTCGTGCAGTCGCAGCGCCCGGCACCGCCGCGCCCGGTAACGGCACCGGACCGCCCGTCCGAACTCGCCACGACCAATACAAAGCTCGACATCGCGCGCGATGACCTGTCGCCGCGCTTCGGCGCCAGCTCATTCGACATGAACCGCGCCTTCATCGAGACGCTGCCGCAAGGCACCGACGCGCCGCTCAACAGCGTATTACTGCAAGCGCCCGGCGTTGCGCAGGATAGCGCCGCCAATGGCGACATCCATGTGCGCAACGAGCACGCCAATGTGCAATACCGCATCAACGGCATCATCCTGCCAGACGGCATATCCGGCTTCGGCCACGTTCTCGATACCAGCTTCGCGAGCTCTCTTTCCCTGATCACCGGCGCGCTGCCGGCGCAATACGGCCTGCGCACGGCGGGCATCGTCGATATCCAGACCAAGAGCGGCAATGCGCTGCAGCCCGGCGGCAATGTCGGCATCTATGGCGGCAGTTTCGGCACTCTGACACCGAGCTTCGATTACGCCGGCCGCAGCGGCAACACGGAGTATTTCGTCACCGGCCGCGGCTTCACCAGCAATCTCGGCATCGAAAATCCGACCGACAGCCACGACGCAATCCACGACCGCACCTATCAGGGCAATTTTTTCAGCTACACCTCGACGCTGATCGACAATGCGACGCGCGTGGCGACAATTTTCGGCAACACAAGCAACCGCTATCAGATCCCGAACAATCCGGGGCAGACGCAGGCGGTACCGTCCGCCTTTGGCGTGACCGCATTCGATTCGGCGAACCTCAACGAGCATCAAGTCGAACAGAATAATTTTGCCGTGGTGGCACTGCAAAAATCGCTCAACGGGTTCGATTTGCAGCTCGCCTCGTTCTCCCGCTATAGCACGCTGCATTTCGTGCCCGACACCATCGGCGATATTTTGTTCAATGGACAGGCCACCGACGTCTATCGCCGGAGCTTCGCCAGCGGCATCCAGGGCGACGGCGCCTACCGGCTCAGCGATGCGCACACGCTGCGCGGCGGCTTCACGGTCAGCGGCGAGCAAACCAAGGTCAGCAATATCTCGACCGTGTTGCCGCTCGACATCGGCGTCCGATCGACACGCCATACATCATCACCGACGAGAGCTCCAAGCTCGGCTGGATCGCCGGCCTCTATGTGCAGGACGAATGGCGCATCACCGACAAGCTGACGCTCAATGCCGGCCTGCGGTTCGACCAGATGTGGCAATATGTCAACGCCAACCAATTAAGCCCGCGCCTTAATCTGGTCTACAAACCGCTCGACGGCACGACCTTGCACGCCGGCTACGCGCGCTATTTCACGCCGCCGCCGCAGGCGCTGTCGGCCCGGTGAATGTCGCGGCCTTTGCTGGGACCGTGAACGCGCCCGACACGACGCAGCAGGACCCGGTGAAACCCGAGCGCTCGCATTATTTCGACGCCGGCATTGTGCAGAAAATCACGCCCGCAGCTCGAGGTCGGCCTCGACGCCTATTACAAGATCGCCACGGACTTGCTCGACGACGGCACGTTCGGTCCCGGCCTGGTGCTCAATGCGTTCAACTACGAAAAGGCCTACAACACTGGCGTCGAATTGAGTGCGAATTACAAGAACGGCAATTTCAGCGCCTATGGCAACCTCGCCTGGGGCCGCCAGGTGGCCACCAACATCGTATCGAACCAATATCTGTTCAGCGCCGACGATCTCGCCTACATCGCCGGCCATTACATCAACACCGATCACGCGCAGCAGTGGACCGGATCGGGCGGCGTGTCCTATCTCTGGCGCGATACACGGTTCAGTGCCAGCTTGGTGTACGGCAGCGGACTGCGCTCCGATCTCGTGTTGCCGAGCGGCGCAACCATCCCGAACGGCGACCATGTCGCACCCTACGCCACGGCCAATATTGGGATTTCGCACGAGTTCATGGAACCCGATAAGAAGCCGATCACGGTGCGTTTCGATGTCGTGAACATCTTCGACACCGTCTACGAAATCAGGGACGGCTCCGGGCATCGGCGTGTTCGCGCCGCAATACGGGCCGCGCCGCGGATTTTATATCGGGCTGTCGAAGAAATTATGAGCCGAACAAGCTGCCCTGCCCGCCGGGCTTGTCGCCGCCGCCGCGCGGCTTTTGCTTTGGCGCCGGCTTGGGCTTAACAGGCGCGGGCGAAGCGTCGCCGTCCGCCACCGCCGCCACGCGGCCGTCGGAAAATTCGATGTCCAGCCGCATGCCGCCGCCGACGGAAGCCGCGCCGCGCAGCGGGTGGCCCTCATCATCTCGGACCAGCGCAAAACCGCGCGCCAGCACGCCGCGATAGGAAAACGCCGCCAGCAATTGGCCGGCGCCGCGCAGGCGATCCTTGCGCCGTTGCAGATAATTTTCACGGGCGCGCTGGCCGCGCTGGCCAAGCGCCACCACGATTTCGCTGGAACGCGCCAGCCGCAGTTTCAACAGCCGAGGTGTGAGACGGGCCGCCGCGCGCGTGAGATGCGTGCGGTGCAGTTGGGCGTTGGCGTGCAAGGCGCGCGGCAGGCGCGCGGCACAAGTGTCGAGCCGCTGGCGCGGATCGGCCAGCAATTCATCGCGTGCCGGCAATGCGCGCGTCGCCGCGCGCAATTCCGTGCGCCGCGATTCCATGCCGCGCGCCCACGATCCAATTTGGCGCGACGCCAGCGCCGCGATCTGCGCCAGCAACTCGCTACGCACGGGCACAGCGATCTCAGCGGCCGCGGTCGGCGTCGGCGCGCGCCGGTCGGACGCGAAATCGATCAGCGTAATATCGGTCTCGTGGCCGACCGCCGATATGAGCGGGATCATGCTTTCGGCGGCGGCGCGCACGACGATCTCCTCGTTGAACGACCACAGGTCTTCCAATGAGCCGCCGCCGCGCGCGACGATGATCAGGTCCGGGCGCGGCAGCGCGCCGCGCTCAGGCAGCGCGTTGAATCCACGAATCGCATTCGCGACCTCGGCAGCGGATTGTTCGCCCTGCACGCGCACCGGCCAGACCAGCACGCGGCGCGGAAATCGGTCGGCCAGCCGATGCAGAATGTCGCGGATCACCGCGCCGGTCGGCGAGGTGACGACGCCGATCACATTGGGCAAAAACGGAATGAGCTGCTTGCGCGCTTCGTCGAACAGGCCTTCGGCGGCGAGCTTCTTTTGCGCTCTTCGAGTTGTTTGAGCAGTGCGCCGACGCCGGCGGGCTCCAGCGTATCGATGACGAGTTGGTATTTGGACGAACCGGCAAAGGTGGTGAGCTTGCCGGAGACAATGACATCAAGCCCCTCCTCGGGCTTGACCCGCATGCGGCCGTAGACACCCTTCCAGATCACGCCTTCGAGCACCGCCTTGTCATCCTTGAGGCGGAAATAGCAGTGGCCGGAGGGCGATGGGCCCTTGAAGCCGGACACTTCGCCGCGCACCCGCACAAAGCCATAGGCGTCCTCGACCGTGCGCTTGAGCGCGGCGGAGAGCTCGGAGACCGACCATTCCACAGTGTTTTTGCCGGCGGTGTCTGACATACGGTCCGAATCTGTTGCGGGGGCGAGGTCACATGCTACACAAAAGCCGCATGAATATCCTCATCCTCGGTTCCGGCGGGCGCGAACACGCGCTGGCCTGGAAAATCGCCGGCAGCCCGCTCGCCGACAAGCTTTATTGTGCGCCTGGCAATGCCGGCATCGCACAAGAGGCCGAATGCGTCGCGCTCGATATTGCCGACCATGCGGCAGTGATCGCCTTCTGCAAGGCGAGCCAAAATCGACCTTGTTGTGGTCGGCCCGGAAGTGCCGCTGTGCGCCGGCATCGTCGACGATCTTGAAGAAGCCGGCATCAAAGCCTTTGGCCCGAGCAAATGGGCGGCGCGGCTGGAAGGCTCCAAGGGCTTTACCAAGGACCTGTGCAAGGCCAACAACATTCCGACCGCCGCCTACGAGCGCTTCAAGGCCGCGGCGGCGGCGAAAGATTATGTGCGCCGCGCAAGGCGCGCCCATTGTCGTGAAGGCTGACGGGCTTGGCCGCCGGCAAGGGCGTCGTTGTTGCCGAGACGGTGGCCGAAGCGGAAGCCGCCATCGACATGATGTTCGATGGCGAGCTGGGAACGCCCGCTTGGGAGATCGTGATCGAAGAATGCATGGTCGGCGAGGAAGCCTCGTTCTTCGCGCTGTGCGATGGCGAAACCGCGATCGCGCTCGCCTCCGCGCAAGACCACAAACGTGTCGGCGATGGCGACAAGGGCCCGAACACCGGCGGCATGGGCGCCTATTCGCCGGCGCCGATCATGACGCCGGAAATGAACCAGCGGGTGATGGACGAAATCATCATGCCGACGGTGCGCGCCATGAAGGCGATGGGCGCACCTTATAAGGGCGTGCTGTTCGCCGGATTGATGATCACTAAAGCCGGCCCGCAGCTCATCGAATACAATGTGCGCTTCGGCGATCCGGAAACCCAGGTACTGATGCTGCGCCTGATGTCGGATCTGGTGCCGGCATTGATGGCGGCGCGCGACGGCCAACTCAAGAATTTCGATTTGCGCTGGTATCCCGATGCCGCACTCACCGTGGTCATGGCGGCAAAAGGTTATCCGGGTGATTACGAGCGCGGCACGCTGATCGAAGGACTCGACGAAGCCGCAAAGATCGAAAACGTGGAGATTTTCCACGCCGGCACCACGACCAAAAATGGCGATGGCCGAATTTTGGCAAATGGTGGGCGCGTGCTCAACGTCTGTGCGAGTGGCGCGACCGTGGGCGAAGCGCAGCAACGCGCTTATGCAGCCGTGGATAAAATTAAATGGCCGGGCGGATTCTGCCGCCGCGATATCGGCTGGCAGGCGATCGAGCGCGAACAAAAATCGCGCAAATAAATATTACATAAAATCGCGATAAAAATTCCAATGCGAATAGTGCGATGTCTTTCTTCGACTGTGGCGGAAGCGCGGCAGCTCCAACTAAGTAGTGAGAATCTCTCTGCATGCCGATCATGCGCCGGCGTCGATAGCGCGCCGGAAAATAAAATCTATCTACTGCGTCGAGGGCGATGATTCAGGAGATTCGCAAGATGAAGAAACTTTTAACCGCGGTAGCATTCGCGGCCCTGGTGGCAACGCCGGCGCTAGCAAAGACTCACCACATGACGACGCCGGCATCGGCCGACAGCTATGCATTCGCTGCCGGTCCGAATGCGGTAATCGTCAACGGCGAGGTCATTGGTGCCGATCCCGATCCGAGCATTCGCCTCCAGATCGAGCGGGATTACGACTCGCTCGCTAACGGCGGCGACTAAGTCCTCGCAATTAACGCAAGGCTTGCAACGCAAGGCCCGGCGCGCGCCGCCGGGCTTTGCTTTTGCGCGGGCAGCAAGGCGCTGCTAGGGTTCTCGCCCAAAGCCAAATCAGAAGAAAATAAGAGGCGAGGAGATCCTAACGATGCATCCCGTGCTTCGGCTTTACGAAGACGTCCTGTCCAGCGCCGAAAATGTCGAATTCCGGCTGGCGCCGCTGCCGCGGTTTATTTTTGTCGTGCATGGCAATGCCACGATCGACGGCAAAGCCGTCAATGCAGGCGAGGCATGGCAGGGCGAGAACGCGACGACCGTAAAGCCCGGCCCCGGCGGCGTGACCTGTTGGCGCTGGGAACTGGCGCGCGGCGACCGTGGCTCCACGGTTGCTTGTGCCCCCGGCATGATCACGCATGAAAAGCTATCCGCCTATCTCGAAACGCTGCCGAAGGGCGAACTGCTGATGCGCGGCGACAGCGTCGCCTTCCCGCCGGGCGGCTGCGCCTACAAGCACAGCCATCAGGGGCCCGGCATCCGCTGCCTGATCGAAGGCGGCATCCGCATCGACACCCATGGCCGCTCGACCTCTTACGGACCGGGCGGCGCCTGGTATGAATCCGGGCCCGACGCGGTATTCGCGCAAGCGGCGATGGACAGACCCAGCCGCTTCATTCGCGTGATGATCCTACCGCGCGCGCTGATCGGCAAAAGCTCGATCCAATACGTCAACGACGAAGACAAGGCCAAGCCGAAAACGCAGAGCTATAAAATCTATGCCGATGCGCCGGTGGCATTCGACACGCGCAAATAACATGACCGGCATCGATCGCCAGCAGGCTTTCAGCGGCACCAAAGAGGCGGCGGGTGCCTTGCGCATCGATGCTGCGCGGCTTGAAAAATATTTATCGGCGCAGGTGCGAGACTTTGCCGGGCCGCTCACCATCCAGCAATTCAAGGGCGGCCAATCAAACCCGACTTATCTGTTGCAGACACCGGCGCGGCGTTACGTCTTGCGCCGCAAGCCACCCGGAAAACTGCTGCCATCCGCCCATGCGGTGGACCGCGAGTTTCGTGTCATCAGCGCGCTGCACGCGCAGAATTTTCCGGTGGCGGAGGCGCTTTGCATTTGCGCGGATGAGAGCATCGCCGGCACGCCATTTTACGTCATGAGCTACGCCGATGGCCGCGTGTTCTGGGAGCCGCAAATGCCGGGCTCGAACCCCGGTGAACGCGCCGCGGTCTATGACGCGATGAATGGCGCAATCGCGCGGCTGCACGGTTTCGATCCCGCCTCGATTGGCCTCACTGATTTTGGCCGCGGCGAAAATTATGTCGCGCGCCAGGTCGATCGCTGGTCGAAGCAATATCGCGCCTCGCAAACCGAAACCATCGACGCCATGGAGCGGCTGATCGAATGGCTGCCGTCGCATATTCCGCCAAGCGGCGGGCCGCGCCTGGTGCATGGCGACTACCGGCTCGACAATCTGATCGTCGCGAAAGAAGCGCCGACAATCGTCGCCGTGCTCGATTGGGAATTATCGACACTTGGCGATCCGCTCGCCGATTTCACCTATCATCTGATGGCCTGGCACATGCCGCATTCGGAAAGCGCCGCCGGCACCGCGACGCTGGCCGGCCACGACCTCGCGGCGCTGGGCATCCCGTCGATGGCGGAATATGTGGAGACCTATGTAGCGCGCACTGGGCTAGATCCGCGCCCGCATTTGCCGGCCTATCTGGCCTATAATTTTTTCCGCATCGCCGCCATTTTGCAGGGCATTATCGGCCGCGTGCGTGATGGCACGGCGACCAGCGAATTCGCGCCGGCCAAAGCCGAGATGATCCGCCCGCTCGCCGACAAGGCCTGGGAATTCGCGCAGCAAGCCTAGCGCCGCGCCTGAAAAAATTCTTTCAGCAGCGCCGCGCTTTCGCTCTCATTGATGCCGCCATAGACCTCGGGCCGGTGGTGGCAGGTCGCCCTGCACGAAAAATCGCACGCCACTTTCCACCGCCCCGCCTTTGGCGTCACCGGCGCCGAAATAAAGCCGGCGAATGCGGGCAAAGGAAATCGCCGCCGCGCACATGGCGCAGGGCTCCAGCGTGACGTAAAGATCGCAATCGGTCAGCCGTTCGGTGCCGAGCACCTTGGCCGCCGCGCGGATGGCGACGAGTTCGGCATGCGCTGTCGGGTCCTTATCGGATAGCGTGCGATTGCCGGCGCGCGCAATGACCTTGCCGTCGCACACGACCACGCAGCCGATCGGAACCTCGCCGCGGCCTTGCGCGGCGCGGGCTTCTTCCAAAGCGATGGACATAAACGCCGGTAAAGTCATAGATGCCGCCATGGCCAGTAACAAAACATCGGATATCCCCGGCGAACGCATCGCCAAAGTCATGGCACGCGCCGGTCTTGCCTCGCGCCGCCAGGCGGAGGCTTGGATTGCAGAGGGCCGCGTCGCCGTCAATGGCGCGGTAATCTCCTCGCCGGCGCTCAACGTCACGGCGGCGGACCGCATCGTGGTGAACGGTACGCCGCTGCCGATGGCCGAGCGCACAAGGCTGTTCCTCTACAACAAGCCGCGCGGCCTGGTGACCACCCATTCCGACCCGGAGGGACGCCCGACCATCTTCACGGCGCTGCCCAAGACCCTGCCGCGGCTGATCAGCGTGGGACGGCTCGACATCAACACCGAGGGGCTTTTGTTACTCACCAATGACGGCGGTCTGGCGCGCGTGCTGGAGCTGCCGGCTACCGCCTGGCTACGCCGCTATCGCGTGCGCGCCAACGGCAGCGTCACGCAAGAGGCGCTCGACCGGCTGCGCGCCGGCGTCACCATCGACGGCGTGCGGTATGGGCCGATCGAAGCGACGCTCGATCGTCTACAGGGCGCCAATGTGTGGATCACTTTCGCCATCCGCGAGGGCAAGAACCGCGAAGTGCGCAAGGTCCTCGAAACGCTGGGGCTGCGGGTCAACCGGCTCATTCGCGTGGCGTTCGGGCCGTTCAATCTCGGCGAACTGGACGAATGGGGCGTAAAGGAAGTGGAGTCGAAAGCGCTACGCGCCGAGTTGGGCGAAAAGATCGTGGCCGAGGCGAATGCCGATTTCGACGCGCCGCTGGTGGATCATTCGGAAAAAATCCCGATCCGTCATCCTAAGGTACGAGCGCGCGACGTGCGCGAGCCTCAAAGGACGACGGCCGCCGATCCGGGCCGTTCATCCTTCGACGCGCGGCATAGCCGCACACCTCAGGATGACGGGTCCAAGACGAAACGCCCCGACAAAAAAGAATCCAGCAGTTCGCGCAATTTCAAGAAGCGATTCCAAAAACGCCGCGACCGCTCCGGCGGTCCACGGCCGTCAAGGCCGCGCTAGTGCGGGTTGTCGGTGGACGGCTGCGCTCGCGCCCGATTGCCGGGCCGAAGGGCGACGGGCTTCGTCCGACCGCCGACCGGCTTGCGCGAAGCCCTGTTCAATATTCTTGCGCATGCCTATGGCGACCCGGTGAGCGGCGCGCGCGTGCTCGATCTGTTTGCCGGCACCGGCGCGCTCGGCATCGAGGCGGCATCGCGCGGCGCGGCCTTTGTCTTGTTTGTCGATGACGGCGTCGAGGCGCGCGCGCTGTTGCGCAACAATACCGAGGCACTCGGTCTTGGCGGCACCACGCGGATTTTCCGGCGCGACGCCACCAAGCTTGGCCCGGCGCACCCGCTCGAGCCGTTTTCGCTTTGCTTTCTCGATCCGCCTTACCGCAAGGGCCTGGCCGAACTGGCGCTAGCCGCCGCGCGCGACGGCTCTTGGCTGACGCCTCAGGCCCTGATCGTCGTTGAGGAAGCGACGGATGCCGGTTTCAAAGCGCCGGAAGGTTTCGAAGAGTTGGAACGGCGCGCCTATGACGATACGGAATTCACGTTTTTGCGCCGCAGCTAGCGCCGCCCGAACAGCTTTTCGATATCGGCGAGCTTCAACTCGACGTAAGTCGGCCTGCCGTGATTGCACTGGCCGGAATTCGGCGTCTCTTCCATCTCGCGCAACAGCGCGTTCATTTCCTCCGGCTTGAGCCTGCGGCCTGCGCGCACCGAGCCATGGCAGGCCATGGTCGCCGAGACATGCAGCAGCCGGCGCTCCAATGGCAAACTATCGTCCCACTCCGCCATGTGCTCGGCGAGATCGCGCAACAGCGCCCCGGCATCGACCTCGCCCAGCATCGACGGCGTTTCGCGCACCGCTACGGCGCCCGGCCCGAAGAATTCGATGGCCAGCCCGAAACGCGCCAGTTCATCCGCGCGCGCAACTCAGGCGCGCGGCATCGGCCTCGTCCAGTTCGACGATTTCGGGGATCAGCAAAATTTGCCGCGCGACGCCGGATTTCTCGATCGCCGCCTTCATGCGTTCATAGACGATGCGTTCATGCGCGGCGTGCTGATCGACGACGATCAGGCCGTCGCGGGTCTGCGACACGATATAGGTCTCGTGCACTTGCGCGCGCGCGGCGCCAAGCGGGCGCTCGATCAATTCCGCCGCCGGCTCGAAACTTTCGACGCGCGCGTCGGCGGCAGGCTCGCCCACTTCGAAGGCGGCTTGCGCGGCTTCGGCGAAACCGATTGCGGCGCCACCGCGCGACATCGGCACCGGGCGCGCCGGCGAATTGCGCCAATCATAGCCGGGACGCCGCGCGATGGTTACCGGGCGGAAGGCGGCGATGGTGGCGCCGCCGCCGGTCGTCGCCGCGCGCTGGCCTTCGCGCGCCAGCGCCTCTTTGAGCGCGCGCACGATCAAACCGCGTACCAGCGCGCCATCGCGGAACCGCACTTCGGTCTTGGCCGGATGCACATTGACATCGACCTCGCGCGTTTCGAGCGTGACGAAAAGTGCGAGCAACGGGTGGCGGTCGCGCGGCAGATAATCGGCATAGGCCGCGCGCACCGCGCCGACCAGGAGCTTGTCGCGCACCGGGCGGCCATTGACGAACAGATATTGCCCAAGCGTGTTGGCGCGCGACAGCGTCGGTAGTCCGGCAAAGCCCGAGAGGCGCACGCCTTCGCGTTCGGCTTCGATCGCAATGGCATTGGCGCGGAAATCGGGCCCCAGCACATCGCCGAGCCGCGCCAGATTGTCCGTGGCCTGCGCCCACGTAACCGGCGCGCGCTCCTCGCCGGCCAGCGTGAAGGCAACGTCCGGCCGGCTCATGGCCAGGCGCCGCACTACTTCGCGCACAGCTTCGGCCTCGCTCCGGTCGGTCTTGAGGAATTTCAGCCGGGCGGGCGTCGCATAAAACAGATCGCGCACTTCGACCGTCGTGCCAGCTCCCAGCGCCGCCGGCTTGGATTGCGATTTTTTCCCGGCATCGACCGTAAGCGTCCAGGCATGCGGCTCGGATTCATGACGGGTGGTCATGTTTAGGCGCGCCACCGCCCCAATCGACGGCAACGCCTCACCCCGAAAGCCGAGCGTGTGGATCGACAAGAGATCGTCGCCGGAAAGTTTCGAGGTGGCGTGGCGGTCGACGCTGAGTTCGAGGTCGGCGCGTGACATGCCCTCGCCGTCATCGGTGACGCGGATCAGGCGGCGCCCGCCGCCGTCGGTCAACACGTCGATGCGCCGCGCGCCGGCGTCGAGCGCATTCTCGACCAGTTCCTTGACGACGCTCGCCGGCCGCTCGACCACTTCGCCGGCGGCGATGCGGTTGACGGTGGCTTCGGACAACTGACGTACGGTCATGAATCTCTCAAATGGCCGAAGTCGGATAAATCCGACTTCGGCGTGGCCTGATTCGGGGTTCGCCTGACATTAAGGGCGCAAGGCGGCGGCTGCGAGGCGTAGCCCGCTTCTACCCCCGCTATCCTTGGACCTAATCCAGGCTCGGCTTGCCGCCGCGCAGGCTTTTGATCTGGCCGCGGTGCTTTTTGCCCTCGATCCGCTTTCGTTTCTGGGCTTTCGGCACCTTGGTGGCGCGGCGCGGAACCGGCCGCACCGCCGCCTCCCGGATCAGATCGAACAGCCGCTCGCGCGCATCGGCACGGTTGCGCGTCTGGTCGCGGTGCGACTGGGCGACGATGACGATGACGCCGTCTTTGGTGAGCCGCTTGCCGGCAAGCCGCATCAGCCGCACGGCGACGTCATTGGGTAACGATGGAGAGCCGCGCACGTCAAAGCGCAGTTGTACCGCCGAGGATACCTTATTGACATTCTGCCCGCCCGGCCCGGACGAGCGCACGAAGCTTTCGATGAGTTCGGCGTCGTCGATGGCGATGGTGTCGGTGACGGGGTACATGGCCGGCTAGCCGCCCGTCAGATATTTCTTGGCCAGCAGCTTGCCCTCTTCCACCGCCGGCTGGTCGAAAGCATCTACGCCCATGAGATGCGCGGCGATGATGGTCTCCAGCATGAAATGCATCATCAATTCGCCGAGGCTGGCTTCGTCGAGCTTGGCGATGTGAAGCGTGCGCACCGGGCAGCCGTTCTTGGCGAGCGTCTCGGCGGTGGCGCGCGCTTCCGCCGCCACCAGGTCGCCGATGGTTTTGCCGCCAAGCCCGGGCTCGCCGGCGAGCTTGGCCATATCGGCATCGATGCGCGGACCCAGGCCGGCCGCGGCGACCGAGACGACCGTGAAGAATTTGTCGCGCGGGCCGCCGAGATAGAGCTGCACTTGGCTGTGCTGATCGACCGGACCCAGCGCCGCGACCGGCGTCGTGCCTTTGCCATTCTTGCCGAGGCTCTCAGCCCAAAGCTGCACATACCAGCGCGTGAAGCGCTCCAGCCGGTCGGCATAGGCCATCATCACGCCAATGCTCTTGCCTTTGGTCTCGGCCAGCGCGACCGCGAGCGCGGCGCCGATTGCCGCCGGCACTTGCGCCGCGGGCTTTTTCGCCAGCACTGGCGCCAGCGCCAAGCCTGCACCTTTGCGAATTGCCGCGATATCGAGGCCGAGCATGGCGGCCGGCAGCAGGCCGACATTGGTCAGCGCCGAAAAACGTCCGCCGACATTCGGGTCGTGATCAAACATCGGCACTTGATATTTGACCAAGAGGTCGCGCAGTCCATTGCGCTTGCCGGGCACGGCCGGCTCGCTGATACCGAGAAAAGATTTTCGCGCCTCGAGCCCGGCCTTATTCAGCGCCGACAGCGAAGCGATGGTCTGCATCAAGGTTTCGGCGGTGCCGCCGGATTTCGAAATCGCTGTGAAACGCGAGGTGGCGAGCGGCAATTTCGCCAGCATGGTTTCGAACGAAACCGGGTCGAGATTGTCGATGAAATGCAGGCGCGGCGGCGAACGAAACGCGCTAACGCCCGGCACCGAATAGTAAGCCAATTGCGCCAGCGTCTGGCCGCCCAGGCTGGAGCCGCCGGTGCCGAGAATGACAATGTCGCTGGCGCCATCGGCAAGCCTGGCGGCAGCGCCGGTAATCCCGGCTATGTCGTCTTGCTTTTCCGGCAGGCGCAGCAGCGGCAGGCTGTTATCGGCATAGCGCGCGCGCAACGCTTCGAGCGCGGCGTCGGCACGCTCGAGCGCGGCATTGAGCGCCGCGCCCGAAAGACCGTGCGGCCCGACATTTTCCGCAAGCGCGCTGTCGATGGATTGGACGATGGCCATGGCCGCTATTTGCCTAGAGTCGCGCGGGCGGCGCAACGGAGTAATCAACTCTAATTACTCGGTACCGCTCGACGCCAGGCCCGTGGGCTGGCCGGCCACGGTGACCAGCATGCCGCCGCCGTAGAGGCGCTTGGCCACGCGCTTGGCATCGCTAAGCGTAACAGCATCGATCATGGCGCCGCGGCGCTGGATATAGTCGATGCCGAGTTTGTCGAGCTGGATCTGCGTAATTTGGGCCGCGATCTTGGCCGAGGTGTCGAGTGAAAGCGCATAGGAACCCTTGAGGAAACGACTTCGCTGCCGCCAGTTCTTCGGCGGTCGGGCCTTCCGCCGCCATGCGCTTGGTCTCGGCCTCGATGATCGCCAGCGCCTCGCTTGTTTTGTCGGAACGCGTAGCAGTACCGCCGATTACGACCGCGGCCTTGTTAAACCAGACCAGGCTGTCGGAAACGCCATAGGCCAGCCCGCGTTTCTCGCGCACTTCCCGGTAAAGCCTGGACGTGAAACTGCCGCCACCCAGGATGTGGTTGACGATATAGCCGGCCATGAAATCGGGATCGCTGCGCTCGAGGCCGGGGCCGCCGAAGGTAACAACCGCCTGTGGCACATTGAGGTTGATGACGATACGCCGGCCCAGCCCCACCGGGGTCGCCTTGGCGACCGGCTTGAGGTCGCCTTTGGCGGGCAATTTGGCAAAGGCGCGGTCGATCAATTCGCCCGCCGTCTTGGCGTCGACATCGCCCACGATCGAGACGGTCAACTGGTCGCGCGCGAACGAGCGCCGCACATAATCGCGCATATCGGCGGCGGTGACGCGCGGCAGGCTCTCCAGCGTGCCGTTGGGCTCGCGGCCGTAAGGATGGCCGGGAAAGGCCGTCGCCCACCATTGACTGCTGGAGATCGTATTGGGATTGGTGGTGTCGCGCCGCAAGTTCGACAATTCCTGCCCGCGCACCCGCTCGATGGCGTCGGCGTCGAAACGCGGCGCCGTGAGCGCCAGCCGCAACAGATCGAAAGCCTCGTCGCGATGCTCGTTGAGCGCGCGCAGCGAGCCGTGAAAATCGTCGCGCCCGACCCGGAAACTGAGGTCGATGGCGTGATTTTCCAGCCGCTCGTGGAACGTCTTGCCGTCGAGATCGCCGGCGCCTTCGTCGAGCAGATCGGCGGCGAGATTGGCGGTGCCGGATTTACCGGCGTCATCCTGGCTGGCGCCGCCCTGGAAGGCATAATTGAGCGTTATCAGCGGGACGGTCCGCTCTTGCACCAGCCAGGCTTCGATGCCGGACGGGCTGGTGATTTTCTCGATATTCATCGCGGACGCCGCGGGTGCGCCTGCAAGCAGCGCAAACCAGGCGAGCGCCATCAAAGCCGGCCAGCGGTTCATGATCGTTTCTCCGCTTGCGGGCTGGTATCCTTGATCAGAAATCCAGTGACCGAGCGGCGCTTGTCGAGCCATTCGCGGGCAGCATCTTGCACTTGCGCCGCGGTGACGGCGCGAATGCGGTCCGGCCAATGCTCCACGTCGGAGACCGTCGAACCGGTCATGATCGCCCCGCCGTACCAGCGCGCCATGCTGGCCTGGTTGTCCTGCGCAAATGTCACGTCGGCAATCAAACGCGATTTGGCTCGCTCAAGCTCTTCCACGGTCACACCTTTGGCGATCACCTCGGCGACGACCGCGTCGGTCTCGGCCTCCAACTGCGGCAGCGTCACACCTTGGCTGGGCGCGCCGTAGATATCGAATTTCGACAGATCGAGCGCCGAACTGTCATAGGAAGCGCCGGCCATGACCGCGACATGCTTTTCCACCACCAGAGCGCGGTAGAGCCGGCTATTGGAGCCGGTGCCGAGGATATGCGAGAGCACTTCCAAGGCTTCCGATTGGCCGGGCGAATTGCTGGCTTTGGCGGTGGCGAAAGACGGCACCAGATAGGCGCGGCTCATGATCGGTTGCTCGACGCGCGCGTCCGCCAGCGTGAGCGAGCGCACCGCGACCGCCGGCGGCTCCTGCGGGCGATGGCGCGGCACAATCGAATTGTTGCGCTTGAGCTGGCCATAGGTTTCTTCGGCGAATTGGCGCGCCTGCTCGGGCTCGACATCGCCGGCGATCACCACCACCGCGCCGTTTGGCCCGTAAAAGCGGCGATAGAACCCGATGGCGTCGTCACGGCTCAACTGTTCCATCTCGTGGCGCCAGCCGATCACCGGCTTGCCGTAAGGGCTATTGAGGTAGAGCGCGGCATCGACCTGTTCGCCGAGCCGAGCGCGCGGATTATTGTCGATCCGCCAATTGCGCTCCTCGAGAATGACTTCGCGCTCCGGCAGCACCACAGCGTCGGTAAGTTGCAAGCCGGTCATGCGGTCGGCCTCGAATTCCATCACGGTCTTGAGCTGGTCGCTCGGCACGCGCTGGTAAAAGGCGGTGTAGTCGTTCGAGGTGAAGGCGTTTTCCTGGCCACCGAGCAACGCGACGACGCGCGAGAAATGGCCGGTCGGATTTTTCGCCGTGCCCTTGAACATCAAGTGTTCGAGGAAATGCGCCAACCCGGATTTGCCCGGCGTTTCGTCGGCGGCGCCGACTTTGTACCAGATCATGTGCGTGACGACCGGCGCGCGATGATCGGGAATGACCACCAGTTCCAGTCCGTTCGCCAAGGTGAAGTCGGCGATTTTCGAAGCAGCGAGCGCCGGCGAAGCGGCCAGCGCCAGGCCAAAAGCCAGGGCGCAGCCTAACGATTTAAATGATGGCACGTTGCGAATTTTCCGGGCTTTCGTTTTTGCCGCCCCGCATAAAAGGTTCCCGCCGCACCATGCAGGTCCACGAAATTAAAATAGTCGAACGCAACGCGGCAAATTCGACTAATGCGACTTGTCGGGAACGCCATGCGTTTCGGCGTAGTTCTCCGCCTTCGGCTTTTCCTTGGTAAGAATGCCGTAAGGCTGGTCCGGTGACGGCGTCTGATAGCCGGGCGGCGGCGCGGTGAGAGAGGCGCGCGGCGGCTCGCCAGTGAACTTGGCCGAGTCGGTGCTTTCCGAGCTTCCGAACAAGCCGCCGAAAATGCCCTTCTTCTCGCCCATTTCGGACGGCGACAGCCGGGTGCCGTAGTCGCCGCTCGGCGTCGGATAGGCGTCGGGATCGGCGCGGCGCGCGACGCGCGGTTTTGGTCCCGGCGTTAATTCATCGGGCCGTAGCGGGCGCGCGTCACGCTGGAAGGTCTCGTCGGCGGTCAAGTGGTTAGACTTTTCTTGCGCTGCTTCCAGTTTTTGGCGTTGTACGTCGGGATCGACTGGCCAGGCCGGATTTTTGGCGATAACGGCGTCGGATCGCTCGGGCGGCGGCAAGATCTTGCCGGGCGGGATCACCAGCGGCGGGCGCTCCTGGTAATTGATGCCTTCGCCATCCTTGCGAAGGCCGATGCCCTCCATGATGCTGCGAAAAATCTTGGTGTCGATCGGAACATTGTCGTCTTCGGCGCGGGACGGCGCCGGCCACGCCAGCACGGCGGCGCCGAGCGCCAAACTCAAGGCGCCGGCTGTGAATTTCGTCGTCAAATGCGTCGGGCGCATGGAACTCATCCGGTCTCGATCGTGGCCTTGGTCTAAACCCAGAACTTAGAACTATTGCCGTGGATCAGGGCGCTTTTACGGCGCGGTCCGCGACCAGGGATTCATACAGCAGGCCAATTACCCCGGCAACGATGGCTACATCGGCAAGGTTAAAAACATACCAGTTGAACCGCCAATTAGGCCCGGAAACATGAAAAAACACGAAGTCGGCGACCCAGCCATAGGCCAATCGGTCGATGGCGTTACCGACTGCCCCGCCGATAATCAGCCCTAGCGAGAGCGCCGCCAGCCGGCCGCCGGCCCGCGCCAGCCAAATCCATAGTGCCACCACGGCCACGGCCTTGAAGCCAAGCAGCAGCCATTGGCCGAGTTCGCCTTGGGTCTGGAACAAGCCGTAACTGATGCCGGTATTGCGGGTGAGCACGAAATCGAAAAACGGACCGAGCCGTACCGGATGGGCGGCGAGATCGTGCACGAACAGGAGATAGAGCTTGCTGGCCTGGTCGATGATGCAGGCCATGGCAGCAACCGCGAGGCCGAAAAACGTATACGGGCCGCGAAAGTAGGACTTCATGCTGTCGTCCCCGCCAAGGCGGGGACCCATATGCCCTGTCCCGACCGAATCACGAAAGCGCTCAAACAATAATGTCGCTTAGATCCCGCCATTCGAGATTATCCTCTTCGATCAGCCGAATTTTCCAATCGCGATTCCAGTGCTTCAATTGTTTCCCTCAGGCGATGGCATCTTCAGCGCGTTCCTGGGCCTCAACATACACCAGACGATGAACCCGATACTGCTTGACGAATTCGGAACCTAATCCGGCCCGATGCTCTGCCATCCGCCGCGCCAAGTTATTCGTGACCCCGATATACAACGTTCCGTAGCGCCGACTTGCGAGAATATAGACTGAGTAAGACACGGGATAACTCACGCCGTGGTGGTTATGGGTCCCCGCCTTCGTGGGGACGACAGAAGTTTACTCCGCCGCCCTGCGCATGGTTTCCCATTCGCGCAACGCCTTGGCGTCACGCGGGCTAACGTCGGGAAATTCCGGATCGGCGCCGATATTGGTGAGGATTTTCCACGACCTAGCGCATTTGGTGCCTTCGGCGAGATTGGCGATCACCGCTACGCCCGGCACGTCCGGCAGCCGGAAAGCGTCCGCAGAACCGCCGAGCTTCGTCAACGTCGCCGCCGAGGTGATGCATATTTCGGCCAGGTCGGCGTCGATCACGGCCTCGAACAATTCTTCTTCTTCGACCAGCAACAATCGGATGCGCCTCCAACGAGGAGCCGATGCGTTTTTGCGCGCGCGCGACCTCAAGCGCGCCGGTGACGACGCGGCGCACGATACGAATCTTTCGCCACTTCTCGGCCAGTCTGTCGTCGCGCCAGGCAGCGGGGATTTCCGGAAAAGTTTCCAGATGGACCGACTTGGCCTCGGCGCCGTAGCGCGAGGCCCAGGACTCTTCCGCCGTGAAGCACAGCATCGGCGCGAGCCAAATCGACCGTGGCGCGGAACAGATGATCGATCACGGTCAACGCCGCCTTGCGCGTCAACGACGAATAAGGATCGCAATAGAGCGCGTCCTTGCGGATGTCGAAATAGAAAGCCGACAGGTCCGACGTCATGAAGGCCGACAAGGCCGCAAAGATGCGTTTGTAATCGAAATCGGCATAGGCCTTGCGCACCACCTCGTCGAGTTCGACCAACCGGTGCAACATCAAGCGTTCGAGTTCCGGCATCTGATCCGGCTTGACGCGCTCATCCTCGTGGAAATGCGCCAGCGAGCCAAGCATCCAGCGGATGGTGTTGCGCAGCTTGCGATAGGTGTCGGCCGTGGTCTTGAGAATTTCCGGGCCGATGCGCAGGTCGTCGGCATAGTCCGAGGCGCAGACCCACATGCGCAGGATGTCGGCGCCGGATTGCTTGATCACGTCCTGCGGCGCGGTGACATTGCCGGTCGATTTCGACATTTTGCGGCCCTGCTCGTCGAGCACAAAGCCGTGCGTGAGCACGACGTCGAACGGCGCGCGGCCGCGCGTGCCGCAACTTTCCAGCAGCGATGATTGGAACCAGCCGCGATGCTGGTCGGAACCTTCCAGATACATCACGGTGTCCTGGCCGCCATCGACCTTGCGCTTGATGCCGGCGAATTGCGGGAAATGCACGGGATCTTCCAGCACGAAGGCATGCGTCGAGCCGCTATCGAACCAGACGTCGCAAATGTCGTCGACTTTTTTCCAACTGTCATTGGCGAGCTTGCCGAGGAAACGCTCGCGCGCGCCGTCCTTGTACCAGGCGTCGGCGCCCTCGGCCTCGAAGGCTTCGATGATGCGAACGTTCACTTCGGGGTCTTCGAGAATTTCGACTGAGCCGTCGGGCTTTTCCTTGATGAATACGGCAATCGGCACGCCCCAGGCGCGCTGGCGCGAAATCACCCAATCGGGTTTACTTTCGACCATGCCATTGATGCGGTTTTGGCCGGCGGCGGGCACCCAGCGCGTGACGGTGACGGCGTGCAGCGCGCGGGCACGCAAACTCTTCTCCCCTCCCCCTTGTGGGGAGGGGTTGGGGGTGGGGGTAACGGCTGCTGCTTTCGACACTGACCCCCCTCCCTGACCCTCCCCCACAAGGGGGGAGGGAAAAGAAAGAGGAAGCCCCTCGATCGGCTTATCCATCGCAATGAACCATTGCGGCGTGTTGCGATAGATGATCGGCTTTTTCGAGCGCCACGAATGCGGATATTGATGCTTGAGACGCGAGCGCGCGATGATATTCCCGGCCGCTTGCAGCGCCTTGATTACGGCCTCGTTGGCGTCGCCCTTCTCGCCCTTGTCGTTGATGACGCGCTTGCCGGTGAAACCGGGCGCGGCTTCGGTCAACGCGCCGTTTTCATCGACAGTGTAGGGGATGGACGGGTTGATGCCGCGCGCTTCAAGCGCTGCGCGGTTGGCGTGTCCAGACTTCAAAGTCTTCGCGGCCATGACCGGGCGCGGTGTGAACAAAGCCGGTACCGGTATCGTCGGTGACGTGGTCGCCGGCGAGCAGCGGCACATCGAAGTCGTAGCCTTTACCGGCCAACGGATGGCGAGCGACCATGCCTTCCAGTATTTCCGCGGGTAAATTGCGGCGACCTTGTCGTAAGCCGCGACCTTGGCCTGCTTGAACACTTCGCCGCGAGATTTTCCGACAAATATGAATACATTCGCCGAACTTTGCCCAATTGCTCTCAGGCGCGTCGGTCACTTTATATAGACCATATTTTATTTTCGGCGAAAACGAGATCGCGCGGTTGCCCGGCAACGTCCAAGGCGTGGTTGTCCAGATGACGACGGAAGCATTGTCAACTTTCGAAATGTATTCCTGAGCTTCAGCTTTGCAAGAAATCTGCACCATTGGTCATAAAAACCGGACCCTTCTTGACCGGAAACTTCACCCACACCGTATCGCTGGTGTAATCCTCGTATTCGACTTCGGCTTCCGCCAGCGCTGTCTTTCTCAACCACGCTCCACATCACCGGCTTTGAGCCGCGATAGAGCAGCGTGTTGGCGGCGAATTTCATCAGTTCGCGCGCGATCTGCGCTTCGGCGAAAAAATCCATCGTGGTGTAAGGATGCGCCCAGTCGCCCTCGACGCCGAGACGCATGAATTCGGCCTTCTGCACGCCGATCCAATGCTGCGCGAAATCGCGGCATTGCTTGCGGAATTCAACGACCGGCACCGCGTCCTTGTTCTTGCCCTTGGCGCGGTATTCCTCTTCGATTTTCCATTCGATCGGCAGGCCGTGGCAATCCCAGCCCGGCACGTAATTGGAATCGTAGCCGAGCATCTGCTGCGAACGCGTCACGACGTCCTTGAGGATTTTGTTGAGCGCGTGGCCGATATGGATGTTGCCGTTGGCGTAAGGCGGACCGTCGTGGAGGATGAATTTTTCGCGGCCTTTGGACGCGTCGCGCAATTGCTTATAGAGGCCGGTCTTCTCCCAGCGCGCCAGGATTTCCGGCTCCTTCTGCGGCAGGCCGGCGCGCATCGGGAATTCCGTCTGCGGCAGGAACAGCGTTTCGGAGTAATCGCGCTTTGGCGTCGGTTCTGACATGGGGCGCTATCTAGCAGGCCGATTCCGGGGCGGAAAGGCTAAACCTCCCCCAGCGCCGGAAACGCCCCGCCGGCGCGCTGGAGCGCGTCGCGGGCCTGGGCGGCGTCGGCCGCCATCTGGCGGGTCAGCGCCTCGACCGATTCCAGTTTCAACTCGGGGCGGATCCAGCCGATGAAGGCGACATCGATCGACTGGCCATAAAGATCGCCGGCGAAGTCGAACAGGTTCACTTCAAGGAGCGGCGCGCCGTCGTCGAACATCGGCCGCACGCCGAAACTGGCGACGCCGTCATGACGCTTGCCGGCGATATCGGCGCGTACCGCATAGATGCCGTGCTTGAGGCCGCAGGACGGATCGAGCCGCAGATTGGCGGTGGGAAAGCCGAGCGTGCGGCCGCGCTTGTCGCCGTGGATGACTTCGCCCGACACGAACCAGGGCGCGCCGAGGAGCTCGGTGGCCTCCACCACTTTGCCCTCAGTGAGCGCCGCACGCACCGCGCCCGACGAGACCGGCCTGCCTTCGTCTTCGAGCGGCGCTGCGATGTCGACCGCGAAGCCAAGACGGGCGCCCTGCTCGGCCAGATAAGCGGGCGAACCTTGGCGGTTCTGCCCGAAATGAAAATCGAAACCGATGGCGGCGCCGCCAATGCCGAATTGCCTGGCGAGAATCCCTTCGATGAAATCCTGCGCCGACGTGGCCGCGAGGCGCGCGTCGAATCGCATGACAATGGCGCCGTCCAGTCCGGTCGCTGCCAGCAGGCGCATTTTGCCGCGCTCGCTCGAGAGTTGGAACAACGCATCTTGCGGGCGCAAGAAAAGCCGTGGATGCGGCGAGAAAGTCAGCGCCGCGGCCTTGCGGCCGAGCGCACGTGCGCGCGATAAGGCCGCCCCGATCACAGCCCGGTGGCCGCGATGCACCCCGTCGAAATTGCCGATCGCAACTACCGCGCCATGAAGCGGCCCAATATCGACGCCATCTGCGCCGTGGCGCGCGACATGGAAGCAATTCGTCATAATGCCGGACTGGCTCATCGCAAAGCGGGGGTTTGGCGGGAAATCGGGGTCACAAATTGCTCATATTGGAGTCATGCCCATTCGTTGGGCGCGGATACGGTTAGCGCGCCGTTAATAAACTTTCAAATTAACGGGTTATTTAAGCGCCGTCGCTAAGTTCCATCATTCCTAAAAGGGGCGCCTTTCTCAGGCGGTATGTCATGTCTGTCGATCTGTCGATGCCGGTTCTGATTGTGGATGATTACAACACCATGGTCCGCATCATCCGCAACCTGCTGCGCCAGCTCGGCTTCGAGCATATCGACGACGCCAATGACGGCTCGCAAGCGCTCGCCAAGATGCGCGAGCGGCAATACGGGCTGGTGATCTCCGACTGGAACATGGAAGGCATGACCGGCTATGACCTATTGCAGCAGGTTCGCTCCGATCCAGGCCTGTCCGAGACCCCGTTCATCATGGTAACGGCGGAATCCAAGACCGAGAATGTGATCGCGGCCAAGAAAGCGGGCGTGTCGAATTATATCGTCAAGCCGTTCAACGCGCAGACGCTCAAGAGCAAGATCGACACGGTGTTTAGCGAGTCCATGCCGGCGGCGTAACTTTGTTGTCGTCCCCGCGGAGGCGGGGACCCAGTACCCACCAACAGCGCAGTGATTACTGGATGCCCGCTTTCGCGGGCATGACAGATTTCACCACACCAATTGCTGCATCACCGCTTTCGGCATTTCGCCAGCGGCGCCGAGCACAGCTTGCAGCGCGGCAGTACCGGGCGAGTCGGGCGCGTCGCGGGCGCCCAATTCGCCGGCATGGATGCCTGACGTCACGAACAGAAAATCAACGCCGGCATCGCGCGCGCCGGCCAGATCGGTGCGCAGTGAGTCGCCGATCGCCAGCACGCGCTTGAGCGCGATTTTGCGGCCGGAAGAAGCCTGCGCCTTGGCCAGCGCCAGATCGTAAATCGGCCGGTACGGCTTGCCGGCATAGAGCACCTTGCCGCCCATGGCGGCGTAAAGATCGGCGATGGCGCCGGCGCAATAGACCAGCCTGTCGCCGCGCTCGACCACCACATCGGGGTTGCCGCAGACCATGAAAAGGTCGCGGGCCAGCATGGTTTCAAACCGCGCGCGGTAATCGTCCGGCGTCTCGCGCTCGTCATCGTCAAGGCCCGAGCAGACCACATAGTCGGCGCTCTCAAGCGGCGCGAATTTCACATCGAGCCCGGAAAATATCGCCCGGTCGCGCGCGGGGCCAAGATGAAACAGACTCTGCCCGGCGCGCTCCGCGATCACGGCGCGGGTGACGTCGCCGGAAGAGACGATGGCGTCGTAGGTGGCGCGCGGTACGCGCAGCGTCTCAAGCTGGCGAGCCACCACTTCGTTGGGGCGCGGCGCATTGGTGATGAACACCACCGTGGCGCCGCCGGCGCGGGCGCGCATCAGCGCGTCGCAGGCCGGTGCAAAAGCTTCGACCCCGTTATGCACCACGCCCCAGACATCGCACAGCAGCACGTCGTAGTCGGGCGCCAGCGTCGAGAAATGCGGGATCAAGGGCGGCAAATGATGCGATCAGGCGGGCGTGGCGCCGGCCGCGGCCAGTTCGGATTCGCTTCCGAGCGGCTTGTCGATGTCGCCGGCGGCGCCTTGCAGCGCTTCGGCGCGCACCGGGCGTGGCGCCGAAAACAGGAAGCCCTGGCCGAAGCGCACATCGTATTCGAGCAGGTCGATCACACTGCTCTCGTCTTCGATGCGCTCGGCGATGAGGTCAATGCCGGAGCGCGCCAAGAGATCGGCCAGGTCTTCGGGATGAATATCGCTTTGCGCATTGGCGGCTTTGTTAAGAAGGAGTTTCGCCGGCACTTTGAGAAAGCGGAAGGCGCGGTCATGCAGTTCCTTGGGCTCCATGCGCAAGTCAGTGATGTGGTCCATGGAGAAACGGAAGCCGCGCTCGGCCAGCGCCGACAGGTTTTCGTACTCGGTCGAACCGAAATTGCGATAGGCGCTCTGGGTGAATTCGAACATGATCGCCGACGCCAGCGCGCGGTTGGCATCCATGAAATCGAGGAATTGCTTAAAGTAGTTGGCGTCCAGCAGCGTCGAGGCGCTGATATTGCAAAACAGTCCGACGTCGCGGCTCTTGAGTTGCAGACGGCGCGTCACCTGCACGCAGCGGAACACCAGCAGATTGTCGATCTTGGGCATCAGCCCGACGGCTTCGGCATATTCGATGAATTCACCGGCCGGAATGATGTCGCCGTCCTCGGTGCGCAGCCGCGACATGGCCTCGTAATAGCGCACCTTGCGCTGCGGCAGCGTGACGATCGGCTGCAGATATAGATCGATGCGGCTGGCGTCGGCCGCGCGCGCGATCAGTTCGCCGATGCTTTCGCGGCTCAGGCCCTTGAAGTGGCGCGGGCCCGTGATCGCGTCGCTTTCGCGTAACGTCAGCGGCGCATCGGCCGGGGAATCGCGCAAGGCATCGACCTTGGGCATTTGGGCCGGCGTACGGGCGGGCATCACGCCCTCGTTTTGCAGAATCGATTCATGCGCCGCCACGGTTTCGGCGATCTGGCGTACAAGTCCGCCCAATTCGCCGATCTCATTGACCATCGGATCGGAGGCGCCGCGCTCGCGGTTGACGAAGTGATCGACTTTGCCTTCCATGGTGTTGAGCCGGCGCGACATCTCCGCCACCTGGCGGGCGAGATCGCCGGTGCCGCGCGACAAATCGGCGATCTGGTCGCCGAGATCGCCGCGGTCGCGCAGGCGGTTGCTGATCGTGTTGTAGAGCGCCATGCCGGTGAGCGCGGCCAGCGCCACCAAGGCGGAGGTAATGCCGTCCAGCCGCACGGCGAGATAGAGAATAGCGCCGAGCGAGCCGGCGATAACCACCATGCAGGCCGCGATGAAGATGGCGCTGATCCGAATCATAAGGCTAATCCTGGCCGGCCAGGTGTCCGCGCTAAAGCGATTCGCTTGACCTTACCCCAATGTCCCTGAGGCGGCGGGTCCGTGCAACCTCGAAGTCCTGCTATGGTAATGACAATTCGCCCGTTATTCGCAGAAACTTGCTACTTTTTGGAACCTCAACCGCCATGCCGGCATTGCGCAGCGCGTCCCTCCTAGCCTGGATCGCCGCCAGCCCGGGGCGGGCCTTTGCCTGGTTTCTGGCGCTGCATGCCGTGGTGTGGACCGCGCTGCCGGCGCTGCTCTACCCCAATCTGCCGCTCGATCTGATCGAGGCGCTGGTCTATGGCCGCGAGTGGCAGCTTGGCTATGACAAGCTTCCTCCCCTGCCGTGGTGGCTTGTAGAAATCGCCTATCGGGTCGTCGGCCACGACTTTGCCTATTACCTGCTGGCGCAAGTGGCGGTGGTGGCGGCCTTTGCCGGTGTATTTGCACTGGCGCGGCCCCTGGTAGGCGGCGTCGGCGCGCTGGCCGCGGTCCTCATTCTCGACGGCCTGCACTACCTCAATTACACCGCCGCCAAGTTCAACCACGACGTGGTGCAACTGCCGTTCTGGGCGCTGGCCGGATTTGCCTTTCACCGCGCGTTACGCGGCGGCGAACTGCGGCACTGGCTATTGCTTGGCCTGAGCGTCGGCATGGCGCTCTGGGCGAAATATTTCGTGCTGGTGCTGGCGGCGCCGCTCGGCCTGTTCGTGCTGTTCGACCGCGACGCCCGCAAATGCCTGGCGACGCCGGGACCCTATGTCGCGATCGGCGCCGCGCTCGTTGTGATGGCGCCGCATCTGGTTTGGCTGGTGCAAAACGATTTCCTGCCGTTCGCCTATGCCGAACACCGCGCGCTGCCGTCGCGCGGCTTGATCGACCATGTCTGGCATCCGATGCAATTCACGATCAGCCAAATGTTCTTCCTGATCCCGTCGCTGCTGATTGCGCTGCCATTGTTCTGGCCGCGCCGGACCGCCAGCGAAACGCCGGCAGCGATGAGCGCGGACGCTTTCGATTTGCGCATCGTCACGCTGCTCGCCTTCGGACCGATGGCGGCGGTGCTGGCGCTGTCCGCCGTGAGCGGGCGTGGCACCGTCGCGATGTGGGGCTATCCGCTCTGGCTATTTCTCGGCGTGTGGCTGGTGCTGGTGGCGCGCCGCGCGCTCGACGCGACGCGGCTGTTTCGCGTCGGGCTGACCTGGGACATCGTCTTTGTCGCCTTGGTGCTCGCTTTCATCGGCAATTACGGCGTGCTGCCCAATTTCGACCATCGCTATCGCGCGGTGTTCTTCCCCGGCGGCGAACTCGGGCACGAATTGTCGCAACGCTATCGCGCCGTCACCGGCAAGCCGATGGCCTATGTGATCGGCAGCATGTGGGACGGCGGCAATGTCGAACATTACGCACCTGAACATCCGCGCCTGCTGGTCGACGGCAGCCCGGCGCGCGCGCCATGGATCGACCTGGACGATCTCACAAGCGACGGGCGCGGTTGTGGTATGGACC
Source organism: uncultured Alphaproteobacteria bacterium (assembly GCA_963807665.1). GTDB lineage: Bacteria > Pseudomonadota > Alphaproteobacteria > Rhizobiales > Xanthobacteraceae > Pseudolabrys. Next base: position 6,378 of record CAWEDE010000073.1, on the reverse strand, counting down.
GAAGGCGATTTGCAGGCGCTGCCGGTGGCGTTGCGCACCATCGCCGCCGACGCCGCGGTGCAGCAGCCGTTCCTGCTGCCGTTCCGGCGCGGCGATCAGGTGCTGTATGTCGGCTGGGCGATTTTATTGCCGAAGCCGTCCTATGCCGACGCTGCGACAGATTGACCTGTGCATATTCGTGCGCGTTGTTTATAGTCTGGCCAAGGGCGGCGACCGAAGAAAAATTGCGGAGGCCGCACCATGGATTCGAGGCATTCAAAGACACTACAAAGCGTGAAGGTATTTCAGTCGCTGACGCTTCACGGGCTGCAGCGGCAGATCGGCGCTGATCGGCGCGATTTTCATCGCCGCGCTGTTTGCCGCCTTTTTCATCGATGTTGACGCCGTGCTCAAATATCTCCGGGTCATCGGCGGACCGGCCGGGACCGCGATGGAGATTGGCGGTTTTGTGACCGCCGCCGCAGTGGTGCCGCTGCTCGCAATGGGCATGTCCATCGACGATGACGAGATGCGGCGCGAATTATAGCGCTCGCCAAATTCGCGGCCTTTGCTCGCGGCGCTTTGGCTTCAAGCCTTGGGGCCTCAAGCTACCTGTTTAATAATCTTGGCCACCTTGTCGAAGATCTCGCCGATCTGCGCTTCGCTGACGATCAGCGGCGGCGACAGCGCTAATGTATCGCCAACCGCGCGCAACATCAGACTGTGGTCGTAGAATGCCGCGTCGAGCGCTTCGTAGCCGCGTTTGCCGACGCCGTCGGGCTTGCTGGCAAGGTCGATGCCGACCGTTAGACCAACAGGCCGGATGTCGAGCACATTGGGCAGGCCTTTGAGCGCCATCGCGGCTTGCGCCCATGGCACTTCGAGTTTGCGCGCGCGCTCGAACAGCCCCTCCTCGCGATAGATATCGAGCGTGGCAAGTCCGGCGGCGCAAGCCAGCGGATGAGCCGAATAAGTATAGCCGTGGAATAATTCGATGACGTGTTCGGGCCCCTGCATGAAGGCGTCGTAGACATGTTTTCGCACCAGCACACCGCCCATGGGCACCGAGCCTGAGGTCACGCCCTTGGCGAAGGTAATCATGTCCGGCACCACGCCATAGCGCTCGGCGGCGAAGGCGTAGCCCAATCGGCCAAAGCCAGTGATGACTTCGTCGAAGATCAACAGAATGCCGTGCTTGTCGCAGATCGCGCGCAGGCGCTGCAGGTAGCCTTTCGGTGCCGCCAACACGCCGGTCGAACCCGCCATCGGCTCGACGATCACCGCGGCGATGGTCGAAGCATCGTGCAACGCCACCAGCCCGTCGAGTGCGTCGGCAAGGTGCCCGCCCCACTCCGGCTGGTCGATGCTGTAGGCCTGCTCGGCGCGGTTATAGGTCGAGGGCAAATGGTCGACGCCGGCAACCAGCACGCCGAACTGTTTGCGGTTGTTGACGATGCCACCGACCGCGACGCCACCGAAGCCGACGCCGTGATAGCCGCGCTCGCGACCGATCAACCGCACCCGCGACGCATGGCCGCGCACGTTGTGAAAGGCGAGCGCGATCTTGAGCGCGGTGTCGACGGCTTCCGAACCTGAATTGCAGAAGAACACATGGTCGAGATCGCCGGGCGCCAGCGCGGCGACGCGGGCCGCCAGTTCGAAAGCTTTCGGATGGGCAAACTGAAAGGCCGGCGCGTAATCCATCTCCGCCGCCTGGGCCTGGATCGCCGCCACGATCGGCTCGCGGTTGTGTCCGGCGTTTGTACACCACAACCCTGCGGAGCCATCGAGCAGTTTACGCCCGTCTGGCGTGGTGTAATGCATGTCCTTGGCGGAGGTCACCAGCCGCGGCCGCTTTTTGAAGGCGCGGTTAGGCGTGAACGGCATCCAGTAAGGTTCGAGATCGTTGGGCACGCTGGCGGCGGCACTCGGTCGGTTGGACGGCATCGGTTCGCTCCACATTTAGCCCATATGGTCTTTGCAGACCGCGCGCTGACTGCATTGCGCATCTGCCTACAGCTTATCGGCTATAAATTCCGACCGGTAACTGGCGCAACCATAATGAAGATTTATCGGCCATATATTTCTTGCGCGGACATTATGTCAGAAAAACTATGTGCCATGCGCGGCTAACATCAAACCTATGCGCTAATTGTCCCGTCCTTTCTCCATTTTTACGCGAATTGAGTGGCGCGCGCCGCCATATGCTGCGATACTGGTAATGTCAGATACCGGACATTATGTGTCAGGGACTGAACATCGAAATTTCTGTTGTCTTCCGGTGCGGTGCATGGGGAATACCGGCTCTGTCGAGCGGAGCCGGCCTGATGTGATTCCGGAAAACGGCCAATCTTGCGCGGGGCGCGGCATCGGAAGAAAGGGGGAACCATGGCCAAGCGCGAAACCGTTGCAGTGTTCGATCCCCAGGTCTTTCTGTCGAAAATCGGCAGCGGCCGGCGTAACGAAAATCTCAAAGCCAACCAAACCGTGTTTTCGCAAGGCGATGCCGCCGTTGCCATTTATTATCTGCAAAAAGGCAAAGCCAAGATCACCGTTACCTCCAAAGGCGGCAAGGAGGCCGTGCTGGCGATTCTCAGCCCCGGCGATTTTTTCGGCGAAGGTTGCCTGAACGGCCAGGCGCGGCGTATCGCCACCGTCACCACGATGACGGCGTGTGAAATCATGCGAATAGAAAAGACCGCGATGGTGAGCGCGCTGCACGAGGAGCCGAAATTCGCCGACCTCTTCATCGCCCACCTTCTGCATCGCAACAGCCGTGTCGAAGAGGATCTGGTCGATCAATTATTTAATTCATCGGAAAAACGCCTGGCGCGCACGCTGTTATTGCTGGCGAATTTCGGCAAAGACGGTAAGCAAGAACCGGTGATCGCCAAGATCAGCCAGGAAACTCTGGCGGAGATGATCGGCACGACGCGCTCGCGCGTCAGTTTTTTCATGAACAAATTTCGCCGGCTGGGATTTATCGACTATAACGGCGACAGCCATGGCGAATTGCAGGTGCATAGCTCGCTGCTCAACGTTGTGTTGCGCGACGGCGAATTGAACGGCAAGCGATAAAGATTTCTCTCAAAGTAATTCCACAAGAAAAATTCGGAAGTGAGCAATATTGAACTGCGCGATATTTCGCCATGTGGACAAATCAACTTAGTCGTGCGGTGATTCCGATTTCGCGGGATGAGACCGGGGGAACGTTCTTGCCGCGATCCGGCGATCGGAAAGGCGTCACCATCGATGAGCGCAATCGAACGCAACATCGGCGACCAACCCCGCGAGGCCGATATCCGCGCCGCGCTCGATCGCGTCATCGCTAGCTCTCACCTGAGCAAATCGCCGCAGCTCGGCAGCTTCCTTCGTTTCGTGGTGCAGGAAGAACTTGCCGGCAATGGCAGCCGCATCAAGGCCTATACGATTGCCGCCGACGCGCTCGGCCGCGACGCCAATTTCGATCCGCAGACCGATCCGATCGTGCGCGTCGAGGCCGGCCGCTTGCGGCGCGCGCTTGACCAATATTACGCCAATGGCGGCAGCAAGGACCCGGTTGTCATAGAACTGCCGCGCGGGCATTACGTGCCGGTGTTCAGGGCCAATCGCGCGGGCCGGCGCGCATTCACGCGCTTTAGCGCGATGTGGCGGCAAACCGGCGAATTGGCGCAGCAGAATTTTCGCCTAGTGCTGCTGATCGTCGCCATCGCCGCCGTCGTCAGCCTCGGCTTCGACCTGCTCTGGATGTTGCTGGCAAGACTGGACTGAGCCGGTTTTCCAGGGCCTTTTTCCCAGCCTTGTGCCTCGCCTTGCCGCACTACGAGGCGGCTGATAGACCCCGGCCATTGCAACCCGCGACTCAATCGAGCGTCGATGGCCGACCAAAAATCCGGCAAACCCCATAAGCTCAAGGCGCGGCTGCCGCGCGGCCTTGCCGACCGCGGGCCGGCCGAGATCGCGGCCACCCGCGCCATGGTCAGCACGATCCGCGCCGTGTTCGAGCGCTACGGCTTCGAGCCGGTGGAGACGCCGGCGTTTGAATTTACCGACGCGCTCGGCAAATTCCTGCCCGACCAGGACCGCCCCAACGAGGGCGTGTTTTCCTTCCAGGACGACGACGAGCAGTGGCTCTCGCTGCGCTATGACCTGACCGCGCCGCTGGCGCGCTATGTGGCAGAAAATTTCGAGGCGCTGCCCAAGCCTTATCGCTCCTATCGTTATGGTTATGTCTATCGCAACGAAAAGCCCGGCCCCGGGCGCTTTCGCCAGTTCATGCAATTCGACGCCGATACGGTGGGCGCCGCGAGCATGGCCGCCGATGCCGAGATGTGCATGCTGGCGGCGGACACGATGGAGGCGCTGGGCATTCCGCGTGGCAGTTATGTGGTGAAGGTGAATAATAGGAAGGTGTTGGATGGTCTTTTGGAAGCCGCCGATCTCGGTGGGGACAACAATAGTGTTAAGCGCCTCGTAGTTTTACGCGCAATCGATAAGTTGGACCGACTTGGGAGCCGAAGCCGTATTTCTTCTTTTGACGACTGGCCGCAAGGACGATAGCGGTGACTTCACCAAGGGCGCTGGCCTCAATCCAGATGAAGCAAGGTCAATTCTTGAATTCGTTGCGCCAATTGAGCCGACGGAGAATGTATCGTCCGGAACTGATAGCGATATTCTTTTTACGATGCCGAAGAAGTGGGACCGCCTAGCTACAAATGAGAAATTCGAAGAAGGTGGCAAAGAACTTTTAGAGATCAAGAAACTTATCGAAAATGCGGGATATGCGTCTGATCGAATAAAAGTAGATCAAACCGTCGTCCGCGGACTCGAATATTACACGGGCCCGGTTTACGAGGTCGAACTTACCTTCGAGATCAAGGACGACAAAGGCCGGCCCGTTCGCTTCGGCTCGGTCGGCGGCGGCGGGCGCTATGACGGCCTGGTGTCGCGCTTCATGGGTCAGCCGGTGCCGGCGACCGGATTTTCCATCGGCGTGTCGCGGCTGCAAGCCGCTTTAACCGCGCTCGGCAAGCTGGGCGGTAAAGCCGAACCCGGCCCGGTGGTCGTCACCGTGTTCGAGCGCGAGCGCATCGCCGATTACCAGCGATTTGTCGCCGAGCTTCGCAACGCCGGCATTCGCGCCGAGCTCTATCTCGGCAATCCGAAAAACAATATCGGCGTGCAGCTTAAATATGCCGACAAGCGCGCCAGCCCCTGCGTCATCATCCAGGGCGGCGACGAAAAGGCCAAAGGCGAAGTGCAGATCAAGGACTTGATCCTCGGCGCCAATCTGACGGCCATCAAGGACCGCGACGAATACCTCAAGAAGCAATCCGAGGCTCAGTTTGCGGTCAAAGAGACCGAAATGGTCGAGGCCGTGCGCCAACTGCTGGCGCGCCACAAGTCTGTCTAAATGTGGAACAATCGGGTTAACGGGGCATTCCCTTGTGCGGGTAAGGCCGAATCCCGATATATCTGACTATTCCAGCACAAGCAGCAGTAGCTACGCGCCATGATGTATTTGACGGTCCGCCACGCAACGACCTACCGCTACGACCAGCCGGTCTCGCTCGGCACGCATCGCCTGATGCTGCGGCCGCGCGACAGCCATGATCTGCGCCTGGTCGATGCCGAACTGAGACTGTCGCCGCCGGGTTCGATGCGCTGGATGCATGACGTGTTCGGCAATTCGGTGGCGCAGGTCGAGTTCGAACAGTCGGCATCCGAATTGATGATCGTGAGCACGCTGCATCTGGAACGCTACGGCCTGTCGCGGCCGGTATTTCCGATCGCGCCGGAGGCGCAGATGTATCCGTTCGTCTATTCCGCCAATGACCGCGGCGATCTCGGCCGTTTGCTCGACCGCCATTATCCCGATCCGCGCGGCGTGGTCGACCGCTGGGCCAAGCGTTTCCTGATCGATGCGCCGATGCCGACCTATAATCTGTTGTCGAACATCAACGGCGCCATCAAGACCGATTTCAAATATGCCGAACGCTATGAGGAAGGCACGCAGTCGCCGCTTGAGACGCTCAAGCGCAAGAGCGGCACCTGCCGCGACTTCGCGCTGCTGTTCATCGAAGCCGTGCGCAGCCTCGGTTTCGGCGCGCGCTTTGTCACCGGCTATCTGTACGACCCCGCGCTCGACGGCGGCCAGGCCATGCAAGGCTCCGGCGCCACCCATGCCTGGGCGGATGTCTATCTGCCGGGCGCCGGCTGGGTTGAATATGATCCGACCAATGGCTTGATCGCCGGCGAAAATCTCATCCGCATCGCGGTGACGCGCGATCCATCGCAGGCGCTGCCGATTTCCGGCACCTTTGACAGCACGCAGGGGCAGTTTCTCGGCATGACGGTGGACGTGACCGTGCATGCGAGCCTGACGCCGCATGCCAGCGT
>CAWEDE010000072.1:0-18065 GCA_963807665.1 uncultured Alphaproteobacteria bacterium | reverse complement strand
TTTATTGAAACGCTGCCATATCGAAAGCCATGTCGCAAAAGCCTAAATCACCGCCAAAACTTGTCATTCGCCAAGCTGTCCCGGCCGACATTGGCGGCATCCGCGATGTCATGGGCAAAGCCTATGCTTCGCTCGGAGCGCATGGCGTCTACTCCGAAGCCCAGTTGCTCGGCCAGATGCATCAATTTCCGCAAGGACAATTCGTCGCCACCTATGAAGACCGCATCATCGGGTACTGCGCTACCTTTTTGATTCCGGAGGCGCTCGCGCTCAAGTCTCACGATTGGGCCACCATCACCGGGCGCGGCTACGCGTCGCGGCACGACCCGGCTGGCGATTGGGTCTACGGCATGGATGTCTGCATCGATCCCGAATTTCGCGGGCGCCGCATCGGGCAAAGGCTCTACAACGAGCGCAAGAAACTGTGCCAACACTTGCGTCTCAAGGGCGTCGTTTTCGCCGGCCGCATGCCGAATCTGGCGCGGCGTTGGAATTCGGTGGGTTCGGCCGAGAATTATCTAAAACTTGTGCTTGAGGGCAAGCAACGTGACCCGGTCATCGGCTTTCAAATCCGAAATGGTTTTGAACCGATAGGGGTGTTGCCGGATTACCTGCCCCTCGATCATGAATCGCGTGGCTACGCCACGCATATGATCTGGCGCAATCCGCAAGTGCCGGCCGAGTCGACGGCGACTCCGACATCGCGTATCGCGCGACGGCCGCAAACCGTGCGGGTTGCAGCGGTACAATATCAATTGCGCGCGATCACGTCGTTCGAGGAATTTGCCCATCAGGTGGAGTATTTCGTCGACGTCGTGGCCGATTACAAAGCCGATTTCGCCGTGTTTCCGGAATTATTCACGCTGCAATTGCTTTCGATCGAAAACAAACGCGTGCCCGCCGCCGAGGCGATCGCGGCGCTCACCAGCTACACCACGCGCTTTCGCGAAATGATGAGCCGCTTGGCGGTGAGCTACAATGTCAACATCATCGGCGGTTCACACCCCACGCGCGAAACGGACGGCGAAGTCTACAACGTCTCCTATGTGTTCTTGCGCGACGGCAGCGTGCATGAGCAGCGCAAGGTGCATCCCACGCCGAACGAGCGCTATTGGTGGAATATCAAGGGCGGCAACCGCGCCAACATCATCAATACCGATTGCGGGCCGATCGGCATATTGATCTGCTACGATTGCGAATTCCCCGAGCTTGTCCGCCACGTGATCGATCAGGGCGCGGCGATCTTGTTCGTTCCATTCTGCACCGACGAGCGGCAAAGCTATATGCGGGTGCGCTATTGCGCGCAGGCGCGCGCGGTCGAAAATCAATGTTTTGTGGTCATGGCCGGCAATGTCGGCAATCTGCCCAAAGTCGAAAACATGGATATCCAATATTCGCAAAGCTGCGTGCTAACGCCCTGCGACTTCCCATTCGCACGCGACGGCATTGCCTCCGACACGACACCGAATGTTGAAATGGTGGCGATTGCCGATTTGCCGCTCGACAGCCTGCGCGCGGCGCGCCAGGGCGGCACGGTGCAAAATCTCAAGGATCGCCGCTTCGATTTGTATTCGGTGACTTGGCGCGGCAAATAATTAGCCCCGCTATTTCGCCTCTGCAAAGGGCAATTCCTGATCCGCCGGCGGCATCATGCGGAAAACGTTGAGCGTCATCGAGATCATCACGTAATAGCCGAGGATGCCGACCAGTTCGACAGTTGCGGCATCGCCAAGTACAGCATGCAAGCGCTTGTAAACGCCGTCGCTCACGCGCTTGGTCTTATAGATCTCCTGCACGAAATCGTAGATCGCGCGCTCGTCCTTGGGCGCGGATTTTGGCACGCGGCCGGCGCGCAGATCCTGGATGGTCTTGGCTTGACGCCGGCTTTTTCCGCCATCGGCGCATGGGCGAACCACTCATATTGCGCGCGCCAAAGCCTTGCGGTGCATAAAATCGCGAATTCCGACAGCCGCGGCGCCAGCGCCGTCTTGTAGCGGCAATGGCCACCGAGTGCCTGCGCCAACTGGCCGAATTCAGGCGCATGCAGCCAGACCGCGAAGGGCCCGCGCGGTGTGATCGATTTGCCGCGCGGTCCGGAGCGGATCGCTTCCATCAGCGCGCGCTGGGCGTCGTTCATCTGCGCTTCGTCGAGGACAGGCAGGCGTGGCGCCGGGCGCTTGGCGGGCATGGATTTGGGTCCTTGTGGCGGAATGCGGGGGAGGGTGGCGGCGAGGCTTGTCTGCCATCTTTATAGCCTAAATCGACGCCGCGCATGGCCCCGAAAAAAAGGGGTCAAATCGTCAAACAAATCCATTTGTAGATAAAATCTGGCGCTATTCGATCGACGCGGTCACATCGATCAGGCCGCGGCCGGTCATATGCAGCGCTTGGGCCGCCGCAAACGATAAATCGAGCACGCGTCCTTTTACGAACGGCCCGCGGTCGTTGACGGTGACGGTCACGCTACGGTGGGTTTTGCGGTCGGTGACGCTCAAGCGGGTGCCAAACGGCAAGGTGCGGTGCGCGGCGGTGAACTTGGTGCCGTCATAGGCCGGACCGGAGGCAACTCGACCTTTGTAGTCTTTGTCATAATAAGACGCGACGCCGGAAAAATTGCGCGGGCCTTGCGCTAATGCGTTACCGGCCACGAAACCCGACGCCAGTGCCATGCCTGCCGCTATCCATAGGCCGCGAGACATGGTCCGTCCGATCCCGAGTGTGATGCCCCTGTCGTTACTTGGTACAACATCAGCACCAAACTATGGTTCCGGCGTGGTCGAACTATGTTCGCGCCGATTTGCGCGATTTCGCGTGAGCCGCGCCTGATTTCGGTTTGCCGCTCCGTTGCTTTAACCCACCCCGCTTTTCGATGTGTCGGTCGACAATGTCGGCGCGCGCGCGGCAATCGTCGTGCAGCTCTTGCAGTTCATCGTCACTGAGATCCTCGATCGCGGCGAATTTGTTTTTCGCCCCCTTCATCGCCAGCACCAATTCCGACAGCTTGAGCTGCACCGCCAGCATGTCGCGGTTCTGAGTGTTTTGGATCAGGAACACCATCAGGAATGTGACAATCGTGGTGCCGGTGTTGATCACAAGCTGCCAGGTGTCGCTGTAGTTAAAGAGCGGCCCGGTGACGATCCAGATAACGATCACCACGCTTACCGCCAGCAGGAATGTGAATGGATGGCCGGTCCAAGCGGCCGTTAGTTGGGCAAAATGCGAAAACCACGCGGTAAGTCCATGCTGCGCCGGACGTTGAGCGTGATTGGCTGTGGCTTTCGTCATTATTGTCCCTGAAGCGGCAAAGCGATACCCAAACGCTAGTGCGCGCTTGATAACGCGCGGCCGAGTTCCAAGTTCCATTCCCAGTGTCTAGTGAAATACCGGCAGCGTCTGCTTGACCCGGCCAATATCGGCCCATGGGTCTTGGCGCAGGCGCGCGAGGCGTTGGACGAGATTTTTCACTGTGTACTGATCGGCGCTTTTGAGCGTGCCGAGCTCGGTCCATGTGATCGGCGTGGACACGGGCGCGCCCGGCCGCGCGCGGGTGGAGTAGGGCGCTACCGCGGTGGCCTCGCGGCTGTTGCGCAGGTAGTCGATGAAGATGCGGTTGCTGCGTTTGCTCTTCGATACGACCGCTGTGTAACGCTCGGGCGCGTCGGCGGCCATGGCAGAGGCCACCGCATGGCAGAACTCCTTGGCCTCGTCCCAAGGCGTCGGCTTGATGGGTAACACCACGTGCAGCCCCTTGCCGCCCGACGTTTTGAGAAACGTCTTGAGTTTCAATTTCGCAAGCCGCGCCCGCACGTCACGCGCGGCTACGACCACGTCGCGCCAGCCGGTGCCGGGCCCTGGGTCGAGATCGAACACCAGCCGGTCGGCATGCTCGCGGTCGTCAATCGTGGTGCCGCGCGTGTGGACTTCCAGCACGCCGGCCTGCACCAGTGAGATCAAGCCGTCGAGATCGTCGATCGAGATGATCTTGCCGGTTTTTTCCTTCACCTGGCGCAGATGCTGGGTGGCGATGCCAGCGGCCGCATGTTTTTGAAAGAAGCATTGCCCGGCGGCGCCTTCCGGGCAGCGCAGCAGCGAGATTGGCCGTCCGGTCACATGCGGCTTCATCCACTTCCAGATTTGTTCATAAAACTCCGCCAAATCGCGCTTGGTGACGCCGGCGTCCTGCCAATAGACGCGGTCAGGATGCGACAGCGCGATGCCGGCGATTATCGCCGCCGCTTGGCGCCGCTTTACCGGCGCAGGCTTTCGTTTTGCCGTGGCATTTTTATTGACCGCGTTCATCGCCTTTACCTCGCGCAACGCGCGCCGCGTCGGGAACTATTTTACCGAAATGGCGTTTTCTTAGCACGCAGAATTCATCCGACAAACGAGGAGGCAACTATGCTGAGTTGGGCCATTACATTTTTGGTTATTGCATTGATCGCCGCGGTATTGGGCTTTGGCGGCATCGCTGGCTTTGCGGTGGAGGCCGCTAAGATCGTGTTCGTGGTGGCGATTATTCTATTTCTGGTCTCGGCCGTGGTCCACGTCGCACGTGGACGCGCTCCCGACAGCGCCGTAGGCGTTGCGCCGTAATTGTTGCGTGTTCCTTAGCGCCCCGTGCGGCTAGTGCCGCGCGGGGCACTTCCACTTTTGGTCCGGACTTCGTGGTTCAAGCGAAAATGGTGCCGGCGAGCGTGAGTTCGCTTTCGGGTGCGATCCGCTCGTGTTTTTCGTCAATGCTCTTGATTCGATAGTATGGATCGCGCGGATCGTTGTCGGCAGCCGGCACCAGGAAGCGAATTTCATAGGGACCAAGCGCCGCCGCCCGTAGCACCTTCGGCATCAGCTCGACAATTTGTCCGATACTGAATTTATGCGCCATGAGCGGCCCTCTCGCATTTTGTTTGTTAATTCGACGTAACGTGTCGCTCACGCGCGTGGAACTCGACGCCGCTTCGGGAGGTATTTCCGTCAAAGCTTGAAAGCTATGTCTCATATGGGCCCTATAATGGGGCATTGCGAGTTAAATTGTCCGCAAGCCCGCAAGTGCACCGGTTCGGCGAAGCCGCGATGGTACCTATGTACGGTACTCAACTCTTGGGGATTAAAGGCGCACGGTCATTTCGACGCGCAATGAAAGCGTCCCGGCGTTCGCGCCTAACAACTGAAATTATGCGTTGTATTGCCCTTGCTCGAAAGCGAGACGAAAGGTCCTCATGCCGACTTCGACCCTGTCGAAGGAAATGTTGTTTACCGATATCCCGGTTGGAATAGCGCTCGCCCTTTCGCACGCCATTATCGATACCGTCCGCGATCCGCTGCTGGTGCTTGATGAAAATCAGCGCATTACCGCCGCGAGCCGGTCTTTCTATCAGATATTTCAACTCGACAAAGAAGACCTCCGCGGCCAGATCCTTTTCGATATCGGCGGCGGGCAGTGGAATATCCCGGAGTTGCGGGAGCTTCTGGAAACCATCGCCAGGGACGACGCGACCATCGAGGGCTATGAAGTCGACCGCGATTTCCCCGGCATCGGCCGGCGCATCATGCTGCTGAATGTGCGCAAGGTGTTCTACGAAAAGGGGATTCACAGCACCGTCCTGCTGGCTTTCGAGGACATTACCGACCGGCGTCTGGTCGAGCAGCAGGTCCAGGAGCTGCTAACCGAAAAGGACATGCTGCTGGAGGAAATGCAGCATCGCGTCGCCAACAGCCTGCAGATCATCGCCAGCATCCTTTTGATCAAGGCGCGCACCGTGCAGTCCGAGGAAACGCGGCTGCAATTGCAGGACGCCCATCAGCGCGTTTTGTCGGTCGCGGCCGTGCAAAAGCACCTGCAAGTTTCCGCCGGCGCGCCCATCGAAATTGCCACATATCTCAAAAGGCTATGCGAGACTTTGGCGCAATCCATGATCGGCGATAGCCGCCCGATTACGCTGAAAGTGGAAGCCGATGCTGGCACCGCTAAATCGCATCAGGCCGTGAGCATAGGCTTGATCGTGACCGAATTAGTCATGAATGCCTTGAAGCATGCGTTTCCGGGCGAGCGAAAAGATGCGGCCATCGTGGTTTCGTACAAAGTTTCCGACCCGGACTGGAAGCTGACGATTTCCGACAATGGTATCGGCAAACCGGCTCCAAACGCCGCCGACGGCGTCAAGCCAGGTCTAGGCACCAGCCTGATACAGTCTCTCGCCAAGCAGCTCGATGCCGTGGTCGAAATCAAAAGCAATTCGCACGGCAGGGCGGTGTCGATTACGCACGCGACGTTCAAGGCTAAATCTCCGGATATCGCCGCGGCATAGCCGCGCGGCGCCAGTTCGATCTCCTTAGGGAACTTTTGCGCCCGCTTGCACGTTGATACGCAAGGTTGAGGCTATAACCCAAGGAGAATTTTCATGCGCAATATGCTCAAGGCTGGACTGGTCGTGTTGGCGTTGGCTGCGATGCCGTTCGCGGCACAGGCCGGGACGCTGGAAGGCGTTGCGATCGGCGCCGGTACCGGCGCCGTGGTGGCTGGGCCTCCGGGCGCGGTTGTCGGCGGCGTCATTGGCGGCGTGGTCGGCGGGCCTAATATCATTCACCGCCATCGCCATTGCTGGATCAACAGCAACGGCTATCGCCGCTGCCGTTACTAGGCGCGCGTTTGGCTGTATGAGCCGCACGAAATATTGCGGGATGTTCAATTTTGCTCAGACGCGGAATTGCGACCGTGCATAATCGATGGGATCCGGGCGCCCTCAATGCCCCCCATTGACGCCAACGTCCGGCACCCCGGCCGGCACAAACCGGCCGGGGTTCTCATTTCCGGCTCAGAATCGCAAATGGGGCGGCGCATGACCATGAATCGTAACCTCACTACATTGGTCATCGCCGCGCTCGCTATTGTCGCCGTGGTTCTCGGTTACCAGCTCTATCAAGAGCGTCACAAAACCGGCGTCGAGATCAGCATCGGCGACCGCGGCATTTCGATCGAGAAAAAATAATTCATCGCGCGGCCCATTGCGAGGCGCGCCGTTCAGATCAAAGGAGACACCATGTCAATCGGCCTCATCCTCATCATCATCCTTGTGATCTTTCTGTTCGGCGGTTTCAGCGGCCGCTTCGGCGGCTATGGCTACGGTTACGGCCACGGCGGTGTCGGCCTCATTGGCACAATTCTCATCATCGTCATTATTCTAATGCTGCTAGGTCGGCTCTGATCCATTTCTATTTGCGGTGCGATCGCACGCGGGCGTCGTGCGCATTGCGTTTGTTCCACCAGAGGTTGACCAATACCTTCCGAGATTGTCTAATCACGCCAGTTATGCGTGCCGGCATTTGGGAGCGTTATTGTCATGAAGTCGTTCCGGTTTTCGTTGCCGAGCCTGCTGTGGGCCCTGCTGCTATGCGTGGCCGGCGGGATTCCCGCACAGGCGCAGAACTGGCCGACGCGGCCGATTACTTTGGTGGTCGGCTTTGGGGCGGGATCCGGCATCGATCTTGTCGCGCGGCTCTATGCCGAGTACGCGTCCAAAGAATTGCTACAGCCAGTCATCGTTGAAAACCGGACGGGCGGCGGCGGTATTGTGGCGAGCATAAGCGTCGCGAAAGCTGCGCCCGATGGCTACACGATTCTACTGCAAGCAAACGGGCCGGTAATCTTGCGGCCAATACTGGACCCGGATGTCGGATTCGATGCGGTGAAAGATTTCTCGCCGATCGGTCTTATGGCCGAAAGTCCCAACGTGATTGTGAGTAGCCCCAAGTTTTCAAAGGACACTTTGGCTCAGGTGGTCGATTGGGCGAAGAAAAATCCGGGGATGCTGACGATGGGTCACCCAGGACTAGGCACGATGGGGCATCTGGGCGCCGCGTTGCTCGCGTCCAAGGCCGGTATTACAGGCAGTTATGTTGGCTATCGCAGCGGCACCGAAATGCTTCCGAACGTGCTGGGCGGACAAATTGATATCGGATCCGCGGCTTACACGCCACAACTGAAAGCGGCGCACATTCTGGCCGTCATGTCGCCTGAGCGAATTGAGTTTTTACCTGACGTGCCGTCGATACGTGAGGCGGGCTTTCCGGGCGTCTACGCGGCGACTTGGTATGCCTTATACGGGCCGGCGAAGCTGCCGCCTGAAATTGTTGCAAAACTCAATGCGATCATGAACGCATTTCTGCGCAGTGACGAAGGCAAGAAACGGCTAGCAATACTCGGCGTCCGAACGCTTGGTGGCACGCCCAATCAACTGGAAAAGAGGATGTCGGACGACGTGTTGCGGTGGTCGAAAGTTATTAAGGACGCGAATGTTAAAATTAAATGAGCCGCATTGAAACTTTTTCGGCGATATCGATTTCGCTCGGACGTTTGCCAGGAATTTTTGTAGCCTACGATTAAGCTAATGAACCCCGAATTATCTTTAGAACAGCCTGCACTGCGGGCGATGGTTCGTTCGTCCGATACACGGTGGCAAGTTTGGAATACTGCGCTCGGCCCGCGATATTTCGAACTACGACCGACGAGTCGACGATATTTTTGAATGATTCCGGGATAATCGCAATCCCAACATTCGCGCTCACCAGCGTCAGCAGGGAAATAGCATCCGGCGCGCGTTGAACAATATTCGGAATGGTTCCATGCGGGAGAACCGCGGTGATGTTACGCCAAAAACCCATTTCGGCGTCCAATTCATAAGCCACGAATTTTTGGCCCGCCAGGTCGGCCGCCTTTATGCTTTTTTGCTTGGCAAGCGGATGGTTGCGATGGATGGCAAGCATGAAACGCTGACTATCGACTTCGAACGCCGACATGCCGGACGGATATGTATCCATGCACCGGATAGTTCCGATGTCCAGAGTGCCGGCACCGATCGCTCGAATTTGAGGAACGGTCTCCATTCGGTGAATTCGAACCATGACATTTGGTAACTTAGCGCGCGACATTTCGATGACCCGTTTCGGGTAGCCTGCCGTTGCGGCAGCCATTACATAACCCAAGCGCACGTCACCGATCTCGCCGCGTGCTGCCTCGCGTACAAATCGCTCCGTTTGTTCAAAAGTCTCGATCATCGCCAGCGCCCGCTTTCGGAGTTGCTGGCCCGCAAATGTCAGCTCGACTTTTTTCTTTGTGCTGCGCGTGAAAAGCGTCACGCCAAGATAAGATTCAAGCCATTTTATCTGTTGGCTCAGCGTCGGCGGCGCGATGTTTAAGCGCTCCGCCGCGCGCGCGAAATGGAGTTCGGACGCGACTGCCGTAAAGTAACGCAGATGGCGGATTTCCATCGCAGGATTATGAGGCTGGACCTCGCAAAAAGCCAGCCGCGATCAGATGCCCGATCTTCAAAAGCTTTTTAAGCGCTATGAAAGATTGGGTCGGTTCGCGCAATTCTATTTGAATTGGCGTCAATAAGGGCAATACGATTAAAGCCGATTTCGGGGGGGTAATGGCTCATAAGCGTGCATAATGACGCGCGGGGTCAAGCGATCCGGCGCCGCTTACTCCCCGCCGCCCGCCAACACCGCGCGGGTTTGTTCGTCCGGGCCAAAGTCATCAATGCCGTCGATCTGGAGCAGCTCGGCGAGCCGCGTGCGCGCGCGGTTGACGCGCGATTTGATGGTGCCGACGGCGCAGCCGCAGATATTCGCGGCTTCTTCGTAGGAAAATCCCGACGCGCCGACCAGGATGAGCGCTTCGCGCTGGTCCGCCGGCAGACGTGCCAACGCTTCCTTGAACTCGCGGAATTCGACCTGGCCGAGTTGCTCGGGCTGCGTTTTCAGCGAGTTCGGCATAATGCCCATCGGTGTCTTCGACCTCGCGCCGGCGCTTGCGGTATTCCGAGCGGAAATGGTTGCGCAGGATGGTGAACAGCCACGCCGACATATTGGTGCCCGGCTGGAACGAGTCGATATTGGCAAGCGCGCGCAACATCGTCTCTTGCACCAGGTCATCGGCGCGATCCACGTTCCCGCACAGCGAGATCGCGAAGGCGCGGAGACTAGGCACCGCGGCAAGAACGGCTTTGCGGACCAACTCGTCCATGGGCATTAGTGCTTGTCCTTATTCCCATTGCCTTCGAGACGATTAAGCAAATCGGCGAACCGATCCGGCACGCCTTGGCTCACCACGTCGTCGTACATCGCCCGCAACTGCTGGCCGAGACGGGCCTGCACTTCACGGCCAAGCTTTCCGGGCTTGGAATCGGATTTTTTGCTGGCCGTGGTTTGCATTGGTTTTTGTTGTCCCACGGGTTTGCGCTCGTCGTTCATCGTTTCGGCCCCAATTTCCCTGGCCCGATCCGGGCTAAGGTCCCCCCATCGCGTTTATTCAAAACCTTTGAATGGACAGATGGTTCCATAAATAGGGAACTTTTTTCCACCCGCCACGTTGGTTGGTTTACTAGGTTGATTAGATACGCGGGGGCCATGCCCAGTAGGGCCTGCTAAACAGGCTTTGGGCCATTCGTTCGGGAGGGATTTTGTCGACATCTCAAGCAGTTGCACAACATTTGCCCTACCTGCGCCGCTATGCGCGGGCGCTTTCAGGTAACCAGGCATCGGGTGACGCCTACGTTGCGGCGGCCCTGGAGGCCCTGATTGCCGACCCCAAAATTCTCGATACCACCTCATCGACCCGGATCGCCCTCTATCAATTGTTCACGAAAATCTGGAATTCGGTCACCGTGAACGGCAAGCCCAATGCCGGCGACCCCAACCAGCCTGTCGAGCGTCATCTGGCCCAAATTGCCCCCTTGCCGCGCCAGGCCTTCCTTCTGGTCGCTTTGGAGGGTTTATCCGAGGACGATGCCGCCAAGGTGCTGGATGTCGAAGTGCCCAAGCTGCGCGAATTGGTCGATCAATCTGGCCACGAGCTCGCCGCCGAAATCGCCACCGACGTCTTGATCATCGAGGACGAAACCTTCATTGCGCTCGATCTTGAGGGCCTGGTGGAGGGTCTTGGCCACAAGGTGCTTGGCGTCGCCCGCACCCATGCCGAAGCGATCGCGCTTGCCAAGGTCAAGCGGCCGGGGATCATTCTGGCGGACATTCAACTGGCAGACGGCAGTTCAGGTCTGGACGCGGTCAACGAGATGCTGCGCACTTTCGAAGTGCCGGTGATTTTCATCACCGCCTATCCGGAGCGATTCCTCACCGGCGAACGGCCGGAGCCGGCCTTCCTGATCGCGAAACCGTTCCAGCCGGCGACGGTGTCGGCGGTGCTCAGCCAAGCTTTGTTCTTCGAGCGCAACGCCAAGCGCCGTGAGCGCAGAGCGAGTTAAAGAACAAAAAGGTAGAAGAAATATGAATTCTGGCGGCGAACTATCTTGTTCGCTCGCCTTTCTTGGCCAGAGAATAGCCGAGCATCACTGCTTCTACGAGCATGGCCATCTGCATTTCGCGCGGCACAGTGACCGCCGGCGCGCTAGCGATTGGGGTCTTGCGCGCAAGTCCCCACCAGATGGCGAGACTGACAAGCGCAAACGCAGTGTAGACCCCGGCGACGATCAACTGGGCTTGAATCGCTCCGAATCTTATTTCCAAACTGATCGTTCCGGCGATAGTAAAATGATAAAGCGCGACCAATGCAAAGATCGCAAACATAATTAGCAACAGCCCACGGCGCAGTATCCGGCCGAAGATACGGTCTAATGCGGCGCCGGCGATGTGCTCGATTTGCATAAGGTTAGCGCCGATTGGCGAGGCCGAAAAGAAAGCCGATGCCGGCGGCAACGCCCAGCATGATCAGCGGGCGGGTTTCGATTTCATCGGTGAGCTTTTTGAACGCATCCGTGCCGATGCGCGTGGCCTCGTCGGCGACCGTATGGCCGACGCCGGCGGCGCTGTCGCGCACCCGGCTCATGATGCCGGAAAGAGCTTCGCTCACGAAGTCGCTAACGTCGCCGGTCGCGCCCGACGCTTCGCGCCGTGCGGAACCCGACAGTCGGCGCAGCCGCTTTTCAAGGTCGCCCATCAGATCTTCGATCGCCGCGATCTCGTCAGCAGCAGCGGATTTGGCTGTACGCGTTGTCATGGCTTCTGCCTCGAACTGTTTGAATTTCCGACTGAACCCTGCAGAGAGAACGTGCCCTCGCGCTGAAAGTTCCACACTCTTGCAAGGCCGCCGGGCACTAGGTTAATCATCAAAATACTGAACAACAGAAGTGTCGCAGCTATGAAACGGATCGCCGACCACCGCGTTAAGCCATTATCACCGCTTCGGAATCTTGATTCTGTAGCCGGCGGAACCAAAGGTCGCGTGAAATGTCGAACGCAGACGTAACGGATGCCGCCAGCCAAATGACGCCACTCGAGCAATTGACGCCTTTAGAACAAGCGCAAAGGCAATGCCAAGACCTTGAGGCGCGTGTGAACGCCCAGGCTTTGAATTGCGCCTGCTGCGCGCCAGATTTTCACGCTACGAGACGGCGCTGCGCGGCTCGCAGGTGACCGTCTATACCCAAGATCGCGCGCTCCGTTACACCTCGATCAGCAATCCCATGTTCGGGCGCTCGGTTGAGGATATTCTCGGCCGTACCGACGAAGAAATAATTCCCTCCGAAGCAATTAGCGCGGTCGCCGCCAGGAAACACGAGGCTGTAAAAACCGGCCAGACAATGCGTATGGAACTCGCTGTTGAAAGTGCGCAGGGCCCGCGGTGGCACGACCTGCATGTCGAGCCGCTGCGTAACGAGGCCGACGAAATCGTCGGACTGACCTGTGCATCTATCGACGTGACCGAACGTAAGGAAAGCGAAGCGCATTTGCGGCTGGTGTTGCGCGAATTGACGCACCGCTCGAAAAACCTTTTGGCGGTGATTCAAGCCATGGCGCGCCAGACCGCGCGTCATGCCGGGTCAATCGACGGTTTCCTCAACCATTTCAGCGCGCGCTTGCAGGCGCTGGCCGCGTCACATGATTTGCTGGTGCGCGAAAGCTGGCATGGCGCATCGCTCGACGAGCTGATCCGGTCGCAGCTTGGCGGCTATATAGAGCGCGACGCCGGGCAGGTGGCCATTGAAGGCCCCGCCGTCGCGCTTAAGCCTGAAGCAGCCCAAAACCTTGGGCTTGCGTTGCATGAATTGGCGATCAACGCCGCCAGATTTGGTGCGCTTTCGGTGCCGGACGGCCGTGTCTCCATCACCTGGGAACAGCGCGAGCGCGCCGGCGGCCGTGCCATTGAACTCGATTGGCGCGAGCAACGTGGTCCGAAGGTGAAAACAAGGCGCAAATACGGCTTTGGCAGTTTGGTAATTGAACGCAATCTCGCCCGCGCCCTCGACGCCGAAGTGAAGTTGGACTTCGATCCGGAAGGTTTACGCTGTCAGATCGTTATTCCGGCGGGCCAGGTTGTTGCTGAGGACAGAGGCTTCGCCGGCCCTTAAGCCGTGTCAGGAACCATTTACGCCGCCAGCCGTTTTCTTGTTGTCTTCCACCGAGCGCATCGGGGCTGTTCCCGCGCTGTCGCTCTTGGGGGCTATTGGAAACTGGACACAATGCCGGTGCGCAGCATCGCAGCCTATCTGGTGACAGGCATCTTCGTAGTGCTGGCGATGGATTTTGTCGCGCCACCGGTAGGTCTCGGTCTGGCCGCTAGCATTTGGCCGAGGGCGGACGAAAGCGTGGCCGTCCAATCGGTCAACCGCTTGCACAAAGGGGATCGGCTACCCATCCCATCAATATCTGTCGGCAAGCAACTGGCCCCGCGGCAATCGCCGGAAGTCCCGGTCGGGTGCGAGGCGGTGTTCAGCCCGCTGTCCGCCTCCACAAAAACGAATTTCAACGGCCAAAATTTGTCTGGCGTTTGTGTCGTCTAAATCTCGAATTGCGGCATTGGCTAAGGAGCGCGCCAAGGACGCGCCAAGGATTGCTGCCACGGAACTTGTTGTGCGACCTGACGTTGTTAGGTCATCATTCAGAAAAGGGAGATTTTGAGATGCATAAACCCATATCTGCTTTTGCCGCCTTGGCACTGGCCGCCGCGGTCACTCTGCCGGCTCCGGCGATGGCCCAGTCGCATGACCGCACGAAGGTTGGCACGCTGACTTGCGATATCTCGGCCGGTCTTGGCCTCATTATTACTTCGAAAAAGCATTTGACGTGCATGTACACGCCTTCGCAGCCCGGTCCGCGTGAAGTGTATACCGGGTCGATCACTAAATTCGGCCTCGACCTGGGCGCTACCACGGGTGGCGAGATGGTCTGGTCGGTGTTTGCGCCTAGCAATAAGCGCTTCGGTGCGCTGGCCGGTCACTACGGCGGCGCGACCGCCGAGGCGACCGTTGGCGCGGGCGTCGGGGCCAATGTGCTGGTTGGCGGTTCTAATCGTACCGTGACCTTGCAGCCACTTTCGGTCCAGGGTCAGACCGGTCTCAATTTGGCGGTCGGCGTCGCAGGACTTGATTTGCACCCGGCGCGCTAGATTAGCGTCGGCCGAGCGTCCTAATTGACATTGCACAGTTTCGCGGCCGCCCAGTTGGGCGGCCGTTTCGTATCGCGTTTGAAAATTCGCGCGGGTAATTTCGCACCGGCCGTACGGCCGTCTGAATTTAGTATTTGTACCTAGCGCGGGCGACAGTTTCTTCATTCAAAGTACACGACGGCGACGTAAGTCATGAGGGCTATTTCGTTGGCGCCAAAATGGCTTTCGCAACAAAGGCTGAACGATGCCGGGTTGGGTTCATCGTAAGTCGTATCTCTGCCAAGCCTGGATCAATCGATTACTGAGGAGATTGCATGAGTGCGCTTCGAATCCTTCATATCGATGACGAGCCCGACATCCGTGAACTGGTCGATATCTCGCTTGGGCTCGACAGCGAATTCGCAGTTAAAAGTTGTGCGTCCGGCGCCGATGCCCCCAAAACCCCAAAACCCCATAAATAAATTTGAATTAGTTTCACCGTAAATTCTAAAAATAATTCTAATAAATTATAATATATTTCAAACGCAATGGGATTTAAATTGGACAATAACTTACTACCCATCGTCTTCCTATTCATAATCCAGCTCTGCTCCGCTCAGTAGCAATACTCCCTGACGCCCATAGATCTCCAGGGGAGTATCGGTCTGGCTAAGAATGCCTCCAACTGCATGTTCGAGATCTCCAGTCTCTTCCTCATAAACTGCCAAAACTTCTCCTGGATCGCGGACACGCATCCCTGATTGAGTACCCCTAATCACAGACTAAATTCGTGGTAAGTTAGGGTTTCTATACTCAGACAATAGGGAACTTCGCAATATTAGCACATGACTCCCAAGATAGTTCTGTCACAGATATTTATACACCAAATGTCGATTTGACTAAGTTAAATATATCAATACGCACTAATGGGTGGCTATCTGAATATGAATGCTAGCATGCCAAATTCGGTCTACATCTAATAGACCATATCCTACCCCTACCCTGTCAAACAATAAATATATACGCCCTTCATGGATCTGAATCTGGCTATTATCCTGGTCAGTTCGAATACGTCGAGTAGGTCCAAATCTTTAAGATCGATAATAGTAGTTAAACACCCTTGGTCAGCATTGCTAATATTACTTCCCAATCAGGTATGATAACACATTTTGCAGTGAAGCAAGACTATCAAAATTTAAATGTATACTATATATACATTACCTAATCAAGTACCTTAAACTCCTCTGTGCTAAAATATAAGGTTAATTCATAGGATTTATCTTATGCACTATAGCTCTAAGCAAACTTCTCAACTAGCATCTCTACAGTGGTGGCATCAGATCTGCTGGTCTACGTATTCACAATCACCTCCATAATAGTGCTGTAAAGCCAGACTTTCACCACCATGACCATAGTAAATTAAATCAATCCTATACCCGCAAGTAACGGCATTAGCTTGCTTGACTATGAATTTTAAAATCTCCTGTTTTATCCTGTATAAGGTCCTTCCTTATACCTCCTTGAAATCATAATAAATCCCTCAAATTAGACATAGATCTATTAAAACTAAACCATATACCCTTTCGGCTAAAAGACATTCATATACAATAGACAGGTACTCAATAAGTACGTGATCCTGTCCCAGACCCTGAGTCCACCCTTTGACTTTGCATCATCCAGGATCTGCTCCTACTCGGAGATCCTTTCCATAATATCTCTAATAACTAGATATGTGTTAGTTGCAATGCCAGCTCCTACAGTGTCAATGGTGTGTGTATGCCCTGCGCGAATGTTACCAGCAGCAGCTCCAATGCCAGGCTCTCCTTCCTCTGTAATAACTTCGGTACCGGCTTCAACAGTGAGGTGTAACTGGCATCATCATTCTCAGCGGCAGCTCAATTAGCCAGTATTAATGCCTAACCTGGTACATCAAATTCCAATACACAGGCCATAATCATAGCTGTTGTTGTTACAATAATCCTACTTGGTGCAGGTGCAGCCACAATAATCATAATACTCTATTTGAGGAAGAAGGCATAGGAGAGGAAGATGAATCAGCAGTTCTAGTAGTAAGAGCTACAGGTCGGCCAGGACATACTCTCAATAATAAACCCGAACCAAACCCCAGCCGAGCAGTTAGCCACCTTCGAGAAGACGAACGCCGCCCGATTGAAACGGATTAAATATGTAGCCATTAAGATGAAATTCTATCAGATCAGTAATGATTTCTCTGTGACCTAATGCTGTATATGTTGCGAGGATTTCGTACATAAGGATGATATAAGGAAGACACTGTGCCGCCATGTATTCCACTCTAAATGCCTCAGTCGGTGGCTGAAGTAGAAGACTGAGACTATTAGGAAGGATCTAAAGGCTGGCCGTACACCTGGTGAATATGATTGTCCCCTCTGCAATTTAGTACTGGCTGAGTCAGATCGCCATGCAGGAGCACCAGAGGAAAAGAAGAAGGAGGTATGATGTACCTCTGACAAACCTGAGATCAGGCCAACCTGGAGTTTTAAATAGGTAGCGCCAGTGCCCTTGACTTCCCCCAGAAGTCTGACTCTTCATCCTCCTCTTCTGCAGTCATGAGGAAACCCTCTGATAAGTAACCCGTGTCCGCCAAGAAGGATGGCCTGCTGCATGAGTCAGATGTCGAGCTGGAAATTAATCTCAGTTCGGCTGGCAATGATGACTCAGAACGAGTAAGGGATAAGAGAAGAGCCAATAAATGATATTAATAATAATAATAATATATTCTTTTATTAATTAATATTTAAATTATTACCCCCTGGGGGTTTTGGGGTTTTGGGCGCATAGCTCTTTGAGGCCGGCGCGGCCCTTGGCGACTTGCCGCACGAGAGCTCCGATCGTCGCGCCGAACGCGCGGGTGCGGCCCGGGCGGTCCCCGTGCCAGGCATCTTGCCGGCTCGCCGGGGGCTGCGGACACCACCACGCGATCGAACGTGATCGAGTCGGCGCGCCACGACGACGCGCCCAGCATGAACACGTCGCCGAGGCGAAGCTCGAAGACCATCTCTTCGTCGAGTTCGCCCACGCGGCGGCCCGCTCGAGCTTCGCCGTTCGGGGTCGCGCTTGCGGCGGTGAAGACCCCGTAGAGGCCCCGGTCCGGGATCGTGCCGCCGTTGGTCACGGCGAGCCTGTGCGCGCCCACGCGCGGCTCGAGCCGCCCGCGCGTGCGGTCCCAGGTAATGCGCGCGCGGAGCTCGGCGAAGTCGTCCATGGATAGTGACCGCTCAGCATGTCGAGCACGCTTTCGAACGCGCCGCGCGGGAGCTCGGCGAAGGGCGCCGCGCCCCGAACTCGTTCGAAGAGGTCGCTCTCGAGAGCGGATCGATCGCCACCATAGCGACGATTTGCTGGGCAAGAACGTCGAGCGGATTCTTGGGGTAGAAGGTCTGCTCGACGTCCCCAGCGCGCATGCTTGCGGCGGCGGCCGCGCAGGCGACGAGGTCGTGGCGGTGCTTGGGTAGGAGGACGCCGCGGGGGAGAACCCCCGCACGCCATGGGACGCGCGGCCTATGCGCTGAAGGCCTGAAGAGAAATGCTCGGCGGGGACTCGACCTGAATGACGGAATCGACCGCGCCCATGTCGATACCGAGCTCGAGCGATGAGGTCGCCACGATGGCGGATAGCTCGCCGCGCTTGAGGCGCTAGCGATACGTC
>CAWEDE010000071.1:0-4373 GCA_963807665.1 uncultured Alphaproteobacteria bacterium | reverse complement strand
TTCTTTTTCCTCTTCGTCATCATCTTCTTCGCGATTTTCTTTTTTGCTGTTCCCGCCCCAACCGGCACCACGTCGCGCTTCTTCACCGCGTGATAATAGGCCCACAGCAAATGCGCCGCTACGCCGCGCCAGGGCCGCCAGACTTGCGCCAGTTTGGTGAGCGCCTTGGCGTCCGGCCGCTTGCGTAAATTAAAGGCGATGCGGGCGGCCTCCTGCACCGCGAGGTCGCCGGCGGGAAACGCATCGGCATGGCCAAGGCAGAACAGCAGATAAATATCGGCGGTCCACGGCCCGACACCGTGCAGCGCGGTGAGTGTGGCATGCGCCACATCGGCGTCCATATTGCCGACCGCGGTCAGGTCGACCTTTCCTTTCGCGACGGCTTTGGCGATTTCCTTGATCGATTTGATCTTGGCCGCCGACAGGCCGAGGCGTTTGAGTTTGTCGGCGCGCGCACCGCGCACCGCGTCATGGTGAAACGGATCGAGCGCCGCGAACAGACGGTCTCTTATCGCTGCCGCGCTCGCCACCGACAATTGCTGGCCGCAGACGATCGCGCAAAGTCCAGCATAGCCGCCCTCGCGCCGCCGCAGGCTGAATTCGCCGGCCTTTTCCGCCACCGGCTTGAGACGCGGGTCGGCGAGGATGAGTTGCGCGAGCCCCGCGTCAAGATCGGCTTGGGTATGAAGAAAGTGGGTCATTTGCTCCGGTCGTCACCCCCGGGCTTGACCCGGGGGGCCATCTTTAATCCAAGTCATTGGACAGACTTTATGGATTGCCGGGTCAAGCCCGGCAATGACAATGATGATTGTTTTCCGCTTCGCGCCGTCCCCGAACGGCTATCTGCATCTCGGCCACGCGCTGTCGGCGCTGCTCAATGCCGATATGGCGCGGGCGGCGGGCGGCGAGGTGCTGCTGCGCATTGAGGACATCGACGCGACGCGCTGCCGGCCGGAATACGAAGCCGCGATCTATGAGGACCTCGCCTGGCTCGGGCTCACCTTTGCACCGCCGGTGCGCAAGCAATCGCAACATTACGACGACTACCGTACGGCGCTGGCCAAGCTCGATGCGATGGGACTGATTTACCCGAGTTTCGAAAGCCGCGCCGAAATTGCCCGCATGGCGGCCGGGCAGGATCCCGATGGCGCGCCGCTTTATTCGGGCGCCGCCAAATCGCTGAGCGCCGCCGAGCGGTCCCGCCGCATCGCCGCCGGCGAGCCCTTTGCCTTGCGGCTCGATATGCCGGCCGCGCTGGCGCGCAGCGGTCCACTGGCCTGGGAGGAAACCGGCGAGGGTCCCTCCGGCGAAAATGGCGCCATCGCCGCCCATCCCGCAATTTGGGGTGACGTGATTCTGGCGCGCAAGGAGACACCGACCAGCTATCATCTCGCCGTGGTGGTGGATGACGCCAGCCAAGCCGTCACCGATGTGGTGCGCGGTTGCGATCTGTTCCACGCCACCAGCGTCCATCGCCTGCTGCAGGACCTGCTTGGCTACAAGCAACCGCGCTATCGCCACCACCGCCTGATCCTCGACCAGGACGGCCGCAAATTGGCGAAATCGACCCGTGCCACGGGCTTGCGCGAGCTAAGCGCCGGCGGCGCCAGTCCTGGCGACATCCGAAAGCGCGTTGGGCTCGATTGAACACGACTTCCGTGGCATTCTCGCACTTGGGGCGGGCACACCATGGCAAAGCGCAAAGCCGGCAAATTGGCTGGCATAAAGGCCGGCAAACGGGCAAAGCGGGTGCCAGCGAAAAACGCGCCAAAAAACGCGAAGCGTCGAAGCTGCGCTCGCCGGCATCGCGCATGACATCCGCACGCCGCTGACCGGCATCGTGGCGCTCGCCGAATTGTTGGCGTCTTCCGACCTCGGCCAACGCGAGCGCGAATGGGCCACTGCGATCAAGAGCGGCGCCGACCATCTGGCTGCGCTCACCACGTTGATCGTCGACGCCGCCAAGGCCGACGCCGTCGGTCTGGTATTGCGCAATGAGCCATTTTCGCCGCGCGCTTTGGCGCAAGCCGTTGGCCAGGCGCTGGTGGCGCGCGCCGGCAACAAAAGCGTCAAGGCCGAGATTGAAATCGCGCCCGGCCTGCCGGCCTTGGTCGCCGGCGATGAACTCCGCTTGCGCGCGGCGCTCGAAAATCTCGCCGACAATGCGGTGAAATTCACCCACCAGGGCGGCGTTAATTTCAGCGCTAGCGCCGAGCTGGCCTCGCGCGGCCGCATGCGCCTGATTTTCAAATTCACCGACAGCGGCATCGGTTTGAGCGCCGGCGAATTGAAACTGCTGTTCCGCCCGTTCGCGCAGGCCAGCGATGAGATTTCAAGGCGCTATGGCGGGGCCGGGCTGGGGCTGATGTTCGTCAAACGCATTGCCAAGGCCATGGGCGGCGATCTCAAGATCACCAGCAAGAAAGGCGCCGGCAGCACTTTCCGCCTGACCGCGCTGGTCGCTCGCGTCGCGGCGCGACCGGTGGCCCAACGAGACGGCGCCCGCCTGGGCAAAGCCCGGCCGCTGTCGATCCTGTGCGCCGAGGATAACCCTTACGGCCGCGTGGTGATGAATACGATTATCGGCGAACTCGGCCACCGCGTCGATTTCGTCGAGAGCGGGGAGGCTGCGGTGCAAGCCGCCGCCGGCGGCGGCTATGACGCGGTGCTGATGGACATCGCGCTCGCCGGCCTCGACGGCATCGAAGCGACGCGGCGCATTCGCGCGCTGCAAGGAAGAGCGGGAACCGTTCCTGTGATCGGAATTTCCGGCCGCACTGAGGCCGGTAACGAGCAGGCTGCGCTCGCCGCCGGCATGAATTTTTATTTTGCCAAGCCTGTGAGCCCGAGCAGGCTGGCGGAGGTGTTGGCGACGCTGTCCGTATCCGGGTGATGATTGACTTTATATCATAATTGATATAGCATTCGAATGAAACCCATCGTTTTTCTTGGTGATTCCCTGGATCGAGTTCGCGGGTTTCCGGGGCGGGCGCGACGGAATGCCGGGTTCCAATTGGATCGCGTGCAACGTGGCCTCGATCCCGACGACTGGAAACCGATGGCGGCCATCGGTCCGGGCGTCAGAGAAATTCGCGTGCGGGATGCAACGGGAGTATATCGAGTGGTCTATGTCGCGAGTTTCGCCGAAGCTGTTTATGTGCTGCATGCCTTTCAAAAGAAGACGCAACGCACATCCGCTCGCGACTTGTCTATCGCACAACTGCGACTGCGAGAATTGAAGCAAGGAGCATTCTGGTGAAGAAACGGCGGTTTGCCAGCGTTTGGGATGCGATTGAGCCGACGCGCGCCAAGGCCGCGAACATGAAGGCACGGGCGGAAATGATGATCGCGATTCGCGAGACGGTGGCGGCTTGGAACATCACGCAAGCTGCCGCTGCCAAGCGGCTAGGTTTGACGCAGCCCCGGATGAACGATCTGCTGCGCGGACGCATCGACAAGTTCAGCCTCGATGCACTGATGAATTTAGCGACGCGCGCTGGCATAGCAGTTCGTCTTGAGGTCGTGCGGCCGGCGGCCTAGAAAACCTAAACGTTACTCACGCCGTTGGCGCGCTCAACGATGCGCACCACGTCCGACATGATGCGGTTCAATTCGAAATCCTTTGGCGTATAAACCGCGGCGACGCCGGATTTTTCCATGGCAGCGGCGTCTTCCGGCGGAATGATGCCGCCGACGACGAGCGGCATATTCATGCCGGCTTCCTTCATGCGCGCGACCACGTCGGCCACCAGCGGCATATGGCTGCCCGAGAGCACCGATAGCCCGATGACATGCGCCTTCTGCTCGCGCGCCGCATCGACGATTTCCTCCGGTGTCAGGCGGATGCCTTCATATACGACCTGCATGCCGGCATCGCGCGCGCGCACCGCAATCTGCTCGGCACCATTGGAATGGCCGTCGAGGCCGGGCTTGCCGACGAGAAAAGTGAGCCGACGTCCGAGCTTGCGCGATACGCGGTCCACTTCGCCGCGAATATCGTCAAGCCCATCGACGTCGTTGCGCATGGCATTGCCGACGCCAGTCGGCGCGCGGTATTCGCCAAAAGCCTCGCGCAGCGTCCAGCCCCATTCGCCGGTGGTGACGCCGGCTTTGGCGCAGGCGATTGAGGGCGGCATGATATTGGCACCAGTCGCGGCGGCACGCTTCAATTCGGCCAGCGTCGCGGCCACCGCCTTGGCGTCGCGCGAGGCGCGCCAGGCCTTGAGCCGCTCAAGCTGATCGCGTTCGGCGTCTTCGGACACCGTCATAATCGAGTCGATGCCACCGGTCAGCGGCGATACTTCGGTCTCGAGATATTTGTTGACGCCGACGACGACCTGGTCTCCGCGCTCGATGGCTTCCAGCCGCGCGGT
>CAWEDE010000070.1:0-19233 GCA_963807665.1 uncultured Alphaproteobacteria bacterium | reverse complement strand
TTTCGGTACAGGGTCAGACCGGTCTCAATTTGGCGGTCGGCGTCGCAGGACTCGATTTGCACCCGGCGCGCTAGATTAGCGTCGGCCAAGCGTCCTAATTGACTTTGCACAGTTTCGCGGCCGCCCAGTTGGGCGGCCGTTTCGTATCGAGTTTGAAAATTCGCGCGGGTAATTTCGCACCGGCCGTATGTCCGTCTGAATTTAGTATTTGTACCTAGCGCGGGCGACAGTTTCTTCATTCAAAGTACACGACAGCGACGTAAGTCATGAGGGCTATTTCGTTGGCGCCAAAATGGCTTTCGCAACAAAGGCTGAACGATGCCGGGTTGGGTTCATCGTAATTCGTATCTCTGCCAAGCATGGATCAATCGATTACTGAGGAGATTGCATGAGTGCGCTTCGAATCCTTCATATCGATGACGAGCCCGACATCCGTGAACTGGTCGATATCTCGCTTGGGCTCGACAGCGAATTCGCAGTTAAAAGTTGTGCGTCCGGCGCCGATGCGCTGACGGTTGCGGCCGAATGGTCGCCGGATCTTATCTTGATGGACGTGATGATGCCGGTCATGGACGGGCCGCAAACGCTTGGTCGTTTGCGGGAAATTGCGGGGACGGCGGATATTCCGGTGGTGTTTATGACCGCGCGTGCGCAGGCACGCGAACTCGCGCATTTTCTATCGTTGGGAGCCGCCGGTGTAATTCCCAAGCCGTTCGATCCGATGACGCTGGCCGGCGCGGTCAAACAATATCTGCACACCAGCGTTCCTAATAATGAGGACACGGCGGCCCGGTTTTTCGCCCGTGCCAGGCGGGACGCCAAGGCCCTGGCGGAATGCCGGTCTAAAATTCAAACTGACCCATCGGGCGCCTATCCGCGCATCGAGAAGCTTGCTCAAACCCTGATAGGCCCGGGTGCGGCCTATGATTTGGACGCGGTTGGGTCGGCGGCCTTAGTCGTGCTGCGGATGGTCGAGGACGCCCAAAACGGTATTGGCGGGCCGGCCGACGTGGAGGACTCCATCGACCGGCTGGTCGAAGCGGTTGACCGCGATTGCGGCGAGGGCGCCGATGCGGTGTCCAATGCGCGGTCGGCATAGACGCGGTTGCCATCATGCGCAAACTGCCACAGGCGCTGATCGCATTAGCCGCGTTATCTCTGGTCGCCGCGGCACCGAGTCCCGCAAAACGGTTCGACGGACTTAATATCATCGCGGTGCCGGGTCATCCGTTCGGTAGCGAAACGGCGAACCGATCGATGGCGCAAGCCAAACGGCTGGGTGCGGTAGCGCTCGCCATTGTTCCGTTTCTTTGGCAATCAGGCCCGCAAAGTCCTGCGATCTCGCGCGGCAGCGACATGCCGGACGACGAATTGCGCAGTGCCATTCGCGAAACGCGCAAGCTCGGTATGGCGGCCATCGTCAAGCCGAATGTCTGGGTCCCGATGAGCTGGGCCGGGGCGGTCGAACCCGCTTCCGAACAGGACTGGAACGCCTGGTTCAAGGCCTATGACGAAGCCATCACGCATATTGCCAGAATTGCAGCTGAGGAAAAGGCGGAGGCGCTCATCATCGGCACGGAGTTGACGAAAACCAGCCGGCGTCCGGAATGGAAAAATTTGATCGGGCGTGTCCGCACGATCTATCCAGGCCTCTTGTTTTATGTGGCGCATAATTCCGACGAAGCAGAGCAGGTCGCATTCTGGCCGTTGCTCGACGCCATCGGCGTGTCGCTGTATCCGCCGCTGGGCTTCGATAAAGATCGCGACGGCAGGCTCCGGGAGATGGAGCTGTCTGCCGACCGGGTCGATGCTTTGGCCAAACGTTTCGATAAGCCGGTGATCGTCGCGGAAA
This sequence comes from uncultured Alphaproteobacteria bacterium, assembly GCA_963807665.1. Lineage (GTDB taxonomy): Bacteria > Pseudomonadota > Alphaproteobacteria > Rhizobiales > Xanthobacteraceae > Pseudolabrys. Next base: position 17,381 of record CAWEDE010000070.1, on the reverse strand, counting down.
TCGGATTGCGGTCGGCCAAGGGCGCCGCCGCCAAGCCATGGGAGAGCGCGGAGGAGCGTAAATCGGCCGCCGACCCGCTATTGCAGGCCGAGGTACTGGCCGATTGGCTGCGTGTCCTTGACCGGCCGACCGTCCAAGGCGTGCTGATCTGGCGCTGGCTCAGCGATCCATCGGCCGGCGGCGTTGCCGATACCGATTTCACCGTACAAGGCAAACCGGCCGAAGGCGTACTGCTCTGTGCCTGGACGGTTGGCTGCCGCAAGCGGTGACCTAGAATTTGTAGGCCAGAGCGGCGACCAGACCGTTTTCCTGCAGAGCATTGCGGCCGCTGAATGTCGTGAAGGCGCCAACCTGAATTGAAAGCGCGGGGGTGAGACTATAGACCGCGCTCAATTGAAGTTTGGAATAGTCGTAGCTCGTCCACAAATCACTTCCACCGCTGCCTTCCGAAATCACATTGAACGACTGCAGCAGGAACTGCCATTTCGGCGACGTCCTGATACCGAATGTGGCGTCGAAACGAAACTCGCTGGGCGGATCGCCAAAGCGGAAGCGCTGCGCGATCTCAAGATCGATAAAGGACGCCAGGCCGTTCACGGTGAAGGACTTGCCGAACAAGGCGCGCATATCGAGTTCCGGGTCGGTGTAGCCGATCGCCGCCGGATTGGCGGTTTGATTGGTGCCCGGCGCGCGAAGCTCCATCTGTCCGGAGAAAACCCAATCATTGCCTTTCATGAATTGGTAGCGCCCACCGATGTCCGTATAACCCTGTCCGGTGCGCGAGCCGCCGTCCGGCCCGGCGACGTCGATGTGCTGAAAGCCGGGCGCCAGCATGAAGGTGAAGCGATCGGTCAGGCCATATTCAAGCAAAGCCTGCAATTCGAATTTCGTATAGCGCGGCGTCGATTCGATATTCCGTGAACTGTCGAAGGCCTGGGTGGCTTGGCTCGGCGTAGCAGTGACAATGATTTGACCGGTATTGGCATCCAAGGTCCAGGCGCCGGCCAAAGCCTGAGCCGGCGCCAAGATCAATGCGATGGCCAAAATCGGACCGGCGCGGCTTAGCATTCTGCCTAACTCCCCAAAATTCCCCGCTACCGGTCCCCGCCGGTGGCCGTCGTCGCTTCAACGCACTGGACTGTTACCCACTCACGGCAACCTCATTGCCGCCGCCCCTTGCCGCCGCGATTTGTACGGAATTGATTGCTTGGGTGAGCAGCTTGATTCGGTCGGTCTCGCGCGTGGCGTGATTGCAAGAAACCGCCAGCGAAACGGTGACATGATCGGCAGAAATGGCCTCGACATTCTTCAGTGCGAGGTGGGCAACCGCAGTTCGTAGCGATTCCGCGAATTTGACGGCGGCCGCGGTATTATAGCCGGGCGCCACCACTACAAGAATTCCATTGCGATAAGAGGCCGCGATCACGCCGACGGCAGCGCTGGCCGCGCGCACGGTTGCGGCGACCGCGGCGAGGATCGCATTGGCGGCTTTCTCGCCCTGTGCCGCACGGCAAGCATCGAGCCGGTCAACCGCAAGCGTAATCACCGATATCGGCTCGCCGGCGCCGCGGCCGGGTGCGCCCGTAAGATAGGCCTCGGCGACCTCGCCGACGAACAGGCCGGTGACGTCGTCGAAACAAGTAGAGGGCCGGCCGTTTCCCCGGTTGGAGACGAAATTCAGCAGTTCGCGTTCGCGCTCCTGACGGCGCACCAATTCGGCTTTGAGTTTGAGTGCCGAGCGCACCCGCGCCAGCAATTCGATGCGATTGAGTGGCTTGTTGATGTAATCGTTGGCGCCGGCCATGAAGGCGTTGGCAAGACTGTCCATGTCGGCGAGCGAGGTCACCATGATGATGGGGACATCGGCGTAGCGGCCGTCGCCGCGAACGCGCGCGCAGACCTCGATACCGTCAACATCAGGCATGACGACATCGAGCAAGATGAGGTCGACCGCGGCCGCGCCACCAGCGACACGCTTACCTATATCGAGAAAATTGTAAGCGTCAGCCGCCGATGCCGCGGTCACCACATCCTTGTAACCGGCGCTATGAAGCGCCGCCTCGGAGAGTTCCCGGGAATCCTCCGAGTTGTCCACGACAAGGATGCGCGTGGTTGCCTCTGTCTGACCGTTTTTGAGCATAGTCGTTATATGTCCCGCTGCCGGCGTGGTGAATTAGGTTCCGTCATTTGCGCCCGTACAGACGCCAGGTGTCGTTTTGGTAGATCAGCCGATAACCGGCTTCGCCGTTGCGATATAAAAGCGGAAAGCTGCGGGTGAGGCGGTCCTGCTGCCCTGTGGCGCTTTGCGGATTGGAAACCGCGAAGTAGGGCGCGTCGATGCGCGCAAGCAGGATGGCCAAATTGAACGCTTCGGTGGCTGGCGACAGCATGCCATGAGCGTCGATGCGCCCGACGACCGCCGCGGGCGCGTTGTCGGTATCGATCAACACGCCATCATGCCCGATGGTGGCGTGGCCAAGCTTGAGCGCGTCAAGACGTTCGCGGTCGGGATTTATCTCGGCGGCGCTGAGCAGCGAGATGGCGCGTGGATCGACGAGCGCCAATGCAAGCGCGCCGCCCAGCCAGCCGATAACCAGCAGCGCCAACATATGGCCGGCATGCTCGCGTGCGGCCGGAATCCGGATAATGGCGATGGCGCACAGAACCGGCGCGGCCACGTATACGGCCGAAGGGTCGCCAAACAGGCCGGTAGCGACACTCATGGCGGCGGCCGTCACCGTGGTGGCTGCTATGACCGCGAGCGGCGCCAACAAAGGCCGGCGCCGTCTGATCTCGCGTGCGGCGACCATCGCCAGTGGTGCGCCCAGCAGCAGGGCTGCGGCAAAGGCGAGGGTGGCGTCGAGGGCGCGAATGCCGGTAAAGCCGCCGCCGAATAGGTCCGAGACTCCCGCCGACCAGGTTGAAAGGCTTTCGGACCGCGCGCTGTAAAAGCTCCAGCCATTACCCGGGAATACCCAGGACATATAGGTGAAGGCGCCGAGCGAGAACACGGTTGGAAACACCAGCGCTATCACGACGTTGAACGCCGAATTGGCGACCAGCACCGGCCGTACTGCAAAAACAAGATAGGGCACCGCGGCACAAGCGAGGGCGGCACCCATCGGGTGCGAAAACGCTAGGCCCAGCAATGACAGGCTGACGATCATCACTTCCGGCGCAGCGCCGCGCTCGCGCAGGTCGAATAGCGCGTTGCCGAATAAAAACAAAAACAACGCCACCAGCATTTCCGCAGGCCCTGCGATGGCCGCCCGCAGGAGTGCAGGATGCGTTACCAGAAGCGCGGTGGCAGCGGTGGCGGTCACTAGGCTCAATTCGGCCGCGCGAAACGCCAGAAACCAGAGTCCGGCCAACAGCCCGAATAATGCCGCGGCCAAAAGCGCCGGGGTCGGAGTGCCGACAGGCACCAGGAATTCCAACGCGGAAGTCGCCGCAAACGGGATGGTCGGATAGGCCGCGACGATACGGCCGATCGGCTGCTGGCCGTCGCCGGCGATGATGGCGCCCGCCCATAACGACAAGGTGTCATTGGGGATTAAGCCGCTTTGTAGCGCGAAGCTGGTCAGGCCAGCACGCCGACAAAGCCCAGCACGACAATCGGCGTTGCGGCGATGGCGCGGCTCATGGCAACACGCCTTCGGTCGGCAATGTTGCGGATTTCGCATGCGTCGAGACGCCGTGGCGCGTCTTCTCCCAGTAGAATGGATTGCGGATGAGCTGCCAAAGCGCCTTATAAGCGGCGATCGAGATGAGAATCCAATAGGCGAAGGCCGTCAGGCTATAGGGGATGAGACTGAGCCAGCCGCGGCGCAACGGCGCGATCATGGTCAGGAAAATGAAGGCGCCATTTCCGGCGAGCAGATTGGTCAGGCTGATTAGCAAAAGATATTGCGGGAAGACGGCGTCAAAACCGCCATAGGCCATCAACAGCCAGACGATATAGAGCAACCAGAACAGCGGATTGAGAAGACCCGATAACACCGTGCCGCCGATGAAGAAAACGAAATCCAACAAAACCCAAAAAACCAGTTTTGCGGATGAGGTGTATCGGACGGCGCGTATGCACCAGAAGTGTCTGCATATAGCCTTTGATCCAGCGCGAGCGCTGCCGGATCCAATTGCCGGTGTGGCAGCTGGCTTCTTCATAGGTCGTGGAATTCGACGCAGCTGACGCGGTAGCCCTTCTCGGACAGGCGAATGCCGAGATCGGCGTCTTCGGTGACATTGAACGGATCCCAGGCGCGCAATTCGCGCAGCACGTCGATCTTGAAATGATTGGACGTGCCGCCGAGCGGGATCGGAATATTCAGCCGCTCCAGTCCCGGCAAAATCAGATCGAACCAGAGCGAATAATCCAGCGTGAACATGCGCGAAAGCCAGTTCTCACTGGCGTTATAGTAATTGAGCCGGCACTGCAGGCAGGCAACCTCCGGGGGTGAGCGCTGGAAGGTCGCCACGACTTTGCGTAACTGATCGGGTTCCGGCTGATCTTCGGCATCGTAGATCACCAGATATTCGCCGCGCGCAAATTGCAGGGCGAAATTACAGGCCTTCGGCTTTGTCTGCGGTAGAGATGGCGGAACGCGAATGATTTCGAACACGCCCTCCAGCCCGAGCCGGCGCGCCTCGTCGATGGTCTCGGTGTCGCCTGCCTCCAGAACGATCTTGATGTCGAGTTTGCCGAGCGGGTAATTGAGCCCGCGCAGCGATTGCGCGAGCTGCGGCAAGACCTTGCCCTCGCGAAACATCGGCACCAGCACCGTAAAAATCGGCAGTTCGTCGTCGCGAAGATTGCGCGCGGCGATTTCGATCTCGAAGTTCCAAGCCGTCGCGCGGCCGCCGCCGGCCGCAACCAGCAGCCCTTTGAATAGAAAATTGCCGAGATAAAAAAAGCTTACAATGACGTTAAGCGTAATCAGCGTCGATATCGGCGAAATGGCGAGGCCGGCCAGAAACAGCGTGATTATGGCGTAACAGAAAACGACTTGCGCCGGTGACATCACCGTGCGCGCGGACATTTCTGGATCATGCTCGGCGAGATCGAACACCGCGCTATGCGACAGCACGTCGCCGAAGGACGTCTGCACCGCCCATATGACGTCGAATTTCGACGCCACAACAAATTGCAGGGCGTGGCCCCAGCGCTCGCGCGCAAACAGCACGGCTTCGGGGCCTGGGTCCGCGGTGGCGATCACCAACTGGCCGTCTTGCCGCCGCCACGGCATCGTCAAGGCGATGGCATAAATTTCGGCGTCGGCAGCACGCAACAAAGCGCGATCCGGCGGCTCCTTCATCAGGTCGACGACAGGCAACTGATAATGCTGTGCGATGCCTTGGTAATACGCGGCCGGGTCGATCCAACTGCGCGACAGGATGGCGTCGCCGAGGCGCACGTTCCATCGTTCGGCAAGTTCCACCGCCTCGTCGATGCTGGGGCAGCGTTACGATGCCGCGATCGACCAGCAAGTCGGCGAGGGTTCGATCGGCCGGCGTCAGCGCCATGGCTATTCGTCCGTCGAACGCGGCCGGCGCCTGCGCATCCGCTGCAAGGTGTATAGGAAGGTGACGGTGGCCAAGATCCACAAGGCGCCGACGATCCAGGACTGGAATCGCTTCGCCACGGTGATCCAAGAAGCCTGATCCGGATAAGTAACGCTGACCATGGTGTCGCGATCGGTCGACATCGCCAAGGCGATGCCTTTCTGGTCGATGAAGGCGACGTCGCCGCGCCCTAAGCGCAAGGCCGGCGGCGCGGGCAGGGAGCCTTCCGCCGAGAGTGGCTTGACCCAGATGCCGGGGTAGCCCTGGGCGCTGACCAATTGCGCGACTGCGCCGCTGTTGAAGCCGCCGATGTCGAGCAAGGTGCGGCCGGAGCGGTCGTTGACCATGACCCTGCCGCGGTCGAATCGCACATGCGGTTCGGCGCCGTCAGGCGGTAGTGCGCTGACGACGATGAAGGGCGCAACCACCCTGGCCGGTGTCGAATTATCGATATACATGACATTGATCGGAGAAAGCTCCGGAGTTAGGCCCGCGACCATGTCGGAAAGCATTCCAAGAAATCGCTCCGGCCGATCGGCCGCCGCCGGCGGCACCATGACGACGACGCCATTGGTCCAGCGCGTCGCCAGATCGGCAAAGTCATGAATGCCTTCGGCCGGCGAGAGGATCACGGCGCTAGAGCCGAGGATTTGCGCGGGGTAGCCTTGCGGCTCGAAGCGGCAATCGCCTTGCGGGCTGCGCCGCTGCACCACCGCGCGCACATTTGCGACCGTGTCGATCAGGCCAGGCGGCAACGGGATGTCGAGCCGCGTGGCCTCATCTTGCGCGGCGACGGCGCTGGCAAGTAATTTCTCATTGACGAATACGCTGACCACGGCCTTTTCGCCGGCGCCGTCGGGCGCCACCATGATGTTGAGCAGCAACCGGGAAAGCTGGGTGTCGGCGGGGAGGGCGCGGGTATCGATCGCAACGGCGATATCGGCGCGGCCATAAACCTCAATCGAGGCCGGCGCCAATTCGAGCTGGTCAAAGGTAACGCGTTCGCTCGATAACGCCGTTTCCCCGACCGCCACCACCGACGCGCTGGCCAATCCACGCACCGCCGCAATTGAAGGGTTGCCGAGCAGGCTGGCGGCGCGCACCGATGCGCCTTCCGATACCAGTAGTGCCGGATAGCCGCCGATCCGGACCGAATTGATCTCACCGACGCCCGGAATAGGCGCTGCTTGCGTATTGGGCGCGGACGTCACCGCGCCGGTGACTTCCTCAGGTGTGCCGATGACGACAATGCCGCGAGTCCATTGCCGGCGCCCGCGCGCGTCGAAAGTATCGGCCGGCGGGTTATAGCCGGAATGGAAACTAGCATGATGGCCGGTGGCGGCTAGCGAACGGGCAACCGCGAGCGCCGCGGCAAAATTGGCCGCGGTCAATTTGTGGCCGGGCAACAGCACGTTCACGTCGCGCGGCATCAAGGCCGCGATGGTTGCCACGTCATTGAGGGTGGCCGGATCGAATTCCAGGTCGATGCCGGATTCCGGCCGCAGCGTCAGGCTATCGCCGACATAGCGCACATCGATACAACGATCCTGGGTGGCGGCGCCCGAATAGACAAAAGCGAGCTTGACGTAACCGTCGAGCGGCTTGGTCTTGCCCAAGGGAATGCGAACAATGCGGCTGTTGCCTTTGCCGTCCAGCGCAATGGCCGCGACACTGCGGTCGTTGACGAGAACTTCGACATTGCGGCGCGCCTCGTGCGCGCTCAGATCGTCGAGCACCAGCACCAATTCGGTGGCGGAAAGATCGGCGCCCAGCGGCAGCGGTACGAATATTTCGCGCCGGCCGCCCAGATTGGCGAAGCGAATCCCGTTCTTGAAGCCGATATCGGCCAGCGAAACCGTCGTCACCATCATTTTAGATTGCGGTGCCGGTTGCGCGGGCGTGGCGGGCGCAACAGCAGGCGTCGCCTGCGGTGCAGCCTGAACCTGGGCCGTCGGCCGCGGTATTTGCAGCGGCCTGCGCAGCACAGTCGGATGCAGCGGTTTCGGCCCCACAACGGTTTGCGCCAAGGCGTCCGAGGTGGATATTGCCAGGACCGGTAGGCATAGAATTGACAGCGCGGCCAACAGTCTGGTCATTTCGCGCATATCGTCATCCCTGACTTGAGCTTGTTTGCAAATCGGATTGGGCAGCACGCCGCAGGCCGTGGAGTTGCGCGGTAAAGGCAGCGACTTCTTGCACGGTCAACTGACGTTTCGATTTCGCCGGCTCGCGCAGCACGGTTTCGGCGGCGCGCGCGGCGCTGCCGGTCGCGGGAAAGCCCACACTCGGTGCGATGCCGCACATTTCGTGCAGCCTGCGGTGGGTGACAATAATTGTCTCGATGGCGTCCGCGCCTCTCGCCGGAAAAATGCGATAAGGAGGCGAAGCTGTCATCGACTTTGCTATTGAGCGTGGACGCGAAGCGCTCGCGAATGCGCGCGAGCCGTTCGGTGAATTCGTCAACTTCCAAGAGCCGATCTCCCGCCGACCAAGAGAAATTGGAAATTGACACGCGCAAGTTAAGAACGTCTGTGCGTTCAGCGCGCCGGAAAAATTACGCGTAAGTAGTTTCAATTATCAAAGGTAGAATGCGGTAGCGCGCAGGCGCCCATCCGCGTTCTTACGTAGTTAAAATTCTGACCGGCGCCGCTACGAAATTACCAGTATCGGCTTTTTTGATTTAAGAAATTGCATTTTTCGCGAATCACTTGCGCACAATAATCGCTCGCGAATTATTCAAACCGGTCCGCGCGCTTCGGTGCCATAAGGCCGGATGCTTTCGGCGACCGAATCCGCGATATGTTCCTTGGAAATCATTCCGATCACGTGCCTGCCGCGCGGCAGATGCCCACTGCTTTTGGTAACAATCGCCATCGCCGCGCCATGACGCCACATGCGCTCGACCACGTCGAATACGACGTCCTGCGCGCGCGCGATGGTGAAATTCTTCTGCGCGATATCGCCCAACAGCACACCGGAATACGAGCCTTCCAGCCCGCGCCGCAGTTCGGTGTTGATGCGCAGCACGCCGACAATGCGGTCGCTATTGGTCACGACGATATGTTTGAAACCGCCGCTTTCGGTTTGGTGCAGGAACGCGGCAAAATCGGTTTCGGCCGGCAGCACGATCACATCGCGGTCCATGACCTCTTCGGCGTGGCGCACCAGGAACATGTTGGCATGCAGCGCCTTCGGAATCAGGTGGCCGCGCGCGACCAGTTTGATGGTGTAGATGTTCTCGCGCGACAGCAGCCGCCGCACGCCGATGGCGACCGCGACCGCGATAATGATCGGCATGATGATGTCGTAATCGCGCGTCATCTCGAAAATCATGGTGACGGCGGTCATCGCGGCGCCCGTGCCGCCGCCAACCATCGCGGCCATGCCGATGATGGCGCAGGTGACCGGATCGACTCCGGCGATCGGATGAACCGCCGTGACGATGCCGCCGAAGGCGGCGCCGAGCGTCGCGCCCATGAATAGCGACGGCGAGAAGATGCCGCCCGAGGCGCCGGAGCCCAAGCTCACCGAAGTGGCAAACAGCTTGCCGGCGAAAAGCCCAATCAGCAGTGCGAAGCCGACCAGATTGTTCTCCAATATGGCTTGAATTGTCGCGTAGCCGACGCCTTGGATGAAATAGTGGCCCTGGGTACGAAGCAGGGCATACATGAGCAATCCGACCATCAGCATTCCCACGCTGTGGCGCAGATAGGGGTTTTTGATTTTCGGAAAGAGATCTTCCGCCAACACGAGCCCGCGAATGAATGCGGTCGCCGCCAGACCGATCAAGGCGCCGAGCAGGGCAAACAACAGCAGTCCGAGCACCGCCGGCTGTTCGCTGTGCAGGGAGAATTCGACCGGCACGACGAAGGCCGGTTGCATTCCGAGGAACACGCGGCCGATATAGGTCGCGGCGCCGGTTGCAAGCGCGACCGGCAGAAACGTGCGCGCGCTCAATTCCGGCAGCATTAATTCGATCGCGAACATCACCCCGCCGATCGGCGTATTGAAGGTCGCGGCGATGCCGGCGCCTGCGCCAGCGGCGACCAGCGTGATGCGCTGCCATGGCGCCATCGATATGAATTGGCCGAGCGAGGAGCCCAGCGTCGCGCCAATCTGGATAATCGGGCCTTCCCGCCCGACCGCGGCGCCGGTGCCGATCGAGAGCGCGGAGGCCAGCGATTTTATGGCCGCGACCACCGGCCGGATAATTCCCTCTTTGTAATAAATAGCGTCGAGTACCTCCGGCACGCCGTGCCCTCGCGCTTCCGGAGCGAAAGTGGTGACCAGAAAAGTGACGATCAGCCCGCCCAGCACCGGTACCACGATAATCCAGGCGCCCCAGGGACTGGCAGGCGTGAATTGATTGGCATCGAAGGTGATCGTAAATTTGCCGAGGAAGGCGGCATTATGGATGAGCGCAATGAGCGCCCGGAATGCCACGGCGCCGACACCGGTGATCAGACCGACCAGGAGAGCCAGCAGCGATAGTGTCAGTAGGCCAATGCTGCGCGTTCGTGCTTCCATGCTTCAACGCAATCCGCTCAGAACGCCGCCCCCGGTGTTCTTTTAGTTGAAGGTGAAGGCGTCGTGATAGGCGCCCTGGACCTGGCCGCCAGGCACCGGTCCACCGCCTGGAACATGCACCATGTTGCCGATCACCGCGCAAGTGGCCCCGTGCAGTCCATGACGCGGGATCGCCATCGGCGCAAGTGCTTCCCAACTGTCGGTTTTGGGATCGTAAGCCTCATTGGTGCCGAATACCCTGCCGGTGGCTTCGCCGCCGAACACGACAATCTTGCCGCCGATATAGACGCAAGATGGCCCGCTGCGCGGCGTCGGCAGTGGCGCCCGGAAAGTCCAACCGTCGGTCTTGGGGTCGTAGACGGCGTTGAGCCCGGTGTTGAAGTCGTAGCTGTCCATGCGGCCGGCAATGGCGTGGATTTTTCCATCGACCACCGCGACGCCCATATGGTCGCGCTGGCCGACAAAGGGCTGCGTGCCGGTCGAGCCGCGCATGCCGGCAAGGATGGTGTATTTGTCGCTCGCGGGGTCGTAGATTTCGTGCCATTCGACCGAGCGCACGTCGCGCCCGCCCAGCAAATGGATTTTGCCGTCGAGCACGATGGCCGAGGTCGCGCCGCGCGGACGCGCAAGCCCTGCAATTGGCGCCCACGCATCGGCGGCGGTGTCATAGACGTAACATTTGGAATGCGGGCAGCGGTTTTGCTCGATGAAGCCGCCGAAGGTGAAGATCTTCGAGCCGATCGAAACGCCGGCCACGTGATTACACGGCAACGGGAAGGGCGCCTTGAGCGACCACGATCCGGCTTTTGAATCGAAGACCTGATGAAAATTGCCGTCAACGCGATGGCGCGCATAGCCGGCAATGACATGAATATTGCCTTGGCATTCGATCACGGCATGTTCGCCGGTTGGGATCGGCAGTCGCGGCTGCTCTACCCATTTGCCGGGATTGGCGGCCTTGGGCGCCACGCTGGTCATATAGCGCTGCTTCTCGACCGTGGCCGGAATGGCGGTGATTGATTTGTCGTTCAGGCCTGCAAATAGCGGATCTGCTGTCTTTGCGTCGGTCATCGCTTCCTCACGCTTTATAATTGGGGACAAAATCTGTCAGTAGTTTGCGCGTGAGCTCAACGCCCTCGCGCGCGACCTCATAGGGCGAGCGCGCCCACTGGTCGGGATTGGGCGCCTCGTAGCTCAGATAGCCGGTATAGCCCTTTTCCGCCAATAGCCCGAGCATCTCGCGCCATTTGACGACGCCTTTGCCCGGCGGCAGCCGATCGGTCGGCCGGCGCACGCCAGTCACCGGATTTGGCGACAGATCGGAATATTGGAAGCAGAAGATCTGATCTGCCGGGACACTCTCGAACCCTCGGCCGCCGGCGCCGCTGCGGGTAAAGTGGTAGGCGTCGATCAGGTAGCCGCAATTCGGCTTGTCGGCGCCGGTGATCAATTCGGTCAGCACGGCAAGACTATTGAGCACGTCGTGCTGCGAGTTGAATTCGATGGCGAGCCGCAATTTATATTCCGCGGCGATATCGCCGGCCTGTTTGAGATATTTGATGGCGTCCGGAATAGGACCGCTGATCTGGCCCGGCGCGCTCATCAGCATATCGCAGCCGAGCGCGACGGCGTTCTCGCAACTCTCGCGGAACACTTTAAAGAGGCGCTTGCTCTCGTCGCCGGTGGCAAACAGAAAACCATATTCGACGCCCAGCACGCCGCAAGGGATTCCGCTTTTTTTGATGATATCGAGCACTTGCGAGTTGCTCATGCCGGCGTCGAAACAGCGCTTGAAATCGGTGCGGCGCAGTTCAACCGCGTCGAAGCCCGCCTGTTTGGCGGCATCGAGCGCGGTAGCCAAGGGCGTGGTGTCGATGGTCCACATATGCAGCGCCAGGCGCCCGAACTTTTCGACCATAATAATTATCGCCCTTCGTATTGCAGGATATAGAGGCCCGCATTGGTATCGGTCAGATACATCAGGCCGTCGGGCGCGACAAACACGTCGCAAGATTGGATCACCTTGGCCGGATTGGGCCGCTGATCGACAATTTTTTCCGGCGGCGGCGGCACGAAATAAGCGAGCTCTTTGGGCTCGAATGCATTGCGCAGGTCATACACGCGCAAGCCCGCATTATGGTAGGTGGCAAAGATCAGGTCTTCGCTCTGCATCGAGCCCGGCCGGTTCTCGTGCAAATTATGCGGCCCGAACTTGGCGCCCTTGGCGCAAAAGTTTTCTTCCGCGGGCGTCGGCAGGGTCGCGATCGAGACCGGGTTTGCCGGCTCGCGCACGTCGATGACCCAGGTATAAGCCAGCCCGTTGGCACAATTGGCTGACGTCGCTTCGTCGGCCAGCACCAGAAGTTTGCGGCCCGGCAAAGGCAACGGCGTATGCGCACCGCCGCCGAAGGGTGGCGAAAAATTGCGATGGCTGAGCAGTTTCGGATTGGGCGGATCGCTCATGTCATGAATGGTGAAGCCGCCATCGCGCCAAGCGGCATAGCCGATATTGCCCGCGGTGATCATGTGATGCAGCGCGGTACGCTTGCCGAAGGACGCGGGCGCCACCTCGCCGCCGCCGCGATTCATGCCGGGGAGCCACCAGCGCCCGGCAAGCGTAGGCTTTGCCGGATCGGATACATCGACGATCGCCAATACATGGTCGATGAAGCCCTCGAAATGCACCGACACATAGGCGTAGCGCCCACCCACCCACCAGATGCGGTGCGCGCCGAAACCCGGCATGTTGAGGAAGGCTATTTCGCGCGGGGCGGCCGGGTTCGATATGTCGAATACGCGCAAACCGGCCGCGAAAGGCTGTTCGGTTTGCACCGAGTCGATCAGCGATTTGGCGTAATAGTCGCTGTTGCTGGCATATTGCTGCATGGCCCAAATGTTGGGCCCGTTCACGGCGAGCAAGATGTCGCCATGGATCTGCAAATGATGCGAGCGGGTGTTTTTTGGCGCCGCCACGAACGCCACCGTCTTCGGGTGCAAGGCATCGCGCACATCGACGACGGAAAAGCCATCGGCAAACATATGTCCGATGAAAGCGTGGCCTTTATGGACGATGACTTGCACGCCGTCCAAGCGGCCGCCCTGATCGCAACGCGATAAGTAGCGGATATTTTTGGCGCTCGCGCCTGGATAGGCACCTGGGCTCAAGATCGTCATGTCGGTTTGTCCGTCTAAATTGCAGAGGCCCGGCCCGGCAGTGCGCCGGACCGGGCCCCGTCGTTCACGTCAAGCCACAATCAGCCCGTCGGAGCGGCGACCTCGTCGAGGCCTTTCTGGCGCGATTCCGGGCCGAGTTGGGTGACCGAGACCGCGGCGATCAACAAGAACGTCGCCAGGCAGCCAAACACCGTCATCAGGCCCCAGCCGTTCTGGATCCACAGGATCATGGGCATGATGAAGGCCGTCGCCAGCCGCCCAATGCCCGACGCCCAGCCGAAGCCGGATGCCCGCGCATTGGTCGGGAAGACCTCCGAAGCGAAGATCTGCATCGAATTGCCGGCCACCTGCACGAAGAAGATCATGACGAACCCTGAAACCATTAGCTCGGTCGCAGTAGTGGCATTGGCGAACACCATCGCCATGATACCCGCGCCGATGAAGGCGCAAACCGACGTGATTTTGCGACCGAACTTGTCAAGCGCATACATCATGAAAAGGCTCGCGCACGGAACGGCGAAGTTCATGGCAAGGACATATTGTAGCGACTTGGTGACCGAGAAGCCCTTGCCGTTCATGATATTGGGGAGCCAGGCGCCCAGCCCAATCGCAATACCGAAGAACGCCGAGAAACAGATCATCCCCGCGATGACGCGCCCCGGAAACATGCGGAACACGACGCCGAACGGGTCGCTCTTGGAGTCGCTCGCTCGGTCGGTGGTGAGTTTTTCGGTCGGTCCCGCGATGCCAAGACGGCCGAGGACGGCGATAGCCTCATCGCCGCGGCCGTGGGTGGCCAGGAAGCGCGGTGACTCGGGCAACGAGTAGCGCAAAACCCAAACTACCAGCGCGCCGCAGCCGATCAGCAGCCAGACGCCGCGCCACGCCATTTCAGGCGTGCTGGCGATGCTGCCGGCCAAGAGCGCAAGCGCTGTTCCGATCGGCCACACGCAGGCGCCGCCGATGAAGTGTACGATCGCCAAGATGCGTCCGCGAATTCGCTTGGGCGCATATTCGCCGGCATAGGCGAAGGCAAGCGGCTGCTCGGCGCCAAGTCCAAGCCCGGCGATAAAGCGGCAGGCCACCAGCAACGTAACGCTTGGGGCAAAGGCACCGAGGATGGTGAACACGCCGAACAGCAGCAGATTGAATTGATAGATGAACCGGCGTCCGAAACGGTCGCTGAATTCACCCTGGCCGGTCGTGCCTACGAACAAGCCGAAGATGGTGGCGCTGCCGATGGCCGCGACTTCGGCTCCGGTCGCGAATTTCGATTGAAGGATATAGGGAACGAGCGAGCCGAAAATCGTGAAATCGATGACATCGAAGAAATATCCGGCGGCGATGAGCGCCACCACTCTGCGATGCAGCGGCGAAATTTTTGCATTGTCCAGCGCGTTGCCGACGAATGCCTCGATTGATTGAGCCACGGCGTTCTCCCCTGTAGTTCGTTTTTTGTTGTGACTTTAGAGCAGTCCAGGACGGGAAAGATGACCCACAATCGGATCGTTGACCAGCCTATTTTTGCGGCGCGTGTCCGTTTCTAGGGAGCGGCCTAAAACTATTTCGATTGGTGAAAATGCACCGATTTGCGTGGCGACTCGAACTAAGCGCGCGGCCGCATTGCAATATCCTCAGGCAGTTTACGTGTGCATCCGGTTCCAGGCGTCGAGCCCGGCAATCTTATAGGCTTCCGCAAGCGTCGGATAATTGAATGTGTTTTCGATGAAATAATCGATGGTGCCTTTGAGATTTAGCACCGCTTGACCGATATGGATGAGTTCGGTCGCGCCTTCGCCCACGATGTGAACGCCAAGCAGGCGGCGCGTTTTGGTCGAGAAGATCATTTTCATCATGCCGCTGTTGAGGCCCATGATATGGCCGCGCGAGGTTTCGCGAAAGCGCGCCACGCCGCATTCGTAAGGAATGCCGCGCTTGCGCACTTCCTCCTCGCTCATGCCGACGGTGGAAATTTCCGGGACCGAATAGATGCCGTAGGGAAAAAACTCCGGCGGCGGGTGCGGCGCCATGCCGAAGGCGTGACAGGCCGCGACACGTCCCTGCTCCATCGAGGTCGAGGCGAGGCTTGGAAATCCGATGACATCGCCGGCGGCGTAAATGTGCGGCACCGAAGTTTGCATCGTCTTGGGGTCGACCGGAATGCGGCCGCGATTATCGACGGTGATATTCGCGGCGCCAAGATTGAGATTGTCCACGGCGCCCACGCGCCCAGCCGCGAACAGGAGCATTTCGGTCGTTACAACGCGGCCATTGGCGAGCTTGGTGGTCGGGCGGCCGTTTTCGCCAAGTTCGATCGCGGTCACGGCGGAGCCGAGGCGAAGCGAGAGATTGCGGTCACGCAGGTCGTGGACGAATTCCTCGATCAGTTCGACATCGACGAAATCCAGAATGGTAGGGCGCGTATCAATTAGAGTGACGGCCACATCGAGGGCGTTAAAGATGGTCGCGTATTCGACGCCGATCACGCCGCCGCCAATGACCGTCAGGCTTCGCGGCAGCACCGGCAGTTCGATGATCTCATCGCTGTCGAATACGGTTTTGCCGTTAAAGGGCACATAGTCCGGCCGGAACGGCCGGGTGCCGCAAGCGATCAGAATATTCTTGGCATTATAGAGGTGGGCCTCGCCGACCTCGTCGGTCACTTCGATCTGGTGCGGCCCGACAAAACGGCCTTCGCCACGCGTGGTCTTGACGGAATTGCGGCTGAACTGGTGCTCGAGAACTTCGACTTCGTGGTCCAGCGTCTTGTGCAAGCGCGCCAGCAGATCGTCCGCGCCGATGTCCTGTTTGACGCGGTAAGCGCGCCCGTAAAACCCGCGTTCGCGCCAGCCCGACAAATTGAGCACGGTTTCGCGCAAGGTCTTGGACGGAATGGTTCCAGTGTGAACCGAAGCGCCGCCGACCCGGCGCCCCTTTTCGACCACCAGAACCGATTTGCCGATCTTGGCTGCCTGAATGGCGGCGCGCCGCCCGGAAGGGCCGCTGCCGATGACGATCAATTCATAGTCGCGCATAAGACGGGGTGTACCTGGTCATCCCAGTACAAGCATATTGAGTGCCAAGGTAAATCCGAAGGAAAAGCGGAATGGCTGGGGGACTAGGATTCGAACCTAGATAGCCAGAGTCAGAGTCTGGAGTCCTACCGTTGGACGATCCCCCAACAGGATCGGCGCTTTCGCGGCCATTTGAGCGCGCCGCCGGTTCGCCGGAGGCCCTGACATGGGGCAATTCGGCTGATTTGACAAGTCTATACCCGGTTTTGGACAGACATGGGACGGCCCGGCAAGGTCACCACAGTGAACACAGCAATTAGGCTAATGGCCGCCACCACCAGGAACACCAGGCGCGGACTGCCATGGTCCATGATGCCGCCGAAAACCAGCGGCGAGATGATGCCGCCGATATTAAAGCCGGTGGTGACAAAGCCGAATACCTTGCCGAACGAGCCGGGCGGGGTGACTTCGCGCACGATCATGTCGCGCGACGGCATGATCACGCCGTAAAAGAATCCGCACGCTGTCATGGCCGCGATCAGTGGCAGCGAACCCAGATTGACCAGGCCGAACAACAAGGCAAACAGCGCCATTGCCGCAAGCCCCAGCCCCGCGACAATCGCGTGGCGGGAAGTGCGGGTGGCGACTACGCCGCCGGCGAGTACGCCGAGCGCGGAAAGAAACAAAAGGCCGGACAGCGCGATATTGGCGGTGGTCACCGGCGTGCCGAAAGCGGCGCCAAAGGCGACGACCGAATAATTGAACAGTCCGCCGCTCATCATCGCGATCAGCGTAAAGAAAAAGAAATTGAGCAGGATCGGTGCCGACAAAAGCAATTGCCAGCCGGTCGCGGCCTTGTCGGAACCGCCGTGTGCCGGCGCAGCGCTTGCCGGGACCGCCGGTTCGTCGCGAACCGCCAGCAGGATAGCGGCTACCGCGAAACCGAGAATGCCGGCGCCAATAAAAGCGCCGCGCCAGCCCCAGATGTTCTGCATCAGCAGCAGGCTTGCCGGCGCTACCGCCGAACCCAGCATGCCGGCGAAAGTGTGAATCGAATAGGCCTGGCCGATGCGCTCCGGCGGCACATGATGCGACAGCAAGGCATAG
>CAWEDE010000069.1:0-4195 GCA_963807665.1 uncultured Alphaproteobacteria bacterium | reverse complement strand
GACGCGGCCCCAAGTTCGCGCGGCACTTTGGCAAATAGCCGGAAGAAATTCTCCGTGGTCTGCGCGCGCGATTTCTTCAGGAGAAACGCCGCGCGTGGCGGCCAGTACCTCGGCGGTTTTGACCACATAAGACGGCTCGTTGCGTTTTCCCCGAAACGGCAGCGACCACAGATAAGGCGCATCGGTTTCCACCAGACACGCGGTCGGCCGGAGAGTTCCGCTGACGATATCGCGCAGATTTTAGCGAATTCTTGAACGTCAGGATGCCGGTGAACAACACATAATGGCCGAATTCCAACCGCGGGCGGCCAGATCGCGCGAAGCCGGTGAAACAATGCAGCACGGCCGGAGAAAGGCGCCTTTCCCCACTTTCATAGCTGCAAAATCCGCATCATGTCGGCATCGACATTCGCGCACATGAATGACCAGCGGCAATTTGGTTTCGCGTGCCGCCTCAATATGTTGAGCGCAAGCCTTGCGCTTGCGCCCTCACGCGGCGATGTTATCGTAATGATAATCGAGCCCGGCCTCGCCGATTGCCCACGGACCTTCGGATGTTTGGCGATTTCGGATCAGGGCAGCCGCTCAATGTCGAGCTCTTCGTGCGCGTTATGGGGATGCGTGCCGACCGAACAAAATATGTCGGGAAATTTCTCAGCGACGGCCACCACTTGCGCATGTTTGCGCACTCGCGTGCAGATCGTCACCATGCGGCCGATGCCAACCTCGCGCGCCCGCGCCACGACGGCGTCGAGCTCGCTGGCGAAATCCGGAAAATCCAGGTGGCAATGGCTATCGATCAGCATGCTATCTCCCCTCCCCCCGCGAGCCCTTGCGAGCGGTGGGGAGGGGTTGAGGGGGTATGGCTTGATGGGCAGATGAAGCGGTCCCCCCACCCCGGTTTACATCACCGAGGTGATGTAAACCGACCCTCCCCACCGCTTCGCGGGGGGAGGGAAAGAAAGAACGCTTCGCTTCGGCTATCACGACTTCCCCTCCGGCTCGACATAGCGCGGGAAAACCGGCACGGGCGGCGGCAATGGCACACCCGCGGTAATGCGCGTTGCGCCGTCAAGAGCGGCGAAGTTGCGTTGCTCTGGGGGAATAGCGAGCAGGTCCAGCAACCTCGCGGCCGAGCTTGGCATCGTCGGCTGCGACAAGATTGTTATTCTTCGCAGCACCTCTGCCGTCACATAAAGCACCGTGCCCTGCCGCTTCGGATCGGTCTTGGCGAGCGCCCAAGGCGCCTGCGCCGCGAAATAGCGATTGGCGTCGGCGACCACGGCCCAGACCGCATTGAGCACCTGATGCAGTTGCTGCGTCTTCATATGCTCGCGCGCCACGGCGATCATCCCGTCAGCGGCGGCGAGAATGGTCTTGTCCTCCGCGCTCAATTCGCCAGGCTCCGGCAAAACGCCGCCAAAGGCTTTGGCCACCATCGAGAGCGAGCGCTGCGCCAGATTGCCGAGGTCATTCGCCAAATCCGCATTGATGCGGTTGACGATGGCCTCGTGGCTGTAATTGCCGTCCTGGCCGAACGGCACTTCGCGCAGGAAAAAATAACGCAGCGGATCGACGCCGTAAGCATCGGCCAGCGCGAAAGGATCGATCACATTGCCGACCGACTTCGACATTTTCTCGCCGCGATTGAACAGAAATCCGTGGCTGAAAATCCGCTTCGGCACTGCAATGCCGGCCGACATCAGAAACGCCGGCCAATAGACCGCGTGGAAGCGCACGATATCCTTGCCAATGACATGCAGCGCCGCCGGCCAATAGCGCTTGAACTTCTCGCTCTCGGTATTGGGATAATCGACCCCGGTAATGTAATTCGTCAGCGCGTCGACCCAGACATACATAATGTGCTTGGGATTGGCCGGCACCTTGATGCCCCAGTCGAACGTGGTGCGCGAGATCGACAGATCCTTGAGCCCGCCATGCACGAAGCTCGCGACTTCGTTGAGGCGCTCTTTCGGCAAAACGAAATCGGGAACGTCGGCATAAAGTTTCAGAAGTTTGTCCTGATAGGCTGACAGGCGGAAGAAATAGCTTTCCTCCTCGACCCATTCGACCGGCGTGCCCGTTTTCGTGGCGAGCCGAACCTTGTGCTCGTTGAGATGCGTTTCGTCCTCGGCGTAATAGGCTTCGTCGCGCACCGAATACCAGCCAGCATATTTGTCGAGATAAATGTCGCCGTTGTCTTCCATCCGCGCCCAGATGGCCTCGGACGAACGATGATGGCGCTCCTCGGTGGTATGGATGAAGTCGTCGTTCGAGCAATTGAGCTTTTCGACCATGGCCTCGAAGCGCGGCACATTGCGGTCGCGCAATTGCCGCGGCGGTCAGGCCTTCCTTGACCGCGGTCTGTTGCATTTTCTGGCCGTGCTCGTCGGTGCCGGTGAGGAAATAGACGTCGTAGCCGTCGAGCCGCATAAAGCGCGCAATGGCGTCGGTCGCGATCGCCTCATAGGCGTGGCCGATATGCGGCGGACCGTTCGGATACGAGATCGCGGTGGTGATGTAGAAAGCGGATTTGTCGGGCATTTTCGGCTTTATTTAAAGCATAAGAACGCCGGAAAGGCCGGCCATGACGAGTCAGGGGGTTAGGTAACAACCGCGGGCGGCGGGGGCAAGCGAGGGAAGTGACCAGCCTTGTCGGGCGCCCTGCTCCTTCAAACCAGCCGGATTACCACGCGTTGGCTTCGCGCATCGCGGTCGGATCATACGATGCATAACGGCCCGGGCGATCGCGGCGCGGCCTGTTGCCGAGCGCGAGTTTGGTACCGCCTTCCGGTACCACGATCAGGCGGTCGATCTCGCCACGCAAGAAGGCTTGCAGGAACCGGTCGTAGTTCTTGAACGACACGCAGCCATTCGACTGGCCGTTGGGCCCGAGCATATAGGTATGCGCCAGCATGCCGGCGCGGCCGAACATCTTGTCCTCGTTGACCGGATTAAGCCGGATGGCGCGCACGCCGTGGAAAATCTCCTCGCGCAGCGTCAGGTCGTAGACGTTGGGCGGCGTCGGGCCGCGCATGCGCACCGCGACATAGCGCGGGTCGTCCATCTTGTCGTAGAGGCCCGAATGCGCTTCGAGCTTTTCGCCGTCCGGCAAAAAGACGGTACGCGCCGAAATGTCATAGACCGCGGTGCGGCTGCCAATTTCGGGCGCGGGCATATCCTTGTTGTGGGCTTCTTTCGGCGCAACACGCGTCTCGGGCGCAGGCGGCAGCGGCGCGGGCGTGACCATGGCGAGCTTGGGCGCCGCTTCGACAACGGGCGCGCGCGCGATTTCAGGCATCGCGGGGCGAGATAGCGGCATCGGCACGGCGTTGGCGTGCTGGATGGAAGGCCTGGGCGCGGGCAACGGGGTCGGCGCTTCAGCAGGTTCCAATTTGGCCATCTGTACGGAAGCTGGCACGGCCTTCACAGCCGAATCCGCAATCACCACGGGCGGATGCAAAGCGCCGGCCGTTGCATCGGCCCAACGCGTTTGGAAAGTTGAGGAAGCCGCATTATCGGCGGCCATCGCAAACCTTGGGTCGGCGCTGGCGAGCGCCAATGTCCCCGGCCCGCTCATGAATGAACTTCCCGCGCCGTCGTAACGGCTGGCAAGCGTATTGCCGGTGATCCAGATCGCGGCCAGCGTGGCGGCTGCGCCGAACAGGAATACGGCGCCAGTAGCGGCGCCGGCCATGACCAGGTTAGTGCGGATTGCGCGCGCCACGCGGCGCGGTTTGCGCGACGAGACGGCGCGGCCGCCATAAGTAGATACGCGGTCATAGGTCGCGGCCGCACACTTCATCAACGCCACTCGAACTCAACTGTTACAATGACGCCGATACCGGCCGCGCCGGCAAAACATGCCGGTGCCTCACCGCATGCGAGGCGGCCATGACTATGCGGGGGGTAACGTTAAACAGCCGTAAACGTCTGCGCCGGAGCGCGGAGCGGCCTCGCCGGCGCGGTTTTTGGTTAGCGCGGGGCGGCGCTATTTAGTCGCCTTATTCCAAATAAGCGGTCAAATCGGCGGCCGACGGCGCGACATCGTCGAGGCCCAGCAGGATGGATGCCGGGCCATTATCGAAACTCCCTCGGACGGGCTTAAAATTGCAAAACTGGGCACGTCCATGTTGACCGGGTTGCGGCCTTATAAAGTGGTAAATCCTTGTCCGTGCATGGTTGTAGATGGCGC
>CAWEDE010000068.1:0-44629 GCA_963807665.1 uncultured Alphaproteobacteria bacterium | reverse complement strand
CCAGTGCGTTTTCAGGGGGTTGGCCATGTCCGGGAGGCAGAACGGTTCCGCTCTTGTTGCATTGCACAGCGCGGACCTAATTTTCGTAAAAACAAGAAAGCGTGAACGACCCGCGGCCCCGCCGGTGTTAGCATCGGATCAATAAAAAATGGGCACTCCGGTTCCGATGGGTTCTGGGCGTCGGGCGGTAATCAACGATCAGGGGGAAGCATGATCTCCTTTACTGTAAACGGGAAGGCGCACCGGCTCGACGTCGAGCCGGAGACGCCGCTGCTGTGGGTGCTGCGCGACGAGCTCGGCCTGACCGGGCACCAAATTTGGCTGCGGCATCGCGCAATGCGGCGCCTGCACCGTGCATGTCGACGGCCAGGCCGTGCGCTCCTGTCGGCTGCCGGTCGGCGACGTCGCGGCACCAAGATCACCACCATCGAAGGCCTCTCGCCCGACAGCAGCCATCCGGTGCAGCAGGCCTGGATCGCCGAGGACGTGCCGCAATGCGGCTATTGCCAGTCCGGCCAGATCATGGCGGCGGTCGCGTTGCTCAAAGAACATCCCAAGCCGACCGACGCCGATATCGACGCCAATTCACCAATATCTGCCGCTGCGGCACCTATGCGCGCATCCGCGGCGCGATCCATCGCGCCGCCGCGCTGATGAAGGCGTGAGCGGGAGGCATCATGAACGATATTGTCGACACATCGATCTCCCGCGCGTCACTTCCTCGTCGCCTCGGCCAGCGCTGCCGGCGGCCTGGCCATCGGCGTGGCGTTCCCAGGCCTGCGCCGGCGCTGCCACCTCGGCCCGCAACCTGGGACCAGCGCGACGCCGCGCCCAACGATGTCAACGCCTGCCTGGCATCGACCCGGACGACACCATTCTCATTCGTTCCCCGCACAGCGAAATGGGGCAGGGCGCCATCACCGCGCTGCCGATGATCGTGGCGGAAGAACTCGAATGCGACTGGTCGAAGGTGCAGGTCGAATATGCTTCGCCGACGCGCAATCTGCGCGAAAAAGGCGTTTATGGCGACATGGTCACAGCCGGCAGCCGTGGCGTGCGCATGAGCTGGCGGATGCTGCAACAGGCAGGAGCCAGCGCGCGCGTGAGGCTCGTGCAGGCGGCGGCGCAGCGCTGGAAAGTGCCCGAGGCCGAATGCGAAGCCGCCAATAGCAAAGTGACGCACAAGACCTCAGGCCGCAGCCTGGACTACGGCGCGCTGGCCGCTGATGCCGGCAAGATCAAGCTCGACGCTGAGCCTTCGATCCGCCGGCCGAGCAGTTTAAGCTGATCGGCAAGCGCTTGGCCCGGCTCGATACGCCGCTCAAGGTCAATGGCTCTGCCAAATTCGCCATCGATACACAGTTACCCGGCATGGTCTATGCAGCGATCGCCGCCTGCCCAGTTTTCGGCGGCAAGCTCAAAAGCGTGGACGAGACGCCGGTCAAAGGCCGCCGCGGCATATTGCAGGTCGTCAAACTCGACGACGCCGTATCGGTTGTCGCCGACCGTTACTGGCGGGCCAAGGAAGCGCTGGCGTTGCTTAAGCCGGAATGGGAGACCGGCGAGGCCGGCAAGACCGACAGCGCGCAGTTCGCCAAGCTTTATCGCGATACACTTGAAGGTCCGATGGTCAGCGCGCGTAATGATGGCGACGTCGATGGTGCATTCGGCGCGGGCGGCAAAGCGGTGGAGGCGGTCTACGAAGCCCCGCATGCCGCGCATGCGCAAATGGAGCCGCTCAACGCGACCGTGCGGTTCGAAGGCGACAAACTCGAGATCTGGCTCGGCACGCAAATCCCGATGGGTGCATTGCACCTGGCCGCGGCCACCTCCGGTCTCAAGCCCGAACAGATTGAGTTGCATAATTGCTTCCTCGGTGGCGGTTTCGGCCGGCGCGGCCAAAATGACGAGATGCGCCAGGCTATCCTGGTCGCCAAGCAGGTCGGCAAGCCGGTCAAGCTTTTGTGGACGCGCGAAGAAGACATGACGCAGGACCGCTATCGTCCGCAGGCGGCTGTGAAATTGAAGGCTGTACTCGGCACCGACGGCATGCCGGCGGCGTTCGACGCAAAGATCGCTGTTGGTTCGATCCAACGTTCGGTCGGCATGAGCAAGGTCGAAAGCGGCGTTGAGCCGCAGGCGGTTGAGGGCATCGCGAACACCAACTACAAAATTGCCAATATACGCGTTGGCTGCATGCTCAAGAACACGCATGTGCCGGTTGGCTTTTGGCGTTCGGTCGGCTCGTCGCAAAACGCCTTCTTCATGGAAAGCTATATTGACGAGCTGGCGCAGGCCGGCGGCCACGATCCCTACAAATTCCGCCGCGCATTGCTGTCGCACCGGCCGGACTTTATCGGCGTGCTCGACAAGATCGCCGAGAAGGGCGACTGGGGCAAACCCATGGCGCCGGGCTTTGGCCGCGGCATCGCGATCCTCGAATGCTACGGCACCATCATCGGGCAGGTGTCGGAAGTTTCGGTCAATCAAAAGGGCGAAATCAGAGTTCATCGCGTGGTCGCGGCGGTCGATTGCGGCCACATCGTCAATCCCGGAATTGTCGAGGCGCAGATTCAGGGCGGCGTGCTCTACGGGCTTTCGGCCGCGCTCTACGGCGATCTCACCGTCAAGGATGGCCGTATCGAGCAGGCCAATTTCGACGAATATCAGGTAGTGCGCCTGGCAGACGCGCCGAAAATCGAGGTCTATTTCGCGCTTTCCGGCGGCAAGAAATGGGGCGGCATCGGTGAGCCCGGGACGGCTGCAACTGCGCCATCGGTGGCCAACGCGGTTTTCGCGGCGACCGGCACCCGCATACGCTCGATGCCGTTCAAGAACGTGAAACTGTCCGGCGCTGCCTGACCTAGTTCGGTTAGATCGGCTTCTTGGCCTTAGCGCTCTGGATCGCCTGCCAGATCCGCGACGGCGTCATCGGCATTTCCAGATGCCTAATGCCGAATTCCGCCAGCGCGTCGAGCACGGCATTGGCAACCGCCGGCAATCCGCCCGATGTCCCGGCCTCGCCGCAGCCCTTGGCGCCGATCGGATTGGTCTTGGTCGGCACCGGGCGATTGGCCACCGCGATCATCGGTGCGTCATGCGCGCGCGGCATCGCGTAATCCATGAACGATCCGGTCACGAGCTGACCTTCGGCATCATAGACCGCGCCTTCCAGCAGCACCTGGCCCAGGCCCTGCATGGCGCCGCCCTGGATCTGGCCTTCTACCAGCATCGGATTGATCACCGTGCCGAAATCATTGAGCGCGTTATATTTCACCACCCGGGTAAGGCCAGTGTCTGGCTCGATTTCCACTTCGACGACATGAACGCCGTTCGGGTATGTGCCGGCAATCGCTTCCGTCACATGGGTGACATCGAGCGTGGTGGGCGCGCCATCCGGCAGTTTCAAACCGGCGCGTAGTCGCTCGGCCAGTTCCATGATCCCGATTGCACGGTCGGTGCCGGCAATGACGAAGCGCCCGCTTTTGAATTCGATGTCGTCGGCGGAAGCCTCAAGAACATGCGCGGCGATCTGCTTGCCGGCTTCGATGACTTTGACGGAGGCTTCCGCGATAGCCGTGCCGCTAAGCATGGCCGAGCGCGAGCCGCCGGTGCCGCCGCCGGTCACCAGCCGATCGCTGTCGCCTTGCACCAGGCGAATGCGCTCGAACGGCACGCCGAGTTTCTCGACCAGCACCTGTGCAAAGGCCGAGGCGTGGCCCTGGCCGTAATCCAGCGTGCCGGTCACGATGGTCACCGTGCCGTCGGCGTTAAAGTGAATGCCGCCCATTTCGGTGGTCATGGCCGCCGTGGTTTCCACGTAACAAGCAACGCCCAGGCCGCGCAGTTTGCCGGCGCGCTTGCTGTCGCGCTTGCGCGCCTTAAAGCCTTTGACATCGGCGCGCTCCAGCGCGTCTTTGAACAGGCCCGGAAAATCTCCGCAGTCATAGGTCATGCCGGAGGCCGACTGGAACGGCATTTCCTTGGCCTTGATGAAATTGCGCTTGCGCAGTTCGAAGCGGTCGATGCCAAGTTCGCTTGCGGCATAATCCATCATGCGCTCCATGCTGAGCGCGCCTTCGGGGCGTCCGGCGCCGCGATAGGCCGACACCAGCGTGGTGTTGGTGAACACGCATTGGGTCGCAACTTCGAGCAGCGGCGTGCGGTACATGCTGACGATATTTTTCGTTACATTGACGGTCGGCAGCAGCGGGCCGAAGGCGGCGCAATAGCCGCCCAGATTGCCGTAACCGGAAAGCCGGACGGCCTGGATCAGCCCGTCTTTGTCAAAGGCTACTTCGACCGTCATATCGTAGTCGCGGCCGTGATGGTCGGACATAAAGCTTCCCGAACGCTCATCGGTCCACTTTACCGGCCGTTTGAGCGCGCGCGCGCCATGCAGGACGCAGACATATTCCGGATAGGTCGCCGCTTTCATGCCGAACGAGCCGCCGACATTGCCGGTGAGCACGCGCACCTTTTCGGCGGGCGCGCCGAGGATATCGCGCAGCATGTTCTTGAGCCCGAACACGCCTTGGCTGCACGAATGCAGCGTCCATTTCTCGTCCTTGGCGTCGAATTCGCCGATCGCCGAACGCGGCTCGATCGAATTCACCACCAGGCGCTGATTGATCAGCGGCAGCTTTACGACATGCGCCGCCTTGGCGAAGGCGTCGGCCACCTTGTCCTTGTCGCCGTAGTGATAGTCGAGCGCGATGTTGCCCGGCACTTCGTCATAAAGGAGCGGTGCGCCGGACTTCACGGCTTCGCGCGCGCTCACTACCGCAGGCAAAGGTTCGATATCGAGGACGACCGCTTCGGCGGCGTCTTTGGCTTGCGCGATGGTTTCAGCCACCACGCAGGCGACCGGATCGCCGACAAAGCGCACTTTGTCGCCCGCGAGCGCCGGCCGCGGCTTGTATTTGATCGGCGAGCCGTCGCGGCTCTTGAGCGGCAGGTTGCATTTGAGCCCGCCATAGGCGGTCAAATCGGCGGCGGTATAAATCGCCAGCACGCCCGGCATGGCCTTGGCGGCGGCGGTGTCGATGCCGCGGATAACGCCATGGGCGACGCTGGAGCGCACCATCACAGCATAGGCCTGGCCGGCCAGACCGATATCGTCGGTGTAGCGGCCTTCGCCACGGACCAATGCGGGGTCTTCGGTGCGGAGGACCGGCTGGCCGATGCCGAATTTGGTCAGCGAAAGCGCGGTTTCGTTGGTTCTGTCGTCCATGCGGGACTTAAAGCCGTTGTTGATCGCAATGTTCCAGATAAAGCAGGCAAAGGCCTTCTACAACAGGCGCCGGCCACAAGAATAGCTCTCCAGACCGAGGCTATTGGGCACCTGGGTTGCATGAGGCACAGGTGCTGTTACACTTTTCGTGATCGAGGGAACATTGCCACAACCGCGGGCGCTGGGAGGCGACCCGGAAGCGGCGGGAAGGTTTGAATTCATGAGCGGCGAGGCCGGGGACAACCCAGGCCTCGACCCCGCTATGGAACGAATGCCGCCAGGGCGGGATTCGTGGGGTCGGCGGTCGCATGGACGCTCCGAGGCTGGCTTTGCCGGCGATCGGGGCGGGCCGACTTATGCCGCGCTCGATCTCGGCACCAATAATTGCCGCCTGCTGGTCGCGCGTCCTTCCGGCGACAGTTTTCGCGTGGTGGACGCGTTTTCCAGGATCATCCGGCTCGGCGAAGGCATTTCCGCGTCCGGCCGCCTGAGCGAAGCCGCCATCGAACGCGCACTGGGCGCGCTCGAGGTTTGCCGCAATAAGATGAAAAACCGCGGCGTCACCCGTGCCCGTCTGATTGCGACCGAAGCCTGCCGCGCGGCCGTAAACGGCGACGAATTCCTCGCCCGCGTCGCCGCCGAATTGGACATCGCGCTCGAAGTGATCGACCGCGAGACCGAGGCGACGCTCGCCGCCACCGGCTGCACGCCGCTCATGGACCCGCAAGCCGAAGGCGTCGTGCTGTTCGATATTGGCGGCGGCTCCTCGGAATTGGTACGCCTTGACCGCTCGCATGAAACGCGGCGCGGGCCGCCTTTGCCCCGGATTCGCGGCTGGGTTTCTCTGCCGCATGGCGTGGTGACGCTGGCCGAGCGCCACGGCGGGATAAATGTCTCGCGCGACGCCTACGAAGTTATGGTGGCCGAGGTGGCAGCCTTAATCGCGCCGTTTGCGCGCGAGCATGGTGGCGAGGGCTTGCGTGGCATCCATATGCTCGGTACCTCCGGCACCGTGACCACGATCGCCGGCGTTCACCTCAATCTCAAACGTTACGACCGCAATCGCGTGGACGGTTGCTGGTTGAGCGAACCGGAAATCGACGCGGTGCTCGAAAGACTATTGGCCATGAGTTATGATGAACGGGTCGCGAGCTCCCTGCATCGGACCTGAGCGCGCCGATCTGGTGCTCGCCGGCTGCGCCATATTGGAAGCGATCCGCCGCGCATTTCCGTGTCCGCGGCTACGCGTCGCCGACCGGGGCCTGCGTGAAGGCATGCTAGTGCAGATGATGCGCGACGATGGCGCCTGGGGCGATGCGGCCTCGAATGGCGGCGCCTGGGGCGGTGGCAGTCAAACGGCGCCGTCGTGAGTATCCCTGGCAAAGGCAGCGGCTCGCGCGAGCTGAAAATTCGCGTTAAAGGCGGCAAGAACCGCAAGCTGTCCTCCAAGCTCTGGCTCGACCGCCAGCTCAACGATCCTTATGTCGCGCGCGCCAAGCGCGAAGGCATGCGCTCGCGCGCCGCCTATAAACTCGCCGAGATCGACGACAAGGCGCGCTTTTTCAAACGTGGCGCGCGCGTCATCGATCTGGGCGCAGCGCCCGGCGGCTGGAGCCAGATTGCGGCCAAGCGCGTCGGCGCGCCGCAGCAGGGCCGTGTCATCGCCATCGATCTGCTGATGATGGACCCCGTGCCGGGCGTCGAATTCATGCAGCTCGATTTTCTAGATCCGTCGGCGCCCGAAACGCTCAAGACCATGCTCGGCGGGCGCGCCGACGTGGTGCTGTCCGACATGGCTGCCAACGCCACCGGCCATCGCAAGACCGATCACATCAAGATCGTCGCGCTGGTGGAAGCCGCGGCCGAATTTGCGCATGAAGTTCTGGCGCCCGGCGGCACGTTTCTCGCCAAGGTGCTGCAAGGCGGCACGGAAGCCGCGCTCTTGGGTCCGCTTAAGCGCGATTTCACCACCGTCAAGCACGTCAAGCCGCAGGCGAGCCGCTCGGATTCGGCCGAGCTTTATTTGCTGGCGACGGGGTTTCGCGGGCACTAATCAGCGCCTGTCGTTCCAGATGTCGGTGAAGCGCGTATCGCTGCTGCCCAAGCGGCGGGAGTCCTCGGAACCGGCGCGAATGTAGCGCGGCTCATTCGATTGCACGACGATCCGCCGCCTTTCGATGGCTTGCGCGGTTCTGTGCCGCTCCCTTTGGGCGCGCGCTTCCTTCTCGTGCTTCTTGCCGTGATGCTCGGCCGTTTTACGCTCGCGCTCATAGCGCACAAGTTTTTCGCTAGGCTTTTGATTGTTCGCTTCTTCGATCTTGGTTTCTTGTATTTTTACAGGTTCTTGCGATTCCCCGGTTTCCCGCATTTTTTGCGCGGGCTTGCCGGCTTCTTTCTCCAGCGCCACGTCGGCCGATTTCTTTTCCGGCGCCGGCGGTAGCCTGACGTTTGGGTTCCCGGCGATTGCGCCGGTGGACTTATCGCTTTCCTTGGAGGCGGGCGCGGCCCTGACTTCACTTTTAACATTGCCTTCGGCAAGGCGCGATTTTTCGCGCGGCGTCATGGCCAATGCGCGCGCCAGCGCCTTACGCGCATCGGCCATATTGGCGTCGCGGGCCAGCGCCATCTTGAAATCGGCGATAGCGCCCTCGTATTGCGAAACCTTCTCGCGCGCCAAGCCGCGCTGGTAATAGGCCTTTGTATTGGCCGGCTCGCCTTTGAGAACGGCGTCGTAATCCGCGATGGCGCCAGTAGCGTCGCCTTTGTCTTGCTTGATTAGCGCGCGTGCCAGAAGGCCGGCGAAGTTGTCGGGCTGGCGCTGCAAGCCGGCATCGAGGTCGGCCAGGGCCATATCCCTCTCGCCTTTAGCGCCGGTATTGCGCAGGCTGGCGCGCAAGAAATAGGGGTCCGCCGGCCGCGGATCGCGCTGGATAGCAATGGCGAGATCGCTCATCGCCTTGGCATTATCACCTTTGTCTTTTTCGATTTGCGCGCGGCTGCGATAGGGCGCGGCGCTGATGGTTCCCAGTTCAATGGCGCGGTTGAAATCCGCCATTGCACGACTGCTGTCGTTCTTGGCGAGATAGACCTGGCCGCGCTCGCCATAAGCCAGGGCATCGCTGCCATCGGCCTTGATTGCCTTGTCGAGATCGGCGAGCGCGTTGCCGTAATCCTTTTTGCGGGCCAAGGCGGCGCCGCGCAGGGCAAACGCGGATGCGTTGTCGGCATCGAGCTTCAACATGGCGTCGGCATCGTGCACCACGCCTTCGAGATCGCCGTCGTCCAGCCGCAGTGCGCCGCGCGTTTTCAGGAAGCTCGCGTCCCAGGAAAACTTGAGCGCGCGGCTGATGTCGGTCATGGCGCGTTTGCGATCGCCCTTGGCGGCATAGGCCTCGGCGCGCAATTTATAGGTGGTTGGCGCGCTCGGATCGACGCTGACCGCGCGATCGTAGACCGTGATCGCTTGGCTGTAATCACCCTTCTTGCGCCAGAGGCTGGCTTGCGCAGTCAAGGCGGCAATGTCCTTGGGATCGAGCCTGGCGGCTTCCTGATAATCGGCCAAGGCGCGGTTGAAGTCGCCGGCGCCCTCACGGGCCTGGCCGCGCAACATGTAATTGCCGACAACCGGATCGAGGTGAACCGCGCGGTCGAAATCGCTGAGGGCACGCGCGTAATCGTGCTGGCGCAAATAAATTTGTCCGCGTCCACTGTAAGGCGTGGAGCGATTGGCACCCAGGCTGATCGCCTTTTGATAGTCCGCCAAGGCGCCCTCGACATAGCCGAGGTCGCGCCGGACCGCGGCGCGGTTCACGTAAGGCGAGGGCGAATCGGGATCGATGCGGATGGTGGCGTCGTAATCGGCAATGGCTTGGCCGTAATTGCCGCGCGCATACCAGGCGTTGCCGCGGTTCTGATAGGCCGGCGCGAAGTCAGGCGCGAGTTCGACCGCGCGGTTGAGATCGGAAATGGCGTTCGGAATGTCGCCGCGGTCAAGATAGGCCAAGCCGCGCAAACTGTATGCGACGCCCAGCGGCTTGCCATGCAGGCGGCCGGTTCCCAGCAAAGTGCCGCAGGCGGCAATGCGCTCATCCGCCATGGTTTCGGTTTGGGTCGCGCAGGTGCGGGCTTCGCGAAGCTGGGCTTGCGCGGCATGTGGCAGGATCGCCGCCATAGCGATGGCGGCAAGCCCCAAAGCCCGGATCAGCCAATTTGGCCGTTCACGCCGCATACGCTTTAACCTTACTCGTTAACTATAACAGGACCGAAAATACCCACTGCGCCAACGACTTGTCCATTGGTTTGGGCCCTATCCGGAGGTGTTAACGTTCTAACATGGTTAACGGCGGCGGACATGTTCCAAAATGGCACAGACGCAAGCCGAAAAACGTTTTAGCCGAGCCGCCGATCCGTTTTTTCATTCGCCGTGGGCAGCCGGTTGGCCATTTCGGCGCCGGCGTCGGCCGGCAACCGTGCGAAAATAAACACCGAGAGCGCCGATATTGCCGCGATAGCCAGGAAGGCGGGCGGAAAATCCGCCGCTTGCAAAGCGTTGTCACCGCGCAAGTGCTCGGTCAATTCCACCGCCAGCGCGCCCGCCGCCACGCCGGTCGACACCGCCAACTGCTGGGCGACGCTTACCAGCGAGGTCGCCCGGCTCACCTCTGGCGTGTTCAACCTCGGCATAGGCGATGGTGTTGATACTGGTGAATTGCAACGAACGAAAAAAACCGCCGATCAGCAACAAGCCCATCATCACCGCGGCCGGCGTTGCCGCGGTAAAAGCCGCGCAGACCGCCAGGAATGCCGCGCTGATCAAAGAGTTGAACACCAAGATGGTGCGGAATCCGAAACGGCGCAGGATTTTCGCCGTTGCCCATTTCATCCCCATGGCGCCAAGCGCGGTGGCGAAGGTGATGGTGCCGGATTGGAACGGCGTCATGCCGAATCCGACTTGCAGCATCAGCGGCAGCAAAAACGGCAGCGCGCCTAGCCCCAGCCGGAATACAAAACCGCCGGTAACGCTCGCGAAAAAAGTCGGCAGCCGAAACAGCGTGAGATCGAGGGCGGGCACCGCCGTGTGCCGCGCATGCACCAAATAGGCCGCGATAAAACACGCGCCGCCCACGACCAGCGCCGCGACAACGGTCCAAGGCAAAAAATTGAGCCCCAATATCGACAATCCAAAGGCAACGCCGCCGATGCCTAGGCCCGCCAGCACCATGCCGAAAATGTCGAAACGCTCGCGCGTCTCTGCCCGTATGTCATCGATATAGCGCGTGGCTAGGATGATGCCGAGGATGCCAATCGGCACATTGATGATGAAGATCCAATGCCACGATGCGTAAGTGGTGATGAAGCCGCCGACCGGCGGTCCCAGCACCGGACCGATCAGCGCCGGCGTGGTCACCCAGGCCATCGCGTTCACCAGTTCGCGCCGGCTGATGCTGCGCACCAGCACCATGCGCCCAACAGGGGTCATCATGGCGCCGCCCATGCCCTGCACGACGCGGGCGATGACGAAGTCGGTGAGCGAACTCGATAGCGCGCAGCCGATCGAGCCGAGCACGAATACCGCGATGGCCGCTGCGGAACACAGTGCGAGCGCCGAAGCGGTCGGCAGTCCAGCCGCTGGCCGGGATGAAAATCGCGAGCGAGAGCAGATAAGAGGTGACCGCAAGCTTGAGCGCCAGCGGATTGGTGCCGATATCGGCCGCGATCGCCGGCAGCGCCGTGGCGATCACGGTCGAATCCATGTTCTCCATGAACAAGGCGACCGCGATGATCAGTGGGACGATGCGGTCAGCACGCATGCGTAAGGGCACTTTCCGGCGTAAGGCCTTAAGGCAATCCGGGTCTTGAACATGAAACCGATGGCCGAAGGAAGGCTAATCGCCTGTGGGCGTTCATAACAGACATCCCGATACGCCCTAGGAATTCACTGTCTGCCCGTGCTAACGACCCACGCCAACCCAAAAGCGGGCCGTGACGCAACGCGAGGAACCCCTCGCGGCAGGCATTTTATAAGCCTGAAGCACTCGGTCTTGATCCCTTTCGGGTGTGACGGAGTTGGCGATGGCCGCAAAAAACAACGCAAGCCCCCGCGAAGCGCTCACTTTTGACGATGTGCTGATCAGGCCCGGCCTGTCGGAAGTGCTGCCCGGCGAGGCCGATATCCGCTCCCACATCACGCGCTCGATCGCGGTCAATATCCCGATAGTGGCTTCCGCCATGGACACCGTGACCGAATCGCAAATGGCCATCGCCATGGCGCAGGCGGGCGGCATCGGTGTCATCCACCGCAATCTGGAGCCGGACCAGCAAGCCGCCCAGGTCCGCCAAGTCAAGAAATTCGAATCGGGCATGGTGGTGAACCCGCTCACCATCGAGCCCAGTGCCCCGCTCCAAGAAGCGCTCGACCTGATGAAGGAGAACCGCATCTCCGGCGTCCCGGTGGTCGAAGGCGGCGGCAACGGCAAAGCCGGCAAGCTGGTCGGCATTCTCACCAACCGCGACGTGCGCTTTGCCACCGATCCGCGCCAGCGCGTCGCGGAGTTGATGACCAAGGACGATCTCATCACCGTGCGCGAAGGCGTGAGCCAGGACGAAGCCAAGCGGCTCTTGCATCAGCATCGCATCGAGAAGTTATTGGTGGTGGACGAGCAGTATCGCTGCGTCGGCCTGATCACGGTCAAGGACATCGAAAAGGCCGTCGCCAATCCCAACGCCTGCAAGGACGAGCAGGGCCGGCTGCGCGTTGCCGCCGCCACCACGGTCGGCGACAAAGGCTATGCGCGCACCGAAGCGCTGATCGCGGCCGGCGTCGACCTCGTGGTGGTCGATACCGCGCACGGCCATTCGCAATATGTGCTCGACGCGGTCACGCCGCATCAAGCGCATGTCGAACCTCGTTCAAGTCGTGGCCGGCAATGTCGCGACTTCCGAAGGCGCCAAGGCGCTGATCGATTGCGGCGCCGATGCCATCAAGGTCGGCATCGGTCCGGGCTCGATCTGCACCACCCGCATTGTCGCCGGCGTCGGCGTGCCACAGCTCACCGCCATCATGGACGCGGTCGAGGCGGCGAAAAAATCCGGCACGCCGGTGATTGCCGACGGCGGCATCAAATATTCCGGCGATCTCGCCAAGGCGCTGGCCGCGGGCGCCGATGTCGCCATGGTCGGCTCTTTGCTGGCCGGCACCGACGAGACGCCGGGCGAAGTATTTCTTGTATCAAGGCCGTTCCTACAAGAGCTATCGCGGCATGGGCTCAGTAGGCGCGATGGCGCGCGGCTCCGCCGACCGCTATTTCCAGCAAGACATCAAGGACGCGCTCAAGCTGGTGCCGGAAGGCGTCGAAGGCCAGGTCGGCGTACAAAGGCCCGGTCGGCAATGTGCTGCATCAATTGGCCGGCGGCCTGCGCGCCGCCATGGGCT
This sequence comes from uncultured Alphaproteobacteria bacterium, assembly GCA_963807665.1. Lineage (GTDB taxonomy): Bacteria > Pseudomonadota > Alphaproteobacteria > Rhizobiales > Xanthobacteraceae > Pseudolabrys. Next base: position 31,964 of record CAWEDE010000068.1, on the reverse strand, counting down.
ATGTCGGCGCGGCAACGCTGGCGGACTTTCACGAGAAGGCGGAATTCGTGCGCATTTCGGGCGCGGGCCTGCGCGAAAGCCATGTGCATGACGTGGTCATCACGCGCGAGAGCCCGAATTATCCGAGCGGCGTGTAGCGACTTCGCGCACTCGTCCCGAGATCAAGCCACATCGTCGTAATGTCATAGGGTTTGCACCCATTACATTGGGCCGAGCCGACCCTATGTGTGGGTGGACTTGAGGAGCGAACAATGTCCAAACTCGACGAATCCGGCACTTTCACCCTCGGCAACCGCACCGTGAAGCGGCTGGGCTACGGCGCCATGCAGCTCGCCGGACCCGGCGTGTTCGGGCCGCCCAAGGACCACGCCGCGGCGCTGGCCGTGCTGCGCGAGGCGGTCGCGAGCGGCGTCGACCACATCGACACCAGCGATTTCTACGGCCCGCACGTCACCAACCAGATCATCCGCGAGGCGCTGCACCCCTATCCCGACGATCTCGTCATCGTCACCAAGATCAGCGCCCGGCGCGGCGCGGATGGATCATGGATTCCGGCCTTCTCGCGCGAAGAACTGACCCAGGCGGTGCACGACAATCTGCGCAATCTCGGCCTCGACGTGCTCGACGTCGTCAACCTGCGCAGCATGTTCGACGTCCACGGCCCCGCCGAGGGCTCGATCGAGGCGCCGCTCACCGTGCTGGCCGAGCTGCAGCGCCAGGGCCTGGTGCGCCACATCGGGCTGAGCAACGTCACGCCGAAGCAGATCGCCGAAGGGCGCAAGATCTGCGAGATCGTCTGCGTGCAGAACCTCTACAATCTGGCGCACCGCGACGACGATCGCGCTGATCGACGATCTGGCCCGCGACGGCATCGCCTATGTGCCGTTCTTCCCGCTCGGCGGCTTCACGCCGCTGCAGTCGTCGACGCTTGTCGGACGTCGCCGAGCGGCTCGGCGCCACGCCGATGCAGGTCGCGCTCGCCTGGCTGCTGCACCGCGCGCCCAACATCCTGCTGATCCCGGGCACCTCGTCGCTCGCGCACTTGCGCGAAAATCTCGCCGCGGCCGAGCTCACGCTGCCGGACGATGCGCTTAAGGAATTGGACGGCGTAGCGATGGCCACGACATCTTAGGGTTGGGGGCAGCGACGCCGTCTGAATCAATAATACGCACTGGTGCTTTTTCGAGAAGTGTGACTATCTGCGCTTACATTCACTGAAGGGTTCTCCTTATGTCGATACCGTCCATACTGCTACCGGTTTTCGTCGAAGTGATCCTGACCTTCGGGCTCCTGCTGTGGCTCGGGGTCATGCGCCGCAACGACCTCAAAAGCGGGTCGACGCGTTGGTCGCAAATTGCGCTGCGCGAGCCGAACTGGAGCCCGCGAACCCTCCAGATCAGCTATTGCTTCAGCAACCAGTTCGAATTGCCGGTGTTGTTTTACTTGTTGACGGTGTTGGAAATCTTCACCCGTCACGCCGACCTCGTGTTCCTCGTACTGGCCTGGGTTTTCGTGCTGACGCGCCTGATGCACGCGCTCGTCTATACCAGCAGCAATGCCGTGCCCCGGCGCGGCGCCTGGTATGCCTTCGGCGCCGTCGCGCTGATGGTGGCCTGGCTCATCTTTATGGTCCGCATTCTGCTGGGCCTGCCATGAGCTTACAAACATGACGCCGGCGGCAAAGCTAGCCGCGGCCATCGAAGTTTTTGGTTCAATCGAAAGCGATCGCCGTCCGGCCAACGATTTCCTTAAAGCTTGGGGACTAGCTCACAGATTTGCCGGTTCTGGCGACCGCGCCGGCATCGCCGGGCTGGTTTATGACGCCTTGCGCCGGCGCGCGTCGAGTGCGTGGTTGATGGGTGCCGATACGCCGCGCGCGATCCTGCTCGGCATGCTCAAGCGCGAGCGCGGCCTCGACACTGACGCCGTCGCCAAGCTCGCCGACGGCACCGGCTACGGGCCGCCGAAGCTCACCGATGACGAGCGCAAGCGCCTCGATGCCGCCGATATGGCGAACGCGCCCGCCCATGTCGCCGGCGACTATCCGGAATGGCTGGAGCCGCATTTCTTGCGCGCTTTCGGCGATACGCGTGCGGAGGAGGGCGCGGCGCTGGCCTCACGCGCGCCGCTCGATCTGCGCGTCAACACGTTGAAGGCCGACATCTTCAAGGCCGCAGCCATGTTGTCGGACCTCAAGCCCGAGCAAGGCCATTGGTCGCCCTGGGCGTTACGCATTGCCATGGCGGCCGACGCCAAGAGCCCGGCGATCCATGCCGAGCCTGCCTTTCTCAAGGGCATGATCGAGGTACAGGACGAAGGCTCGCAGCTTGCGGCGCTGTTTTCGGCGGCGAAGCCCGGCGAGCAGGTGATCGATCTGTGCGCCGGCGCCGGCGGCAAGACGCTCGCGCTCGCCGCCATGATGCAGAACAAGGGTCAGGTTTTCGCCACCGACGACGACAAGCGGCGGCTGGCGCCGATTCACGATCGCCTCGCGCGCTCGGGCGCCCGGAACGTTCAGGTCCGCACGCCCAAGTCCGTCGGCGGCGAACTCGACGATCTTGCCGGCAAATGCGATCTCGTGCTGATCGACGCGCCCTGCACCGGCACCGGCGCGTGGCGGCGTAACCCGGATGCCAAATGGCGCATGCGGCCGGGCGCGCTCGAACAGCGCCAGAAAGAGCAGGCCGAGGTCCTCGATCGCGCGGTGGCGCTGCTCAAAAGCGGCGGCCGCATCGCCTATGTCACCTGTTCGGTGCTCGACGAGGAGAACGGCGCGCAGGTACGCGCATTTCTGGCGCGCCACGCGGAATTTTCGGTCGTTCCGGCAGCCGAATCCGTCAAAGCGCTCGGTGATCAGGCGCCAGCCTTCGCCAAATCCGCCCGGCTGTCGGACGTTGGGCTACTGATGACGCCGCGTACCACCGAGACCGACGGATTTTTCGTCTCCCTGCTCAAGCGCGGTGCCTCGCCGTGCTAAGTCCTCGTATTAACGTATTGAGTTACACGAAACCCGCTTTTTCGCCTCATTCCCGGCCAAAATTCTCCGCGAAGTTTTCGTGACTGGGCGCCACGTTTTCTTTCATCCGAGGTCTCCCGACATGCTGGTGGCGAGGCGCGATCCCTTTCATCCTGGGGCGCATGATGTCACCCCGGCGCCGGGCGGCGCCGGCGCGCCGCGCTTTGCGCGCGCCATGAGCGCCTTGCAGATCGCCGGCACCTTGCTGGCTATTCCGGTCGGCCTCGGCAGCGCCTATTCGATGTACCGCGCCAATTTCTCGGTCGAGGCGACCTGCCAGAACCTGCGCGTCAATATCGTCACCATGCTCGACAAGAGCGTCGACCCCGCCACGCGTCACATGCTGGTGCGGCGTGACGTTGAGGCCTTCGAACATGCCTGCGGCACGGTCGATCCCGATGCCACGGCGGCGTTCAAGGCCCTGTTGGCCTCCGACAAGCGGGCAACGCCGGTTGCCGTGCGCGTTGCCGAACCCGCGCCGAAGCAGGCCGAGCGCAAAGCCGAAGCCAAAATAGAAACCAAGATCGAGGCTAAACCGGAACTCAAATCCGAACCGCATCCGGTTGTTGCGGCAAAGCCGGCGGCGCTAAGCCCGGCGTCCGCGCCCGTCACGGAGCCTGTCCGCCAGGACAGCAGCCGCGTCGGATGCGGCTTGGCTGTCCGCGGTTCGTCACGCTCTCGTCACCCATGCTGCCGATACTGCTCCACCCGCGAGCGCGCCGCAGCCAGTCGCCCCGCATCCGCTTGCTCGTGAGATCGCCCAGCCCAAGGACCTGCCGAAGGACCTGCCCAAAGACCAGCCCAAAGACCAGCCATTGGAACTGCGTGCGCCGGCGGGCGTGCTCGCCACACCCGTTCCAGCTTTGCCGCCCGCGACAACGGTTTCGGCGACGCCTGCGCCGCAAGCCGATGACGGCCATCCGGTGCCGCCGGGATCGATTCCGGACGCACCGGCAAACAGCGGCAAAATTGACCAGCCTGCCAGGTCGCGGCTGGGGAGCATCGCTGCGCAGATCCCGCTGGTCGGCTGGGCCTTCGGCCGATAACGATCGGGCCCCGCGCGTTCGGCTGCGAATGCGGCACGGATTTCTAGATCAGCCTCGATTTGCCAGCGCCCGCTCCGTCGGCGCTGCATCGGCCGGCATTAACGCCATAGGGCCGGCGTGGCCGGCCAAGCCCGCCCCTAAACGTGTGGAAATGGCGAAAATCTTGGTCCTCATGTCTCACGCTGGGGCTAGCGGAGGGTTATCTGAATAGGTCGAAATCCGCTGTATTTAACCGAAGCCTGACGCCGCCTTGACCCCGCCTGCGCCCAACCCCACAACGCGGCCTCGGCTGCAGGATTCGGAGCCTTTCGCGGGCTCGGCGGCCAATTTGGACAAGCCCGACCTGGAAAATAACTTGCACGACAAAGTCCTCATCGTCGATTTCGGCTCCCAGGTCACCCAGTTGATCGCAAGGCGGGTGCGCGAGGAGAAAGTCTATTGCGAGATCGTGCCCTATCAGAAGGCCGAGGAAGCCTTCCGCGCCATGAAGCCCAAGGCCGTCATCCTGTCGGGCGGGCCGGCTTCGGTGCTCGACAAGGATGCGCCGCTGGCGCCCAAGGCGATCTATGACGCCGGCGTGCCGATCCTCGGCATTTGTTACGGCGAGCAGGCCATGGCGGCGCAGCTCGGCGGCAAAGTCGAAGGCGGCCATCACCGCGAATTCGGCCGCGCCGAAGTCGAGGTCGTCGCCGACAGCCCGATTTTCGAGGGCGTCTGGGTCAAGGGCGAAAAATATCCGGTCTGGATGAGCCATGGCGACCGGGTGACGAAGCTGCCCGAGGGCTTCCGCGTTCTAGGTTCTGCGCCCAATTCGCCGATCGCCATCATCGGCGACGACGCGCGCAAATTCTACGCCACCCAATTCCATCTCGAAGTCATGCACACGCCGCAAGGCGCGGCGCTGATCCGCAATTTCGTGCGCAACATCGCTGGCCTGACCGGCGACTGGACCATGCGCGCCTTCAAGGACGAGGCGATCGAGAAAATCCGCAAGCAGGTCGGCAAGGGCCGCGTGATCTGCGGTCTGTCCGGCGGCGTCGACTCGGCGGTGGCCGCGGTGCTCATTCACGAAGCGATCGGCGAGCAACTCACTTGCGTCTTCGTCGATCATGGCCTGCTGCGGCTCGCCGAGGCCGAGAAGGTCGTGGCCATGTTCCGCGACAGCTACAATATTCCGCTCGTCCACGTGGAGGCCGAGGACACTTTCCTCAAGGCGCTGGCCGGCGTCGATGACCCGGAGAAAAAGCGCAAGACCATCGGCGGCCTGTTCATCGACGTGTTCGACGCCGAGGCCAAGAAAATTGGCGGCGCCGATTTCCTGGCGCAGGGCACGCTCTACCCGGACGTGATCGAGAGCGTGTCGTTTACCGGCGGGCCCTCGGTCACCATCAAGTCGCATCACAATGTCGGCGGTCTGCCCGACCGCATGAAGATGAAGCTGGTCGAGCCGTTGCGCGAACTGTTCAAGGACGAGGTGCGCGCGCTCGGCCGCGAACTCGGCTTGCCGGACGGCTTTGTCGGCCGCCATCCGTTTCCGGGGCCGGGGCTTGCGATCCGCATTCCGGGCGCCATTACCAAAGAAAAATGCGACATCCTGCGGCTGGCGGACGAGATCTATATCGAGGAAATCCGCCGCACCGGACAATATGACGACATCTGGCAGGCCTTCGCCGTGCTGCTGCCGGTGAAAACCGTCGGTGTCATGGGCGACGGCCGCACTTATGAATTCGTTGTCGGCCTGCGCGCGGTCACCTCGGTCGACGGCATGACGGCTGACTTTTATCCCTTCGACATGCGCTTCCTCGGCATGGTGGCGACGCGCATTATCAACGAGGTCAAGGGCGTCAACCGCGTGGTGTATGATGTGACGAGCAAACCGCCGGGCACGATTGAGTGGGAGTGATGTGATGGACAAGAATTTGCACGACAAAATCCTCATCATCGATTTCGGCTCCCAGGTCACCCAGCTCATCGCGCGGCGGGTGCGCGAGGAAAAGGTCTATTGCGAGATCGTGCCGCTTCCAGAAGGCGGCGGAAGCCTTCCTCGCCATGAAGCCCAAGGGCGTGATCCTGTCGGGCGGCCCGGCCTCGGTGCTCGACATCGATGCGCCGCTGGCGCCCGACGCGATCTTTTCGCCGGCCTGCCGGTGCTCGGCATCTGCTACGGCGAGCAGGCCATGGCGGCGCAACTCGGCGGCCACGTCGAAGGCGGCCATCACCGCGAATTCGGCCGCGCCGAGGTCGACATCACCGCCGACAGCGCCGCTGTTCGAGGGCGTCTGGAAAAAGGCGAGAAATATCCGGTCTGGATGAGCCACGGCGACCGGGTGACCAAGCTGCCGGAGGTTTCCGCGTGCTCGGCGTCCTCGCCCAACGCGCCGATCGCCATCATCGGCGACGAGGCGCGCAATTTCTACGCCACGCAATTCCATCTCGAGGTCGATGCACACGCCGCAGGGCGCCGCGCTCATCCGCAATTTCGTGCGCAAGATCGCGGGCCTGACCGGCGACTGGACCATGCGCGCCTTCAAGGACGAGGCGATCGAGAAAATCCGCAAGCAGGTGGGCAAGGGCCAGCGTGATCTGCGGCCTGTCCGGCGGCGTCGACTGCGCGGTCGCCGCGGTGCTGATCCACGAAGCGATCGGCGAGCAACTCACCTGCGTCTTCGTCGATCACGGCCTGCTGCGGCTCGCCGAAGCCGAGAAGGTCGTGGCGCTGTTCCGCGACCAGCTACAATATTCCGCTGGTCCACGTGAATGCCGCCGACACTTTCCTCAAAGCGCTGGCCGGCGTCGATGACCCCGAGGAAAAGCGCAAGACCATCGGCAGATTGTTCATCGACGTGTTCGACGCCGAAGCCAAGAAGATTGGCGGCGCGGATTTCCTGGCGCAAGGCACGCTCTATCCCGACGTGATCGAGAGCGTTTCGTTTCACCGGCGGGCCTTCGGTCACCATCAAGTCGCACCACAATGTCGGCGGCCTGCCCGACGCATGAAGATGAAGCTGGTCGAGCCGTTGCGCGAACTGTTCAAGGACGAGGTGCGCGCGCTGGGCCGCGAACTGGGACTGCCGGACGGCTTTGTCGGCCGCCATCCGTTCCCTGGACCGGGGCTTGCCATCCGCATTCCGGGCGCCATCACCAAAGAGAAATGCGACATCCTGCGCCTGGCCGATGAGATCTACATCGAGGAAATCCGCCGCGCCGGACTTTATGACGACATCTGGCAGGCTTTCGCCGTGCTGCTGCCGGTGCAAGACCGTCGGCGTCATGGGCGACTGCCGCACCTACGAATTCGTCCTCGGCCTGCGCGCGGTCACCTCGACCGACGGCATGACCGCGGATTTCTATCCCTTCGACATGACGCTTCTCGGCACGGTGGCCACCCGCATCATCAATGAGGTCAAGGGCGTCAACCGCGTCGTCTATGATGTGACGAGCAAGCCGCCGGGAACGATTGAGTGGGAGTGATCCCGAATTAAGCGGGCAGGCATTACAGCCGCAAACCGAGCCCGGCGCTGGCGGCTGGTTGGTCCACTGGCCGTTCCAGCCGCCATGGGTGCTGCAAATGCCGGGGCAGATGGCTTGCGCGGCTGAATTGCTCGAAATCTGCTGTGGCGATGTCTGATCGCAGCCGCAAACTTGATTTGACCGAACGTCAGTGCGGATGGTGGAGCCGGTCGCCGCTACCCAACTGCGTGCGTTGCTGTCCAGTTTGAATGCCAGCGGGTTTCCTGTCTGGGCCAAATGATACATGCGTTGATAGATCGGATATCGCTGGCCAAGCGTCTGGAAAACGCTGTTGCGAACCGACATCAAGTATTGCGGGTTGCTGCTGCCTTGTCCGGCCTGAAAGCTCGCCACCGTCACGTCGGTCGATGCAATCAGGTTGGCCAACTGCACCGCAAGCATGCGGGTGCCGCGCTGAGCCGTGGAGGTGTTGACGCCAATCGCATCGACGTAGAACAGCGGCCGGTTGCCTGTTGTGTTCGACAGCGGCATCACCTTGAACCCAATGGTCGAGAGCGCCGCGGGCGTCATATTCGACATTGTCTCGGTGAATCCCATGAAGGCGCGACCGTAACCCTGGCTATACCAGACGCCGCGGATATAGGCGTTTTTATTCGACGACGTGATGTCCCAGAAGCTCGACATGTTCAGAATGGTCTTCTGGTTGTCGATGTAGCTGGCATTTGGCTGGGCGGGTTGCGGCAACGGGTAGGTGCCGTTGGCGCTGTGCGCGATGTCGAGATAGATCGTCGCGTTGGTGGTCTTTCCCGCCATGTCGAGCATCAGGCCGCGGCGGTCTGACGGGATTTCGCTGGTAAAGGTGCATTGATTGAGCGCGCTCCGCAGCGCGCCTAGCGTCGTTGCGTTAGCCACCCCCGTATCGTTGGCGTTGTAAAACAAGATATTGGCGCAGCCGAGTTGCGGGATGGCGAAGTAATTGCCGCTGACTATCACCGCATCGCGCGCATAGGTCAGGAAATCACCGGCGTTCTGGATTTCGTTCGGCGTCATCGAGGCCAAGAAATTGTTGGCGCGGAACTGTTCGAAATACATGGTGTTGAAGACGAAGACGTCGGCCTGGGCGGGCGGGTCCTTGTCATAGCCACCGTCCCAGACATTGAGATCGTTGATGAAATTGAGTTGGACGTTGGGCTGCACCTGCGCCCACGCGGCACGAATGACGGTTTCAAATTGGGCGGCCCGCGGCACGTAAGGATAGAGCGCGACGGTGAGGCTGCTTTGCGCCGACACCGGCGTCGTTGCGATTAATGCCAGCGCTATGGCGAAAGCTACGCTAATGAATCGAAGGGGCGCGGAACGATTTGAATTTTGTGGCATGATGCGGCTCCCCCAAACGTCGGCATCCCTGTTCTATGTTAGATAGTCATCCGGAAAAAAGCAACTATAAAGCGCATATGGCGCCGAGGCCAATTCACGCCATCGCCGGCGCGTTGTAAGTGAATCGGATTGTCATGGCCCGGCTTATTCCGGCACCCGCGTATGGTTTAGATCGCATTGCACAAGGCAATGGAAAGAGAAAAGTCCGCGCCATGCCCATCACCATCTACGGCATCAAAAACTGCGACACTATGAAGAAGGCCCGCGCATTCCTGGACAAGGCCGGCGTCGAATATGCTTTTCACGATTACAAGAGCGCCGGCATCGAGCGCGCAAGGCTCGAAACCTGGGCGAAGAAAGCTCGGCTGGGAAAAACTGTTGAACCGCGCCGGCACGACTTTCCGCAAATTGCCCGACAAGGACAAAGACAGGCCTGACCGAAAAAAGGCGATCAAGCTGATGCTGGCGCAGCCCTCGATGATCAAGCGCCCGGTGCTTGATCTCGGCGGCGGCAAGCTGCTGGTCGGATTTTCGCCGACGATTACAAAAAATCGATTGCCGCCTAGAAAGTTGGCCGCTCTAATGCTTGGCCGCGTCCGAAAGGCTCGCGGTCTGGATGGCGCGCAGCACATTGGGCAGATCGGAATGCACGGTCCGCTCGACCATGAATTCCGGCACCGGAAAACTCGGCGCCACCAGCGCGTTATAATAAAGCCGCGTCGCATGCGCATTGGCCATCGGCTCGACCCGCCATTCGCCTTCCGAAATCCGCATATCGCCGTCCACGCGCTTGAACAGCATGCGGTGGCCGAATTCGTAGCTGGTGCGCACCACCGTGCGCAGCTTGGGAAACAGCGCCGCCCAGTTGATGATGTGCTCGCGGATGTCCCAGCGTCCGCCGGGATCGTGCTTGATGATGCGGCAACTCTCGAGATTGGGAATTATATGCGGCGAACGGGCGCAGTCGGTAATCACCGCCCACACGATTGGCGGAGGCGCGGCGATGTCGATGCTGGCGCGGACATGTGCGGCATTGACCTTAGTGTCGGTCTCGACGCTGACAACCGGATCGCCGGCGAGGGCTTGGCTTGCGCCTGCGGCGATAATGACCGCTGCGGCGAACGATCCAGCCATGAGCCGCATGGGCAACGCCATGAGGGACTCCACTGCTAACCGGCGGAATCAGTCTACGCCATATTGTGCCGCCCCGATATAGCCAGCGGGCTGCAAGCACCGCCCAGCCCCTTGATCCATAGGCCTTTTGCTGCCACATGCGCCCCATGAACGTGGCGCTTGTTCCCCCCGATTCGGTTGCGAAATCGCCGCTCGCCGCGCAGGTCGAGCGAAGGCGCACCTTTGCCATCATCTCGCACCCCGACGCCGGCAAAACCACGCTCACCGAGAAGCTCTTGCTGTTCGGCGGCGCCATTAATCTGGCCGGCCAGGTCAAAGCCAAGCGCGACCGCCGCTCGACCCGTTCCGACTGGATGGCGATCGAGCGCGAGCGCGGCATTTCCGTTGTTACGTCCGTTATGACCTTCGATTACGACGCCCGCGTCTTCAATCTGCTCGACACGCCGGGCCACGAAGACTTCTCGGAGGACACTTACCGCACGCTCACCGCGGTCGATAGCGCGGTGATGGTGATCGACGGTGCCAAGGGCATCGAGGCGCGCACCCGCAAGCTGTTCGAAGTCTGCCGGCTGCGCGACATTCCGATCATCACTTTCATCAATAAAATGGACCGCGAAACGCGCGACCCGTTCGAGCTTTTGGACGAGATCGAAAAGACGCTGGCGCTCGACACCACGCCGATGAATTGGCCGATCGGGCGCGGCCGTGATTTCGCCGGCACTTACGAGATTGCCACCGGCGACATGCGGCTGCTCAACGATGACGGCAAAGCGGCGGTGCCGCAGCCGCTCGATCTCGCTGCGCTCGCCGCCAAGAACAAAATGCTCGATGCCAAGGCCATCGCCGAGGAACTGGCGCTGGTGAAGGACGCCTGCCGGCCGTTCGACTTCGCTTCGTTTCGCGAAGGCCATCTCACGCCGGTCTATTTCGGTTCGGCGTTAAAGAATTTCGGCGTCAAGGACCTGCTCGACGCGCTCGCCGCGTTTGCGCCGCCGCCGCGCGCGCAAACCGCCAATAGCCGCAAGGTCGAGCCCGACGAAGACGGCATGACCGCGTTCGTGTTCAAGATCCAGGCCAATATGGATCCCAATCACCGCGACCGCATCGCCTTTGCGCGGCTGTGCTCGGGCAAACTGCGCCGCGGCATGAAGGCCAAGCTGGTGCGCACCGGCAAGCCGATGACGCTGTCGGCGCCGCAATTCTTTTTTGCGCAGGACCGCTCGGTTGCCGACGAGGCCTATGCCGGCGACGTGGTCGGCATTCCCAACCACGGCACCTTGCGCATCGGCGACACGTTCACCGAGGGCGAGGAGATCGCGTTTCTCGGCGTGCCGAATTTCGCGCCAGAAATCCTCAGAAGAGTAAAGCTCGGCGACCCGATGAAGGCGAAGAAGTTGAAAGAAGCGCTCCAGCAGATGGCAGAGGAAGGCGTTGTTCAGGTGTTCCGGCCGCTCGATGGCGCGCCGGCGCTGGTCGGCGTGGTGGGCCCCTTGCAGCTCGACGTGCTCAAAGTGCGGCTTGCCGGCGAATATGGCCTCGAAATCGACTTCGAAACCCCGGAATTCCAGCTGGCGCGCTGGATTGCCTGCGCCGACGACAAGAAACTCAACGATTTCGTGCAGGCCAATTATTCCAGCGTCGCCGACGATCTCGATGGCGACCGGGTGTTCATGGCGCGCAATCAGTTCATTCTCGATTACACGCGCGAGCGCGCGCCCGGCATCGCCTTCACCGACATCAAGGATAAGCCGCTTAGTTGACCTTGATATCCTTGGCCTTGATCACCGGCGCCCAGCGCGCGATCTCGCCATCGATCAAGGCGCGGAATTCCTCCGGCGACGAGCCGACCACGTCCATCAATTGCGCCGCGAGTTTTTCGCGCACCGCCGGCTGCTTGATGATTTCCACCACGTCCTTGTTGATCTTGGCGATCAGCGCTTTAGGCGTGCCGCCGGGCGCGATCAAACCGTTCCATGCATCGGCGTCGACGTCGATGCCGCTTTCCTTCAAGGTCGGAACATCGGGCAGGAACGGCGAGCGTTTGGCGGTGGTGACGGCGAGAATTTTCACCGTGCCGGCTTTTGCATGGGGCAATACCGAAATCGCCGGCAGGCAGGCCATTTGCGCGTCATTGCGGATCACCGCGGCGATAGCCTGCGGCGAACTCGGGTAGGGCACATGCACCAGCGTCACGCCGGATTTGATGGCGATCGCTTCCATGGCCAGATGCGACACCGACCCATTGCCGATCGATGCGAAATTATATTTGCCCGGATTTTTCTTCAACAGCGCCACCAATTCGGCGACGGTACTGACGCCGAGGCTCGGATTGACCGCGAGCGCACTCGGCTGGGTTACCAGTTGCGTGATTGGCGCGATGTCTTGGCGCGGGTCGTAGGGCAATTGCGAAAACAGCAAAGTGTTGATGGCAAGCGGGCCGCCGATGCTGATGCCGATGGTGGCGCCATCGGGCGCAGCCTTTGCCACCGCGTCGGTGCCGATATTGCCGCTCGCGCCCGGCTTGTTTTCGACCAGGAAGGTGCTGTCGGGATATTTCTTCGAAAGCCCGTCGGCGATCAGCCGCGCCACAATGTCGGGCGTCGAGCCCGGCCCGAACGGCACCATGATACGAACGGTTTTTGCCGGCCATTCCTGCGCTGTGGCTGCCCGGCTGGCGCCCAGGCTCGCCGACACCAGCAGCAATAGCGCCAGCATGACGCTTCGGAACGCGGAGTAAGACAGGCCTGCAGTCATTGCGGGTTTCCTATGCGAGGCGCGGCTTGCATCGGCCGGTTCTATCCTCTACTTCCGCCAAGGAAGGGTTTTGCGGCGGTAGTGTAGAGTATAGCATGGGTCTCGGCGTCCTCATTATCGGGCTGGTGGTTTTCCTTGGCAGCCATCTTTTCGTCACCCGCCGTAACAACCGGGCCGCCGTCATCGCGCGCATCGGGCTTCCCGCCTATCGCGCGTTGTTTGCGGTTGTTGCGATCGCCGGGCTTGCGCTGATCGTCTGGGGCTTTGGGCAATACCGCGCCCATGACTGGATTGCGGTCTGGTCGCCGCCGGCCTTCATGCGCCACATCACCATCGGCCTCATGCTGATCGCGGTCATTCTGTTCGTCGCTGCCGTTATCCCCAGCCATATCAAGACCAAGGCGAAACATCCGGTACTGGCGGCCACCAAGGTCTGGGCCTTCGCGCATCTTCTGTCGAACGGTGATCTAGGCTCGATTTTGCTGTTCGGTTCGTTCCTGGCCTGGGCCGTTTATGCCCGCATCGCCGCCAAGCGCCGCGGCGATGGCGGCGCTACAGTAGCGCCGGTCGGCTGGGCCAACGACATCATCGTGGTGCTTCTGGGTATCGTCATTTATCTCGCGCTGGGCTACGTCTTCCATCCGGTCTTGATCGGTGTTCCGGTGTTTGGGAGATAGTGCTTTGTCAGTGCAAGACGAAATCAAGCGTCTCACGGCCCCCGATATTCTCGCGCGCAAAGGCGGCGAGCCGATCGTGTGCCTCACGTCGTATCACGCCCACACCGCGCGCATTGTCGACAAACATTGCGACGTGATCCTGGTCGGCAACTCGCTCGGCATGGTGATGCACGGCTTCGAGACCACCGTTCCGGTCACCCTCGACATGATGATCCTGCAAGGCCACGCCGTGATGCGCGGCTCCAAGCGCGCACTGGTGATCGTGGACATGCCGTTCGGCACCTATGAGGCGTCCAAGGAACAGGCCTTCATGAACGCCGCCCGCGTCCTGAAGGAGACCGGCTGCGGCGGCATCAAGGTCGAAGGCGGCACGCGCATGGCGGAGACTATTGCTTTCCTCGCCGAGCGCGGCATTCCGGTGATGGGCCATGTCGGGCTAACACCGCAGTCGATCAACACCATCGGCTCGTTCCGCGCGCAGGGCCGCGAGGAAATCGACTGGGGCCGCATCGAAGCCGACGCGCTAGCGGTGGCGCAAGCCGGCGCCTTTGCGATGGTGATCGAGGCGGTGGCCGAGCCGCTCGCCCGCAAGCTCACGGCGGCGGTACGTATCCCGACCATCGGCATTGGCGCCAGCGTTGCCTGCGACGGGCAGATCCTGGTGATGGAGGACATGCTGGGCCTGTCGCCGCGCGTGCCGAAATTCGTCAAGCGCTATACTGATTTGGGCCCCGGCATCGACAAGGCGATTGGTGCTTACGCCGCTGAGGTGCGCGCCCGCACATTCCCGGGCCCCGAGCACACCTATTCGATGAAGGGTAAAAAGCCCTAAACGACTGTATATTAACGATTATCGCCGCAATCTTTGCCTTAGGCGCGCCACATCGATAGGTTACGCCGCAATTCGTCCCGGGGCCGGGTATTAGAAGTTTTTGGAGCTGTGAGTGGCCGATATTTTTCACGAGGTCGACGAGGAAGTCCGCCGCGACCAGCTTAAAAAGCTGTGGGACCGCTACAGTATTCTCATCATCGCACTGGCGGTCCTGATCGTCGCTGCCATCGGCGCCTGGCGCTTCTATGAATATTATGTCGCCAAAAAAGCCGCCATTGCCGGCGCCGCTTTCGAGTCCGCGGTGACGTTGAGCGAGCAGGGCAAGCACGCCGAAGCCGAAGCTGCTTTCGCCAAGGTCGTGACCGAAGCGCCGGGTGGCTATGGAGTTCTGTCGCGCTTTCGTGCCGCCGCCGAACTTGGGCAGGTAAAGGCCGCCGACGCCGTGAAGGCCTATGACGAACTAGCTGCCGATAATTCACTTGGCGCCACCTGGCAGGACCTCGCCGGTTTGCGCGCAGGGCTCCTGCTGGTCGATACCGCGCCGCTGGCCGATATGCGACGCCGCCTCGATCCGCTCGCCGAGCCCGGCCGCACTTATCGTCATACCGCGCGTGAGTTGTTGGCGCTTTCGGCTTGGCGCAATAACGACTTCACTGCCGCCCGCAATTATATCGACATGATCGCGGGCGATGGCGAGACGCCGCCCGGTACGCGCTCGCGCATCGACGTGCTAGCGGCTTTGATCGCGGCCGGCGGCAAGAGCTGAGGAACCGGCTATGCGCCGCATGCACCGTATCTTGATGATAGTGACGATGATTGCGGTGGCGCCCGTGCTTGCCGGCTGCGCGGATTTCGACATGGACAAGCTCGACATCTTCGGCCTTAGCGATAAAAAGAAATTGCCGGGCGACCGTAAGCCCGTGTTTCCGGAAGGCGTGCCGGGCGTCAGTCAGGGGATTCCGCCGGAATACATCAAGGGCAACCAGCCGCCGCCGGAAACCGCGCAGCCGATCGCCGTCGAGCCCGAAAAGAAAGCCGCCGCGGTTGAGCCGGTTGAACCAAAGCCGAAACCAAAGCGCAAGAAGCCGAAGGCGGTCGCCGCCGCGCCCACAAAGCCGGTTACGCAAACCGACCAGCCGGCGCCTGCGCCCCAAGCGGCGCCATGGCCCGCGCAGCCCCAGCCCCAGCCCCAGCAACCGCCGCCGCAGCAGTCAAGCAGCGCGCCATGGCCATCGGCTCCGGCGCCCGGCACTTTCTCGCGCTGACAATTGCGACCCTCTGCCACCTGGCGAGAGGGGAAAGAAAAGCTCATGACCTTCACCGTCGCCATCGTCGGCCGGCCCAATGTCGGCAAATCGACTCTGTTTAACCGTCTGGTTGGACGGCGCGTCGCGCTGGTCGACGATCGGCCCGGCGTGACGCGAGACCGCCGCGAGGGCGAAGCCAGGCTCGGCGATCTCGATTTCACCGTGATCGATACCGCCGGGCTCGAAAAGTCGGCGCCGGAAAGCCTATCCGGCCGCATGCGCGCGCAGACCGAGACCGCGATCGAGCAGGCCGACGCGATCTTCTTCATGATCGACGCCCGCATCGGGCCCACGCCCGCCGACCGCGCCTTTGCCGAACTCGCGCGCAAATCCGGCAAGCCGACCGTGCTGATCGCCAACAAGATGGAGGGCACCGCCGGCGAACCCGGGCGCTACGACGCCTATGCACTCGGCCTCGGCGATCCAGTCGGCATTTCGGCCGAGCATAATGAGGGCTTGGCCGATCTCTACGATGCGCTGCGCGCCGCGTTGCCGGGGCGCACCGCCGAGCAGATCGCCGCGATCGATGCCCCGGAGGGCGAGCGCGCCATCAAGGTTGCCATTGTCGGGCGCCCGAATGCCGGCAAGTCAACATTGGTCAATCGCCTGTTTGGCGAGGAGCGCCTGCTCACCGCGCCCGAGGCCGGCACCACACGTGACGCCATCGCCGTCGATCTCGATTGGCACGGGCAGAAATTTCGCATCTACGACACCGCCGGCCTGCGCCGCCGTTCGCGCGTCGATGAGAAACTGGAGAAACTGTCGGTCGCCGACGCGCTCAACGCGGTGCGCTTTGCTGAAGTGGTGGTCGTCTTGCTCGATGTTGAGAATGCCTTCGAGGAGCAGGACCAGCGCATCGCCGATCTGGTTGAGCAGGAAGGCCGCGCCATCGTCATCGCGATCAATAAATGGGATTTGAAGGAACAGACGGCGGGCGAAATCGGCAAGCTGCGCACGCAGGCCGACGAAAAGCTCACCCAGATGAAGGGCGTGCCATTGGTGGCGGTATCGGCCATGACGGGTGAAGGTATAGACCGGCTGATGCAGGCGATCGTCGATGCTTTTGAGGTTTGGAATAAGCGCGTGCCGACAAGTGCGCTCAATCGCTGGTTCGAAAACGCCATCGAGTCACATCCGCCGCCGGCCGTGTCGGGCCGCAGGCTGCGGCTAAACTACATCACGCAGGCGAAAAGCCGCCCGCCCAGTTTCGTGCTGTTCTGCACGCGCGCCGATGCGCTGCCAGACGCCTATAAGCGCTATCTGGTGAATTCATTGCGCGAGGCCTTCGAACTGCCGGGTACGCCGATCCGCCTGACGCTGCGCGAAAAGGACAATCCTTTCAAAGGCCGCGCCAAGCATAAGCATTAAAACCGGCCGGCAGGAACTTTCGTCCGGCAGCGGGGTTTGGTATATTCATTCAACGGCTTAAGGTTGCGAGCGGTATGGGCTTCCGGCGCAGTTGGAACTTGCTATGAGCCACGGACCGCCGTTGCTATAGTCACACGCTCAATTGCCGGGGGGCGACGCTATTATTTCTGGGTTTTTCCCATGAAAATGACCAAGCTGGGCTATCTTTTCGAATTCCTGCTTTTTCCCCCGCTGGTGTTATTCGCAACGCTATTGGGCTTTCACTATTCGGCCGCGCCGCGGCCGGGAATTTGGCTGCTCGTCTATCTCGGCGGCCTCGCCGGCTGGACATTTTTTGAATATTTTCTGCACCGCGTATTCTTTCACCACGCCCCCTATCTCGCGGAAATCCACGGGCGTCATCACGACGCCCCGCTCGAATTTATCGGCACGCCGGCCTGGTTGAGTGCGGTGATCGGCCTCATCACGGTGGCAGGCCCCGCTTGGGTGCTGCTCGGATTTGACCTCGGCACAGCGGCGACGGCCGGCATCGTCACAGGTTACCTCTGGTACGTGTTCGTGCATTATACGACGCACCATTGGCAGCCCGCTTATGGCTCTTACCTCTATCGTGCGCGGCACCGCCATTTGCGTCACCATTATTCGCACGACAGCGGAAATTTCGGCGTGACCACCGGCATATGGGATGTCGTTTTCAGCACGCGGCTCGATGAGCCCGCTCCGAAAGCCCGCGCCGCTGAATAGCCGGCGTCAAGCCGGCGAACGGAATTCCAAAAACTTTGCTTGGCGGAAATCGTAAAGCTTGCCGGTCTCGTTACAGCTCGGCAAGCAAAGCGGCACGATAGTCTTCACGACTTCTTCCGGCGTCGGCAGCGTTTGCGGATCGACGCCGGGAAAGGCGACCGACATCATGCGCGTGCGCGTTTGTCCGGGACTGAACAGATTGACGCGAACCTTCGTGGTGGCGCATTCAGCCGCATAGGTACGCACCAGCGCGTCGAGCGCGGATTTGGATGCCGCATAGGCGCCGAAATAGGGGCGCCCCATCGACGCCACGCCCGACGTGATGAAAACCGCGCGCCCGGCCTGCGATCGCTGCAACAGCGGGTCGAAACAGCGGATCACCTGCCAATTGGCGGTGACATTGATCGCCATCGCGTCGTCCCAGCTTTTCGGCTCGATATGGCCGACCGGCGAGGGCACCGGCAATATGCCGGCATTGCCGATAAGAACGTCGAGCCGCTGGTAGCGCTCGTTGAGCGCCAGCGCGAGGCGCGCAATGCCGTCCATGTCTTTCATGTCGAGCGGCACCAGCGTGGCTGTGCCGCCGGCGGTCTTTGATCTTGTCGTCGAGTTCTTCCAAGCCGCCGACGGTGCGCGCTACCGCAACGACATGCGCGCCGGCGCTGGCCAATTCAAGCGCCAATGCCGCGCCAATACCGCGCGAAGCGCCGGTGACCAGCGCGATACGGTCGGAGAGGGGCTTGGACATGATCTACGCCGGTGCGCCGGTTACACGGCTTCGGACAACAGCGACAATTGCCGCGGGCTGGCGTCCTGCGCGGCGAGGTCGGTGAGCGCGGTCGGGTAGTCGCCGGTAAAACAATGATCGGTGAATTGCGGGCGCACCGGATCGCGGCCGGGCAGGCCCATGGCGCGATAGATGCCATCGACCGACAGGAAGGCCAGCGTATCGGCGCCGATGAATTGGCGCATGCCTTCCAGATCGTGGGTGGCGGCCAACAGCTTGTCGCGTTCCGGCGTATCGATGCCGTAATAATCCGGATGCGTGATCGGCGGCGAGGCGATACGGAAATGCACTTCCTTGGCGCCGGCGTCGCGCATCATCTGCACGATCTTGCGCGACGTCGTGCCGCGCACGATCGAATCGTCGACCAGCACGATGCGCTTGCCGGCGACCACCGCGCGGTTGGCGGAGTGCTTCAGCCGCACGCCCTGATCGCGGATCGACTGCGTCGGCTGGATGAAAGTGCGCCCGACATAGTGATTGCGGATGATGCCGAGCTCGTAGGGGATGCCGGACTCGCGGGCAAAACCGATCGCCGCCGGCACGCCGGAATCCGGCACCGGCACGACCACATCGGCATCGGCCTTGGCTTCGCGGGCGAGTTGCGCGCCCATGGTCTTGCGCACGTCATAGACGCTGCGGCCGCCGACGATGGAATCGGGCCGCGAGAAATAGATGTATTCGAAGATGCAGGGCCGCGCCTGCATCGGCGGGAACGGCTTGTGCGATTGCGCGCCGTCTTCCTCGAAGATGACGACTTCGCCGTTTTCGACGTCGCGCACATATTGCGCGCCGATGATGTCGAGCGCGCAGGTCTCCGAGGCCAGGATCGGGCAGCCGTCGAGCTTGCCGATCACCAGCGGGCGGATGCCAAGCGGATCGCGCGCGCCGACCAGTTTCTTGTTGGTCATGCCGACAAAGGCATAGGCGCCTTCGAGCTGGCGCAAGCCGTCGATGAAGCGGTCGACGAAACGGTTGCGGCCCGATTTCGCCACCAGATGCAGGATCACCTCGGTGTCGGTGGTCGACTGCATCATGGCGCCTTCGCGCACCAGGTCGCGCCGCAGCTTGAGGCCGTTGGTCAGGTTGCCGTTATGGCCGATGGCAAAGCCGCCGGCGTTGAGTTCGGCAAACAGCGGCTGCACGTTGCGCAGGATGGTTTCGCCGGTGGTCGAATAGCGCACATGGCCGATCGCGGTATTGCCGGGCAGGCGGTCGATGACCTCACGCCGCGTAAATGTATCGCCGACCAGGCCGAGGCGGCGTTCGGAATGGAACCGCTTGCCGTCGAACGACACGATGCCGGCGGCTTCCTGGCCGCGGTGCTGGAGCGCGTGCAGGCCGAGCGCGGTGATGGCGGCAGCGTCGGGATGGCCGAATATGCCGAAGACGCCACATTCTTCGCGCAGGCGATCCGCGTTTGGATCGAATTCCGTATCGTCGGCCTGCGTGAGGTCTGGCGTCTGGTTTTGCATCGTTACCGTGTTCCCATAGCTGGTTCCGGGACAATTCGCGCCTGGATCGTCGGCGATTGAAGTTCCGACTTTTGACCCGGAGGAACCGGCGTCGCATCGGGCGGCGCGTCCTGGTCGTCCGGTTTCGGCTTCTTCAACCTCTTTAAGATGGTGCTTTCGGGGTCATCCGGCAACATGGACATGAGCCATTGTCCCGTACTTTGCAGTACGACCTTCGACTTGGCGCCGCGCACCCAATCCGGCTGGCTGCGGTCGGGAACCAGCCAGGCGAAAAACAGGAAAGCGACAACCACGATCACCAGTCCGCGGCCCAGTCCAAACAAGAAGCCGAGCGTGCGATCGAGCGCGCCGACCCGGCTGTCGAGTACCATGTCGGAAATGCGCACGGTGATGATCGAAACGATCAACAGCGTAAGCAGAAAGACGCCGCCGATTGTGATTCCGGCCGCAACCGTGTCACTCGTGACATATTGCTTCACGATCGGCACCACGCGCGAATAGGAATAGAGAGTCACCAAGGCGGCTACGCCCCAGGCGCCGATCGACAGGATCTCGCGCATGAAGCCGCGGATCATGGCGAGCAGTCCTGAGATCAACATGACGACCAAAAGGAGGATGTCGAGCAAAGTGACCGGCATCGGGGCTCTAAGCGCTCCGCAAGGTGATGAGGGGCCCGCCATGTAGATGGCGTGGCGAATCCGCGAAAGCCATAGCGGCTCCCGGCCAGGGCGGCAATGTCGGCGTTAAGTGCTTAATTTTACGCCCGTTTCTGCTCTCGCGGCGTCCCGCAAGCAAGCCCGCTGGAGGCGGTTTCAATGCGCCTCTATAGCCGGGCGTCACACTGGCGTCACCCGTCTTGTCCACGGCTTTTGGCGGCTGTCCGCGGCTTTCCTAAAGCGGCGATATCGGCAACCAGATTGGTCAAATTCGATACCGTGCTGGCTTTGAGACTGGGATCGCCGGCTTCCGATTTCGCGGCTTCCGGTATGACGGCCCTGGTAAAGCCGAGCTTTGCGGCTTCTTTGAGCCTTGAGGCGGCGTGCGCCACCGGCCGGACCGCGCCCGAGAGCGACACTTCGCCGAAATAGACCGCGTCCGCCGGTAGCGGCGCATTGGCCAGCGATGAAACGAGGGCCGCGGCCGCGGCGAGATCCGCCGCCGGCTCCTGGATGCGCATGCCGCCGGCGACATTGAGATAGACGTCGTGGCCGCCAAGCTTGACGCCGCAATGGGCCTCTAACACCGCCAGCACCATGGCTAGCCGGCTGGTATCCCAACCGACGACGGCGCGCCGGGGTGTGCCCAAAGACGTGGGCGCCACCAGCGCCTGGATCTCGACCAGCAAAGGCCGCGTGCCTTCCATGCCGGCAAACACCGCGGTACCGGGCGTGCCTAGGTCGCGCTCGGAGAGAAATAATTCGGACGGATTGGCGACTTCGCGCAAGCCAGCGCCGGTCATCTCGAACACGCCGATCTCGTCGGTTGGACCGAAGCGGTTTTTGACCGCGCGTAAAATACGGAATTGGTGCGAGCCCTCGCCCTCGAACGAGAGCACGGCGTCCACCATATGCTCGACCACGCGCGGTCCCGCGATCTGCCCGTCCTTGGTGACATGGCCGACCAGGATGATGGCCGCGCCGGACCTCTTGGCGAAACGGATCAGCGCCTGCGCCGAGCCGCGCACTTGCGTCACCGTGCCGGGCGCCGATTCCACGAGATCCGTCCACATGGTCTGAATGGAATCGATGACGATCAGGCGCGGCACTTTGCCTTCCGACAACGTGGCGATGATGTCCTCGACCGAGGTCTCCGCCGCCAATTCCACCGCCGCATCGCGTAGCCCCAGCCGCTCGGCGCGCATGCGCACTTGCGCGACAGCCTCTTCGCCGGAAATGTAGACCGCGCGGTGGCCGGAGCGCGCCAAGGCAGCCGCGGCCTGGATCAGCAAAGTGGATTTGCCGATGCCGGGGTCGCCCGCCATCAGCAGCACCGAGCCGCGCACAAAGCCGCCGCCGGTGACGCGGTCGAGTTCGGCGACCCCCGACGGCAGGCGCGGCGCGTCATGGGCTTCGCCCGTCAGTGGCTCAAGCGCGAACAGGCGGCCTTTTGGGGCCTTGCGGCCAGGCCCGGCCGGGCGCTCGGCGCCTTCCTCGACCAGCGTATTCCACTCGCCGCACGCCTCGCATTTGCCCTGCCAGCGCGGCGCCGCCGCTCCGCAATTCTGGCAGATAAAGGAGAGGCTGCGCTTGGACATGGAGGAATCGCCTGTAATTGCTGCCCTTGGACGCTAAAACGTCCATGAGAACAATACAAGAACATTATTTAACAAACCGTACAGCTGTCCCCTTCAGTCCGCCCGCGACAACCGGGCCTACTTTGCCTCCAGAAACAGGAAGCTGTGGTCGGTCAGCGTTTTGCCGTTCGCCGCCGTGGCACCCTTGTGGCAAGCGAGACAGCCGGTTGAGGGGTTCGGCGGCTTGCTGGTGATCAACTGGACGTAGGTTTCGATCACGATATTCGCCACATGCGCCGGGGTACCCTGCAGCGAGAGGCCGGTCTGCCACTGCGTGCTGATGAGGCGGTAATTGGCAAAAACCGAACCTGCCAGCAGATTTTGGTAATAGGCATTCAAGCCGGGGTTCGCCGCAATCGGGGTATCCCGCTTGATCTGTACCGGCAGGTTGATCGGCGCGCCGTTTGACTTGAGTTCGATGAAAGGCTTTTTGGCCGTCTGTTTGTTGATCGCGGTATTGCTGCCCGGATTGAAGAATACGCTTTCATTATCGACCTGCTCGAAGGTCGACCAGAAAAATCCCGACTGCTCCGCCGTCTTCTGGATGATATGCAGGCCGACCAGCCCGAGCGTAACCGGATTTTTGCCCGGGCTCTTGGCCATTTCGGGAGTGTTGTAGACGGTGGCCGTGGTCGTGTAGTAGCGCCCGCTGGCGATTTCCGCCGGCGTCAGGATCTTCCAGGCCGACTTCAATTCGAGCGAGCCGGTCGGCAGAGTGATCGACTTGAGCTTGTCGAGGACGCTGCGCCGGTACCAATTGCTGCCGACGATCGCCCCGTATTCGGACTGGTCCATGAGCCGTTCATAACGCAGCCAGCGGCCGCTCTGATCGGTCACGACGCCTCCGACCGCATTGACGTCGGTCGGCTGGGCAATAGAGCTTGCGAGCCGGGCGAGGGCGTGTGGCGATGCCGTCGTCTGCGCCGTGTGCGATAGCGCGCGTGGCTTGTTGGCGAAAAGCGCGGCAAGCGCGCTACCCGTGCACCACTTGGCGGGTGTCTTGTTCGGCGCGACGAAGACATCGTCCGACGTCATTAGTGTCTGCCATAGCACTGGCCCCTGATCGCCGCTCTTGACGCTCAGGATCGACTTGGCCTGGTCGGCCGCACACGCGGTGGTCGCTGGCCAATTGAGGGCGATGAATTCGTTCCAGGAGAAGATATCGACCGCGCTTTGCGTCTCGCCATTGATTGGGCAGGCGGCCAGCGGCAGCGTCGCCTGGGCCGGGGTGATGCTGGTGGGACAGGCCGAGGCCGCGCAGCCGGTGCCTCCCTGACAGGCTTGCGGAGGCGTCGGTACCGGTTGAGCGTAGGCCAAACCGGCGATGACAAAGGCTGCGAACGAGCCAAGCGATGCGGCAATGCGGATATTGTTCATTGAGCTTTCCCCGTGCGCCGAGCCGGTATTTCCGGGAAGGCTCACGCGCCGGGGGCAATGATAGTCACTTCTACGAAAGATAGTAAGTAAATATATTACAACTCAAGATAGTAATCGGCAATTTCGGCGCCCGTCCGCTAGCCCCGATAAACCCGGTGATAGCGCCGCCCCAGGCCCGTCAACACTTCATACCCGATCGTGCCGGCCGCCTTGGCCAGGTCGTCGACGGTCATGTCATCCCCGATCAGCGTCGCCATGTCGCCGCGCCGCACGCTGGCGTCGGGCAAAGCCGTGATATCGATCGCAATTAGATCCATGGAAACCCGCCCGGCCAGCGGGCAGCGTTTTCCTGCCACGATCGCTTCGCCGCCGGGCGCCGCGTCCGATGCGCTTGCCGCGCGCGGATAGCCGTCGGCGTAGCCGGCCGCAACCACGGCGAGTTTGGTCGCGTGCTTGGCGGTCCAGGCCGCGTCGTAACCGACGGTCTCGCCTTTCGTAACCGTGCGCACCTGCACGATGCGGGCCTGCAATTCGATCGCCGGGCGCATCGGATTGCTACGGCCCGGCGTCGGGTTGACGCCGTAGAGCGCGACGCCCGGCCGCACCATGTCGCAATAGGCGGCGTTGCCGAGAAATACGCCGGACGAATTGGCGAGCGACGAGGGAATGCCGCGATAAAGAATGCGCACTTCGCGAAACAAATTGATCTGGCTGGCATTGAGCGGATGCTCGGGCATTTGCGAGCAGGCGAGGTGGCTCATCAACAGCGTGATGCCGTGATTTTCCGCGCGGATGCGCGGCGCCAGCGCCGCTGCTTCATTGGCGGAAATGCCGAGCCGGTTCATGCCGGTATCGACATGCAACGCCGCGCCGCCGTGCCATGCATTGGCGGTGCAGAACGCATCCCATTCCGCCAGTTCGACCATGCTGCCGATCACCGGCCGTGCGCGCAGATCGGCGAAAGCGGCGGCAGTCCCCGGCAGCAGTCCGTTGAGCACATAGACCGCGGCCTCTGGCGCTGCCATGCGCGCGCGCTTGGCCTCGGCCAGATCGGCGACGAAAAACGTCTTGCAGCCGGACTTGGCAAGGTGGGCGGCCACCGGCTCGATGCCGCAGCCATAGGCGTCGGCCTTGATCACCGCCGCGCATTCCGACGGCATGGCGCGCCGCGACAGAGCGCGCCAATTGGCCTCGATAGCCGCAAGGTCGACGGTCAAGGTGGCGCCCGCTTCATCCGCTGGCGGTCCGGCGGTAAGGCTTTCCTCGGACCCGGCGCCGGGCGCGAGGGGGTTCTGCGGGGACTTGGTTTCGGCAATCGACATGGGGCAAGGTTTAGCGGGGCGGGGGTAAACAGTCTATGCGGGGTGTCGATGCGCGATTACCCCCGGAAAATCAGCATCACAAAGGCGCCGAAAGGCACGACGCGCTTACCCCATACGTTCCGGCAAATGATCGACTTTGGCCAAGGTCGAGAATTTCGTGATGGCGCCTTCGAACTGCAATTCGACCGTGCCGGTGGGGCCGTGGCGCTGCTTGCCGATGATGACTTCGGCCTTGCCGAGGACTTTCTCAGCCTGTCCGCCAGCCATTCGGCGAACTTCTCGCGGTTCGATTCCGATCGGCTTTCGCATCTGGTGGTAATATTCCTCGCGGTAGACGAACATCACCACGTCGGCGTCCTGCTCGATCGAGCCCGATTCACGCAAATCCGAAAGCTGCGGGCGCTTGTCGTCGCGGCTTTCCACCTGACGCGAGAGCTGCGACAGCGCGATGATCGGCACCGTTGAGCTCTTTCGCCAGCGCCTTGAGCTTGGTGGTGATCTCGGTGATCTCCTGCACGCGATTTTCCTGGCGAGCGCTCGCGTCGAGCCGTGACAGCAGCTGCACGTAGTCGATGACCAGCAGATCGAGGCCGCGCTGGCGCTTGAGCCGGCGCGCGCGCGCCGCAATCTGCGCGACCGACAGGCCGCCGGTCTCGTCGACGATAGAACGGTCAAGTCCTGCAGTTCGATCGAATGGTCCTTGATGCGTCTCGAAATCGGCCTCGGTGATGCGGCCGCGCCGGATTTGGCTCGACGGGATGCCGGTCTGCTCGGCGATGATACGGGTGGCGAGTTGCTCGGCCGACATTTCGAGCGAGAAGAAGCCGACAATGCCGCCATTCGTCGTGACCGTATGCCCGTCGGCACGGACTTCGCCGCGCCAGGCCTTGGCGACGTTGTAGGCGATGTTGGTGGCGAGCGCGGTTTTGCCCATGCCGGGGCGGCCGGCGAGGATGATCAGATCGGACGGCTGCAGGCCGCCCATCATGCGGTCGAGTTCCTCGAGGCCGGTCGCCACGCCCGACAGTTTCCCGTCGCGCTGGAACGCATGCGCCGCCATGTCGATGGCGGTGGTCAGCGATTGCGAGAAGCGCTGGAAGCCGCCGTCATAGCGGCCGGTCTCGGCGAATTCGTAGAGCTTGCGCTCGGCATCCTCGATCTGGTTGCGCGGCGAGAAATCGACCGGCGCATCGAAGGCGACATTGACCATGTCCTCGCCGACGATGATGAGCGCGCGGCGGATCGAGAGGTCGTAGATGGTGCGGCCGTAATCCTCGGCATTGATGATGGTGGTGGCTTCGGCGGCGAGCCGCGCCAGATATTGGCCGAGCGTCATGCCGCCGATGTCGATATTGGCGTCGAGAAAGGTCTTGAGCGTGACCGGCGTGGCGATCTTGCCGGCGCGGATCAGATCGCGCGCGATCTGGTAGATTTTCTGGTGGATCGGCTCGAAGAAATGCTCCGGATCGAGAAAATCCGAGACGCGGTAGAAACGCTTCGTTATTGACCAGGATCGCGCCCAACAGGCCTTGCTCCGCCTCGATATTGTGCGGTGCGGAACGAAAGAGCGGCGCAGGGTCTTGGCCTGCTTGCGGGCGGCCGAATCGAGTGGGTGCCATGGATGTCTGTGCGTTATCACGGGAAATTGTGGTCGATTACCATGGCGATGCTCGCAGACGCACGCGAGGCATGCGTGATCTGCGCCCGCAATTCACACGGGCCAAAGAGCTGGTGGATAATTCGGTTTTTCACTTGACCAGCGCGACCTGACGTGCGCATGGCCAGCACAGCTGCGGTGCTACTCGCCGGCCAGCCGCAGGCGCGGTTGCCGCTCGGCCTCGGCGGCGAGCAGGCGCTGTTCCGCGCGCACGATGTAGTCGCGCGTCATCGGCACCACGTCCTGGCGCTTGGTGAGCTGGATCTGGAACACCATCAGGTTCTGCTCGCGGAACGACATTTCCGAAGCCGCCAGATAAAACTCCCACATGCGCACGAAACGCTGGTCGTAGATGCGCTCGACTTCCTCGCGATGGGCGAGGAAACGCTCGCGCCAGTTCTTGAGCGTCTCGGCGTAATGCAGGCGCAGAATTTCGATGTCGGTGACCAGCAGGCCGGCCTTCTCGATCCGGCGCAGCACCTCCGAGAGCGAGGGAATATAGCCGCCCGGGAAGATATATTTCGCGATCCAAGGATTGGTGATGCTCGGGCCTTCCGAGCGGCCGATCGAATGCAGCAGCATCACGCCATCGTCGGCGAGCAAGTTTTTGCTCTTGCGGAAGAAGGTGTCGTAGTGATTGACGCCGACATGTTCGAACATGCCGACCGAGACGATGCGGTCGAAGCGGTCGTCGATGTCGCGATAGTCCTGCAGATTGAAGCGGGCGCGCTTGGCCAAGCCCTTTTCGGCCGCGCGCGCATTGGCGATGGCATGTTGCTCTTGCGAGAGCGTGACGCCGGTCACGTCGGCACCGCCGATCTCGGCGAGGTAGAGGCCAAGCCCGCCCCAGCCGCAGCCGATATCGAGCACGCGCAAATCCTTATCGGGCCTGTCCGGCGCGACCAGAAGCTTCGCCGCGAGATGGCGTTTCTTGGCGAGTTGCGCGTCGTCGAGCGATTGATCGGGCCGCTCGAAATAGGCGCAGCTATATTGCCGGTCGGCGTCGAGGAAGAGCGAGTAGAGCCGCCCGTCCAGGTCGTAATGATGCGCGACATTGCGGCGCGCGCGCGTGCGCGGATTGAACTGCTGAATGCGCCGGTACAAATAGCGCAACATCGTTTGCAGGCGCGCCCAATGCGGCACTTCCGTCTTCTGTCCGAGCACGATGGCGAGCACGTCCGCGATCGAGCCTTGCTCGACCACGAACGAGCCGTTCATATAGGCTTCGCCGAATTTAAGTTCGGGATCGAGGAGAATGGCCCATTCGGCGGCGCGTGAGGTAAAACGAACCGATACCGGCGCTCCGGTCCCATCGCCGAAAGTAAACGTCGTCCCGCGCGAGGTGGTAACCCGGAACGTCCCTCGCCGGATAAACGTATTGAGCAGAAACCGAAGCAGAGCGTCCATCGGCCGCCACCACCATCACTGTATCGGGAAGACTACTACCAGTGATCCCCTCCCGCATCGAACGCCGCGGGCCGAAAAAAGTTCCATTCGCTATTAAAGTAATATCGCGGAGTTTCGGCAATGTCACCTATTTTGAGGTAGAAAAACAAACTGCTACTTTTAGGTGCAGTGCTCGAAAAATCCGGCTGGGGTCACAATCTGGAGATAATGCGCTATCAAGAACGCGGGCTCGCCAATGAAAGCCCTTAATCCAGTGGGCGGCACGAACGATCAAGAGGTTGACGGCAATGACGTTTTTATTTCGGACCTTCCCGGCTGGCCCTGGGTATGTTGGCACTGTATTGCGTGGGCCCGGCGCTCGCCCAGGAAAACCTGGATTCCGGCAAGACCGGAGCCCAGCTTTATGCCTCGGACTGCGCCATTTGCCACAAGACGCCGGCAGGGCTCACCAAAAACTCGGGCATTATGGGGCTTGATGGTTTTTTGCGCGAGCACTACACGGCCAGCCGTGAATCGGCTGGCGCCATCGCCGCCTATCTCCAATCCGTGGATAAGGGGCCGGCGCCCACCACCAAGCGCAACGCCAGAATTAAAGGGCGACGAAAAACCGAAATCGGGCGAGAAGGGCGGCGATAAAAAACCGGCGGCCGCCAAAGGTGGCGAACCGACTGCTTCCGACATCAAACCTTCCGAGACAAAACCCACGGATGCAAAACCGCCGGAGACCAAGGCCAAGGATTCCGAATCCAAACCGAGCGAGCCAAAAGCCGGCGACACCAAACCGAGCGACACCAAAAACTAGGCCGCGGTCGCATCGGTTAAGTTCGGAGACCAACGCGCGCGCAATGTGCACTTTGGTCCGATAGCGGGCAAACGAAGGCAGCGGTTCGCTTGTCCGCTAGGTGCCGGAAGGCGAGAACGCAGGACAGCAAACAGCGCGTCTTTCGCTTTTCGCCGACCCACGGTCTTCGCCGAGTGCCTGGTATCAAAAGATTTTCTTAATTTTCTTTCCGATCTTGGATCCTTCTTTCGCCACCGTTTTAGCCGCAGGGGTGGATGTTTTGACGACGTCCCCGCCTTCTTTCGCCACGGCTTTACCGCCAGTCTTTTCGGAATTGATCACCAATTTCGCATGCTTGGTGCCAATCGTTGCATCAAGGTCTTTTCTTTGGTCGGCCGGAAGCTGGTTTAGATTAACCGAGGCCTGGCCGCTGGCATTAACTCCACCAATCGGAAGGTCGCCTCCAATCCTTCCTCCGACGGTCACGGTGCCTTTTCTGACCTTTAGGTTTTCACCGGCTTGGCCGCCGATTGAAGCCCCGGGAGCATCGACACCGGCAGAACCGGTACCCTTCACGCCGCCACTCGATGCGGACACGGTCTGTTGCACCCCGACCGTGGCCCCAATTTCACCACCAGCGCCCGCACCGAAATTGCCGCCGTTCTTGCCAACGGCAACTTTGCCATTAGCGTCGGCATCGCCTCCGGCCTTGGTGTAGACCGTTGTCGAGGACGATGCGGAGCCTTGCTTCGACTTGACGCCGCCGCTGAGCGTATCGGAAACGCCCACCTCGGCTCCTACGTTAGCGCCCGCACCGGATTTCGAAACAGAGCCTTCCGCCTCGGTGCCGGCGCCAATCTTTGCGGTCACGGGTCCCCCTTTTGCGGTGATTCCCGCCCCGGCGGAAGCTTCCCCGCTTGCTCCGGATTTCGAAACTTTGCCGCCCGATTTGGCCTGCGTTCCAGCGGACAGATTCTTATTGCTCTTGGTATTTTGTGAACTATTCACTTGGTTTTTAGGCACCACCGCCAAATGCTTAGGCGTCGCCACTTCATGCTTAGGCTCTAGCGCCAAATGCTTGGGCGCCACCACTTCATGCTTTGGCTCCAGGGCCACATGCTTGGGTGTTAGCGCCACATGCTTAGGCGTCAGCACCACGTGTTTAGGTGCAACCACCAAAGGCTTAGGTGCTACCGCCGCGTGCCTCGGCGCTATCACCACCGGTTTTGGGATAATGGGCGGCGCAGACATGGCCGGTGTAGCCAACATAAATGTAAGCGCGGCCGACGCGAGATAAAATGATCTTTGAGTCATTTGATTTGTCCTCCGTCTTGGGTTGCCGCGTCGACGCATAGTCGCGAGCAGATTGCGTCGTGGCGGAAGGCCCGCGAACGCATGCCAGAACTGGTGGCAAGGAGTTCACCAAGTCTATGAGAATAATATAACGCCGACTAAACGGAATTAGGCCGCCGACTTATGCGAT
The DNA here is from genome assembly GCA_963807665.1 of uncultured Alphaproteobacteria bacterium. GTDB lineage: Bacteria > Pseudomonadota > Alphaproteobacteria > Rhizobiales > Xanthobacteraceae > Pseudolabrys. The sequence continues at coordinate 1,659 of CAWEDE010000068.1, read as the reverse complement.
AAATCGTCGCAATCGGGTTATGGCCGTGTGAAGGCTCCCATGCCTCCGGCGCGCATTGTTCATTTTAAAACAGTTCAATAGCGGCCAAATTTTTTCAATGCCGCGATTGACCGTTAATGCCAGAAGGGGACATCTCGTCGAGTCCACTTGCCAAACTTGCAAGCCACGGCAATCGACGGCGAAAAAAAGCCCGGCTTGGGAGCCGGGCTTTTTATTCGGTGCGAGCACAATTGGAGAAGTGAATAAATCGCGCTTTTTTAGAATTTCATCATATCAACGCTAGTGAGCGTCACGTTGCCCGCGATATTCGGCGCGTTCATGAAATTGTATGCCACGTACTGTTCCATATAAGTATTTACATCTGAAACGCCGTCCACGGGCACGATCACTTTCATGCCGCGTAGCACTGCGCCGCTCGCGGTGTACATCACGGCACCGTTTGCCCCGGTGCCTATAACGATAACCGTCTTGATGTCCTTGTCTTTCAGGATCTGTTCGAGATTAGTCTTGTAGAATTTGTCTATTCCTGACTCTACCACCGGCTCATTCCCGGTCGGCGCGACCTCGGGAAGCGTATCGCCGATCACGCCGCCTTTAACGACGCTATAGATAACCAGCATACCTTTGGCCCGCGCCTCGGCGAGAAGTTTCTTCGCCTTCGGCAGTGTAGCGAGGCAGCGCGGTCGGCGCTGCTGGTTGCAACCCTGTTTGACAAAATCCGCCATCAGTAGCGCGGTGGTCTTAGGGTCTATCGTGACGGCCTTAAGCTCAGGCGCTGGTGGCGCTTTCACGCTTGCCCATTCGTCGACGATGGTCTGAGCCGGCGCGGGCGCGGCGTAAACAACCGCTACCGCAAGCGCGACTAGCGGCATCAAATCGCGAATGCGAAACATGTTTCCTCTCTATGGTTTTTAATTTCTTATTTAAAGGGGACCAGCAATCGCCCGGACCGTCAAGTCGCTTTGGATTGCTTACGATTGTCCGCCTTGGATCATTCACGTCATGGCCGTGGTGGGCCGAAATCGACCTTTGTCCGCGTCACTCCGTTGGCGGTCGTTTTGGGCAAAGGTCCGAAACGCCGCTAAGTGCCACTAAGGACAAAGTGGGACATAGCTGGAGATGTCACTAAATGCCTATTTGTTCACGCTGTTGAAGCTGCACGAACGGTCGCCGGTCACGAGTCCTCTGCGAAGTGGGCCCATACGAAAAACATGCGTGCGAATCCGCCACGGCTAGATTAGGCCTACTTCGAAAGCACTACACTTTGGTGAACCTCTACCGTCAGGGCTTCTAGCCGTTCAGTTAGCGATTTAATCGTTTCGGTGAGCATGGTGTTCTGCTGAACCATTTCTAGTAACAGCGCCGTTTGCTTTACCGCAACTGCCTGCCTCTCCTCACTTGCACGGTGAAGATCTTCGCGATGTTCAGCGTCGGCTAGAGCGTGACATTTGTCCCGATCAGCCTGCCTCGTCTGAGCTAGCAAAATTAGTGGCGCCGCATATGCCGCCTGTAGGCTAAATGCCAGGTTCAGGAGGATGAACGGGTAGATGTCAAACGATGCCCATCCTACGACGTTGACCAGTATCCAAACTCCGACAACGACGGTCTGGGCTATAAGAAAAATGGGCGTACCAAAAAACCTGGCGAATGCTTCAGCCT
>CAWEDE010000067.1:0-5250 GCA_963807665.1 uncultured Alphaproteobacteria bacterium | reverse complement strand
AGCTTGAGGGCGGCGGCATAGTCGCCCTTGAGACAGGCCGCCTGGAATTCGGCGCATAATCTCGGCGCCACATTCGACGTCACCGAAATGCAGCCATGGCCGCCATGCGCCATGAACCCCAGACACGTGCCGTCCTCGCCGGAGAGCTGGTTGAAATCCGATCCGACCACTTCGCGCTGTTGCGACACCCTCACCATATTGGCGGTGGCGTCCTTGACGCCGGCGATATTCTTGCATTCGAACAGCCGCTTCATGGTCTCGACCGACATGTCGATGACGGAGCGGCCGGGAATGTTGTAGATGATGATCGGAATGCCGATGGCGTCGTTGATCGCCTTGAAGTGCTGGTAGAGCCCTTCCTGGGTCGGCTTGTTGTAATAGGGCGTCACGATCAGCACCGCGTCGGCGCCGGCCTTTTCGGCATGCTTGGAAAGTTCAATCGCCTCGGCGGTCGAGTTGGACCCGGAACCCGCGATCACCGGCACGCGGCCGTCGGTCTCATCGATGCACCATTCGACCGCGAGCTTGTGCTCGTCATGGCTCAGCGTCGGGCTCTCGCCGGTGGTGCCGACCGGCACGAGTCCGTTGGTGCCTTCGCCGATCTGCCAGGCGACCAGATCGCGGAATGCCTTCTCGTCGAGCGCGCCGTTTTTGAACGGCGTGACCAACGCGGTAAACGATCCTCGAAAAGTGGTCTTTGCGGTCATGGCCGGACTCCATGGCGTGTTAAGGTCCATCAATATCGGGTAGCCCGCAGCGATGAAAGCCCTTCGCTCGAATGGGCCGATGAATTGGCCTGATGACCGGCAGTCTGCCCCGCTTTCGCCCCTGTCGCGGAATACGGTTTCAAGCGGGATTTTGGGTATCCCTTCATCGACAAAATTGGCCTAATGGGATGCATTGGGTGGCTGCTGAGTTGGCTTCCTAAGCGCGGCAATTACCGGGTAAGCTACTGAATGGATTGGATTAATCGGAACAGCCTGGGATCGGGCGCGAGCCTGTCCGTGGCGCTGGCGGCGGTCATTGCATTGACCGCGCAGTCCGCCATGGCCGCGCCCAAGAAAGTTCCCTTGCCGCGCCCGCGCCCGGCCATTCATTCCCCTAAGGAAGCGGCGGCAAAGCCGGTCCAAAAACCTTCCAACGAGCCGGTCTCGCGTCAGGTCCGATTGCCGCCGACGCGCCCCACTGCCGGCAATCCAGGCCTCTCCGCCTTCGCGCAAGCCAATGTCGGACTGCGCGGCGCGCTGTTTGCGAGCCGCGCCACCTTCAAGCCGATCGTGCGGCCGGTTTCGGGGCCTTTTGCCATCGCGCCCAACGCCGCCACGTCGGCGGCGGAAATCGCTCTGGTCAAGCAGGTGATCGACGCCACGCGCAAGGGCAACGAAGTCGTCAGCGATGTCGCGGAAAAATCGATTACCGATCCGGTGGCGCGCAAGCTCGCCGAATGGATCATCCTGCGCAGCGACAATACGCATCCGACTTTCCAGCGCTATGCCAATTTCATCAATGCCAATCCAAGTTGGCCACATGCGCCGCTGTTCCGCCGCCGCGCCGAAAACGCGCTGTGGAACGACAAACTCGACGACGGCACCGTGCGCGCATTTTTCGCCGACCATGCGCCGACCACCGCCAAGGGCCGCTATGTGCTGGCCCACGCGCTGCTGGCGCAAGGCGACCGCACCGCGGCGGAAGCGCTGGTGCGGCAAGCCTGGCGCGAAGACGATTGCAGCCCCGATGTCGAGAAAAAAATCATCGAAATGTTCGGCAGCCTGCTCACGCCGGCCGATCACAAGGCGCGTATGGAGCAGCGCTTCTATGCCGAGGATGTCGAAGCCGGCTTGCGCGCGGGCGAGCGGCTGGGCGGCAACGAATTGCTGATTGCGCGCGCCCGCGCCGCGGTGATCAAGAAAGCCAGCAACGCAAAAGCGGCGCTCGACGCGGTGCCGCCGGCCGCGCGCTCCGACCCCGGTTATATTTTCGCGCGCGTGCAGTTGCTGCGCAAAACCGACAAGCCGGAAGAAGCCGGCAAGCTGATCCTCTCGGCGCCGAAGGATCCCAAAGCCCTGGTCGATCCCAATCAATGGTGGGTGGAGCGCCGCCTCCTGGTGCGCAAGCTGCTCGACGACAATGACGCGCAAACCGCCTATCGCGTGGCGCGCGAAGCGGCAATACCGCCGCAGGGCAATTACCGCGTCGATCAGCAATTCACCGCCGGCTGGATCGCGCTGCGCTTTCTGCACGATCCGGCCACCGCGGCCGAGCATTTCGCCCATATCGACGACGGCACCAATAATCCGCACGCGCTAGCGCGCGGCGGCTATTGGCAGGGCCGCGCCGCCGAAGCCATGGGCAAGCGCGCGCAAGCCAAGGCCTTTTATGAACAGGCGGCCGAATATACCGCCACTTATTACGGCCAATTGGCGCGCGCGCGGCTGGGTTTGACCGATCTTGGCCTACGCGGGCCGCCGACCTTTACGGCGCAAGAGCAGAACGTGCTTGGCAATCTTGAGATCGTGCGCGCGGCGGAAATTCTCTACGCGCTGGACGAGCGCGACATGCTGGCCTCGATCTTTGCCGAACTGGGTGAAAGCGGTACCGACATCGCCGGCATGGCCATGCTGGCGGAAACCGCCGGCAAACACGGCGACGGCCGCGCCATGCTGCTCTTGGGCAAAGCGGCTTATGCGCGCGGGCTGCCGCTCGATTATTACGCCTATCCGACCGTCGGCCTGCCCGACTACACGCCGATCGCGCCGCCGGTCGAGCAGGCGGTGACCTATTCGATCGCGCGCCAGGAGAGCCACCTCAATCAGAAGATCGTCTCGCCCGCCAATGCCTATGGCTTTATGCAAGTAACGCCGGCGGCGGCGCAGGACACCGCCAAACTGTTCAAGGCGCCCTATAACCGCGCCCGCTTGCTTGGCGACCCGGTCTACAACATGCAAATGGGCGCGGCCGAACTCTCAATGCTGCTGCGCACCTATAACGGCTCTTATATTCTCGCTTTCGCCGGCTACAATGCCGGCCGCGGCCGTGTGCGCCAATGGATTGCCGCCTATGGCGACCCGCGCGATCCCAAGGTCGATCCGGTCGACTGGGCCGAACGCATCCCGATCGCCGAGACGCGCAATTACGTGCAGCGGATCATGGAAAACCTGCAGGTCTATCGTGCGCGTTTCGGCGGTGGGTCCAAACTGCTGATCGAGGCCGATCTTAAGCGCGGCGGGACGAATTAGATTTTTGGCGAATTGTGGACGAGGTTGATATGCACCCGGCGATTGCTAGCTTTGACAGCCTTCTAGCGCTGCGAGACTATTCGGCTCAAAATCCAAACGATTTTCTGGCCGATTTTGCGAGAATTCTGCTCGCAAAACGTGAACGTATCGAGGTCCCAGCTTTTTCAAGACATGTTTGTTGCGCTTGCGCTCCGCGGTAAGCCCGACGGTTATTTTGTCGAATTCGGCGCGACGAACGGCCTCGATTTGAGTAATACCTTCTTTTTAGAAAAGCAGCTGCGATGGAAAGGCATTCTTGCCGAGCCTGCGCGGACTTGGCACGAAGCACTTCGCAAAAACCGCACTGCCGCAATCGATACACGTTGCGTATGGGACAAATCCGGCGAAACGCTGACTTTTTTGGAAACGAATATCGCGGAACTCTCAACAGTCTCGGATTTTCGCGACCGCGATTTTAATAAGGACGGCAGAAAAGACGGCAAAACCTACGATGTGCAAACCGTGTCTTTGAACGATCTCCTATCGAAGCACGCCGCGCCTAACGAAATCGATTATATGTCGATTGACACCGAGGGCTCCGAATTCAAAATTTTGAATTCGTTCGATTTTCAAAAATATAAAATTAAAATAATTACCGTCGAGCACAATTATTGCGATCCCGATCGGCAGCAAATCTTCGACCTTTTGGCCGCAAACAATTTTGTGAGGATATTGGAGCCGTTTTCCAAGTTCGACGATTGGTACGTTCAAAAATCGCTTCTCGGCGGTGCTCCCAACAACTATGGGCCGTGACCTGCGCCGTCAGTCGGCAATCCCTCTAAATTATCGAGGCCGGCGCTAGCGCCGTTAGAGCGCGAGATATTGAAATTCCGTCGCCGTGACAAGTTATCAGACTTATGGCGAAACCGTGGGGCGCGGTATAGATTAGCTCGCGATGACCCCAGTTTTAAGCCATGCGTCCTGAGCCCCATAGCGTCTTTGTCAGCGCCACCGACGGCTTGCGGCTGCATGTGCGTGAATATGGCCTGCGCCGCGCAAAAGCCTTGCCGGTGGTCTGCCTGCCCGGGCTTGCCCGCACGGCGGAGGATTTCACCGCGCTCGCAACGGCCCTCTCCGGCGATGGGCGCCGCGCCATCGCGCTCGATTACCGCGGCCGCGGCCTATCCGGCTATGACCGAAATCCGGCCAATTACTCATTCCAGACCGAGATCGCCGACGTACTGGCGGTGCTGACCGCGCTCGATGCGCTGCCGGCGATCTTCATCGGCACTTCGCGCGGCGGCATTCTCACGATGCTGCTCGCGGCTTTGCGCCCCACCGCGATCGCCGGCGCCGTGCTCAACGATATCGGCCCGGTGATCGAGCCCAAGGGGTTGATGCGGATTAAGGGCTATATCGGCAAGCTGCCGGAACCGCGAACTTACGAGGAAGGCGCCGAGATCCTGCGCCGCCTGTTCGACGCGCAGTTTCCCGCCCTCACCGCGGCCGATTGGCTGGCCAGCGCCCGCCGCACTTTTAAGCCGGAGAACGGCCGGCTGGTGCCGACCTATGACGTAAAGCTCGCCAAGACCATGGAGGGTGTCGATTTCGAACATCCGCTGCCGCCGCTTTGGGCGCAATTCGACGCGCTCGGCAAGATGCCGCTGATGGCCATCCGCGGCGCCAATTCCGACCTGTTGTCGGCGGAAACCGTCGCGGCGATGCAGGCGCGGCGCCAAGCGATGGATAAGTCGATGGACAGGTCCATGGACGTGCTGGAAGTACCCGACCAGGGCCATGCGCCGCTTTTGGCCGAAGCCGATGTCATTGCGCGCATTGACGCGTTTGTTGAGCGGTGCGGCGAGCCGGCCTGACGGCGCGCGGGACAATCGCCACAGCACGGCAACGCATTAACAAGAAAGAAAAACCCCCGCAGTTTCCCGCCGGGGGTCTTTGTCTTACTAACCTTGATCGAAAACCGATCAGGGACAGAAGTTACGCTGGACGCGGAACATGCCGGAGACCCAATTCAGGT
>CAWEDE010000066.1:0-12413 GCA_963807665.1 uncultured Alphaproteobacteria bacterium | reverse complement strand
TCGCCGCCCGCGATCACCGTCCCGGCAGCACGGAATTCCGGCTCTTGGTCGGCCCGGTTGCCAATCCCGCCGCCGCGATGGCGCTCTGCGCGCGTTTCGCCGCCGCCCGCGTTACCTGCCGTACCGCCAAATTCGATGGCGAACGCATGGCGCAACGCTGATACCCTCGCCCGGCATGAAACTGTTTTTACCGAGCGCGCGCGCCACCAATATCCTGCTGATCGTAGGCTTTTGCTCGCTCGGCTATGCGCTCTATATCCGCTACACCGCGATCGAACAGTCCACCGTGGGGCTGGCTTGCGATGCCGGGCTCAATACTTGGCTGTGCATGTCGCGCCGCATCGTCATCATGCTCTATCAGAATTCAGTGTTCGGGGTGGCGGCGCTTCTCGTCGCCGCGCTTAATTTCGTGCGGCCTACGCTTGTTTTGTTTGCGCTGGCGCTGGCAATCGCATGCCTCGGCATCGTGCTTTACAACATTGCGCTCTCGGCCCTGGCGATTGGCCTGCTGGTGCTTAGCCTGGCACGTCGCGCACCCGAGCCAGACTGACCGCAAGCATCGCCAGCGCCGCGCATACCCATAACGATTGCCAATTCGCCAGCGTTTCATTGATGACGATATAGGGCACCGACAGCGCGAGCAGGCCAGCGCCTACCCATTCGGCGGCGCCGCCTTTGCCTTGCGGGCGCGGCATTGTCAGGCTGTGCATCAGGAGCGGCACCGCCGCCGCCAGCAACGGCGCGAATGGAAAATCCCGGTAACGCGGATCGAACACCAGTCCGAGCGCCACCAGGATCGCCAGCAGCATGGCAGCAATCATGACGGTGCCGCCGGCAATCGCCAATGGATCGCGCATGCGCTGGTCGAACGGACCAATGAGGCGGGAAAATCTCGGCAGTGGCGTTCCGCGCATCATCGCCGCGCTTAGCGCGGGCGGCGCCAGCAGGGCGACAGCCGTAAACGACAGTGACCGCAGCCAGCCGCTAAAGCCCAGACTTTCAATCGGCACATTGGCAATCGTCCAGCCGATCAGCACCCCGCCGGCGAGCGCATTGGCGCTCACCGCTAGCCACAGCGGCACCGGCACCGGCACGGCGCCGCCGGGGCGAGCAACCATGGCCGCGCCGAAAACCAGAATGGCAAATGCAATGCCGCCGCCCATTTGCAATATCCAGTGCGGATGATTGGAAACCGCTTCGCCCCATTCGAATTTGCGCAGGTGGTCGTCGTTGAACAGGCCCCAATGGCCGCCGACGGTGCCTTCAAGCGCGCGTTTCCATGGCTGGTCGAAAGCCTCGATCACATTGACGCGGACATTGTCACGCTTGGCCAATGCCAACACGTCCTGGATGACGCGGGCCTGATTGGCGGGCGACGGCAGCGCGCCCTCGCGCATGCGCCCGGCGCTCGGCCAGCCGACTTCGCCGATGATTACTTCCTTGCCCGCGAAAGCTTCGGCCAGTTGCCGGCGGATCACATCGACATGCCGGGCGGCCGCCCGCGCCGGGATCGGGAAGTCCTCCCAATACGGCAGGATGTGGATGGTGATGAAGTCAACGGCTGCCGCAACGTCGCGATTGCGCAGCCAGAATTCCCACACATCGGCATAGGTCACCGGCACATGCACGCGCGCCTTGACCATGCGGATGGTGTTGGCGAGGTCAATTCCTGACATTTCGCCGCGCAGCAATACTTCGTTGCCGACCACAACCGCGCGGATCGTATCCGGATAGCGGTTAGCGAGCGCGATTGCGGCCTCGATCTGCACCTTGTTTTTTTCGGGATGGCCGGACAGCCAAAGACCCTGCATCACCTTCAGGCCCAGTTTTTGCGCGATGCCCGGGACCAGTTCGAGGCCTTGATCGACCGAATAAACCCGCACGCAGTCGGTTAACTGGGCGAGCAGGCTTAAATCCTCCTCGATCTGGGCGGCCGGAATACGGGTGTCAGGATCGAACGGCGTCTGCGAGCCCCGGAACGGGGCATAGGACAGACAATAAAGCTTCTCGCCCGGCTTCAGAGGGGCCTGCGGCATACTAACCGGGTGGCCGAGCCATGCCCACACACCGGCAATGACTACCGCCGTCAGGGCAAGGCAGACGAGACCAAGGCGCATCGGGGGACCCAAATTAAGCGATTCAGCCGGGATTGCAGTTTGCCGAACCGCTTATAGCGCGGTTCTGCCGCCGCCAGGCCAGTCCGCTTTAAGCAAACCAATGCTATCTGCTGGACAAGGCAGGCCCAATCGGGCCAAGTTTTGCCCGCGGGGGAAACTGGGTTCAAGACGGGGTTTCGGATTTCCAAGCGAAAACAAAACCTGCCAACCGGCGTCAAACGCCGCAATAGCGACCTAATCCGGCGGCAAATGGGACCGGATATCGGGCGGGCTCAAGCAACACCGGCGGAAAGATGGCTTTAGGTCTCAAGCGAGGTCGGATTTTGTCGCGTAACCTGTTGGCCGTGCTTTGCGCGGCGGCCTTTGGTTCGATGGCTAGCGTGGCATTGGCTCAAAATGCCAATACCAAGCCGCCCGAAACGCCGAAGGCGCCGGCCGACGTCGTCAAGGAAGGCCAGAAGCAAATCGACGAAATCGCCGAAGCCTCTAAGGCGCTCACCGGACCCGCCGGTAACCCGGAATGCGTATGGCTTGGCCGGCGCGTGGTTAGTCTGTTGTGGCGGGACGATCTCGACACCGCCTTCCGCCACCTTGATCTATATGACCGCTTTGGCTGCCCAAGTGCCCATATCCAGGCCACGTTCCGCTGCCTGGTGCGGCAGGGAAACATCGACCCCAAAGCCCAGGAAACCTTGAACGGGCGAGTTCACGCCTGCTGGCTCAACCCCGGGTTACCGCCAACCGCTCCGGTCGCCCAGGCGCCGGCCGCCTCCGACGGAACCACTCCCCGATAGTCAAGTTATCGAACTACTGGATGCGCAGGTTCGCTAACTGTCTAACCGTTCAGCAAAAGAACTTGCCGATGCCATGCGCGTGACAAGGATTTGCCATGTGCATGTTCTACTTGAACAGATACCTGATACCGAGCTACGCTGCGGTGCAGCAGATCGAGCTAGGTTGAGCCCAGGGGACGGGTTCGAGGATCTGCCACTCTGCCCCACTTGGTATTGAGTTTATGCGCACCGTCGCTGCCGTGGTCGCCCTCGTGGTGTGCGTCCATGCCGGGTTGTGGGCTCTGGTCCGCGACCATATAAGCGCCCCGAACGTCGACGGTCAGCTCGCCAGCGTTTCCTATGCGCCATTCGAAGGCAACGTCCATCCGGACGCCGGCGGCTTGGCCAATGCCGAACATATCCGTGCCGATCTCAAGCTGCTGGCGCCGCTGACGCGCGCTGTCCGCACCTATTCAGCCACCGGCGGCGTCGAATTGGTGCCAGCGATCGCGTCCGAATTCGGCCTGCGCGTCACGCTCGGCGCCTGGCTCGACAAGGACCAGGACCGCAATGAGCGCGAAATTCGCTCGGTCATCGATCTGGCGCGCCGCAACAGCAACGTTTCCAGCATCGTGGTCGGCAACGAAACGGTCTACCGCGACGACGTGAAAATCGCCGATCTCATCCAATACATCCAGCGGGTCAAACGCGCGGTATCCGTGCCGGTGACCACCGGCGAAATCTGGAGCGTGTGGCGCGATCACCCGGAACTGGTCTCGGCGGTCGACTACATCGCCGTCCACATCCTGCCCTATTGGGAAGGCGTGCCCGAGAAGAGCGCCGTCGATGCCGCCATCGGCGGCTACGAAACTTTACGCCGCCTCTATCCCGGCAAACGCATCGTGATCGCCGAATTCGGCTGGCCGAGCGCGGGCTATAATTTCAAGGACGCAACACCCGGCCGCATCGAGCAGGCAGTTGTGCTGCGCGATTTTGTGTCGCGCGCCGAAGCTTTCGGCATCGACTACAACATTGTCGAGGCCATCGACCAGCCCTGGAAAATCTTCGAAGGCGGTGTCGGCCCCTATTGGGGAATGTTCGACGCTGCGCGCCAACCGAAATTTAGCTGGACCGGCACGATCACGAATCCCGATCATTGGCGGCTCGCCGGCATCGCGTTGCTTGTGAGCGTTCTGTTGTCGATGCCGATTCTGGCGACCGCCGGGGTGACGATTTGGCAGGCCGCAACGCTCGCAGCCGCCGCCAATGTGGTCGGCGCCTGGTTTGCCGCGGTGTTCGCCTATTGGAACGGGCATTACTTCGTGCCGGGAGCGGCCTTCGCGCTCGGCTTCGGCACTTTGCTGCTGGTGCCGCTGATCATCATCGCGCTCTCGCGCGTCGAGGAGATCGCGCAAATCGCGTTTGGCCGCAAACCGCGTCGGCTCATTAATGCACCGCCGCTGATGCCTGAAATATCCGTGCCGAAAGTCTCCATCCACATTCCGGCGCATAATGAGCCGCCGGAAATGCTCAAACAGACGCTCGACGCCGTCGCGCGCCTGGATTATCCAAATTTCGAATGCGTGCTGGTGATCAACAACACGCCCGATCCGGCGATGTGGTTGCCGATCGAGGAGCACTGCCGACTGCTGGGCGAGCGCTTCAAGTTCTTGCGTGCCGACAATGTCGCGGGCTTCAAGGCCGGCGCGCTACGGCTGGCGATGGCGAATAGCGCCGCCGACGCCGAAGTGATCGGCATTATCGACGCCGACTATGTCGTGGATGCCAGCTGGCTCAAGGACCTGGTTCCGTTGTTCAGGGATCCGAGCGTCGGCCTGGTACAGGCGCCGCAGGATCACCGCGACGGCCAACGCAGTGTGATGCATCAGGCCATGAACGGCGAATATGCCGGTTTCTTCGATATCGGCATGGTGCAGCGAAACGAATACAACGCCATCGTCGTGCACGGCACGATGTGCCTGGTTCGCCGCGCCGCGCTGGAAGCCGCCGGCGGCTGGTCAAGCGACACGATCTGCGAGGATACCGATTTGGGCCTCACGCTGCTCGAACTCGGCTGGCAGGCGCATTACACTAACCGGCGCTATGGCCACGGCTTGTTGCCCGACAATTTCGAGGCCTACAAGAAGCAGCGCCATCGCTGGGCTTACGGCGGGTTCCAGATCCTCAAGAAACACTGGCGCCGTTTTCTGCCCGGCGCGAGCCGCCTCAGCCGCGATCAGAAGCGCGAATTTGGGCTCGGCTGGCTCAATTGGCTTGGCGCCGAAAGCATCGGCGTCACCGTCGCCATTCTCAATATCCTCTGGGTGCCGGTCATTGCCTTCCTCGACATCGCAGTGCCCGACCGCATTCTCACGATTCCGATCCTGGCGAGTTTCGTCGTGTCGGTCGCCCATTTCGTGACGCTCTACCGCATCCGCGTGCGCGCCAATGCCGGCGGCCTGGTCGGCTCGGTGCTCGCTGCCATGTCGGTGCAATGGACCGTGGCGCGCGCCGTCGGCTTCGGCCTCATCAAGGACCATCTGCCCTTTGTGCGCACGGCCAAAGGCGGGACCCGCCGCAGCGTCGATTTCCACGCCTTCTGGGAAGCGGTGCTGGCCGGCTTGTTGATTTCCGGCGCCTTGGTGTTGATCGCCACCAACTACAAGCAAATCCGCGAGATCAACGTCTTTGCCGTCGTGCTGATGATCCAGAGCCTGCCCTTTGTCGCGGCCGTCAGTCTGGCGGTGATGGAGCGCACGCGACTCAACGAATTCGCCTATTGGCGCTCGCTCGATCGCCGCTTCGCCGAACTGTTCGGCCGCCGTGCGCCGATCGCCGCCACCGTGGTCACCACGGTCCCGGCGCAGGTCGCGCAGGTGGTGCAAGCGGTACAGGCCGTCGCCCAAGAGCAACGCGAATTGGCGCAATAGCTCATTTAATCCCTCCCCGCGAAAAACGGCGAGCGGAAATCACTTCGGCAGCGCGGTCTCGACCAGCTTCACCCAATACGAGGTCCCGAACGGGATCGCCTCGTCGTTGAAATTATAAGACGGGTGATGCAATCCGGCGCTATCGCCATTGCCGACCCAGATGAAAGCACCCGGCCGCGCTTCCAGCATGAATGAAAAATCTTCCGCGCCCATCATCGGCGGCAACGAAGCATCGACCTGCGCGCCGCCGACAATTTGCCCGGCAACGGCGGCGGCAAAATCGGTCTCCCGGTCGTGGTTCACCAGCACCGGATAATTGCGCTTATAGTTGAGCTTGGCCTTGGCGCCGTAAGCCGCCGCGGTTCCCTCCACGACTTCATGCAGGCGCCGCTCCAGAAGATCGCGCACGCCGGCGTCGAGGCTGCGCGCCGTGCCGCGCAGGCGCACCGTTTGCGGGATGACATTGTCGGCATTGCCGGCCTGGAACATGCTGATCGAGACCACGGCCGATTTCAGCGGATCGACATTGCGCGACACCACCGACTGGATGTTGTTGATGATCTGGGCGCCGACCAGAACCGTATCGATGCCGAGATGCGGGCGCGCGGCGTGGCCGCCGACGCCCTCGATGTCGATAATGAGGTAATCGGCGGCCGCCATCATTGGGCCGGGACGAATTCCGAACTGGCCCACCGGCATGCCGGGATAATTATGCATGCCGTAGACCTCGTCGATGCCGAAGCGCTCCATCATGCCGTCATCGAGCATGGCCTTGCCGCCGGCGCCGCCTTCTTCCGCCGGCTGGAAAATCACCACCGCGGTGCCGGCGAAATTGCGCGTCTCGGCGAGATACTGCGCGGCGCCCAGCAGCATGGCGGTATGCCCGTCATGGCCGCAGGCATGCATTTTGCCCGGCACCGTCGATTTGTAGGACAAACCCGTCGCCTCCTCGATCGGCAGCGCGTCCATATCGGCGCGCAAGCCAATGGTTTTGCCAATGGTTTTGCCGGCGCCGGACTTATTGCCTCGAATGACGCCGACCACGCCAGTGCGCCCGATGCCCGATACAACCTCGTCGCAGCCGAAGCTCTTGAGCTTGTCGGCGACGGACGCCGCCGTGCGGTGCACGTCGTACATCAGCTCCGGATGGGCATGCAGATCGCGCCGCCACTCGGTGATCTCGTTATGCAGGTCGGCGACGCGGTTGACGATCGGCATGGTCATCTCCAGGCGGCAGCAGAACGCCGGCACACCGGGGGATAGTCTAGCAAATTGCGGGCTTTAAGCGAGTTCAACAATAGGGCAAGTACGGGGCAAGTGAGGGGCAAGTGAGGGGCAAGTAGCGCTTCGGCGCCTATTGACCGGGCCAGGTAGCGCCCGTAAACCGCGCCTCGTGGGCGCGTAGCTCAGCTGGTAGAGCACACGACTTTTAATCGCGAGGTCCCGGGTTCGAGTCCCGGCGCGCTCACCATTGGCCGTGGCAATTTTGCGTCACAGCGCGTTCTGCTGCTGGCCGCATTCCTTGCATCGGTATTTCGGGCGGGTCTCGCCGGGCGCGGCCGTCACTTTATTGACCACGCCGCATTTTCCGCATTTGGCCTCGATGCGGGTATCGCCCTTTTTGATGGCCAGGGACTTCTTTTCCATCGCCTCGCGCACCAGCCGCTCGGCCTCGTCGCGCATCGCCTGTTTCGACATTTATGCCCGCCTGCCTTCTAAGATCACGGCGCTTCTCTAGCAGGGTTCTTGCCAAAACGGCGCGGCAGCATTCAAGCGCATTGATTGAGCAAAATCATTCAATTGGAAAAGCCGGCCGCTTAACCAAATCGGCGAAACCGTGTTCGCGCGCTACGCTTCGCACGCAGCGTGGATCGCGGCCGAGCGCCGATACGCGCCGTTTTCCGGCCTCTTCACGCTTTTAGCCGCGCCCGGGCCGTCAAAATAATTCAAAGTTCCCGTCACCACAAAATCACCTGAGCGTCGCCTCAACGCCATGATGTTCCGTTACGCCAAGCCATGGTTCGCAAGGAGGACCATCGGCGACCCGAGACACCGGCGATCAAGAGGAGCCCTACATGCACCTTCATCCCGATACGGCCATGCTCTCTGTCATCCGTGCGTTTGCAGCGCCTGCCCATTGCCCCCACTGCGGCGACCTGATGGTCGCCCCCCTGATGTCGGAATTCGTCGAGGGCGGGGAAATCCGTCATCACTGGGAATGCGACGCCTGCGGCGAAGCCTCGGTTACCTCCATACCGCTCACGGCCCATTAGCCGAACAACCGAATGTGACGGGTTTTTCGGCGGAATAGCCGCTAGGCTGCGGTGTTTGTTGTAAGGCTGAACACAGCCTTTTCCCCGAGGAGGAGCCAATATGAATTCCATGTTTCTTCGCGCCACACTGACCGCTTTCGCCTGCGCCGGTGCCATTGCGATGGCAACGCCGTCCATGGCGGCGATGGTCGCGTTCAAGGCCAATATGAACGCCGCTTCCGAAGTGCCGCCCAATGACAGCAAGGGCACCGGCGAAGTCACCGCCACCTACAACACCGACACCAAGATGCTGACCTGGAAGGGCACCTATAAAGACCTGTCGGGCCCGGCGACCGCGGCCCATTTCCACGGTCCGGCTGAGCCCGGCAAGAATGCCGGCGTGGCGATCCCGATCGTTCCCAACACCAGCCCGCTGGAAGGCTCCGCCGAACTCAAGCCCGAACAGGCGGACGACCTTATGGCCGGCAAGTGGTACGTCAACGTCCACACCGCCGCCAACAAAGGCGGCGAAATTCGCGGCCAGCTGACGAAATAAGCAACCACCTGTTGCGCGGATCAGCCCGCCGGCCCAGCCGGCGGGCTTTTTCGCGACATAAACGTCGGCGGTCGAAGTACGGCGCAAGCCCATAACAGCATCGAGTGCCTCTACGGCGGGCCGCAACTCCGAACGACGCGTGAGTTCACGCGCCAAAGCCATAAAGCCTGGCGGGATTGTCGACCAGCAAGCTGCGTTGCGCCAGCGCTTGCGGCGCGAATTGCGGCACCAGGTCCACCAGATCGGCTTCGTCGGCTTCGTGGGTAGCATTGGGATGGGGAAAGTCGGTGCCCCATAGTACGCGGTTGGGCGAGGCCTCCACCAGCGCCCGCGCGATAGGAACCGCCGCCGCATAAGGCGGCATCGAAATGCGTTCGGCGCCGCAAACCTTGATCCAGCAATTTTCCAGCTGCGAAAGTTCGATCAAGGCGCGCAAAGGCGGCTGATCGACGCCGTCCGCCGACGGCACCCGGCCCATATGGTCGATCACGAAAGGCAGCGGCAATTTTTTCATCATGTCCGAGAGAGGGATGATGATGGGCGCATCGAGATGGAGCACCACATGCCAGCCGCGGCTTTTGATGCGGTCGATGACCCGGCTGAACACGCCCATATCCGGCGTGCCGCCGAGATGCTTGACGAAGTTGAACCGCACGCCGCGCACGCCGCCGCGGTCGAGCCGATCGAAATCCGCTTCGGTGAAGCTATCATCGACAATGGCGACGCCGCGATAACGCTTGGGGTCCGACGCGATGCAATCGAGCATCGCCGCATTGTCGTTGCCGTGACAGCTTGCCTGCACGATGACTGCGCGCTCGATGCCGAGATGGTCGTGCAATGCGCGCAGCTTTTCCTTCGGCGCGTCTTGCGGCGTGTAGCGCCGGTTGGCGGCGTAAGGGAATATGGCGCCCGGCCCAAACACATGGCAATGCGCGTCGGTCGTTCCCGGCGGCAGCTTGAAGATCGGTTTGCGGCGGCGCGCGAGAAAATCCGGTTGCACGTTCATGATCAGGCCTTAGCCAAGGCGACCGAGCAAAACAACCCCGGACGGGCTTTCACATTGTCGCGATATCACCCTGCTCCCAGCCGGCCATGGTCGCCGCGTGAAAATCCGCGAAACGCCGCGCTGCGATCGCCTCGCGCATGCCGGCCATGAGTTCCTGGTAATAGGCCAGGTTGATGGTCGAGAGCAGCACCTGGCCGAAGATCTCGTTCGCCTTGGTGAGATGATGCAAATAAGCGCGCGAATAGGTTCGCGCCGCCGGATGGGCGCTTTGCCCGTCGAGCGGGCGCGCATCGTTAGCGTGGCGCGCGTTCGACAGATTGATCGAACCGAAACGCGTGAAGGCCATGCCGTGTCGTCCATTGCGCGTCGGCATCACGCAATCGAACATATCGACGCCGCGCGCCACTGCTTCCAGCATGTCGTGCGGCGTGCCGACACCCATCAGATAGCGTGGCGCGTCCTCGCGGTAATGCGGGCACCGTCTCCTCGACAATCTTGAGCATGACGTCTTGCGGTTCGCCGACCGCGAGGCCGCCGATCGCATAGCCATCGAAGCCGATATCGACGAGCGCCCGCGCGCTCTCGCCGCGCAGTGCGACATTGTCGCCGCCTTGCACGATGCCGAACAGCGCGCGCCCGCCGCGCACAGCCTCGAACGCCCGCTTCGAACGCTCGCCCCAACGCAACGACAACTGCATCGCACGCGCAATCTCGCCGGCCTCCGCAGGCAACCGCAGACATTCGTCGAGCTGCATGGATATGTCCGCGCCGAGCAGCGCCTGGATTTCGATGGCGCGTTCCGGCGTCAGTTCCACCATGGCGCCGTCGAGATGCGAACTAAACGTCACGCCCTGTTCGCTTAGCTTGCGCAGTTTCGACAGCGACATCACCTGGAAGCCGCCCGAATCCGTCAAAATGGCGCGCGGCCAGTTCATGAATTTGTGCAAGCCGCCAAGCGCCGCGATGCGCTCGGCGCCGGGCCGCAGCATCAGATGATAGGTATTGCCGAGCACGATCTCGGCGCCGGTCGCGGCCACCGCGTCGGGCGCCAGCCCCTTCACCGTCGCTTGCGTGCCCACCGGCATGAAGGCCGGCGTCTGCACGGTGCCATGCGGCGTCACGATTTCGCCGCGCCGCGCCGCGCCGTCGGTGGCGATCAGTTTGAAGGAGAACGGTTCGGTCATGGGCTGTCAGGGTACAGCAAACAGGCGTCGCCATAGGAATAGAAGCGATAGCCGTGCGCAATGGCGTGGGCGTAAGCGCGTTTCATGGCGTCCAACCCGCTAAAGGCCGCGACCAGCATGAACAAAGTCGAGCGCGGCAAATGGAAATTAGTCAGCATCAGATCGACGGCGCGGAATTTATAGCCCGGCGTGATGAAGATGGCGGTTTCACCGGCAAAGGCCCGCAATTGGCCGGTCTCACCCGCCGCGCTTTCCAAGAGGCGCAGCGCGGTCGAGCCGACGGCGACGATCCGCCCGCCTTTGGCACGCAGCTTGGTTGAGCGCCGCCGCCACCTCGGCGGAAACCTCGCCGAATTCAGCGTGCATTTTGTGATCCGAGGTCTCGTCCGCCTTCACCGGCAGGAAAGTCCCGGCCCCGACATGCAAAGTGACCTTATGGAGGGCGACGCCCTTGGCGGAAAGGCGCTCCAGCAGGCGTGGCGTGAAATGGAGACCCGCTGTGGGCGCCGCCACCGAGCCGTCATGGGCCGCGAACAAAGTCTGGTAATCGGCGCGGTCCTGCTCGTCGGGCGCGCGGCGCGCGGCGATATAGGGCGGCAGCGGCATGGCGCCGCGCTCGGCGATAGCCTGGTCAAGCACCGGACCATGCAAGGAAAATGAAAGGCTTACCTCACCCCCCTCATCTTTATGTGAAACTTGAGCATCGAGCTCACCCAGAAAACACACCCGGCCCTCGTCGCCAAAACGCAAAGTATCGCCGACCTGGACCTTCTTGGCGCCCAGGATAAAGGCCCGCCAATGCGAGCCGTCGATACGTTTATGTAAGGTGGCCTCGATTGCAACCTCGGGCCCCCGCCCAATCCGGCGGCCCTTGAGGCGGGCGGCAATTACCTTGCTGTCATTGACCACCAGGCAATCGCCGGCGCGCAGCAGGTCGGCCAAATCGCCGACCGTCCGGTCCTCCAAATCCTCTCCGCTCGTCCCCGCGAAAGCGGGAACCCAGGAACCATTCTGCACGATCCCGGCCGGTTCGCTTGGACCCCCGCCTGCGCGCGGTGAGCGGAAATTGTTGTGGCCGCACCACCAGCAGCTTTGCTGCATCGCGCGGGCTCGCCGGCCGCAAGGCGATGCGGTCGGCCGGCAGGTCGAAATCGAACAGGTCGGTGCGCATGGGCCTTTCAGTGCCACCCCCAGCATAGCCAGGCAATCGCGCCCGTCCCGATAAGGCCAAAATCGGTCTTTCCGGGCGTGAAACGCAGTGTTCTAATTGACCCGGTAAGGCGGCGTTAGCCGGTCGTGGCCATGATCGGCCACGGTTCAAGCGTTGTGTCGCGTTGGAGTTGTCATGAGTGCGTTAACGGCCCTGTGGGCGTCGGTCGTCGCCGCCTATTTCCTGCATCTGACCTTCCGCGCGCGCAGAGATATTCTGCGCTTCGGTCCGGCCATGGTGGCGGGTATTGGCGTCGGCCTGGCAACCGTTGCGTTCGGCGCGCTGGGCCGCGGTTACGAGTTTTTCAATATCGTAACGAATATCGGCGCCGCCGCGACCTTTATTTTGGTCGCCTTGGCCATTTGGCGCCGGCGCGCCAGTCTAT
>CAWEDE010000065.1:0-3850 GCA_963807665.1 uncultured Alphaproteobacteria bacterium | reverse complement strand
CGTGGCTGGTCAGCTTGGCCGGATTGCCGTCGACCGTGACACGCCCATTCCGGGAATCCAGCCGGACCGGCCCGCAGACGAATTCGCTCTTGGCGTGGCCGACCGAGCGGCGCAGCAGTGCGCGCACGCGCGCCAGTACTTCTTCCAGATGGAACGGCTTGGCGACGTAATCGTCGGCGCCGGCATCGAAACCTTGAACCTTGTCGCTCCAGCGGTCGCGCGCGGTGAGCATGAGCACCGGCATGATCCGCCCGGCGCGCCGCCAGGATTCCAGCACCGAAATGCCATCCATTTTCGGCAGGCCAATGTCGAGAATGACGGCGTCATAGGGCTCGGACTCGCCGAGGTAATGGCCCTCCTCGCCGTCGAAAGCGCGATCGACCACGTAGCCGGCGTCGGTCAACGCGGTGGCGAGCTGGCGGTTGAGATCGGGGTCGTCCTCGATGACGAGGAGGCGCAAGGCAAGGTACTCCGCTGGATTCGCTACTAGTGCCGCCGATTTGAAGCTCCTGCAGTACTTGCAGCGGGTTCGTTCAGGAACTTCAAATCGAAAAGCGGCACTAGAAATCATAGACTTGCTAGTGCCCCTTTGTTTCCGAAGTTCGTGTCAGAGGACGCTGCGATGTGTTACGAACTTCGGAAACGGGGCACTAGCCGCGATCCTAGCCGAAAAAACGATTGAGTAGTCGGGAAACCGGCATGGGCGGGAAAGTAGTGGCGCGCCGGTGAACGCGGGCTGAATGCTGGGGCTTGTTTGAGCCTTATTCGGTTAGCTTTCGAAACCAGCAAATGACGCAAAAGCGTCGAGCGGCTCGCGCGGGGAGCGCCAGCCATTAATCGCGGCATTCTTGTCTTCTTGACGCCACTTGGCAAGCTCATCGAGCCAGGCGGCGGAAAATTGCGGCCCGCGCAGGGCCTCGCATTTTTCCGCCGAGAATATTTGCGCCACCGCGCCGTTCTTCCACTCAAGCCGGCGGCGCGACGGGAACCATTCCGGCCGCTGGTCGCTCGGGTGCACGGCCAGAAGGCCGGAGACGCCTTCGACCATCACCTCGCGCGCTTCGTGCTCGGTTTCGGCGATCAGCGCGATGCGTGCTTTTGGATCGTTCTGTGCGACCTGACGCACCCACTCGGCGCCGGCCCGCGTTTTGCCAGAACCGCGGCCGCCGAGAATGAGCCAGGTCAGCCAGTCATCGCCGCTATTGGCCCGCGCGGGTGGTTTCTGGTGCGCATGCGACAGGGATCCGAAATCGGCGCCCACGGCCTCGACCCATTGGGGTTTGAGAGTCAGCAGAAATTCAGGTGTCGCGGTTTTGTCTAGCTTCGATAAATCCTCGAATTCGTCGTGCAAGCTCGTAGCGGAATTCGTCGATATCGCGGGGAACGGGGTCGTCGTCGGCTTCATCGGCAGGCGCCACTTCCGTTGGCTGGTTGAGCGCCGCGATCTCGCGCACGGTGCGGGAAATGCTGGCAAGCGTGCGGGCCGAACGTTCGGCTTGGTCCGGGCTCGCCGCTTTAACGGCTTTGAGGATTAGATCGGCGGCCGCGAGTTCGCTTTCGACCACGCTGTAAATACTCACGGCGAGCGCCATGCGTTGCTGATCGGTCACCGGAACGAGATCCGCGGCGCCACGCATAGGCGCTTGCGCGGTAGCCAGCGCGGCCGCGGCGCCACGCATAGCGTGGAATATATCGACGCCCCGGCTGCCAGGACGCCTCAAACTCCAGCCCCATTCTTTGATACGGGCCGCCAGCGTGCCCCGCGTGATGCCCATCACTGCGGCAATGTCGTTCAGCGGTGTCAGTGTCTGTTCGTAAAGCCGCTTGCCTTCGGCAATGAGCTCAGGTGCGATTTCGATTTTACGGGCAACCATGGCGAACCTCCCGCCAATAAAAAACGCGCCGGCTTTAGGCCAGCGCGCGGGTGAATTCCAAGAGTGACTAGGCGTGAATTGTCAGTGAAACGTCAGTTGAACGAAACGATCGCGATCGCGATCAGCACGACAATGGCGCCGATCACCAGGCCTTGCGCCAGGCGCGACGCGTGCGGCCGGTCAGCGCCCGGTTCGGGTAGCCTCTCGTGCGAACTCTGCTCCATGGAGGCGGCCGCCTATGCAATAATGCGGACAAGCCGCAGTTATCAGCCTGCGAAGAAATACAAATACACCGCGACGAACAGCATGATCGCGCCGACAGTGCCAAATCCCAGCATATAGAGCACGGGTTTACCAAGAACGCCACCGCGCGCTTCGATCGCCGTTTCTACGATATGGCCTTGCTCGACATGCGGCATTGGGTGTCTCCTGCTGTATTCCCTCCAGGATGACAACGCCCGCAGCGCCCGGCCGTTCCACGGCCCTGCTCGCTCGAAACGCAATTCTGCAGCATGGGTAAACATAGCAGAGTAGCGTCACGCTGTCAATATAGTCCTAGGACTTTGTTCGAGAAATTTTGGCAAGCCCGCCATTAGGAAAAAACTCCGATGTCGCAAGCGCTTAGCGCAATCGGACGCTCGCTTTAAGCGCGGCCGCGCGGCGGGCGCGTGTCAAAACCCAATTTAAAAACCGGAATCTTTTTTGCGTCGAGCACCGTCATCGACCAGGCCGAAAGGTCCTGCACATTGGGGTGGCACATGGCGACCTTGAGTTCGCGCACTTGCCTTGTGGCATTGGCGCGGGCCGCCGCCATGCCGCTCAATTCAACCCCCGAACTATCGGTGAATTGGCGCTTCCCGTCTGAAAAATGGAAATAATAGCGAGGCACGGGCGGCCTTCTCGAAGTCTGCGGCGGTATCATGGTCCGCAGTCATCGAGCTAAGCGCTGTGGCAGCGCGAAATCAAGCGCTTTGCGCTTTTTACTTGTGCACAACAGGGATAACCGCGGGCAATAGCGCAAACTTCACAATGCGCTGAAGGCTACTCTCGCTCTGTAGTCGTCAGTCTTTGTGGTCAAGGACTCGTACCTTCCGCGTTCCTTGCCAAACCTCAATGTTATGGCCGTCTAAAAGCTTTTTTGCCTCCCCCAATGCGGCGGCGTCGTCGGGGAGGTCATATTCGATCGGCGCCGCTACGGCTGCGATGCCGTCGGGCTTCATCGTGTAAAATCGATATTCTGGCATGACGCACTCCACTGCCCTAAAGGTTGAAGCTTTCAACAGTCGAAGCCGCCGCCGCGGTGAGGACGTCGCATTTCACGCAGCGGAAAACGTTAATCGGCTGGTCCGCAACTATTTGCAGGCTGTGCCAAACGGTGGGCAGCCCGCATTTAGAGCAATTTGATCCTGCGGTTTTGAACGGTTTCATGTACTCGGCCTTATGGACAGGCGGGAGTACCTAACTCTCAGCCATCGGCACGCCTGGGAAAGCCCCGCTACCGATGATGTCTCATATTGACCGCTTAGTCCCGGCGCGTCCGGTCTAAACAGACCAGATCGGTAAATTAAAACGGTGCACCCCAAAGCTATGGAACTCAGCGAGTCTTGAAAATCGGCCCGTATTGAAGAAGGCCTGTTTCAACGCGCCGGCAAATCGGGCATTTAAACTTTCGCCGCCTTACCCACGGCTCCTCTGCCTCCGCCCGAACAAACGCCATCGGTTTCCGACAGGCCGGACATATCGGCGGGTCGAAATTCTTAAGCCAAACGGGATGAGGTCGCATGGCCAACCTGCAATTCCCCTATGCGGCATTTTCGTAGTTTACGGCCGCGAAGTCTGCCCGGCTGCCGACATAAGCCTATCTCGGGTTAAAACGGACCTCCATCGCGCGGGCGGCGCTCTTTTTAGTTTGGATCATCTCGCCCGCAAGCTTGCGATGCAGCTCGATAAGGCCATACATCAAAGAGCTAACGGCG
>CAWEDE010000064.1:0-45703 GCA_963807665.1 uncultured Alphaproteobacteria bacterium | reverse complement strand
CCCTGGCGTCCGCGTTGCGGCTATCACGCGCCAGGATCGAATCCGATTGCTGCTCCGCTTCGGCAAATCGTTAAGACCGTTCAGGGCATAGGCCCCCGTTCAAAGCGGACGGCGGCGTCATCGGCTGCCAGCGCCAGGGCTTTGTCGGCAGCACTGAGCCCTTGGGCATAATCGTTCATCTGGTTGGCGGGGTCATCGCGGCAACCGTCCAGCCTTCTTCATTGTCCGGGGCGCGTGGCTCGTCACCCAGGGCAGCTTCGCGCCCCGCCGTGGCGCTAGTCGCCTTGTCGATAGGACAGCCGCGCCTTTCCGGCATGGGCATCGGCCATGGCCGCGTCCAGCTGCAGCGCCCGGGCGAAATCGCCGTCCGCCCGCGCCAAATCGCCCCGTACGCCATCAGGCTGTAGCCGCGCTGGTAATAGAGCTTGGCGTCGCCAGGCAAGCGGGCGATCGCCAACGTCAGGGCGGGAATAGCGTCCGTCATCGTCGAGACGGGCAGCGAAAAACATCTGCGCCACATCAGCGGCATGGGCCGCCGGCCGCCTGGCTGTTGTGGGAACCGCCCGGCGAAAACAAGCGCCAATAACGTCAGGACCCGGGAAAGCACCGGAATGAGCGATCTTCGCATTTCCCGGACGGCATGATCTGCATCACTTCCACCCGCTCGCCCGGAAACACCGAAAAATGCGGATGGTTCTCGAACAGCTTGGCGGCGGCTTCATGCGAAGGCGCGCGCACCACGACAAAGCCGCCCATCTCATTGCTGATGTCTTCAATCCCGTCCGGGCCGATCTTCTTGGTCTTGCCCAGCGGCCCGCCATGTTTAACCATCACGTCCTTGTGCTTTTCCATCCAGCCATGCCAGGCGGCGATGCCTTCGCGCTCCTTGGCTTTGCGCTGGTCTTCCGGCAGGGCGAAAAAGGCCTGGGCGCGGGGATTTTTCATATTGCCCAGGAAAACCGCGAGATAATTGTTATCGGCCATGGGATGTTTCCTTTGCTGAAGACCATTTATAACACGCAGCGTCACGCCGGCGGCGGTTCCGGATCTTTGAAATAAGGCTCGACCTTGCCTTTATACTTCACCGTCATCGCCTTGCCGTGGCGGTCCACCGTCTTGCCCACCGCCAGCCGCACCCAGCCCTCGCTGACGCAATATTCCTCGACATTGTTGCGCTCCACGCCGTTGAAACGGATGCCGATGCCCCGCTCCAGCAGGGCGGCGTCGTGGAAGGGGCTGGCCGGGTCGGTGGAAAGCCGGTCGGGCGGGGTCTCAGGGGGCGATTGCGGTGCATCGCTCATGCCGCCTCATACGGGATCGAGGGCCGTTCTCAAGGCTTGCGCGGGAACGCCCCTGCCCGCAACGGGGTTGAACCACGGCGCAGGTCCCGCCCATGGTGCGCCCGCTATACAATATCCAAGGGAGAACCATATTGGCTTATTCGATTTATGACGCCTGCGTGCCGCCGCTGGCCCACATGCTGGGCAGCTATTCCGGCTTCCTCACCAAGGCCGAAACTTTCCTCAAGGAAAAGGGCATCGACCCCTCTACCTATCTGGAAGCACGGCTCTATCGCCGACATGCTGCCGCTGACCAAGCAGGTCTCAGATCGCCACCGACATGGCCAAGGGCGGCGCCGCCCGCCTCGCCCAGGTCGAGATCCCCAAATATGAGGACAACGAAACCAATTTCGACGAACTGCGCGCCCGGCTGCGCAAGACCATCGCCTTCATCCGCGAGCTGGACGCCAAGGCTTTTGTCGGCGCCGAAGACCGCCACATCCATCTCAAATTCCCCACACGCGGAATTCCACTTCAGCGGCGCGGACTATCTCAACAACTGGGTGCTGCCCAACGTCTATTTCCACATCACCACGGGCTACGGCATCCTGCGCCACAAGGGCGTGCCGCTGGGCAAGCCGGATTTCCTGGCCGGCGAGCAAGTGATCCCGCGGGTCGTGAAAGCGGGCGGCAGCCCGGTGAAAGGCCTGAAGCTGCCGAGCCTGGCCGCCGGCGGCTGAAATGGCCGCCGCATCGGGCCAGCAGGCCGCCGTCCTGGTACCAGAAGCGCCGTCGCCGCCCCAATAGCCATCAACGAAGGGACCGTAATAGCCGTCATAATAGCCGTCATAATAATCGGGCCGCCGGCCGCCACGGCGCCGACGCGATGGCGCAGCCCGCCAGCGGCAGCGCCGTGAAAAAGGCCGGAGGGCAAATTTCTTGAGCATTCCATCTCCAACTTGCAAAGCCTCTTCCGTGGCAAAACTGTGAACCGCGCTGCACGCAATTGCCCTGGCGCAGAGAATCATTCTAGTTTATAATTTTCTAACCGATCGAGATTCCCCATGGCCAAGAGCATCGCAAAGACCGCCCCAAAAGCCGCACCCGGCTGGAAACCCCCACCGATCTTTCCGGCAATGCCGTGCCGGAAATCGCCGAGGCGCTGAACGGGCTGGTGGCGGATTCCTATGCCCTCTACACCAAGACCAAGAATTTCCACTGGCATGTCTCGGGGCCGCATTTCCGCGACTATCATTTGCTGTTCGACGATCAGGCGACCGAGATTTTCGCCACCATCGACGATCTGGCGGAGCGGGTGCGCAAGCTGGGCGCCCGCACCGTCCATTCCATCGGCGAAATCGCCAGGCTTCAGACCATCAAGGACAATGACAAGGATTTCGTCAGCCCGCGCGACATGCTGCGCGAGCTGATGGCCGACAACAAGACCGTGATCAAGGCGATGCGCGCGGCGCATGAAGTGGCCGACAAGCATGACGACGTCGCCACCGCCTCGATCCTGGAAAATTTCATCGACGCGGCCGAGAAGCGGAACTGGTTCCTGTTCGAGGCATCGCGCACGGGCACGGGCGGCGGACACTAAAGAAAAGAGCGGCCGGTATTTTCCCGGCCGCTCACTTTCCCTTATCTGGCGCTACGCCGCGCTATCAGCTGCGAGAGTGCCGGGGTCATCTCGGTGAACTTGCCCAGCACGCAAATTTCGCTGGAATGCAACACCTGCAGGCTCTGGGTATTCTCGCAAACCTTTTCGGCTGGTCGATCGTGCAGGAAAAGCCTTCGAACCTCAGGCTGGGGCAAGGGCTTTTCAGGTCGTTGCGTATTCCGGGTATGCCGCCATATTACACTAATTAAGAATTTACTCGACCACCTTGATATTGGCCGCCTGTACGATTTTGCCGAACTTGGCGGTCTCGGAATCGACGAAGGCCTTGAACACCGCCGGCGTCATCGGTTTGGGCACGATGCCCTGCACCATCAGCTTTTCGGCGAGCACCGGATCCTTGAGCGCCTTGTTGATGATGCCGTTGAGCCGCTCGACAATCGCCGGCGGCGTGCCGGCAGTGATGAACATTCCGAACCAGTTGAGCAATTCGTAGCCGGCGAGGCCGGGCGAGCCTTCCGAGAGCGGCGCCACGTCGGGCAATTGCGGCATGCGCTCCTTGGAGGTGACCGCGACCGCGCGCAACTTGCCGGCTTTGATCAGCGGCAGCGCCGCTGCCAAACTCGAAAAGCTCATGGTGACCGCGCCGGTCGCCACATCGGTCACCGCCGGCGCCGAGCCGCGATAAGGCACGTGCAGCACCTTGAGGCCGGCCATGCTGTTCATGAGTTCGCCGGCCAGTTGCTGCGGATTGCCGACACCCGACGACGAGAACGTCAGCTTGCCGGCATTGGCCTTGGCGTAGGCGATCAGCTCCTTGGGATTGTGCACGGGCGTGCCTTCCGCCACCACGACCACGCAAGGCACGATGCCAATCAGCGCCAGCGGCGTGAGTTCGCGGCTGGCGTCATAGGACATCTTGTCCTTGAACAGATGCTGGTTGATCGCGACTTCGCCCGACGCAGCCGCCAGCAAAGTGTAGCCATCGGGCGCGGCCTTTGCGACCGCATTCGAGGCGATCATGGCGCTGGCGCCAGTGCGATTTTCCACGATCACGGTCTGGCCGAGTTCGGCGCGCATCGGCTCGGCCAAAAGCCGCGCCACGATATCGACGCCGCCGCCGGCGGCATAGCCGACCAGAATGCGGATCGGATGATCGGGATAGGTGCCTTGCGCGAAACCCGCGCGTTGGCCGGCCGCCCAATGGACGCCGCCGCGCCGTGCGAACATTGCGTCGCCTAGTGAACATCGTATCCTCCCTGATTTTTTTATTTTGTCGCCGGCGCTTTTGTTCAGTCGCCGCCCTCGCGGATCGGCGGCGCGAAAGCGAGCGCGGTATCCCACGGAAAATAAATCCAGGTATCCTGCGACACTTCGGTGATGAAGGTATCGACCAGCGGGCGCCCCATCGGCTTGGCATAGACCGTGGCGAAATGCGCCGCCGGCAAAATCTCACGCACCATGCGCGCGGTCTTGCCGGTATCGACCAGATCGTCGACGATCAGCACGCCCTTGCCCTTGCGCGCGCATCGAGGTGACTTCGGGGCCGACGCCCTTCATCACCTTGATCTCGCCCTGGTTCTTGTAGTCGTGATAGCTGGCGATGCAGATGGTCTCGATGATGCGCACATTGAGTTCGCGCGCCACGATCGCCGCCGGCACCAGCCCGCCGCGCGTGATGCAGACGATGGCGTCGAACGGCCCGGCTTCATGCAAGCGCCAGGTCAGCGCGCGCGTATCGCGGTGGAACTGATCCCACGATACCGGAAAGATTTTTTCCGGGCGTGGCGCGCCTTCGGCGTCGGTTCTGGCATTCGTGTATTCCCCCGCGTTTAGGAGCCTACTTATTCGCAGCGCCGGCCAATTGCGCTTTGATGGTCTTGAGCATGCCCTCGACCGCCATCTTGGCCTGCGCCAGCTTGCCGGCGTCGCGCGAGCGCACGACGATATTGGTATTGGGCCCGAGCTTCTCGTCGAAGAACGGATAACTGCCGATGATGGCATCGGGATGCGCCTTGGCGATGGCGCCGAGCTCGGTGCCGACATCGCCTTCCTTGGCAGTCGGCGCGGATGGTTTCCGACAGGAGCTTTGTGCCGGTTTTGAGTTTGGGCGCCACCTCGTCGAGCATCGCCTGCATGATCGACGGCACGCCCGCCATCACGATCACATTGCCGATCCAGAAACCGGGCGCGCCCGACACTTTATTGGCGACCAGTTCGGCGCCGTCGGGAATTCGCGCCATGCGCAAGCGCGCCTCGTTCAACTCGCCGCCGATTTTGGCCATGCGTTCTTTGAAGATCTGCACCGCGACCGGATGATGGTCGATCTTGACGCCGAACGCCTTGGCCACGGATTCCGCCGTGATGTCGTCATGCGTCGGCCCGATGCCGCCGGTGGTGAAAACATAAGTGTAGCGTTCCCGCAGCGCATTGAGCGCGGCCACGATATCGCCCTCGTCGTCGGAGACGACGCGGACCTCCTTCAAATCGATGCCGATGGCGGTGAGATAGTCGGCGATATAGCCGATATTCTTGTCTTTGGTCCGGCCCGAAAGGATCTCGTCGCCGATCACAAGCACCGCCGCGCTAACGATCTCGGACGACGCAGCCGGCCATTGCAATATCCTTTGGGAAAGCCTGTCCGAACACCTAGCGTGGCCCCGCCAGCCACTCAAGTTACGGCGGAACCAACTCTCCAGACCGGCCTTATATCCGCAGCAAATCTCGCTTAAAATTTAGGCAGCAATCGAGGCCCGTACCAGGCCGCTTTTGCCCTAAATGCGCAATTATCCTAGGTTTTTCTTGGCCTAAAGCTTGCACATCACTGACCGGGGATGCCTGTCCCCTTGGGGGAACGCCATTAGGTTTTTCGGGATTAGCGCTTTCGTGCCGTCTGCTGGGGATCCGCGATGACCACCGCCTTCGACGAAATGAGAGGCCACGATGGCGGCGTGCGCCCGGCCTATGGCGAGCTGTCGCGCTGGCTCGAAGAGGTGCCGGCCGATGTGCTCGACTATCGCCGGCGCGAAGCCGAACTCCTGTTCCGCCGCATCGGCATTACCTTCGCCGTCTATGGCGAGGCCGACGCGCAGGAGCGGCTGATCCCCTTCGACGTCATCCCGCGCATTATTTCCGGTCCAGAATGGCGCCTGCTCGAGACCGGCCTCAAGCAGCGCGTCAAAGCCATCAACATGTTCATCAAGGACATCTATGGCGAACGCGATATTCTGCGCGCCGGCATCGTGCCCGACGATTTGATATTCCGGAATCCGGCCTTCCGCCCCGAGATGAGCGGCCAGCGCGTGCCGCACGACATCTATGTGCATATCGCCGGCATCGACATCGTGCGGGTGGATGCCGACACATTCTACGTGCTGGAAGACAATGCGCGCACGCCCTCCGGCGTGTCCTACATGCTGGAGAACCGCGAGATCATGATGCGGCTATTCCCGGAATTGTTCTCGCGCCATCGCATCGCGCCGGTTGAGAATTATCCCGACGAATTGCTCGCCACCCTCAAATCGGTAGCGCCGCACAGCGCGGTGCGCGAACCCAATGTCGCTTTGCTCACGCCCGGCGTTTTCAACTCGGCCTATTACGAGCATTCGTTCCTCGCCGACAAGCTCGGCGTCGAACTGGTCGAAGGCCGCGATCTGATCGTTAAGAACGAAATCGTCTATATGCGCACGACCCAAGGCTTGAAACGCGTCGATGTGATTTACCGGCGCATCGACGACGACTTCATCGATCCGCTCACCTTCCGTCCCGATTCAATCCTCGGCCTGCCCGGACTGATGTCGGCCTACCAGGCCGGCAACGTCACGCTGGCAAACGCGGTAGGCACCGGCATCGCCGACGACAAGGCGGTCTATAGCTACATGCCGCAGATCGTGAAATTCTATCTCGACGAAGAACCGATCCTCAAAAACGTGCCGACCTGGCGTTGCCGCGAAGAAGAGCACCTTGCCTATGTGCTCGATCATTTGCCCGAACTCGTGGTCAAGGAAGTGCATGGCTCGGGCGGCTACGGCATGCTGATCGGCCCGACCGCGAGCAAGATTGCCATCGAGCAGTTCCGCGCCAAGCTCAAGACCGCGCCGAAAAACTTCATCGCGCAGCCGACGCTGGCTTTGTCCACCTGCCCGACCTGCATCGACGCCGGTGTTGCGCCGCGCCATGTCGATTTGCGGCCCTTTGTGCTTTCCGGGCGCGACAAGGTGCGCATCGTGCCGGGCGGGCTCACGCGCGTCGCGTTAAAAGCCGGATCGCTGGTGGTCAATTCGAGCCAGGGCGGCGGCACCAAAGACACCTGGGTGTTGGACGGATGATACGCTAATGCTCTCCCGCACCGCCGATAATCTGTTCTGGCTGTCGCGCTACGTCGAACGCGCGGAATATCTCGCACGCATTCTCGATGCCACGCAGCGCCTGTCGTCGCTGCCGCTCGCTTATGTCGGCACCAGCAATGAATGGGAATCGGCGGTCGCCACCGCCGGCTGCTCGGCCGCCTTTTTCAAACTCTACGACGAGGCCAACGAAGAGAACGTCACTGACTTTCTGGCCTTCTCGACCGCCAATTCGTCCTCGATCCGCTCATGCTTCGAGATGGCGCGCAGCAACGCGCGCGCGGTTCGCACCGCGCTCACCATGGAAATGTGGGACTCGATCAACGGCACCTGGCTCGAACTGCAACGCTACGGCAACGGCCCGACATCACGCGAGGAATTTTCGCGTTTCCTGCGCTGGGTGCAGGAATCCTCGCTGCGCTACGACGGCTCGGCCTACCGCACCATGCTGCGCAATGACGCCTACTGGTTCTCGCGGCTCGGCGTCTATATCGAGCGTGCCGACAACACCGCGCGTATTCTCGACGTGAAATATCATCTGCTGCTACCCGACGATGAGCGCGTTGGCGGCCCGCTCGATTATTTCCAATGGGCGGCGATCCTGCGCTCGGTTTCGGCGCTGACCGCCTATCACTGGGTCTACCGCGACAGCCTCAAGCCCTGGCTGGTCGCCGATCTGCTGATCCTCAAGGACGAATTGCCGCGCTCGCTCGCCTCCTGCTACGAGGCGATCGTGCGCAATCTCGACCAGATCGCCGGCTCCTACGGCCGTCAGGGCGCGGCCCAGCGCCAGGCCCGTGGTATCCGGACACGCCTGCAAAACAGCCGCATGGAAGGCATTTTCCAGCGCGGCTTGCATGAATTCATCAGCGAATTCATCACCGAAACCAACGACCTGGGCGGCGCCATTACCGAGCAATTCCTGGTATGAGCGCGATCCCGACCCATAAGCCCTTTGGGCTGCGCCTATGCTAGAACGCAGCCGGCCACACCAGCTTTACCCAGCGTGCCATGCGAATTCGGATTTCTCACGCGACCACCTATCACTACGACACGCCACCGACCGGCGTGACGCAGCTATTGCGCCTCACGCCGCGCAATCACGACGGCCAATACGTGGTTAGCTGGCGCATCGACCTGTCGGACGATTGCATGCTGCATCAGCACGAGGATGCGTTCGGCAATATCACGCACTCGTTCACCGCCGAGGGCCCATTCGACAAATTATCGGTCACGGTCGATGGCGAAGTCGAGACCCAGGACAACCACGGCGTGGTCAAAGGCGCCATCGAACGATTTCCGCCGGCGCTGTTCTTGCGCGAAACCGATCTCACTTTGGCCGATCCCGCGATTATCGACTTTGCCGAGACCACGCGCTCGGAATTGGGCAAGGACATCACCCAGCTGGCGCTGCTGCACGAGCTGATGAAAAGCCTCAACCGCGAGATCACTTTCGACACCGAGCCCGACCCAACCCGCGACCACCGCGGCGGAAGCCTTCAAACTGCGGCGTGGCGTCTGCCAGGACCTCACCCATATCTTTATCGCGGCGGCGCGGCGTCTCGGAATTCCGGCGCGCTATATTGGCGGGCATTTCTTCCGGGCCGACGGCGTGACCGCGCAGGAAGCCGGCCATGCCTGGGTGGAGGCCTTTGTGGAAGACCTCGGCTGGGTCGGCTTCGACCCGACCAACGGCATTTCCGCCACCGATGCCCATGTCCGGGTCGCTGCCGGGCTGGATTATCTGGGCGCCTCGCCGGTGCGCGGCACCCGCTATGGCGGCAGCGGCGAAACCTTGAAAGTGGCGGTTCATGTCGAGCAAGCCCGCCAGCAGGCGCAGACCTAACATGGTGCCTGGACATTGCCCGCGATGACCCGTCCTAGTAATAACCTTGCGGCCGGGTCGGCAGTCAAAAAACCGAAACCTAAACAGAAGAAACAGTCGGACCACATGACATATTGTTGCGGAATTCTAGTGCGTGACGGGCTGGTGATGATCGCCGACACCCGCACCAATGCCGGCCTCGATAATGTTTCGACCTTCCGGAAACTGCACATCTACAGCGAGCCAGGCGAACGCATTATGGCGCTCGCCTCCTCCGGCAATCTGTCCTTGAGCCAGACCGTGCGCTCGACGCTGACCGAAGGCGTCGATAACCCGGAAACCGGCGAGCGCGAGACCCTGCTCAACGCGCCCACCATGTTCCAGGCCGCGCAGCGCATCGGCCGCACCATCCGCAACATCCAGAACGCCGAAGGCATGGCGCTGGAGGCGGCCGAGGTCGACCACGACGTCGCCTTCCTGTTCGGCGGCCAGATCAAAGGCGGCCGATTACGGCTGTTTATGATCTATTCCGCCGGCAACTTCATCGAATGCACCACCGACACCCCCTATTTGCAGATCGGCGAGCACAAATACGGCAAACCGGTCCTCGACCGCGCCATCAGCTTCGATACTGACCTCTACGATGGGCTGAAAATCGGGTTGATTTCGATGGATTCCACCATGCGTTCCAACCTCGGGGTGGGGCTGCCGATCGATATATTGGTGGTTAGGCGCGATACCTGCACCTCCGAGGTCAACTACCGTATCGAGCCGGGCGAGCCCTATTTCCAGGACCTGCGCGAGCGCTGGTCGGCAGCGTTGCGCGCCGCCCATATCGCCATTCCGCGCCCGCCCTACCGCAGCCCGGTCTAAAAGCGCTTTTAATCGGGGCAAACCGCCCCACCGGCGCCTGGCGGGCCCGCCAATTAGGCCTTTACCTCCGGTTAACACCGCCGCGCGATTTGCCCGCTCCCATCAAATGCCCCGCAGTGCAAGGGTAAATTGAAAGCGAAAAGCAAGCTTTGCGCCCTAGCGTCGACCCCGAAAAGACCAATGGGAATGCCGCTTTAGGGGATCATTTTGCCGGCTGTGGACCGTCCGCGCGCCACCGACGAGCGCCAATACACCAGTTGGGATCGCGCGCGCCTGAGCGTCGTCGTCCCGATCGGCGTCATCGTCGCCGTCGCGATCGTTTGCATTGTCGTGGCCGTGCTGTCCTCGGCGCAACGCGCCGATGAAGTCGCCATCGAGCACGAGACGCAACTGTTCTCGAATGCGCTCAACGATTTCGGTGCGCGCGTGTTGCGTGAGACCGAAAGTGTCGCCACCTCGCAAGCCGCGATCGATAATATTCGCGTCAAATTCGATGGCGCCTGGGCGCAGCAGCGCATCGGCTCGTGGCTGGAAACTTTCTACCAGCACGATTTCGTATTCATCGTCGATGCCAAAGATCAGCCGATCTATTCGCTCGCCGGCCACCAGACCGCCGATCCGGGCTGGTTGCGCTCGGCGCGGCCGGAAATGACCTCGATGCTCGCTTTTATGCGCGGGCGAGATCCAAGCCTGGCGAACGCGGTGCGCGTCAATCCAGATAGCTTGACGATCGACGGCGCACACCCGCAAGCCGCCATTATTTGCCAGTTGCTGGGTCGGCCCGCGGTCATTGCCGCGGTCGCGGTCGGGCCAGTCGATGGCATCGCACCCGAATTCGACATTGACGCGCCGATCGTGATGTCGGTGCGATTCATCGACGGCGACGCGCTCGCCGGAATCTCCAATCAATTGCGGCTCATCAATCTGCGCCGGATTGCCGACGGCCCGGTGCCGGCCACTGACTTCACCTATGATCTAATCAGCCTCAACGGCACCAAGATCGCGCGCTTTGCCTGGACGCCGAACCAGCCCGGCGCCGAAATCGTGCACAGCGTGGTGCCGTTCATCGCGGTGGCGTTGGCCGGCTTTGCGCTGTTGGCGGCTTTCGTGTTGCGCTACATGCGCCGCACCGCGGTGGCGATTGCCGCCGGCGAGTCGCGGCTGCGGCATTTGGCCATGCATGACCCCCTGTGCGGTTTGCCTAACCGTATTTTCTTCGGCGAGCGGCTGGAAGCCGTGATCGACGAAGTACGTGGCGGCACCGCGCCCGCCGCCGTCTTCTATATCGACCTCGACCATTTCAAGGACGTCAACGACACGCTCGGCCATCCGGTCGGCGACGAATTGATCCGCAATGTAACGCTGCGGCTGTCGCGCGCGCTGCGCGGCGGCGATCTGGTGGCGCGGCTTGGCGGCGACGAATTCGCGGTGATCTCTTCGATCGGCGACGACAGCAACAAGATGATGGCGCTGGCGCAACGCATGATCGCCGCGATTTGCGCGCCCTACTCCATCGGCGGCCAGAACATCGTGATCGGCGCCTCGATCGGCATCGCCGTCATCGGCGCCAATTGCGCCGGCGGCGCCGACATCCTGCGTTACGCCGACATGGCGCTCTACCGCGCCAAGAACGAAGGCCGCAACCGCGCCTGCATCTATGACGCGGCGATGGACGCCGATCTGTCGAACCGCAAACTCCTCGAAGGCGATCTGCGCGAGGCGATCGAGAACGACCGCCTCAAGGTGTTCTACCAGCCGATCGTCAACAAGAGTGGCGAAGCCGTGGTCGGCGTCGAAGCGCTCTGCCGCTGGACCCATCCCACGCGCGGCGAAATTTCGCCGGTCGAATTCATCGCCGCCGCCGAGCATTCCGGCCTGATCGTCGAACTGGGCGCCTGGGTGTTGCGCCGCGCCTGCCTCGATGGCCTGGCTTGGCCGGGCATCGATGTCGCAGTCAACGTCTCGCCCCTGCAATTCCGCCGCACCGATTTCGTCGAAGTGGTCGAGCGCACTTTGGCCGAAACCAAATTCGATCCGGCCCGGCTTGAACTCGAACTCACCGAAAGCGTGCTGCTTGGCAATGTCGAAACGGCGGAAGCCGCCATGCTGCGGCTCAAGGCGCTCGGCGTGCGGCTGGCGCTCGACGATTTCGGCACCGGCTATTCCAGCCTGCTTTATCTGCGCCGTTTTCCCGTTCGACAAGCTCAAGATCGACCGCAGCTTCGTGCTCTCCATCGAAAAAGCCGCCGACGCCGCGGCCATCGTGCACGCGGTCGTGAGCCTCGGCCGCGGTCTCGGCATGAAGGTGACCGCGGAAGGCGTCGAGACCGCCGACCAGCAATTATTCCTGCGCGCGGCCGGCGTGCATTGCATGCAGGGCTATCGTTTCGGCAAGGCGGTCCCCGCCGCCGAAATCACTGCCCGGCTGCAATCGAACGAGCCGTTCAAGCTCATCGACGTGCCCGCCGCCAAGGCGGGTTGATACGTCTCGCCCCTCGTGGCTCCCGCCCGGTTTTGTGATATGGCCTCTCCCTAGAAACACATGGGGAGAGAACGATGGCTACATCCGCCAAAATCGCGCTTGTAACGGGAGCCGGCACCGGCGTGGGACGCGCCGTCGCCATTGCACTGGCCAAAGCCGGCTACAGTCTGGTGCTGGCCGGCAGGCGCAAGGAAATGCTCGACAAGGTCGCGGGCGAAATCAACGCCGTCGGCGCCCAGGCGCTGGCCGTGCCGACCGACGTGTCGAAGCGCGAATCCATCCAGGCGCTGTTTGCCACGGTGAAATCCACCTTCGGCCGGCTCGATCTGTTGTTCAATAATGCCGGCATCGGCGCGCCGGCGGTGCCGCTCGAGGATCTCCCGTTCGAGACCTGGCAGAATGTCGTCGCTACCAATCTGACCGGCATGTTCCTGTGCACGCAGGAAGCCATCAAGATCATGAAGGATCAGAACCCGCGCGGCGGCCGCATCGTCAATAACGGTTCGATCTCGGCGCATACGCCACGGCCCTATTCGGTGGCCTATACCTCGACCAAGCACGCCGTCACCGGGCTCACCAAATGCACGTCGTTCGACAGCGCGCAAATACGACATCTGCTGCGGCCAGATCGACATCGGCAATGCCGCGACGCCGCTTACCGACCGCATGGTGGCGGGCGACGGCGTGCTGCAAGCCGACCTCACAAAGAAGATCGAACCGCGCATGGAAGCCGACCATGTCGGCAACGCGGTCGTGTATATGGCCAGCCTGCCGCTCGACACGAACGTTCTGTTCATGACGGTGATGGCCAACACCATGCCGTTTGTCGGACGCGGTTGAGACGCCATGGGCGAACTCGATCGCTGGCATGAATTCTTTGTGCTGGTTGGCACCGCCGGCGCAACCTTGGTCGCTCTTTTATTCGTGGCGATATCGCTCGGCGCAGGGTTTCTGACCCAAAAGCGGGCGCGCGCGACGCGCGCTTTTTTCAGTCCCGTGGTGGTGCATTTCACCGCCGTATTCTTCATCGCCGCCGTCGGCCTGTTTCCCGCGCACAAACCGGTGATGTTTGCGGCGCTGGTCGGGGCCTGCGCCTTGGTTGGCGGCACGGTTTCGCTGGTCACCACCATCGAGCTCCTGCGCCACGATTGGACGCAAAACCTGGAGGATCACCTGGCCTACGGGCTGCTGCCGCTCATCTGTTACGTCGCTTTGCTAGTGGCCGCGGCGATGGCCGTGGCGGAACATGACTATGCGCTAATCGTGCTCGCTGGAGCGCTGTTGACTCTGCTGATCGTCAATATTCGAAACGCGTGGGACCTCACGCTATCGATGGTGCGCCATCAAGCGCGAAAATGATAAGGCTAGCGCTTCTTTTTCTTTTTGGCTTTTTTGCCGAAAATCGCGTTCCAATTATCCTTATAGGCCTGCGACACCGGCTTCTGGCCCTCGCCGCGGCTGTAGCTTTTGGGCGCGGCGGCAGGTTCGCTGCTCTCGGCTTTACCGGCATCAGGCTTGCCGCTTTCAGGCTTACCGCTTTCAGGCTTGACCGCATCGGCGATTTTGTCTTTCGCAGGCGCCGCGTCTTTTTTCGGTGCCACCGCGTCGGCTTTAGGCGCGGGCTTGGTCTTTTTGTCGTCGCTGGCCATAACAATTCCCTACATTAAAATTCTTAAGCGAGCGCCGTCACCTTGACTTTAGCGCCGGTTTTCACTTTTGCGAGCACCTTTACGCTACCCACCGCTTTGGCAAACACGTTGCACGGGCTAGCAAGCCGCGTTTCGTTGCCATTCGAGATCGGCGTGCGGCCAAAGCCGATGGCAATCGCCGGACCTTGCGGCCAGAACGCAATCTCCCCCGGCACGATCACGGCGCGCGCATCGGGCTCGCGCGCCACCTGCAACGGCACGTCGAAATAGACTTCCTCGCCCCAGGTGAGCACCGATGACGAAATCGGCAGCGCGGCGGCGACCGCCTTGGCGGTCGGCGTGTCGAGCAGGTCGGCCTCAAGCGTGAGATCGCCAAAATCGAAACGAATGCGGGCCATGACACCTACCTGTCGTCTTTCTTGTCGTCTTGAATTGGCCCCGGCAGCTACGCCGTTTATGGAGCACGATTATGACGCTTGCGCCACACCGGCACGCTCGCGCGTCATGCTCCATACCGCAATGCCGGCCAGCACAAAAGCCGCGCCGACAAAGCCGATGCCGGGCAGCCAGCCAAGCCCGAACATGATGCCGCCGACACCCGATCCAATCGCCTGGCCGACATAGACGCCCGACGTGTTGAGCGCCACCGACGCGCTCGCCAGATCGGGCGCCGGCCTGCACCAGCCGCGCTTGCTGCATCGAATTGGTGGCTGCAAAGCCCAGCCCCATGAAGGCAATGCCCGCCGCCATGACCGGCAAATAGCCGATGCCGAACGACCACAACAAAAGGCCGATCAGCGTACAGGTCAGAAATATTCCCGAGGTCGCGAAGCCGCCGAGCCTGCCGACAATATTGGTCGCAATCACGTTGCCGACAAAGGCGGCGACGCCGAACAACGCGAACATCGAGCCGATGACCTCATGGCTGGCGCCGGTCAATTTTTGCAGCAACGGCGCCAGATAGACAAAGACGATGAGTTGGCCGGAGATCGGCAGAATGGTGATCAGCAGCAGCAAGATGATTTTGCGGCTATGCGCCAGTACGTTGA
Organism: uncultured Alphaproteobacteria bacterium; assembly: GCA_963807665.1. GTDB lineage: Bacteria > Pseudomonadota > Alphaproteobacteria > Rhizobiales > Xanthobacteraceae > Pseudolabrys. The sequence continues at coordinate 30,581 of CAWEDE010000064.1, read as the reverse complement.
AACTGTGCAGCGACAGCGGCGGCCCGCGCAACTCTCGTGGCAATGCGAAGATCAGCAAGATGGCGGGCACCAAAGCCGCCAGCGACGCCGCCGCGAAGGCGCCGCGCCAGCCGACGTAAGCCGAAACGAAAGTAATCAGCGGCAATCCGCCGGCAACCGCCAAGGACCAGCCCAGAAACACAAAGGCGATCGCGCCGGAGCGTTGTTTTTCCGGCACCAGCAGCGCGATGGTGCCGGCCGCCTGTGGCGTAAACACCGCGGCGCCCGCGAGCATCGCCAGCCGCAGCACCAAGATGGTGGCGTAGTTTGGCGCCATGGCGGATGCCGCCTGCCCGATTACCATGAAACCGAGCGAGCCGACCAGTAGCGTGCGCCGGTCGATGCGCGTGGTCAGCCAGGCGACGATGGGCGAACCGAAACACAGGATCACCGCGCCATAGGTCACCAGCAGCCCGGCTTCGCGAATACCGACGCCGACGCCGTCGGCGAGGATCGGCAGCATGCCGGCCGGCGCCAGAATGCAAAGCCCGGTAGCGAAATTGCCGAGCATCAGTCCGTAACGGGGAAGCGACTGTCGCATGGGAGGGAGCCAAGGGGTTGGCGGCGGTAATGCCAGGGCCAGCACAGATAGGCTGCGGCGCCGCCAGACGCCACCCGGTTTCGCGCATAGAGGCCCATGACTTTTATTGATGGATTCTATTCTAATGTCAGCGGGATTGCCCCGCCTGCCCCGCCATCGCATGATTGAGATGAATTCCACCTACACGAGCCGCAAATTGATCGGTCGCGCCACACGTCTGCTGCCGGGCATCGCCCTCTGCGCCGCGATCACGATCGCCGCGATACTGCTGCAAGTTGTCGAGGTTCACTTCGCCGGCCAGCCTTATCTCGAAGCCCTCGTCCTCGCGATTTTGCTCGGCGTCGCCATCCGCGCAATATGGACACCTGGACAACGCTGGCAGCCGGGCATCCACTTCAGCGCCAAATTCGTTCTCGAAATCGCCATCGTCATGCTCGGCGCATCGGTCAGTGTCGGGACCATTCTGGCGCTCGGTCCGATCCTTATTGCCGGAATTGCCGGGATCGTCTGCGTGGCCATCGGCGCCAGCTACATGATTTGCCGCGCCTTCGGCCTGCCACAGCGCATGTCGATACTCATCGCCTGCGGCAATTCGATTTGCGGCAACTCCGCGATTGCCGCGATCGCGCCGGTGATCGGCGCCGACGGCGATGACATAGCCTCGTCGATCTCGTTCACCGCCGTCCTCGGCGTTTTGGTGGTGCTCGGTCTGCCACTGCTCGTTCCCATTTTGCATCTGTCGCTGACGCAATACGGCGTGCTGGCCGGTCTTACCGTTTACGCCGTGCCGCAAGTGCTGGCCGCGACTTTGCCGATAGGCGCCTTGAGCAACCAGGTGGGCACCGTCATCAAACTGGTACGCGTATTGATGCTGGGGCCGGTGGTGCTGGGCTTCTCGTTGTTGGCGGTCGGACTGCGGCCCACCCAAAACCAGCTCAAAGACCAGCCCAACCGGCGGTGGCCCGCCGTTCACGAACTGGTGCCGTGGTTCATCGTCGGGTTTTTGGTGGTTCTAGCCACGCGCTCGTTCGGTCTGATCCCGCCCACCATCCAGCCCGGGATCACACAGACCGCCGCCGTGTTGACGACGGTCGCCATGGGGGCGCTGGGACTGGGCGTCGATGTCCGGGTCGCTCGCACACACTGGCCTGAGCGTCACGGCGGCGGTGACGGCGTCGCTTATCGTGCTCGGCCTGATGAGCTACACCCTCATTCGCCTGACGGGCATTGCCTAATGCAGCCGAAACTCGCCGTTGACCGCCCGCAGCTCGGCCGGCTTGATCAGCTTGCAGTGCGCGACCTGCACGGAATGCAGCGGCCCTTCCAGCTTCTCCTGCCAGAAATCCAAAAACTTCTGCAACTCGGGAAATTTCGGGAAAAGATCGTAGGCCTGCCAGACGTAAGACTGCAGCAGCCATTGATGATCGGGACGCCGGTACAGGATGTGTGCGGTAGTCAGGCCAAAACCGTCGACCTGTTTACGGAAGTCCTCAGAGACCGAAACCATCGCGCCCTCCATTCGAGTCGGGACACAAGCTTCCATTTCCGGCACTAGCCATTGCAAGCCGAAAAGGTAAACAAACTGTTTAAAAACAAGGCTTTAGCAGCAAGCTTTCGCACCTGCTAACAAACCCAAACAGCCCTGGCGGCGCGCCCAAAGCCCGCTGCGACGAAACAATTCGTGACCTCGGCCCTAAGTTCCCGCATCGCGGTTAACCATGTAAAGCCAAGCACTTGCAGGAATTGTTGGCACTCAGCCCAGTTGAGTGCTAAAAAATCGCCGGATGCCCCTTGCGGGTCAAATCTCCGCCACCACCTGCGGTGCAGGCGCTGGCGAAGGCCCACACGGGACGAGCCGGAAGCCTGACAAACAAAACCGTTCAATAATTTTGGAGGACTGCCATGAAGTTCCGCCCGCTTCACGATCGCGTTGTCGTCAAGCGCATCGACGCCGAGGAAAAGACTGCCGGTGGCATCATTATCCCGGACACCGCCAAGGAAAAGCCGAGCCAGGGCGAGATCGTCGCCGTCGGCCCCGGTGGCCGCGACGAAGCCGGCAAATTGATCCCGATCGATCTCAAGGTCGGCGACACCGTGCTGTTCGGCAAATGGTCGGGCACCGAAGTGAAAATCGATGGTCAGGATCTCCTGATCATGAAGGAAAGCGACATCATGGGCGTGATCGAAGGCGGCGCCGCCGCCAAGCGCAAAGCCGCCTAATCGCTTTACTGAAATCAACCCAAGGAACCTGAACAATGGCTGCTAAAGACGTCAAATTCTCCGTCGACGCGCGCGACCGTATGTTGCACGGCGTCGACATCCTCGCCAATGCGGTGAAGGTCACGCTCGGCCCCAAGGGCCGCAACGTCGTGCTCGACAAGTCGTTCGGCGCGCCGCGCATCACCAAGGACGGTGTCACGGTCGCCAAGGAAATCGAGCTCGAAGACAAGTTCGAAAACATGGGCGCACAGATGGTGCGCGAAGTAGCGTCCCGGACCTCCGATCAGGCCGGCGACGGCACCACCACCGCGACGGTTCTCGCCGCGGCCATCGTTCGTGAAGGCTGCAAGTCGGTTGCCGCCGGCATGAACCCGATGGACCTCAAGCGCGGTATCGACCTCGCGGTCGAAGCCGTCGTCGAGCATCTCAAGGCCAACTCCAAGAAAGTCACGTCGAACGAAGAGATCGCCCAGGTTGGCACCATCTCCGCCAACGGCGATCGCGAAATCGGCGACTTCCTGGCGAAGGCCATGCAGAAGGTCGGCAATGAAGGCGTGATCACGGTTGAAGAAGCGAAAAGCCTCGAGACCGAACTCGACATCGTCGAGGGCATGCAGTTCGATCGCGGCTACATCTCGCCCTACTTCATCACCAACGCCGACAAGATGCGCGTTGAGATGGAAGACCCCTACATCCTGATCTACGAGAAGAAGCTCTCCGGTCTGCAGGAACTCCTCCCGCTTCTCGAAGCGGTGGTTCAGTCCGGCAAGCCGCTCTTGATCGTGGCTGAGGACGTCGAAGGCGAAGCGCTTGCGACCCTGGTCGTCAACAAGCTGCGCGGCGGCCTCAAGGTTGCTGCCGTCAAGGCGCCGGGCTTCGGCGATCGCCGCAAGGCCATGCTGCAGGACATCGCTGTCCTGACCGGCGGCCAGGCGATCTCGGAAGATCTCGGCATCAAGCTCGAAAACGTCACCATCGCAGATGCTGGGCCGCACCAAAAAGGTGATGATCGACAAGGAAAACACCACGATCGTCAACGGCGCCGGCAAGAAGGCCGACATCGAAGCGCGCGTGGCGCAGATCAAGGCGCAGATCGAGGAAACCACCTCGGACTACGACAAAGAGAAGCTGCAAGAGCGTCTCGCCAAGCTCGCGGGCGGCGTTGCGGTGATCCGCGTCGGCGGCGCCACCGAGATCGAGGTGAAGGAGCGCAAGGATCGCGTCGACGACGCGATGCATGCCACCCGCGCCGCGGTTGAGGAAGGCATTCTGCCGGGCGGCGGCGTCGCGCTGTTGCGCGCCACCGAAGCCCTCAAGAAGGTCAAGGTTGCCAATGACGACCAGAAGGTCGGCGTCGATATCGTCCGCAAGGCGATCCAGGCTCCGGCTCGTCAGATCGCCACCAATGCCGGCGAAGACGGCTCGGTGATCGTCGGCAAGATCCTCGAAAAGGATCAGTACAACTGGGGCTACGACGCGCAGGCCGGCGAGTATGGAAATCTCGTCAGCAAGGGCGTGATCGATCCGGCCAAGGTTGTGCGTTCGGCGATCCAGGGCGCGGCATCGGTTGCCGGGCTGCTGATCACCACCGAAGCCATGGTTGCCGAAATTCCGGCCAAGAAGGGTGCTGCCGGCGGCGGCATGCCGGGCGGAATGGGCGGTATGGGCGGCGGCGGGATGGACTTCTAGTCCTTCGCCTGCGCAATCCGTGATAAACGCGAGAGGCCGCCTTCGGGCGGCCTCTTTGCGTTAGAATGCCCCGCCACCGCTCTCTCCGCCCTACGATCTGAATTCTATGCCTGAAAAATTCCACACCGTCGTTGTCGGCCTCGGCGCCATGGGCGCGGCCAGCCTCTACCAGCTTGCCAAACGCGGCGAGCGCGTACTCGGCATCGACAAATACGCACCGCCGCATGTCTATGGTTCGACCCACGGCGACACGCGCATTACGCGGCTGGCCAGCGGCGAGGGCGCCGAATACACCGCTTTCGCGCGGCGCTCGCATGAAATTTGGCGCGATCTTGAAAAGCAAAGCGGCCAGTCGCTGCTGGTACAAAATGGGCTGCTGGTGATTTCCGGCGATGGCCCGCGCGCCAGCGCGCACGGCAAGCCGGCCTTTCTCGACGCCACTATCGACGCCGCGAGGGTGAACAATGTCGCCTATTCTGTATTGTCGGAGGCGGACATTCGAAGCCGGTTTTCCGCGTTCAACATCGCCGCGAACGACCGCGCCTATTTCGAACCGGAAGGCGGCTACTTGTATCCCGAACGCTGCGTCGAACTTCAATTGAAATTGGCGAAAGCCCATCGGCGGCGAGATCCAGACCGGCGAGACAATGCGCTCATTTGCTCAGCACTCAAGTTATGTCGAGATCGTCACCGACCGGGGCGAATACCATGCCGACAGGTTGGTTGTCGCCGCCGGTCCCTGGCTGCCGCATCTTCTGCCGCAACAGGCGGCGGTGTTCACGGTTCGCCGGCAGGTGCTCTATTGGTTCGCGCTCGAGGACATTGCCACGACCGCAATGTATCGGCCCGAGGCATTTCCGGTTTTTTATTGGCAACTGCCGCGCCGTCAATCGATCTATGGTTTTCCATGGATCGGCGACGGCGAGCCGGCGGTCAAGATCGCGACTGAACAATACGACACGCAGACCACAGCCGACGCCGTCGAGCGCACGGTGTCGGAGGCGGAAACGCGGGCGACCTACGACGAATACATCGCCCCGTTTCTGCGCGGCGTCAGCAGCCGGGCGGCCAAGTCGGCGGTGTGCCTCTACACCTGCACCGGCGACGCGCGGTTCATCATCGATACCCTGCCCGAGGCGTCCCGCGTTATGGTCGCGTCGCCCTGTTCGGGCCACGGCTTCAAGCATTCGGCCGCGATCGGCGAAGCCATCGCCGAATGGGCGACATTCGGCAACGCGACGACGCTGTCGCTTGAGCAATTTAGGTTTGCGGCGTGAGCGGCGCTAAATTCGCCCCGCTAAAAATGAAAACGACCACAAATGAGAAGGCGCGGGTACATCCGCCGTCGCCTTGAATTCTCATCGTGGCCGCGTGACGTTCGGTACTTAATTCCCGTTCGCCAACTTGACGCTTACATAGCGCGCAGTTGTGTCATTTGTATGACAATGGAATCCAGCTTCCGTTAACGGTTGGCTACTCCGCCGGCTGCGTCTGGGCCGCGGCGTGCTTGCCTTCGATGCTGATGATCAGGGCAACAAGGCCTAGCGTCGTGAGAAACAACAGCAGCGCGATCATCGCATTGACGGCGAGTACCAGCGCGAAGCCGCCGGTCTTGTGCAGCAGCGCAATCATGCCGATGGCGGCGCCCGCGCTGATGAACAGCAGGAAATAGCGCACGGCGTAAACGCGGCCGCGCCAGGCATCGGCCGTATAGCGCGCCATGATCATGTCGTTGACCGTGACCTGTCCATAAATCGCGGCAATTGCCACGGCCAGCGCCACCAGTAGCGTCACGCCATTGGCATAGGCCGCCCACAGATTGCCGAGAAAGCCCAAGCCCGTCACCGCTGCGAAAATAATATGCGGTGGAACCCATTCGACCAGCCGGCCGACCGAAAGCTGCGCCAGTGCGCCGCATACCAGCACCAAGGTCGCGATGCCACCCACCATGACCAGTGGCAGATCCTGCGAGAGCCGCTCGTCGACGATCTTCGGCAAGGCGATGGTCAAGACGTTGAAAGTAAGCCCCGCGCTGAGCGCGATCACGATGAACAGGCCAAACAGCATGAAGGCAAGCTTTGGCGTGAGCGCCACGGCGGGCTTAGAGACGCGCGACTTGGCGAGGCGCAGATCCTCGGGCGTGAGCCGGAGATAGACGAAGCCGGTCACGAACGAGACCAGCGCCGGCGCAAAGAAGGCCGCGCGCCAGCTCACCCAATAGGCCAGCGCGCCGCTGATGCCGGCCGCAAGCGAAACGCCGAGATTGCCGCACACGCCGTTGAAGGCCAGCGTGCGTCCCTTGGCGCCCGAGGCCTCGATCAGCATCGCCATGCCGACCGGATGATAGATCGCCGCGAATATGCCGAGCGCGAACATGGCAATACCGAGCATCATCAGGTTAGGCGCAAGCCCGACGGCGGTCAGCGAAACGCCGCAGCCGAGGAAAAACGCCGCCATCATATTGCGGCGGCTCCAGCGGTCGGCGAGCCAGCCGGCCGGCAGCGAGAAAATGCCGAAGGCCAGGAACGCCGTGCTCGAGAGCGCGATCAATTCGCTGTAAGGCAAGTGATAGACGACCTCGAGCCCGATCACGACCGTCGGATAGATCAGCAGCACGAAATGGTCGATCGCATGCGCCCAGTTGAGGAAGGCGATGGAGCGGCGGCGGGCCGCGTCGTCGGACGCGCCAGTAGCGGGCCTGGTCATTGTCATCTTGTCGGCATTTCCCGGAAAATTCAGGCGGCTTAGAATCGGAATATAGCCCCTGCCCGTGTCAGTACCACCATGGACCGGGCCCGCAAATTCTCGCCCCAGGCCTGTGCGCATGGCAGGGATCGCATATCTTGGGATGCAACGTAAGTTATTACAACTATTGCGGGTTTTCCCGATTGCATTGGACACAACTACACGTCTCGCCTAAGTTGTAATGGTATTCCGGTGTGTCTCTGCCGGGCATCGCTGAGGCTCGGGGGCCTCGATGAGTTGCGCGCGTCGCGTTAGCGCGGCGGTCGTCGCTGCCGCGGCCATTGCCGTTTGCTGGTTTTGCGTTTCAGACCGCCCCGCTTTCGCCGGCGGCGACGATGAAACGCGCACCATCCTGTTTTCCGGCCGCGATATCTGGCGCAATGGCGCTTTCCTTTATGGCGGCGTGCTCCTGGCACCCGGCGGCTTCGAACAAGACGGCTTCCTCTTGAAGCTCGTCGCGTCAGGCGGGCTCTACCGTTACAACGCCGCAAGCCTCGGCGGCGCGCAGGTGATCGGGGCGGAAGAAACGATCCAGATCATGCCGGGGTTTCGGATCAAGCGCGGCGATGCCGAGTTCAAGTTTTTCTTCGGTCCCGACATCGAACAGCATCGGCTCTGGCCGGACGATCCCTCCAACAGCCTGCGCGGCCACGACTTCGGCCTGCGCATAGGCTTCGATATCTGGTACGAGCCGACCGCGCACACCATGGCCACCATGGATGGATCGCTTTCGTCGATCGCTACCAATCAATCGGCACGCGTGGCGTTCGGCTGGCATGTATTCGACGACCAGTTCTATTTGGGGCCGGAAACCGCCTATTTCGGTTCCGACGGATACCGGCATTATCGCCTCGGCTTCCATCTCACCGGACTGAAAACCGATAATTCGCAATGGTCCGTTGCTGGCGGCTGGGCGCGCGATTCCGACGGCGTCTCCAGTCCCTATGTGCGGCTCGGCTTAATGCAGAAAATGTAGCCCTTTTTGTGCGCATGATCATTGCCGAAAACCGGTTCCCACTTTTCGGGATCATGCGCTAATCCAGCGTACGCCTGAATCGCGTGACCGCGATGGTCATCGCGATCAGCATCAGCACGAACAATGCCAGCGTATCATTCTGCAAGTCGTACACCGACGAGCCTTTGAGCATGATCGCGCGCACGATGCGCAGATAATGCGTGAGCGGCAGCGCATCGCCAATCCATTGCGCCCAGACGGGCATGCCGGCAAAGGGAAACATGAAGCCCGACAACAGAATATTCGGCAAAAAGAACATCAGCGACATCTGCATCGCCTGCAACTGGTTCTGCGCGATGGTCGAGAACGTATAGCCAATCGACAAATTCGTGGCGATAAACAACGTGCTCAAGGCCGCCAGCATCAAGAGGCTGCCGACAATCGGTACACCGAACAACAAAACGCCGATGCTGATAATCAAGAAGGCCTGCACAAAGCCAACAAAGACATAGGGAATGATCTTGCCGAGCATGATTTCGATCGGCGAAATCGGCATGGACAACAAGGTCTCCATGGTGCCGCGTTCGATCTCACGCGTCACCGACAGCGCCGTGAAGATCAACATGGTCATGGTCAAGATCGTGCCAACCAGCCCAGGCACGATATTGAGCTGGGTTAAGCCGGCAGGATTGTAGCGCGCGTGGGTGCGAATTTCGAACGGCATGGTGGCGCTCTCGGGTATGTCGCGGTCGTGGCTGAGCGCCAGTTGCAGCACCTGGCCGAGCGCGGAAAGCGCGGTGCCGGACGCCACCGGATCGGTGCCGTCGGCCGCGACCAGCATCGCCGGTCGATCGCCACGGCGTACCGCGCGTTCGAAATTCGCCGGAATTTCTACTGCGAACAGTACCTTGCCTGACGCCAGCAATTCATCGACCTCGGCTTCGGTGTGCGGCAGTTGGGTTACCGTAAAATATTTGGTGTTTTCCAGCGCCGCCAGGATCGAGCGGCCAAGATCGCTGTTCTCCTGCAGCAGCACGGCGGTCGGCAAATGGCGCGGATTGGTATTGATGGCGTAGCCAAACAGCATGAGTTGGATCAGCGGGATCATGATGATCATGGCGAACGACACACGGTCGCGCTTGAGCTGGATGAATTCCTTCACCAGGACCGCCCAGGTCTTGCGCCCGAAATCGTTGCCGGCGATGCGGCGCGCCGGGGCTTCGGGAAGCATATGCGTCATTGGAAATTGTCCTTCGACTTGTTCATCAGGTCGATGAACACGTCCTCGAGCGAGGGCTCGGCGGGTTTCCAGGTCAATTCCTTGCGCTTGCGATACGGCGCGATGGCCGTATCGAGCGCGCGCGCGTCGCGCCCTGATATATGCAGGCTGGTGCCGAACTGCGCCACCATGTCGACGCCGGCTTTGCCGGTGAGTTCGTCAGAGAGCTTGCTCAAGCCCTCGCCGTGGCTGGCGCTCACGGCATAAGTGGTCAGATGCGAGGCCGCGATCACTTGCTCGACCGTGCCATGCACCAGCAATTTGCCGTAGGAGATATAGGCTATCTCGTTGCAGCGCTCGGCCTCGTCCATGTAATGGGTGGTAACCAGCACGGTGAGCCCGTTGGCGGCGAGCGCGTGAATCTCGTTCCAGAATTCGCGCCGCGCCTTGGGATCGACGCCGGCGGTCGGCTCGTCGAGCAGCAGCAATTGCGGGCTTGGCAGCGTGCAGGCGCCGAGCGCCAGGCGCTGCTTCCAGCCGCCCGACAGATCGCCGGCGAGTTGCTCCTCGCGGCCTGTAAGGCCAAGCCGCTCGATCGCGGCGCGCGCCGCCGCGCGCGGTTTCTCGATGCCGTAGATGCGCGCGATGAATTCCAGATTTTCGCGCACCGAGAGGTCCTGATACAGGCTGAAACGCTGCGTCATGTAGCCGATCTGGAGCTTGATCTTGTCGGTCTGCGTCAGGATGTCGAAACCGAGACACGTGCCGGTGCCCTCGTCGGGCGTCAGCAATCCGCACAGCATGCGGATGGTGGTGGTCTTGCCCGAGCCATTGGGCCCCAGGAAGCCGTAGATGGTGCCGCGCTTGACCTGCATGGAGAGGTCGCTCACCACCACGTGGCCGTCGAATTTCTTGGTCAGGCCATGCACATCGATGACGATGTCTTGACCGGCGCTTGGCGCGTTCATCGCGTTCGCGCGTTGCGCGTTCATGACGCCGGCGCTTTCGGCAACGTGACGCTGACCGGCTGGCCGACGCGGAATTTTTCCGGATGCTCGGGCCGCGCTTCGATCAGAAACACCAGCTTGGCGCGTTCATCCAGGCTGTAGATCACCGGCGGGGTATATTCCGCGCTGCGCGCGATGAAGCTGACTTTCGCCGTTAGGCCCTTGTCGCAGCCGTCGCAGGTCACGGTAACGGTGTCGCCATATTTAAGGCCGGGCAGTTCACCCTCGGCCGCAAAAAAACGAATCTTGAGATTGCCGGGCGGCAACAGCGCCACCACCGGGCGTCCTGCCGGTACGGTTTCGCCGGGCCGGTAATAGACTTGCTGAATGGTGCCGTCGGCCGGGCTGGCAACGACGCGGCGTGCCAGCCGCGTTTGCGACGCGACCAGATTGGCCTTGGACTGGCGCAACGCCGCTTCCGCGTCCTCGAAGGTTTTCTGCGTGCCGGCCGCGGTTTTGAGCAATTCCTGCGCGCGGTCATAGGCTTGCTGCGCATTGGTGACGGCGGCCTTTTTCACCGACAGGTCGGCTTGCTGGAGATCGTCATCGACCGTAAACAGCAGCGCGCCTTTGTCGACATGGTCGCCTTCGCGCACTTTCAAGCTTTCGACGCGGCCCTGCTCGTCGGGCGATACGAACACGAGTTCGGCTTCGACCCAGCCCTGCAACACTGGCGGTTTGCTATTGCCGCAGGCGGAAAGCGCGAGCGCCGCGATGGTCAATGCCGCAAAGCCTGCAAGTTTCATTCTCATGCCGCTCTCCGGGGACCAAACAACAGGTCCATTTGGGTCTTCATCATCGCGCGCACGTCGAGCGGCTCGAAGCGCTCGAACAGCCCGTTCCAGATGATCGCCACCAGGCCCGGCGCCGCGATGATCTGGGGAAAATCAACCAGCCCCTGGGGCACCTCGCCGCGCGCGGCGGCGCGGCTCAGGATCGCCCGCATGGCGGCGACGATGCGCGACAGCACTTCGCGGTAATAGAATTCGGCGAGCTTGGGAAAGCGCCGCCCTTCCGAAATCATCAGGCGAATGACATCCTTGCGGCGCGTTTCGTAGATCTCGCGCACGAACATATCGACGATGCGCTCGGCCAGCACGGCGATCGGCAGGTCGGCCGCCCCCATCGCCTCGATGGTGCCCACGAAGGGCGTGAGCATGGTTCGGATGAGTTCCTGAAAAAGCGCCTCCTTGTCGCGGAAATAAAGATAGATGGTGCCCTTGGCGACATTGGCGCGCTTGGCGACATCGTCGAGCCGGGTCGCCTCGAAACCGCGGGCGGAGAATTCTTCCAACGCAGCGGCAAGGATGGCATCGCGGCGCGCGGCGCTGCGCGCCTTGCGCCCCACCGGCTCGGATTGCGGCTTCGTGGCAATTGCTTTCGTGAATTGCGATTTGGCGGCAAGCGGCGCCCGCGCGCCGGCAACCATACGCGGCGCGCTAGCACCTTTACGAGAGCGCTGTTTCTCGGTGGCGATGGATTTGCGTGGTGCCATGATACTGACTGACTGGTCAGTCATTTGTACCGGCAATGGCCATGCAGCGCAAGGTGAGCCGCCAGACGGGCGCGCCTTCGAAAGTAATTCAATGAACTCAATCGGATAAGACCCGCCGGCGGCGGCGTTTCAGCCTTTGGCGTCACAAAAGAACGTGCGGATCACGCATTCCTTGCCGCCGTCCTTGTAACAGGCCTCTAAAGCGGCGTTCTGGCTGCGGCCTAGGCGGGGCCCTTTGCCCCAGCCATGCGCGCCGCAGGGATTGGTGAAATCGACCGCGAAGGCCGCGCAGCCGTGCTTGGCGACGGTCACCACCCGGCAGGCATCGCCCTGGCATTTCGACAGGGCGCTCTGGCGGGCCTCATCGAGCGTACCGAAATCATAGGCCTCGCCAAACGCCCCGCAGGAGCCGATCGCCAAGGCGCCGGCCGCGCGTGCCGTATTGAGCGTCACCACCATCAGCATCGCGGTGGCGAGCAGCAGGCTGCCAACCACGAGCGCGCGCATCACGGGGGTATAAATATCGATCATCGTCCTTACCCGACCCTGGCCGCTAGCTAAGCGGTGAGTCGCGGTTGCCGGGCAACGATTCGAATCTCAGGCGCGTTCGATTTCGGCCTTGACGGCGGAGAGAGACTCAGGGGTATCGACATCGGTCAGCGCCGCCTCGCCGGCGACCGGGACTTCGACGACCGCCTCGGCATAGCTGCCGATCAGGTGGCGGGCGCCGATGTCGCCATTGATCGACATCAGATCGTTAAAGAATCGCCGCGACCACACCACCGGATTGCCGCGCCGGCCATTGATGCTGGGCACCACCACCAAGCCGCCGCGCTCAGGATCGAACCCGGCGATCAACTTATCGATCAATTGGTGATCGACCTGCGGCATATCGCCGAGACACACCACCGCGCCATCGGCATCCTCCGGCACGGCGGCGATGCCGGCCTTGAGTGAGGTGCCGAGCCCATCGGCATATTGCGGATTATGCACGAAACGCAGCGGCAGCCCGGCAAGCGCCGCCTCGACGCGCTCGCGCTCATGGCCGGTGACCACAATCACCGGCTTGGCGCGCGATGCCAGCGCCTGTTCGGCGGCGATGCGCACCAGTGGCTTGCCGCCGATCTCGGCCAGCATTTTGTTGACTGCGCCCATGCGCGTCGATTGCCCGGCCGCCAGCACGATCGCCGCGATGTTGCGGCCCTTTTCCGGCGCCGGTTCGGAGCGCGGCTGCGGCCGCGTCACGATTTCCATGAGCAACCCACCGACGCCCATGCCGGTGATGTCTGCGCGGCTCACGGGAAGTCCCGCGAGCAAACGCATCAACACCCAATCGAAACCGTTCTCCTTGGGCGAGCGCGCGCAACCGGGCGCGCCCAGCACCGAAGCCTCGCCCAGTTTGCCGATCAGGATCAGATTGCCGGGATCGACCGGCATGCCGAAATGTTCGATCTTGCCGCCGACCGCTTCGATCGCCATCGGTATGACGTCGCGCCGGTCCGCAATGGCCGAAGCGCCAAACACGATCACCAGTTCAGCGCCGGCCTTGAGCACGTCCTCGATGGCACGAGTGAGAGCTTGCTGTTCATGCGGCACCCGGCGCTCGGCCACGATGGTGGCACCGGCCGGCGCGATGCGGGCCGCCGTTATCTTGAGGGTTTTTTCGACGACTTTTGGCGAAAGGCCCGGCAGCAAGGTCGAAACGACGCCCAGTTTGCGCACCTTATAGGGCGCAATCCGAACCACCGGCTTGGCCTTGGCGGCCTCGGCTAACGCCGCATCGCGCGCGCTGGCCGCGACCGCGAACGGAATGATCTTGACGGTGGCGATCATCTCGCCCTCCACCACCGGCTTGAAAGCCGGCAAGGTCGCCAGCGTGACCGCTTCGTCGATGCGGTTGAGACGGTCGATGCCGCCTTTGTCGACCACCAGCACGCCGGCGGTTTGCGCAAACAGATTGCAGCGGCCGGTAAAGGCGCGGTCGATGCGCACGCCAGAGCCCGCGACTGCGGCGGCGATGCCGGCGGCAGCTTCGTCTTCCGACACATCGCCGGGCTCGAGCCTGGCCACCACGATTTCCTTGACGCCGGCGGCACTGAGCGCGGCCACTTCCTTGGACCCGATCAGCGTGCCCTTTTTGAGCACGAGGTCGCCCTGGCGGATCGAATGCACCGCCGTGGCGCCAAGCGCATCAACTGGGGCGACCGGGCCGAACTTCATGGTGCGCTCCCGGCATTCCGGGACGTTCGCGCAGCGAGCGGACCCGGAATCCAGATGACTGCACCGAATTCGTTTCTGGATTCCGGGTTCGCGCCTACTGCGCGCCCCGGAATGACAAACGACTTCATGCCGCCTCCGCCTGCTCGGGCCTCTTGCGCAAACGTTCGGTGATCTGGCCCATGATGGCGATGGCGATTTCGGCCGGCGACACCGCGCCGATCGGCAAACCAATCGGCGCATGGATGCGCGCGACGGCCGCATCGCTGACGCCGGCGGCCTTGAGCCGCTCGACGCGCTTGGCATGCGTCTTCTTGGAGCCGAGCGCGCCAATGTAGAAACAATCGCGCGACAGCGCATGCAGCAGCGCCGGGTCGTCGATTTTGGGATCATGCGTGAGCGCGACGAAGGCCGTGTAGTGATCGACATTGAGCGGCGGCAGCGCGACATCCGGCCACTCGGCAATCACCTTCACGTCGGGAAAACGTTCGAACGAGGCGAATGCCGTGCGCGGATCGACGATGGTGACGTCGTAACCCAGCAACTGCCCGACCGGCGCCAGCGTCTGGCTGATATGCACCGCGCCGGTAATCACAAGCTGCGGCGACGGCACATGCACGGTGAGAAACACGCGGCCCTGCGATGTTTCCTCCATGCCGCTTTTGGCCATGCGCATATGCTTTTCCAGCAAATCCTTGAGCGGGTCCTTGGCCACGTCGGACGCTTTCACCAACCGTTGCGCACCGGATTCGACGTCGGTGACAACAGCGACCGCGCGCCGCGCGGCGCGTTCGGCATTGAGCGCATGGAGGATGTCGAGTTTCACGCGCTAGCCCACTTTCTCGACATAGACGCGAATAGTACCGCCGCAGGACAGCCCGACATGCCAGGCCTGCTCGTCGGCGACGCCAAATTCCAGCATTTTCGGCTTGCCGCTTTCGATCACGTCGATGGCTTCGGTCACCACCGCGCCCTCGACGCAGCCGCCGGAGACCGAACCGAGAAAATTGCCGTCATTGTCGATCACCAGATTGGAGCCGACCGGCCGCGGCGCCGAGCCCCAGGTTTCGACCACGGTGGCGAGCGCCACGCCGCGCCCGGCGTTGCGCCAGTCCTCGGCCGCTTTGAGAATGTCTTCGTCGCGTGAAAGCATGGCTTCCTCCGTCAGGCAACGTGCCGCAGAATTTGTTTCGGGTCGTAGCCCATATTGTGGACTATGGCAGGCGCGCCAGAAAGCGCGCGCACCAGGTCGCTCATGGACTCTAGATTGTGGATCGACCGCAGTTCGTCAACATGCGGCAGCATGGCCCGCACGCCCTTGGCGCGCGCCTCGAAACCCTCGAAACGCAGAAGCGGGTTGAGCCAGATAAGCCGGCGGCACGAGCGGTGCAGCCGGTCCATCTCGAAGGATAGCGTGTCATCGCCGTCGCGCTCAAGCCCGTCGGTGATGAGCAGCACAATCGCGCCTTGGCCGAGCACGCGGCGCGCCCAATGCTTGTTGAAGTCGTGCAACGACGTGGCGATGCGCGTGCCGCCCGACCAATCGGCCACATTGAGGCTGCAGGCGGCGAGCGCCTCGTCGGGATCGCGCTGGCGGATGGCGCGCGTCACATTGGTGAGCCGCGTGCCGAACAGGAAGGTCGTGACGCGTTTACGCGCATCCGTGATGGAGTGCAGAAAATGCAGGAACAGCCGCGTGTATTGGCTCATGGAGCCGGAAATATCCAGGAGCGCCACGATCGGCGGTTCCTTGACGCGAGGGCCGAGATATTTGAGGTCGATCACCGCGCCGCCCGCCTTCATGCTGGCGCGTAAAGTGCGGCGCACATCGATGATACGGCCGCGGCGGGAAGGTTTCATCCGGCGCGTGCGCACCAGATCGAGCGGCAGTGTCAGCCGCGAAATCGCCGCTTTTGCGGCCGCGACCTCCGCAGAAGTCATCTGGGCGAAGTCCTTCTTCTGCAAGACCTCTTGGTCGGACGTGGTCAGAGAAGCGTCAATTTCGACCTCGTCCTGGTCAGGTTTGCGCTGGTTGACGCCCGAAAACAGCGCCTCCTGGATGCGTTGCGCGCCGGGCGGCGGCGGCTTTCCCGCTTGCGGCACCGTCTCGGAAAGCATCGATGCCATTAGCTTTTCGATGTAACCGCGGCGGCGGAAAAAAATGCCGAAGGCATGATCGAACAGGATCGAATGCTCGCGCCGCTTCACGAACACGGCATGCAGCGTCCAATAAAAATCGTCTTTGTTCCCCACCCGCGCCACCTGCACGGCCTCGAGCGCATCGAGCACGCTGCCCGGACCTACCGGCATGCCAGCGGCACGCAGCGCGCGGGCGAAATAAAGAATATTTTCGGCGAGACGGCCCGGATTTTCGGCCATGACTTTCACTCCGCCGCCCTTAGCTCCGACTTCACCTCGTCGAGCAGCGCCTTGACCTTGGTGCCGTCGAGCCGGGCAATGTCGTCCTGGTATTTCAACAGCGCGCCGAGCGTGTCCGACACCGTCGCCGGATCGAGCGCAACCACATCGAGTTCGGTCAAAGCGCCAGCCCAGTCCAGCGTCTCGGCGACGCCCGGCGACTTGAACAAATCTTCCTTGCGCAGCGCCTGCACGAAAGCGACCACCTGCTCGGACAATTTCTTGGATGCGCCCGGCACTTTGGCGCGCAGGATCTTCAACTCGCGTTCGGCATTGGGATAGCCGACCCAGTGATAGAGGCAACGCCGCTTGAGCGCATCGTGCACTTCGCGCGTCCGGTTTGACGTGACCAGCACGATGGGCGGCTGCGCCGCCTTGACGGTGCCGAGTTCGGGAATCGTGACCTGAAAATCCGCCAGCACTTCCAGAAGAAACGCCTCGAAGGCTTCATCCGTGCGGTCGATCTCGTCGATCAGCAAAACCGGCGGGCCGTCGGCGCTGGGCTCGAGCGCCTGCAACAGCGGACGCTTGATCAGGAAATCGTTCGGAGAACACATCGTGCTCGATGCGCTCGCGGTCGCCCAAATTAGTATTTTCGCCTTCCGCTTCCGCCAGCCGAATGGCGATCATCTGCGCGCCGTAATTCCACTCGTAGACGGCCGAGGAAATATCCAGGCCCTCGTAGCACTGCAGCCGGATCAGGCGACGGCCTAGCGCCGCCGAGAGCACCTTGGCGATCTCGGTCTTGCCGACACCGGCCTCGCCCTCCAGAAACAGCGGCCGGCCCATGCGCAGCGCCAAATACAGCACCGTCGCCAGCGAGCGGTCGGCGATGTATTCGGCTTTGGCCAGCATATCGAGCGTGGCTTCGATGCTGTCCGGGAGCGGTTTTATGGCCATTCGACGGTATCCTCGGTGACACTTTAACCGATTAGGGCGACAGCTTACATCTAGTCAGCGATAGCCCCGTAAACCACCCAATTTCAGGCAAGGATAGCTGCCATGACCAGCGCCACCACCACCGAGGCCGCCCCGCCCAAGCTGCCCACCATCGATGCCGGGGTGCGCATCGGCCACGTCCATTTGAAGGTCGCCGACCTGCAAAGGGCGATGGATTTCTATTGCGGCGTGCTGGGTTTTACGGTCACCACCACCAGGCCCGGCGCGGCCTTCATCTCGGCCGGCGGCTATCACCACCATATCGGGCTCAATACCTGGGAGAGCCGAGGCGGCTCACCGCCGCCGCAAGGCTCCACCGGCCTTTACCATACCGCCATTCTCTATCCGAGCCGGAAGCTGTTGGCCGACGCATTGAAGCGTCTGATCGTCGCCAAGATCCCGCTCGACGGCGCTTCCGACCACGGCGTGTCCGAGGCGCTGTATCTACGCGACCCGGACGACAATGGAGTTGAGCTTTACTGGGATCGGCCCAAGGACCAGTGGCCGAAAACTTCCGACGGGTCCTTGCAGATGTTCACGCATCCGCTCGATCTGCATGATCTGCTGGCGGAACTCGAAGGCGAAAAGGCGTAACCGCCTGCGCTAGACGTAAAGGCGCACAAACGCCATCGCTGCGGCCACCGAGACGATCACCAAAATCGGAAATATCTGAAACACGGTGAAACTCCCCAGTTGCATCCCGCTCACCAACGCGGACATGCAGACCGGGTTCCGAATTATTCGGTTGTGGTGTTACGCCACCGCTTTCGCCAGCGCCCGCTTTGCCAGCACGCTCGACAAGATGCGCGCGGTATTCCGGGCTCGCATGAATATCGGCATTCATGCCGGTCGCCGGAATGGTCATGCCCTCGATCGACTTCGCGGAGAAACGCTTCTTGAGCGCCTCTTCGAACGATTTGACGCGGAACACGCCATTGGCGCCGGCGCCGGTTACCGCGACGCGGATGTCGGCGCCGCGCTTCGACACGAATACGCCGACCAGCGCAAAGCCCGAGGCGGGGTGCTTGAACTTCTCATAAGCCGCCTTCTTGGCGATCGGGAAGCTCACCTTGACGATGATCTCGCCGTCTTCCAGCGCGGTCGAGAACATGCCGGTGAAGAAATCGTCCGCCGCGATGCGCCGCTTGTTGGTGATGATGGTGGCGCCCAGCCCCAGGCACGCCGCCGGATAATCGGCGTTGGGATCGTTATTGGCGACGGAGCCGCCGATCGTGCCGCGGTTGCGCACCTGCGGATCGCCGATCGAGCCCGGCACAGCGGCCAGGCCCGGCAGCGCCTGCTGCAACACCGTCGAATTCGCCACGTCGGCGTGACGCGTCATGGCGCCAATCACGATCGAGCGGCCCTTCTGTTCGACGCCGGTCATGCCCTCGACCTGCGAGAGATCGATCAGCGCCGACGGGCTGGCCAGCCGCTGCTTCATCACCGGGATCAGCGAATGACCGCCGGCGAGCAGCTTGGCCTCCGGATTGCGCGACAACAGGCCGGCCGCCTGGCGCACGGTGGCGGGGCGGTGAAAAGTGAAATTATACATCGGTCTCTCCTATTCGATTTCTTATCACGGCCGCTCATCACGCTGCTTGGCGCGGTTTGGCGCGCTGCAAAGCCGACCACACGGCATTGGCGGTGGCCGGCATGGCCAAGTCTTCGGTTTCGATGGCGTCGGTGATGGCATTGATGACGGCAGCCGGCGCGGCGATGGCGCCGGCCTCGCCGCAGCCCTTGATGCCAAGCGGATTCGACGGCGATTTCGTTTCGGTCAGGCCGACCTGGAACGACGGCAAATCATGCGCGCGCGGCATGGTGTAATCCATCATCGAGCCGGTCACGAGCTGGCCTTCCTTGTCGTAAATGGCGCCTTCCAACAGCGCCTGCCCGACGCCCTGTGCGATGCCGCCATGCACCTGGCCCTCGACGATCATCGGATTGATCACGGTGCCGAAGTCGTCGATGGCGGTCCAATTGACGATCTCGGTCTTGCCGGTGTCGGCGTCGATCTCGACTTCGCAAATATGGCAGCCGGCCGGGAAAGTGAAATTGGTCGGGTCGTAGAACGAAGTTTCCTTGAGACCCGGCTCCAGATCGGCGCCGACGAATTTATGCGCGATATAAGCGTTGAGCGCGACATCGCCCCAGGCCGCCGACTTGTCGGTGCCGGCGACCGTGAACTTGCCGTCCTTGAACTCGATATCGCCTTCGGCGGCTTCCAGCACATAGGCCGCGACCTTCTTGGCCTTGGCCTCGATCTTATCGAGCGCCTTGACGATGGCCGACATGCCGACAGCGCCCGAGCGCGAACCATAGGTACCCATGCCGAACTGCACCTTGTCGGTGTCGCCGTGCACGATCGAGACGTTTTCCATTGGAATGCCGAGACGCTCCGACACCAGTTGCGCGAAAGTCGTCTCGTGGCCCTGGCCGTGCGAATGCGACCCGGTGAGAACCTCTACCGAGCCGGTCGGATTGACCCGCACTTCGGCGGATTCCCACAATCCGACGCCGGCGCCGAGCGAGCCGACGGCTTGCGAAGGCGCGATGCCGCAAGCTTCGATGTAAGTCGAATAACCGAGGCCGCGGAGTTTGTTGTGCCGCGCCGCTTCGCGGCGGCGCTTGGGGAAACCTTTTACGTCGGCCAGTTCCAGCGCCTTCTTGAGCGAGGCGAGATAATCGCCAGCGTCGTAAGCCATGATTACCGGCGTCTGATGCGGAAATTTATTGATGAAGTTACGCCGGCGCAAATCCGCCGGATCGATCTGCATTTGGCGCGCCGATACTTCCATCAGCCGCTCGACCACGAAGGTCGCCTCCGGCCGCCCGGCGCCGCGATAGGCGTCAACCGGCGCGGTGTTGGTATAGACCGCGTCGACCTCGCAATAGATCGACGG
This sequence comes from uncultured Alphaproteobacteria bacterium, assembly GCA_963807665.1. Classification (GTDB taxonomy): domain Bacteria; phylum Pseudomonadota; class Alphaproteobacteria; order Rhizobiales; family Xanthobacteraceae; genus Pseudolabrys. Next base: position 10,191 of record CAWEDE010000064.1, on the reverse strand, counting down.
AATGTCGTATTGGCCCGACAGCAGCGTGGCGTAGAGATAAGTCGGCACCGACGACGAGAAAGTCGACATATAGGCGCCGAGATTGGCGATGGTCTTGGCGCGCAGTGCGAGGATCTTGCCATTGGCGTCGAGCGCCAATTCGGCGTGTGTGACGTGATCGCGGCCATGCGCGTCGGTGAGGAATGCCTCCGAGCGATCCGACGTCCATTTCACCGGCCGCTTGACTTTGCGCGCGGCCCACAAGCAAACGACCTCTTCCGGATAGATGAAAATCTTCGATCCGAAACCGCCGCCGACATCGGGCGCGATCACGCGCAATTTATGCTCCGGCGCCATGCCGACGAAGGCGGCGATGACAAGACGCGCGACATGCGGATTTTGCGACGTGTTCCAGAGCGTCAAATGATCGGCGCCCTCGTCATATTCGGCGAGCGCGGCGCGCGGCTCCATCGCATTCGGCACCAGCCGGTTATTGATGATGTCGAGCTTGGTGACATGCTTGGCGGCGGCGAAGGCGGACGCGGTGGCTTTCTGGTCGCCCAGACTCCACTGATAGATCGTGTTGTTGGCGATGTCGGGATGAATTTGCGGCGCGCCTTGCGCCTGCGCCTTGGCCGGATCGACCACGGCGGTGAGCACTTCGTAGTCGACTTTGACCTTCTCGGCCGCATCGCGGCCTTGCGCCATGGTCTCGGCAATCACCACGGCGACCGCGTCGCCGACGCAGTTCACCTTGCCGGAAGCAAGCGCCGGATGCGGCGCCATTTTCATCGGCGTGCCGTCCTTGGAATGGATCATCCAGCCGCAGATCAGATTGCCGATCTTGTCGGTGGCGAGATCCGCGCCGGTGAGGATGTCGACCACGCCCGGCAGCTTCTTGGCCGCCGACACGTCGATGCTTTTGATCTTGGCGTGGGCGTGCGGCGAGCGCACGAACACGGCACGTGTTTCACCCGGCCGCACCACGTCGTCGGTGTATTGGCCGTGACCTGTAATAAAGCGGAAGTCCTCTTTTCGGCGCACCGCCGCGCCGATCCCGGTCGCGCTCATGGCGGTCTTCTCCCTTTGTATTTTTTTTAACGCTTCGCTCGAAATTAAACGATCGCAAAACTACTCGGCAGCAAAACTATTCGGCAGCAATTCTACTCGGCAGCTTGCCGCGCTCCGCCGCCCTTGGCCATATTCTTGGCGCCGGCCGCGATCGCCTTGACGATGTTGTGGTAGCCGGTGCAACGGCAAATATTGCCGTCGAGTTGATCGCGAATGGTGTGTTCGTCGAGATCGTTGCCGCGGCGGCGCACGATATCGAGCGCGGCCATGATCATGCCGGGCGTGCAGTAGCCGCATTGCAGGCCGTGGTGTTCGCGGAACGCCTCCTGCATCGGATGCAGCGCGCCGCCAGGTTCGGCCAAGCCCTCGATCGTCGTGATGTGCATGCCTTCGCACTGAAGCGCGAGCAGCGTGCAGGATTTTCCGGCGATGCCGTCGATATGCACCACGCAGGCGCCGCATTGCGAGGTATCGCACCCCACATGCGTGCCCGTGAGCCGCAAATGCTCGCGCAGGAATTGCACCAGCAGGGTGCGTTCCTCGACATTGCCGGTCACGGCTTTGCCGTTGACCGTCATCGATACAGCCGGCATGGCGTCCTCCCAAATTCGGGGCCAAAAGCCCTCTTTTCGCCCGGTCCAAGCTTGGACATTGGCGGCCAAGGTACGAATTCGAGCCAATTTTGGCCGAATACGCCTTGGAACTGGAATAAGTCTGAACCTCCACCCGCTACCGGGTCAAGGGATTCAACGGGTATCTTGGGATTTCCTTAAACGTAAATTTCTCAAACCAAAGAGATTGGGCGGCCTTTTGCCGCAACCATGCCGGCAAGACCGCGGCACAAACGCACCTTACGGCGAATTCACGGAACTATGGCGGCCGGCGCGGCTTGATCCAATGAAGAAACTTCGCTCATACAAGGGGTATCTAGATGCGTTTTAAACTTATGGCTGGCATCATGGCGCTCGCGCTGGCCGCATCGAGCATAATCGCGATTGCGCCGGCTGACGCCCAAGGATGGCATCACCACCATGGTGGGGGCGGCGCGGCCATTGCAGGCTTCGCGGCCGGCGCCATTCTCGGCGGCGTGCTCGCCTCGCAGCCTTACGGCTATGGCCCTGGCTATTATGGCCCCGGACCGGCCTATTACGGTCCTGGCCCCGGTTATGGCGGCGACGACGCAGTCGGTTACTGCATGTCGCGCTTCAAGTCTTACGACCCGAACTCAGGCACTTATCTCGGCTATGACGGCCATCGCCACAGCTGCCCGTAATAGCTACGACGCGAAATCCAGACCACTAACCGCCCTGCCACGCAGGGCGGTTTTCGTTTAGGCCGGCGGCGGACTGACCATGGCGGTGAAATTCTTGAAGAAATCGTCGGCGATCTTTTTGGCGGCGCCGTTCACCAGCCGCTGGCCGAGTTGGGCAAGCTTGCCGCCAATCTGGGCCTCAACATTGTAGGTGAGCAGCGTACCGCCGTCCTTCTCGGTCAGCGCGACGCTCGCCCCCCCCTTGGCGAAGCCGGCGACGCCACCATCGCCCTCGCCGGATATGCGGTAGCCATTGGGCGGATCGAGGTCGGTCAGATGAACCTTACCCTTGAAGCGCGCCTTGACCGGGCCGATCTTGGTGACCGCGACCGCCGTCATTTCAGTGTCGGAAGATTTGATCAACTCTTCGCAGCCCGGGATGCAGGCCTTGAGCACCTCGGCATCGTTGAGCTTGGCGTATACCACCTCGCGGCTGGCGGCGAGTTGGACTTCGCCCGTCATGACCATCGCCATCGGCACGATCTCCTTCGTAAAACCGTAGCCATGGGCTTTAAGCCCTCGCGGGCCGGCTGAAAAGAGCTTTGCAGCGGTCGCGGAGCGCTTTAAGGGTGTCCGGAGGCTGCATTCCAAGAACCATAATTCGCGCGCCAGGGAGGTATTCATGCCGACGATCACCGCCGATGACGGCTGCCCGATCAATGTCGAAGTCGCGGGCAACGAAACCGCGCCCGTGCTGATGCTGTCCAATTCGCTCGGCACCAACCTCCATATGTGGGACGACCAGATGGCGGAATGGACGAAACATTACCGGGTCGTGCGCTACGACCGCCGCGGCCATGGCAAATCCGGCGTGCCGAAGGGCCCCTATTCCATGGAGCGTTTCGGCCGCGACGTGCTGGCGATCGCCGACGGCCTCAAGATCAAGAAATTCAATTGGTGCGGCCTGTCGATGGGCGGCATGGTCGGGCAATGGCTCGGCGCCAATGCGCCAGAGCGGCTCGAGAAACTCATCCTCTCGAACACCAACTTCCATTATGCCGACAAGGGCCCCTGGAACGACCGCATCAAATTTGTGCGCGAAAAGGGGCTCGCCCAACTGGTCGATCCGAATATGGAACGCTGGTTCACCAAAGGCTTTCGCGAGCGCGCGCCGCAATCGATCGCCCATATGAAAGAGATTTTTCTGTCGACCAATCCGGAAGGCTACATCGCCTGCTGCGAGGCGATCCGCGACATGGATTTCACCGCATCCAACCCGCGCATCACGGCGCCGACGCTGGTGATCGTCGGCAGCCAGGACCCGGCGACGCCGCCGGCCGCCGGCGAAGCCATCGCCAAGCAGATCAAAGGCGCTAAACTCGCCGCACTCGATGCCGCGCATATTGCCAATATCGAACTGCCGAAGATCTATGCCGAAACCGTAATTAACTTCCTGAAATAGGGTTGACCGCGATGGACGAGAAAGAACGCCACGCCACTGGCATGACCCGGCGCCGCAAGGTGCTGGGTAACGAATGGGTCGATCGCGCCAATGCGAAGAAGACGCCGTTCAATGCCGAATTCCAGGATTTCATCACGCGCGCGGCCTGGGGCGAAATCTGGACGCGGCCGCATTTCGACGAGCGTACCCGCCGCATCCTGGTGACCGGCACCATGATCGCGCTCGGCCAGTGGGACGAATTCCGCCTGCACGTGCGGGCGGCTCTTGCCGAGGGCGGATTTTCGCAAGACGACATCAAGGAAATCATTATGCAGCAGGCGATCTATTGCGGGGTGCCTGCCGCCAATCACGCCTTCAAGGAGGCGGCCGAAATCATCGCCGAGCTCGCGCAAAAAAAATAGCCCGCCAAACGGACGGGCTACCTTAATTAAAATCGGACGCCTAACGCGCCACTACGACCGCCAAGGCGTGAACGCACCCTCACCTTGCGGCGTTACCGCCGTGACCGCGACCGGCTCGGCCTCGTCCGCCTCGCGCCGCTTGCTGCGCTCGATCAGGCAAAGCGCGGTGGCAATTCCGGCTAAAGCGAGCTGGATCAGTTGCTCGCGCACCAGATCGTTATTGTGCGACCACACCGCGGGGCCGGCCGACACGATGGCGATCAGCACCACTAGAACAAGGGCGCCTTCGAGGGCTTCCGAAACTGGCTTGCCGCCGGCAAAACTGCGCAAGCGTTCGACGATGTGAATAGCGCAGATGGCGGCGACCACGAGTTTGACGGCTCCAAAGAACGCGGCAAGCCGCATCAGACCGATCGGGTCGAGCCCGAACACGCGGCCGATGCCGAAGACATATTGCGAGCGCCACACGTCCTCAAGACCGTAAGTTGGCGAGGTCAAAACCCTTAGCGCGTCGAAACCCCAGAACAGAGTGAAATAAAGCGCGATCGCCAAGATCATGGCAATCGTAGCGCCGGAAACTTTCCGCATGCGTGCCTCCCCAATCATGACCTCAGGGGTAGACGCTTCAAATGCGAAATTCAAAAGAAACCAAAACTTTACCTTACCGGTTAAGCGCGTTGCTCAACCATAAAGGCTGCCCGCACTTCCGCCGATAGTGAAAAGCCCCGCCAACCGGCGGGGCTTTCCGTTCATCGATGGAGCTTTAATTAGCGGTTCTGGCCCTGCTGGCCCTGACCGCCGCCGTGCTGGCCGCCTTGCTGGCCGCCTTGCTGGCCGCCTTGGCCAGGCTTCTGACCGCCCTGCTGTTGCTGACCCGGCTTGTGATCGCCGCCCTGCTGCTGCTGACCGGGCTTTTGATCGCTGCCCTGTTGCTGCTGACCGGGTTTCTGGTTGGGATTTTGATTTTGGTTCTAAGTCATAATTTTATTTCTCCAACGTTGTTTGGCTTTGGAACTCGAAGTTCGCCTTCGAGAACTCTCCGGCCAATAAAATAACGCCGCGTGAATTCTTTCGTTCCGCTTTTAGCGGCAAATGCCGGCAAGTTGGAACTTGTTGGAACCTGTTCCCATTTCGCAAGTTGCCATCGCATCGCAACTATCAAAGGGGTCGTGTTATGGGACGCTACCTGTTGCTTTGGTTGCTTGGAATTCGGCTGCCGATCTTGTTCCTGGTATGGATATTCGGTGGCTTGCATTAAATTCGACGCCATATTGCCGCGCGGCGGTCACGTTTCGTGATGACCGTCGTTGCGGAACGGCTGCGTCAATAGACGCGTGAAGTGTAATTCCTGCAAATCGCGAAACTCGCCAAGACCGACTGTCATGCCGTCTTCACCCGCTGCCGGCCGGTCGCGATAGGTGCCGAATAGCCGGTCCCACCACGGCAGATTGAATCCAAAATTGCTGTTGGTCTCCCGCCGCACGATCGAATGATGCACTTGGTGCATCTGCGGCGTTACAATGATCCAACGCGCCATCGGCTCGAGTTCGCGGCGGCAGCGCCACATTGCTGTGGTTGAACATCGACGTGGCGTTAAGCAGCACTTCGAATATCAGCACTGCCACGGCCGGTACGCCGAGCGCCAGCACCGCCGCCACTTTGATCGCCAGTGATAGCAAAATTTCCAGCGGATGAAAGCGCACGCCCGTGGTCACGTCGATGTCGAGATCGGCATGGTGCATGCGGTGCAGCCGCCATAGCAGCGGAACGTGATGGAGCACGACATGCTGGCTGTAGATGACGAGATCGAGCGCGACAATGCCGATCACCGCCGCCGCCCACAACGGCAAGCCGGCCAGGTTGAACAGGCCCCAGCCCCGGCTCCCTGCGATCAGCGCCACCCCAACCAGGGCGGCGGGAGCCAATAGCCGCACCGCCACAATGTCGATAGCCAGGACGCCTAGATTGCCCGGCCAGCGCGGGCGGCGGCCAACGCTCAGCTTGCGGCGCGGGGCCAGCCACTCCCACAGCACGAGGGCTGTAAAAACCAGGGCCGAGCCGCCAACGCGCACGATAATTTCGAGGCTGGGAGACATAAGCCTTTCCTTGAGCTTTTCTTGCGCCGCGCCGGCGGCGTGCGGACTTAATAACACGCCTCGGGGGCCCGGCGTTGCCGCGTCCGCGATGCCCTGTTAAGCCTTACGCAGCGAAACAATGGCCGTCAGCCGGGCGGCCACCGAAAGGTTTGAGCACGCGCATGGAAATTTTCATCCAGCAGCTCATCAACGGCATCACCCTCGGCTCGATCTACGGCCTGATCGCCATCGGCTACACCATGGTGTTCGGCATCATCGGCATGGTGAACTTCGCCCATGGCGACGTGTTCATGGTGTCGGCCTTCATCGCGCTGATCGCCTTCCTCATTCTCACCACCTGGCTCGGCATAACGTCGATCGCACTGGCGCTGCTGATCGTGCTGGTCGTGGCGATGCTTTTCACCTCGATGGTCAACTGGGTGATCGAGCGGCTGGCCTATCGCCCCTTGCGCGGCTCGTTCCGCCTGGCGCCGCTGATTTCCGCCATCGGCATGTCGATTTTTCTTTCGAATTTCGTGCAGGTCAGCCAAGGCCCGCGCAACAAATCGATCCCGCCCATGGTGCAGGGCGATTTCGTGCTGTTCACCAAGAACGATTACGCGGTCACGCTGTCGTTCAAGCAGCTCATCATCTGGGGCGTGACTGCCGTGCTATTGGCAGCGTTCTGGTACCTGGTGGCCAAGACCGAACTCGGCCGTGCACAACGCGCTTGCGAGCAGGATCAGAAAATGGCGGCGCTGGTCGGCGTCAATGTCGATCAAACGATTTCGATAACCTTTGTGATCGCGGCCGCGCTCGCCGCTGTCGCCGGCACCATGTACTTGATGTATTACGGCGTGGTGAGCTTCTCCGACGGCTTCGTGCCGGGCGTAAAAGCCTTCACCGCGGCAGTCCTAGGAGGCATCGGCTCGCTACCTGGCGCCGTGATCGGCGGCCTGCTCATCGGCCTGATCGAGACGATGTGGTCGGCCTATTTTTCCATCGACTACAAGGACGTCGCCGCCTTCTCCGTTCTGGCCATCACATTGATCTTCCTGCCGCAGGGCCTGTTCGGCCGGCCGGATGTCGAGAAGGTGTGAGATGACGGCGGCGGCGAGCGAGCGCGGCAAGCTCACAAACGCGTTTCGCGACGCCGGCGTCACCGCGCTCTTGGCCTTTGGGGTGTTCCTGCCGCTGATCGGTTTCAAAACCGGCCAAGACATCCGCAACGAACTGATCCTGACGACGCGCTGGCCGCTCTTGTTCGCCATCGTCGGCATCGTCGGTTTTGGCCGCCTGTTCTACTCGCTGACATTCCAGCCCTGGCTCAAGCAGCGCGCCATGCGCCCCGTGCAAGCCACGCAGCCGGCCTGGCGCGCCTGGCTGGCCAAATGGTTCATCCCCTTCGCCATCGGATTCGTTATCGTCTATCCGCTGATGATCGTCGCCATCAACGGCCTCGGCGGGTCGGTCAAATGGGTCGATAATTTCGGCATCCAGATCCTCATTTACGTCATGCTAGGCTGGGGCCTTAATATCGTGGTGGGTCTCGCCGGCCTGTTGGACCTCGGTTACGTGGCCTTCTATGCGGTCGGCGCCTATTCCTACGCGCTGCTCGCCAAAACCTTCGGCTTCTCGTTCTGGATTTTGCTGCCGCTATCCGGCTGCCTCGCCTCGTTCTGGGGCATCCTGCTCGGCTTTCCGGTGCTACGGCTGCGCGGTGACTATCTCGCCATCGTCACGCTGGCCTTCGGCGAAATCATCCGCATCGTGATCATCAACTGGGTCGACCTGACCAATGGTTATGCGGGGATCAGCGGCATTCCGCGGCCAAGCTTTTTCGGCATTCCCTTCAACGCCGACGACAACGGTTTCGCTGCCGTGTTCGGGCTGGAGTTTTCGCCGATCTATCGCACGATTTTTCTCTATTACCTGATTCTGGCGCTAGCCCTCCTCACCGCTTTCGTCACCGTGCGCCTGCGAAGGCTTCCGGTCGGGCGCGCTTGGGAGGCGTTGCGCGAGGACGAGATCGCCTGTCGCTCGCTCGGCATCAACACGACCAATACCAAGCTCACGGCCTTCGGCATGGGCGCGATGTTTGCGGGCTTTGCCGGATCGTTCTTTGCCGCGCGTCAGGGTTTCATCTCGCCCGAAATCCTTCACCTTCCTGGAGTCGGCCACCATCCTGTCGATCGTCGTACTCGGCGGCATGGGCAGCCAAATTGGCGTGGCAATAGCCGCCATCGTGATGATCGGTGGCACCGAGATCATGCGGGAACTCGATTTTCTCAATACTATCATCGTCTACAACTTCGGACAGAAGTCGAATCTTTATCTCTGATACTTCTGATATGATAATAAGAGGAAAATTCGAATTTTAGTCTTTACCATTAAACCTTATTGTTTAGCACAATCGCCTGGAATCTCATCGATAGCTATTATGCCGATTTTCAATTCGACGGCGATGGACTAATGACAGCAAATCAGCCATGGTCTGGGCATTATCGAGTTGCGAATCCGATATGGATGACCGGTTCGATCATAAACCGTTTGATACCATGCATAGTTCTGCTGTGGGATTGTAGTTCCCGAGCATAGGAAAATTCTGCGGTAATGTATATCATTCGTTTAGCACACGTCACTCATTTCACGTCTCCCGGCTGGCATTACCTTGCGCACGGACACGGTACCGGAAATTTGACCGGTGGAGGAACGTTTGTTAGTCTTACGGACGGAAAAGGCCAGCTAACCATTATTGTCGAGACAATGGTAACCGTTATTTAGTAGTGAATCATAGTAATGTCACTATTCAGTCAGACAACAATTCGCACTGCTTTCTACAGTTACAATCCACCCTTCGTTGTCGCACCCATTCAAACGCTACATTTTCGTATGACCGATTCGTTTGCATCGATTCGACAGTTGTACGTATTCGTTTCGCAAATGTTCGCAAACGAGTCGAAAGTGTTTCAACGACAATCGCCAATTCAGGTTTATGTGTCGGTTTACACGATTGATTACGAATTCCCGCGTTTCTAGATTGAAAATGGATCATTTTCGTTAACGATACCAATTGATACCATAATAACGCTATCGACAATTGATTCGAACGGATATATTGCACCGAGTTCAGCTCCGCCCGCATCACAACCGTTTCCGATACCGTATGTCGATACGTTTGAAGGTGTGCAACCTGTAAGGTCGGCCTTAATGTTCGGATTGCCTTAGAACAGTTTCTTACAAAGTTGCCCCCATTTTAATGACTTTGATAGGAAGAAATTTTCATTTACACACTTTTTCCATTATCATCTTTCGTTTTCTCTTCCTCACACTTTTCTTACTCCCTCCTTGCTTCCATTTTCCGTCAGCCAGGGTCAGGCTTGACCCTACAACCGAGTTGCCCTACGACGGTTGACCTATTGGGTAAAACGATAGGCCGCGACTGGTATCTGCACAAATTAACTGCGCGATATATTTAGATTACGATATAGACAAAGAGCCGAGATATATCAGTCAACAGAATGGCGCTTGGGAAATTACTCAAGACGATAGCAACAACAAATTTGCACAACAAAAGGTGTTGCATCATCCGATTTCTTGGGCTTTGCCCTTATCAAATTCAGCGACGGCTGTCATTGGCGACATTAATTGGTGAGTACGCAGACTGCCGTCATCATATTCGAAATTCTAATTATTTTTACTTCTCAGGGAAGATGTCAAAATATCGGTCGATATTCGATTTCCAATTTTGAATGGTACCGACAAAATATTCTTAGCCTTGCGTTCGAACTCATCTGGTTGGGAATTTCCGGTTTGGTGGCAGCCCGGTGTATTTTTTTTGGGTAACGGCAGAATCACACGTTTTATCGCTGACAGAAAACATTGGTTTGTTTCTAACATGAACTTCACTAAACACAGTAAATGTTCTAATATAGAAGACCCTCTCTCTAA
>CAWEDE010000063.1:0-35659 GCA_963807665.1 uncultured Alphaproteobacteria bacterium | reverse complement strand
GATGGCTTTGCCGCCGTGTTCGGGCTGGAGTTTTCGCCGATCTATCGCACGATTTTTCTCTATTACCTGATTCTGGCGCTAGCCCTCCTCACCGCTTTCGTCACCGTGCGCCTGCGAAGGCTTCCGGTCGGGCGCGCTTGGGAGGCGTTGCGCGAGGACGAGATCGCCTGTCGCTCGCTCGGCATCAACACGACCAATACCAAGCTCACGGCCTTCGGCATGGGCGCGATGTTTGCGGGCTTTGCCGGATCGTTCTTTGCCGCGCGTCAGGGTTTCATCTCGCCCGAATCCTTCACCTTCCTGGAGTCGGCCACCATCCTGTCGATCGTCGTACTCGGCGGCATGGGCAGCCAAATTGGCGTGGCAATAGCCGCCATCGTGATGATCGGTGGCACCGAGATCATGCGGGAACTCGATTTTCTCAAAGAGATATTCGGACCGACCTTCGATCCGACCCAATACCGCATGCTGCTGTTCGGCTTCGCCATGGTGCTGATCATGATCTGGCGCCCGCGCGGATTGATTTCGACCCGCCATCCATCGTTGTTTCTAAAGGAGCGCAAAGCCATTTCCGCCGAACCAATCAAGGAAGGTCACGGCTGATGGGCGGTCCCGGCGACATTCTGCTCAATGTCGAGCACTTGACCATGCGCTTTGGTGGGCTGGTGGCAGTCGATGACCTGTCGTTTGCCGCGCGAAAAGGCGACATCACTGCGCTGATCGGGCCAAACGGCGCCGGCAAGACCACCGTGTTCAATTGCATCACCGGCTTTTACAAGCCGAGCGAGGGGCGGCTCGGACTCTGCCATGGCGACGCCTCGGTGTGGAGCGAGTTGGAAGCGCTAACCGCCAGCGGCAAGCGCAGCATCGGCCGGGGCGAAAGCGCGCTCTATCATGCTCGAGCGCATGCCGGACTTTCTCGTCACCCAACAGGCGCGGGTCGCCCGCACCTTCCAGAACATCCGGCTGTTTCCGGGCATGACGGTGCTGGAAAATCTGCTGGTCGCCCAGCATAACCGGCTGATGCTCGCATCCGGCTATACGCTTCTAGGCATTCTCGGCTTCCCGTCTTACGCCAAGGCCGAGCGCGCGGCGATCGAACAGGCGCGCGTCTGGCTTGAGCGCGTGGGCTTAATCGAGCGCGCCGACGATCCGGCCGGCGACCTGCCCTATGGCGCGCAGCGCCGGCTGGAGATCGCGCGCGCCATGTGCACCGAACCGGTATTGCTCTGCCTCGACGAGCCGGCCGCGGGCCTCAATCCGCACGAAAGCGCCGAGCTCAACGACCTGCTGCTGGCCATCCGCGACCACCACGCCATCTCGATCCTGCTGATCGAGCACGACATGTCGGTCGTGATGGAGATTTCCGACCACGTCATCGTGCTCGATTACGGCATCAAAATTTCCGACGGCCCACCGAACGAGGTGCGCAACGATCCCAAGGTGATCGCCGCCTATCTCGGCGTCGCCGACGAGGACGTCGCCAAAGTCGAAGCCGAGGTTGGGCTATGACCGACCCGCTCCTGACCGTGCGCGGCGTAAAGACCTTCTATGGCCGGGTGCATGGCGCTTCAGGGCGTCGATATCGAGATCAATGCAGGGCGAAATCGTTACGCTGATCGGCGCCAATGGCGCCGGCAAATCCACGCTGATGATGACGGTCTGCGGCAATCCGCGCGCGCGCGAAGGCACGATCTCGTTTGCCGGCCAGGACATCACGCAATTGCCGACGCACGAAATCGCACGGCTTAAACTCGCGCAGGCGCCGGAAGGCCGCCGCATTTTCTCGCGCATGACGGTACTGGAAAATCTGCAAATGGGCGCGACCACCGGCGAAGCGGCGCAATTTGTTCCCGATCTCGAACGCGTGCTCGCGCTGTTTCCCCGTTTGAAGCAGCGCCTCACCCAGCGCGGCGGCACACTGTCGGGCGGCGAACAGCAAATGCTGGCGATCGCGCGCGCCTTGATGGCGCGGCCGCGGCTATTGCTGCTCGATGAGCCGTCGCTCGGCCTCGCTCCACTGATCGTGCGGCAGATTTTCGACGCCATCAAAATGCTCAACGCCAATGAAGGCCTCACCGTGTTCCTGGTCGAGCAAAACGCCTATCACGCACTCAAGCTTGCCCACCGCGGCTATGTCATGGTCAACGGCTTGATCACGATGTCGGGCTCGGGCCGCGAATTGCTGGAACGGCCCGAGATCAAACAGGCCTATCTGGAAGGTGGCGCATGATCCCGAAAAGTGGGAACCGGTTTTCGGATAGGATCATGCGCAAGGTAAAAAGCGCATGAACTTCACTAACCTCATCTGCGAGGAAGGCTCGTTCGGCGTATTCCTGCTGGTCACCGTTATTCTCGGCGGCGGGGCGGCGTTACTCTCTGGCCGCGCCATCGCCGAAACCTGGCGGCCGTGGTGGCAAGTGGCTGCCTATAGTTTAATCCTGGGCGGTGCGGTGCGGTTCCTTCATTTCTGCCTGTTCGGCGGCACGTTATTGTCGGCGCACTACTATCTGGTCGACAGCGCGGTCTGTATGGCCTTGGGATTCCTGGGGTTTAGAGCCGCCCGTGCGACGCAGATGGTGACCCAATATCGTTGGATCAACGAGCCCCAAGGCCGTCTGCGCTGGCGCCGCCGACCGCCATCGAGTAACGTTGCCGACAAGTCGCTGTTGCATGTTTCAGTCGAAGGGAAAACCAGATGAAGAAAAATATGACTACGCTCGGCCTCGCGCTGGGTATTGCCGTTGCGCTCGCGGGGACTGCCTCCGCCCAGGTCAAGATGGGCGTCGAAGGGCCTATCACCGGGCCTAACGCCGCTTTCGGCGCGCAGCTCAAGAACGGCACCGAACAGGCCGTGACCGACATCAACGCCGCCGGCGGCATCTTGGGCCAGAAAATCACACTCGAATTCGGCGACGACGTCTCCGATCCCAAACAGGGCGTCTCCGTCGCCAATAAGTTCGCCTCCGACGGCGTCAAATTCGTCGTCGGCGCCTTCAACTCCGGCGTCACCATGCCGTCGTCCGAAGTCTACCAGGAGAACGGCATACTGGAGATCACCCCGGCCTCGACCAATCCCCAGGTCACCGAGCGCGGCATGTGGAACATCTTCCGCACCTGCGGACGCGACGATCAGCAGGGCGCGGTCGCCGGCGCCTATATCGTCAAGCACTTCAAGGGCAAGAAAATCGCCGTGGTCGACGACAAGACCACCTACGGCAAGGGCCTCGCCGACGAGACCGTCAAGGCCATGGAAAAAGGCGGCATGAAGCCCGTGCTGCGTGAAGGCATCAACACCGGCGAAAAGGATTTTTCCGCGCTGGTGTCCAAGATCAAGGCCTCCGGCGCCGACCTCGTTTATTGGGGCGGCCTGCACACCGAAGGCGGGTTGATCGTGCGCCAGATGCGCGATCAGGGCGTCAAGGCGCCGCTGATGGGCGGCGACGGCATCACCACCGACGAGTTCGCCTCGATCGGCGGCCCCGGAGTCGAAGGCACGCTGATGACTTACGGCCCGGATGCGCGCAACAATCCGGCCGCCAAGTCGGTGGTCGATAAATTCCGTGCCAACAAGTTCGAGCCGGAAGCCTACACGCTGTACAGCTACGCCGCGGTGCAGATTATCAAGCAGGCCGCGGAAGCCGCCAAGTCGCTCGACCCGAAAAAGGTCGCCGAGAAGATGCATTCCGGCATGAAGTTCAAGACCGCGCTCGGCGACATCTCCTATGACAAGAAGGGCGATCTCACCAAGCTCGACTATGTCATGTACATCTGGAAGAAGGACGCCGCTGGCAAAATCACTTACGTCGAATGCCCGGGCTCCGACTGCACCAAGGCGAAATAAGTACGAGCCGACATCAAATAGAATCCAAAAGCCCGCCGCGTTGGCGGGCTTTTCTTTTGCGCTACCCGATCCTGCCGAGCGCCGGAAACGCCTCCAGCAGCCAAATGCTCATGATGTTGATGCTGCCGGTGAGAAACGCGATGCCGGTGAGCACGAGCAGTAAGCCCATCGCCTGCTCGACCCGGCGCAGATGTTTGCGAAAACGCGCAAGAAATTCCGCGAACGGTTCGATGGCAAAAGCCGCAACGATAAACGGAATGCCCAGGCCCAGCGAATAGACCCCCAACAGGCCCGCGCCCCGCGTCACCGTCTGTTCGGACGCCGCCACCGCCAGAATCGCGGCCAGGATCGGCCCAATGCAAGGCGTCCAGCCGAACGCAAAAGCCAGACCCATCACATAGGCGCCCCACAACCCGACGGGCTTAGCCACCTGCGCGCGCTTCTCGCGCATCAAAAAAGCAATCTGCGTGACGCCCAGGAAATGCAGACCCATGATGATGATGGCGATGCCGGCTATCGTCGCCAGCGGTCCCGAATAAGCCCGGATGAGCGAGCCGGCGACGCTTGCGCTGGCGCCAAGCGCCACGAACACCGTGGTGAAACCAAGCACGAACAGCATAGCCGCCGTCACCGTCTCGCGTTTGACGCGCGGCTCGGGCTCCTTGTCGGCGAAGCGCTCCAGCGAGGTGCCGGCCAAATACACCAAATATGGCGGCACCAGCGGCAGCACGCAGGGAGATAGGAAACTGACCAGCCCCGCGATCAGCGCGGCCGGGATGGTGACGTCGCTATGCATAGGCCCTAGATGCCCCGGCAATAGTGGCGATGGCAAGGTGCGGTGACCGGAATGGCCTAGATGTGATAAGCGATTGATACCATGGCAAACCTGCGCAATCTGATCACCGATATTCCTGGCCTGCGGGTGGGCCATGCCGGCGACGCTAAGCTCGGCTCCGGCGCCACCGCGGTCATTTTCGACGCGCCGGTGGTGGCGAGCGTCGATGTGCGCGGCGGCGGGCCGGGCACACGCGAGACCGCGCTGCTCGATCCGGCGCAAACCGTCGAAGGGATCGACGCCATCGTAATCTCGGGCGGCTCGGCCTTCGGGCTCGATGCCGCCTCCGGCGTACAGGCCTATTTGCGCGAACAAGGCCGCGGCTTTGCCGTGCGCGAAGCGCGTGTGCCGATCGTGCCGGGCGCGATCCTGTTCGATTTGCTCTCGGGCGGCGACAAGGACTGGGGGCGCTACCCGCCCTATCGCGAGTTCGGCTACGACGCCGCCAAATCGGCGGGCGGCGATGCGGCGCTCGGCAGCGTCGGCGCCGGACTAGGCGCCACCACCGTCAACCTCAAGGGCGGCATCGGCCAGGCCTCGGCGCAAACCCGCGACGGGCTCATGGTCGGCGCGCTGGTGGCCGTGAATGCCGCCGGCAGCGTCACTATCGGCGACGGCGCGCAATTCTGGGCAGCACCGTTCGAGCAGAATAACGAATTCGGCGGCCGCGGCTGGCCGTCAAGCTTTCCGCCCGATGCGCTGGCGCTGCGCAGCAAAGGCGGACCGCGCCAGGCCACCACGCTGGCCATCATTGCCACCGACGCAAAGCTTTCCAAGGCGCAGTGCAAGCGCCTGGCCGTCATGGCCCACACCGGAATGCCGCGCGCGATTTATCCGGTGCACACGCCGCTAGACGGCGACATCGTTTTCGCGGCGGCGATGGGCGAAAAGCCGCTGCCCGATCCAATTTTCTCGCTCAGCGAACTCGGCATGCTCGCCGCCAACGTGCTGGCGCGCGCTATCGCCCGGGGCGTCTATGAGGCCAAAGCATTGCCGTTCCCGGGTGCGCTGCCCAGTTGGAAAGATAAATTCAAGGCCTAAATAAATCGCCCGGCGGCATAAGCCGCCGGATCGCAGAACGGCGTCTCGCCGGCCATCATCTCCGCGATCAGACGCCCAGTAGCGGGTCCGAGCGTGAGCCCCCAATGCGCATGACCGAACGCGAGCCATAGTCCTGCAAGCCCCGGCGCCCGCCCTATGACCGGGCGCGAATCCGGAAAACATGGCCGCGCGCCCAGCCAAGTCTTGTCGTCGGCGCGCTCGCCCAGCGGAAACAATTCGCGCGCTTGCGGCATCAGCCGGTCGAACTGCACCGGCGTCGGCTTGGCATCGCGCGCGGCGAATTCCACGCCGGTGGTCAGGCGAATGCCCTGCTCCATCGGCGTGATCAGATAGCCATTTTCTGTATCGACCACCGGCCGCGTCAGCGTCGCATTGCCTTGCGCGCTGAAATGCCGGTGATAGCCGCGCTTGACCGCCATCGGCAGCTTGAGGCCGAGCGGCTCCAATAAATCCGGCGCCCAAGGTCCGAGCGCAACGACAACCTCGCGCGCATCGATCGCCGCCCTCGTTGGTCTCCACGCGCCAAAGCGGCCCCGAGCGATGCAGCGACCGCGCATCGCCCGTCAGCGTCAAACCGCCAAGCGCGGAAAAGCGCGCGGCATAGGCGCGCGTCACCGCCAGCGGATTGCTGATGCTCGCGGCCCGCGGCCAGAACACGGCTTTCGCGAATACCGGATTAAGCGACGGCTCCAAGCGCGTACACGCCGCTTGTATCGAGCGGCTGCAACGGAATGCCGAATTCGTCGGCGAGGTCGAATTCCATTTGCAGCGCCTTGAAGGCGCGCTCGCTGCGATACCCCTTGAGCCAGCCGGTCTTGCGCAGATAACGGTCAGCGCCCGTCTCCGCCATCAAAACTTCATGCTCGGCCAAAGCGGCCGCAAATAGAGGCCGGTTGAGCCGCGCCGTCTCGGCGATGCGGTCAGGCCGGGACGCGGCGCGGAACGCCAAGAGCCAGGGCGCCACCTGTGGCAGAAAGCTCAAATGGTAATTGGCTTCGCTGGCGCGCTTAAGGGCGACCCGCAGCAGCGCCGATAGGCTCGACGGAAACGCCGGCGGCAATATCGTCGATCCCTCGATCACGCCGGAGTTGCCATAAGAGGTCGCCTCGCCCACACCGGCGCGATCGACCAGCGCGACCGCCATCCCGCGCTTGGCGAGATGCAGCGCAATCGAGGTGCCGACAATGCCGGCGCCCAGAACGATCGCATCGGTGCGTGCCATGAATTTCCGTCTCCGCGCGTAATCCGCTCCTTTTATATGGAATGGATCGGGCGCAGGCGCTATGACCTTTTGGCTGCCTGCCGGAGACAATTTTTCAATGCCGATTCTGAATGCCCTGGGCGCCGCGCTGGCGTGGCTCGGCCGCCAAGGCACGCGCGCGCTGGCCGTCTCGATCTTTCTCGGTCTCGCGGTCCCCCCGCTCGCGGCCTATGTCAAACCCTATCTGGGCGAGACGGTATTCGTCCTTCTGCTGTTTTCCTATTTGCGCACCGACCCCGCCGCCTTTCGCCGCTATCTCTCCGCGCCCAAGCTGACTATTATGGCCGCGCTTTGGGTCATGGTGGCGGTGCCACTTTTGTTCGGCACGGCTTATGCGCTGTTCGGCATCCGTGAAATCGAGCCGGCGCTTTATACCATCATGATCTTGCAACTCGCGACCACGCCGATCACCTCCTCGGCGGCCTTCGCGGCACTGATCGGGCTGGACGTCGCCTTCTCGCTGGCCGCGCTGATTGTGTGCAACGCGGTGTCGCCCATCACCACGGTGGCGTTCAGTTTTCTGTTTCTCGGCACGTCCGCGTTTTCGCCGATCGAACTCGGTATCAAGCTGTTCTTATTTTTTGCCACTTCCGGTGCCATCGCCTATGGCATCCGCCGCATCGCCGGCCAGACATGGATCGAGCGCCAGAAGGACCGCATCGACGGCCTCAATGTGATTGCCATGCTGATCTTCGCCATCGCCGCCATGGACGGTGTGTCGCGCCATGTCATGACAGAGCCATTGTTCACGCTCGAACTGTTTTTGCTGATCGTCGTTTTGTCGGTCGCGCTGATCGGCGTCAGCATTTTGGTATTCTGGCGCGCCGGCCTCGACCGCGGCCTGGTGATCGGCCTGCTTTCTGCCTTCCGCAACATCGGCGTCATCATGGCCGCGCTCGGCGCAACCCTGCCGGACATGGCCTGGTTCTATTTCGCCATGGTGCAGTTTCCGATTTATCTGCTGCCGGTGCTTTTGAAGCCGCTGGCGCGCCGCTATATGGAAAAGCGTTAACAGCCGGGCCCAAATCGCCTCGCGACATTGCCCGCTGCTCCGCGCCGTGATACCCGAATGGCTTAACGGAGCCCGTTAATGCGCCCGCTTTTGATCGCACCCTCGATTCTGGCAGCCGACTTCGCCAAACTGGGCGATGAAGTGCGCGCCATCGATGCCGCGGGCGCCGACTGGATCCATGTCGATGTGATGGACGGGCACTTCGTGCCCAATATCTCGTTCGGGCCCGCCGTGATGAACGCAGTGCGCGGCGTCACCAAGAAAACTTTCGACGTGCATCTCATGATCGCGCCGTGCGATCCCTACCTCGAGGCCTTCGCCAAGGCCGGCGCCGACATCATCACGGTGCATGTTGAGTCCGGCCCGCATGTGCACCGCTCGCTCCAAGCCATCCGCGCGCTTGGCAAGAAGGCCGGCGTCACCATGAATCCGGGCACTCCGGAGAGCTCGATCGAGCATGTCATCGACCTAGTCGATCTCATTTTGATCATGTCGGTCAATCCAGGTTTCGGCGGGCAGGCTTTCATCCCGGGAGCGCTCGACAAGATCCGCAACGTGCGCGCCATGGCCGGCGGGCGGCCCATCGATATCGAAGTAGACGGCGGTGTGACCGCTGACAACGCGGCGAAAATCGTACAGGCGGGAGCCAATGTGCTGGTCGCGGGCTCGGCCGTATTCAAGGGCGGCAATTACAAAGCCAATATCGCGGCGATCCGGCAGGCCGGCGCCATGGCGCGCGGGGAAGCCGCATGACCGGAGCGCCTGTGCTTGAACTCTATCAAAGCGTAAATTCGGTCTGCTCCCAAAAAGTGCGCATTGCGTTGAAGGAAAAGGGCCTCGAAGCCAAAGAGCACATCATGACGCTGCGCGGGGACCAGAACGAACCCACCTATTTGAAACTTAATCCCAACGGCGTGGTGCCGACACTGATCCACGACGGCCAGGTCGTCATCGAGTCGGCACTGATCCTCTATTACCTCGACGAAGTATTCCCCGATCCGCCATTGATGCCGCAGGATGCTCTCGGCAAGTACCGCGTGCGCATGTATAACAAACTGATCGACGAATACGGGCATAACTCTTGCACCACGATGACCTTCGCCACCGCCTATCGGCCGAATTTCCTGAAAATGACACCGGAGGCTTGGCAAGCCGAAATCGACAAGGCGCCGCTCAAACGGCGCGCGCAAGCCAAACGCAGCGTCATCGAACAAGGCCTCGATTCAGAATATGTCGTTGAGGCGTTAGGACATTTCCAGAAGCTGATTTGCTGGATGGCTGCAGACCTTGAGCGCCGGACCTATCTCGCTGGCGATCGCTTTTCAAACGCCGACATTGCCGTGATCCCCTATATCCTTCGCCTTGAACTCATCGGCCTGAGCGGCATGTGGCAACAATATCCGCAAATAGCCGAGTGGTGGGCGCGCGTGCGCGCACGGCCGGCGGTCAAAGCCGCGACCGTCGATCGCATGACCGAACAGAACTGGGCGCCGTTTAAGAATCTTTCGCCGGACCCCTGGCCGAAGGTGCTGAACTTGTTGAAGGCGAGCTGAGCCGATGATCCTCCGCTATTCCCGCCCCGATATGGTCGCGGTCTGGTCGCCGGATACGAAATTCCGCATCTGGTTCGAGATCGAAGCGCACGCGGCCAGTGCCATGGCCGAGCTTGGCGTGATCCCAAAGGATGCCGCCAAGACAATCTGGGAAAAGGGCAATGCCGCGAAATTCGATGTCGCCCGCATCGACGCCATCGAAGCCGAAGTCAAACACGACGTCATCGCTTTCCTGACGCACGTCTCCGAAATCGTCGGTCCGGAAGCGCGCTTCATGCATTCCGGCATGACCTCGTCGGACGTGCTCGACACTTGCTTTAACGTGCAACTCGTGCGCGCCGCCGATATTCTCATCGCCGACCTCGATGCGTTGCTGGCCGCGCTCAAGCGCCGCGCGCTCGAACACAAAATGACACCCACCGTCGGGCGCTCGCATGGCATCCATGCCGAGCCAACCACCTTCGGCCTCAAGCTCGCTTACGCTTATGCCGAATTTGCGCGCGGGCGCGAGCGTCTGGTGGCGGCGCGCAAAGAGGTCGCGACCTGCGCGATCTCCGGCGCGGTCGGCACTTTCGCGCAAGTCGACCCGCGCGTCGAAGCCTATGTCGCCAAGGCTATGGGGCTCACGGTCGAACCGATCTCGACCCAGATCATCCCGCGCGACCGCTACGCCATGTATTTCGCGACGCTCGGCGTCATCGCCTCGTCGATGGAGCGGCTGGCGACCGAAATTCGCCATCTGCAGCGCACCGAAGTGCTGGAGGCCGAAGAATTCTTCTCCGAGAAGCAAAAAGGCTCCTCGGCCATGCCGCATAAGCGCAATCCGGTGCTGTCGGAAAATCTCACTGGCTTAGCGCGCATGGTGCGTTGCTTACGCGCTGCCCGCGATGGAAAACGTCGCGCTATGGCATGAGCGCGATATTTCGCATTCTTCCGTCGAACGCATGATCGGGCCCGACGCTACCGTCACGCTCGATTTCGCGCTGGCGCGGCTCGCAGGCCTTATCGACAAGTTGTTGGTTTATCCCGACAATATGCAGAAGAATCTCGATAAGCTCGGCGGTCTCATTCATTCGCAGCGCGTGCTGATCGCGCTCACGCAAAAAGGCGTCGCGCGCGAACAGGCCTATGCCCTCGTGCAGCGCAATGCCATGAAAGTATGGAGTGGCGAACACGAATTCCTTGCGCTGCTCAAAGCCGACCCGGACGTGCGGGCGAAACTAACCGACAAAGAAATCGAGGCCAATTTCGACCTCGGCTTTCACCTCAAGCACGTCGATACGATCTTCAAGCGGGTGTTTGGCGCCTAGCCGTGGACGATTTCGCTCCAATTATCCTTATCTTCGATTCTGGCGTCGGCGGCCTGACTGTGTTCCGCGAGGTCGTCGCGGTGCTGCCCGGCGCGCGCTTTGTCTATCTTGCCGACGACGCAGGCTTTCCCTACGGCAATCAGCCAGAAGGCAAGCTGATTGCGCGCATCCTCGACGTCATGGGCAACGCGATCACACAGCATAAGCCTGACCTCGTGGTGGTGGCCTGCAACACCGCCTCGACCTTGGCGCTTGCCGACTTGCGCGCCAATTTTTCCGTGCCCTTTGTCGGTACCGTGCCGGCGATCAAGCCGGCCTGTGCGCAGTCCAAGAGTAAGCGAGTGACGGTGCTGGGCACGCAATCGACGGTGAACCGCGAATATACCCGCGCGCTGATCCGCGAATTCGCCGCCGGCTGCGACGTGACGCTGGCTGGCTCCTCGCATTTGGCCACTTACGCCGAGGCCGAACTTGCCGGGGCACCCGTCGCCGACGCGGCTATCAAGGCGGAGATTGCCGGCTGTTTCATCGACGCCGATGGCCGGCGCACCGACACCGTGGTGCTGGCCTGCACGCATTACCCATTGCTCACGGCCCGTTTCAAAGCCGTGGCGCCTTGGCCGGTCGATTGGCTCGATCCGGCACCCGCGATTGCGCGGCGCGTCGTCGAGTTGATCGGCAAGCGCGCGCAAGGCGCCGCCGCTGCCAAGCCGCAAATCCTGTTCACGTCCGGACAAAAGCCGCCGCCTGCCCTCGAAAAGGCCCTTTCCGGCTACGGTTTCTAGCCAAAAGGCCCCGGCGGCGCGCAAAAGCCGGTTTGACACCCTGGGCGCTACCCCCTAAAACCCGCGCACCTTGCAGGCTTTAGAGCCAGCGAGGTGTTCCACGACCCGCGGTAGACCTTACGCTTAACGAGGTTCTGCCTGTCGTCTCCGGAGTGATCCGGGGCCAAGGAGGGCGCGGTGCCTCAACTTTAATTCTGACACGAGGACGCGAATGACCAAGCGACAAGAATCCAAGTACAAACTCGACCGCCGGATGGGCCAGAATATCTGGGGCCGTCCGAAATCCCCGGTGAACCGGCGCGAATACGGCCCCGGCCAGCATGGCCAGCGCCGCAAGAGCAAGCTCTCCGACTTCGGTGTGCAGCTCAAGGCCAAGCAGAAATTGCGCGGCTATTACGGCAATATTTCCGAACGCCAGTTCCGCGGCATTTACGACGAAGCCATCCGCATGAAGGGCGACTTTGGCGCCCACATGATCGGCCTCCTCGAGCGCCGCTTGGACGCCATCATCTTCCGCGCGAAATTCGTGCCGACGGTATTTGCCGCGCGCCAGTTCATCAACCACGGCCACATCAAGGTCGACGGCAAGCGCGTCAACATCCCTAGCTACCGGGTCAAAGTCGGCCAGGTCGTCGAGGTGAAGGAAAAGTCGCACCAGATGAATCTGGTGCTGGAGGCGCAGGCTTTGACCGAGCGCGACGTGCCCGACTACATCGAAGTCGACACCTCCAAGCTGACCGCCAAGCTGTCGCGTATTCCGGTTTTCACCGACGTACCCTATGCGGTCCAGATGGAGCCGCATCTGGTGGTGGAATATTATTCGCGGTAAGCCCTTAACCCAGTTATCCCCTGCTAAAGTTTAAGCCCTCGCCCCAAAGGCGGGGGCTTTTGCATTGGCACGGCAATAGCTTCCCGCAGAGCAGCGAAAAAACGTTTATGCGGAATCAATAAGGCACGCTGCGCGCTACTTGCGACGGCGATGCACTTTTTGTAACCACGAATTGCTGAGAAAAATGTTTCATGGGGAGAATCGCCAAATGGACGCTCTTAACCGGGTAAAGGGTTGGGTTGGATCGCTCACTGAAATCGGACTGATGCTGCTGGCATTCGCGATCGTCGCATCGCTGCTGGTAGGCGCTAACCTGCCGTTCTTCGGCGGCGTGGTCGGCAACATCGTCGCGCTGGTCAAGGATCTGGGATCGAATGGATTGGTCGGGCTGATCGCGCTCGGCATCATTCTGTATCTCTTTTCCAACCGCTCAATGGCCTGATCGCCGCTGGGCGCTCGCACCGAAACGACTGCGCTTTGCGCGGTAACGTGGTTGGGTGGGGACCTGCTCCCCACCCAATTATCCAAGGCATATAAAAAGGCACATAAAAACGTGGACCGGCGCGGGCGCTTTACGCTGAGCCGGCTATTTCGCGCGCCATCGTAGGAGAGCCGTGATGGAAATCCTCACCAAAGCCAAACGCTATTTATGGGCTTTCGTGGAACTCGGCTTCGCCGGCGTGTTGGCGATCATGCTGATCTATCTCATTCTCGGTGAAAACTCGGGCGTGTTCGTGCAATCGGTCGCCGAAAATGTGACGAAATTCGCCAATGCGGTGCCAACACCGAGCCTGATCGGCTTGGGGCTGATTTTGGCGCTGGTCTATCTGATCATGCAGCGCCTGCGGGCCTAGTAGCCCTACGCGCCGCCAGGGCGTAAAAGCGCGGCTATGGTCGCCTTCACACGCCGCACGCTGCTCCGTGCCACCGCCGCAAGTCTCGCGGTGCGCGCCTGGCCGGCTTGCGCCGCGCCCATATCGTTTAAGCATGGCGCCTTCGAAATCACGGTGGTGAGTGATGGCCATCTGGTGCTGCCGACCTCGTTTCTCGCGCCCGGCGCGCCACCGCAAGAGCGCGAGCCGTTGCTGCAAGCGGCCGGTCAGACCGGCGAGCAATATGATTCACCGACCAACATCACGCTGATCCGCACTTCGGCCGATCTCATCCTGGTCGACATGGGTTCGGGCGAGCGCTTCATGCCGACCGCCGGCAAACTGTGGGACAATCTCAAAGCCGCCGGTATCGACAAGGACAAGATCACCAAGGTGATCTTCACCCATGGCCATCCCGATCATCTCTGGGGAACGGTGGACGAACTCGACGAACTGATGCTGCCAAAGGCTGCCTTTTATGCCGGCGCGGCGGAATGGGATTACTGGCACAGCGAGAACGCCACGCGCGGCCTGCCCACCGAACGCGCCGGTTTCGTTACCGGCGCGCGGCGCAATTACGCGGCGATCAAAGACAGGGTAAAAATGTTCATGCCCGGCGACGAGATCGTCACCGGATTGCGCATCATCGCCACGCCCGGCCACACCCAGGGTCATGTTTCACTGGAATTGGCTGGAGGCGACGGCTTGATCGTTGGCGGCGACGCGCTCACCCACCCGCTGATTTCGTTCGCGCATCCGGAGTGGCGGCCGACCGCCGATCATGTGCCGGATCAGGCGGCGCAAACGCGGGCAAAGCTGCTTGACCGCCTCGCCACCGACAAATCGAAACTGATCGGGTTTCACCTGCCCTATCCGGGCACAGGCATCGTCGAGCGCAAAGCCGGCGCGTATCGCTTCGTTCGCTGCTTGTTTAAGCCGAGGCGCCCAGCTTGACGCCCTTTTCCTTAAGCGTTGTCTGCAATTCGCCGGCCTGGAACATCTCGCGCACGATGTCGCAGCCGCCGACAAATTCGCCCTTCACGTAAAGCTGGGGAATGGTCGGCCAGTTCGAATAGGCCTTGATGCCGTCGCGCAACTCGGCCGACTCCAGCACATTGAGGCCTTTGTAGCTGACTCCGAGATGGTCGAGGATCTGCACCACCTGGCCGGAAAATCCGCATTGCGGAAACTGCGGCGTGCCTTTCATGAACAGCACGACGTCGTTGGCTTTCACTTCGTTGTCGATGAACTGCTTGATGGGCATGGAATTAGGTCCTGTTGGGCGCGCTGGAAGCCTTGTTGCGGATATATGTAGCGCAAATATGGCTGCCACCCCAAGGGGGCCTGGGGACGGCGCAGATCAGCCCTGCCTATTGGCTCCTTTGGGGGGCGTAAAACGTGCCCTCCACCTCGAAAATATCGTTCTGATTGAGGGCCGAAACTTGCAGGATTGTTCGCGGCGGATAGGGTCCGCCAGTCCAAAATTCCTCCTGGATCTTGTTCACCAGCGGGCGCAGCGCGGCCATATCGGTGACATAGACCACCAGCCGGACGCAGTCGGAAAGGCCGGCGCCTTCCGATTCGCGCGATTGTTTTCATGTTCGTGAAAGCTTGGCGTATACGCGCTTCTCGCCCTCGAGCATCTTGTTGCTCGCCGGATCGATGCCGCGCATTCCGGCAACGAAAATGAAATCGCCGGCGCGCGCGCCGACGCTCCAGGTGCCGGTTGGCGCAATAGCGCCTTGCGGGGAAAGAAAATTCACGCCGCTTTTAGCAGGCATGACCTAAGGCGTGCCGGTTTGCAGCGCCAACGCATGCAGCACGCCGCCCATCTGGCCCTTGAGTGCCTCATAGACCAGTTGATGCTGCTGCACCCGCGACTTGCCCTTGAAAGACGGCGCGATCACGGTGGCGGCGTAATGGTCGCCGTCGCCGGCCAGATCGCGGATGGTCACTTCCGCGTCGGGGATACCCGCCTTGATCAGCCGCTCGATTTCACCGGCGTCCATCGCCATGACAGGTGCTCCCTGCTCGCCATTCTACGGCATCTCGCCCGCCATGTAAGCCGGCAGCCAGCCTTCAAACTTGTCGCGCAAAATCGTGACCAGGATGGGGCGCTCGGCGCCAAGCGTCAATGCGTCGCCGCCGGTGGTGCCGATCCGCGACACCAGCACGCTCGCCGCACGGGCGCGGTCGAGCACGGCTTTGGCCTTGGCTTCGCGGCACCGTCACGACGTAGCGCGCCTGATCCTCGCCGAACCAATAGGCATGCGCCGGAATGTCGTCTGGCGCGTCATCGAGCTTGGCGCCGATGTGCCCGGCCATCGCCATTTCGGCCAGCGCCACCGCGAGGCCGCCGTCGGACAGATCATGCGCCGCGCTCGCCGTGGCCATCGAGGATCAGCGCGCGTACGAAATCGCCGTTCTCGCGCTCCTCGATCAGATCGACCGGCGGCGGAGCGCCCTCTTCGCGCACGCATAATTCGCGCAGATAGATCGACTGGCCGAGCCAGCCGGTCGTCTCGCCGACCAGCAGAATGGCCTCGCCCGCGCGCTTGAAGGCTAGCGTCGCCGATTTGGTGAAATCGTCGATCAATCCGACGCCGCCGATCGAAGGCGTCGGCAGGATCGCTTTGCCATTGGTCTCGTTGTAGAGCGACACGTTGCCCGAAACGACCGGAAACGCGAGCGCCTTGCAGGCTTCGGCGATGCCACGCACGCAGCCGACGAATTGCCCCATGATCTCGGGCCGCTCCGGATTGCCGAAATTGAGATTGTCGGTGATCGCGAGCGGCCGCGCGCCGACCGCCGTGAGATTGCGCCAGCATTCCGCCACCGCCTGCTTGCCGCCCTCGAACGGATCGGCCTCGCAGTAGCGCGGCGTCACGTCGGTGGTGAGCGCCAGCCCCTTGGGACCGTCCTCGATGCGCACCACCGCTGCATCGCCGCCCGGCCGCTGCACAGTATTGCCGAGAATGATGTGGTCATATTGCTCCCAGACCCAGCGTTTCGAGCACAGGTCCGGCGTCGCGAGCAGCCGTTCCAGCGCTTCGGCCAAACCCACCGGCGCCGGCACGTCGTCGGCATTGAGCACCGCAGGCTTGGCCGCGCTCACGAACGGCCGTTTGTATTCCGGCGCGCTGTCGCCGAGTTCTTTAATCGGCAAATCGGCCATCACCTCGCCTTTGTGGCGCACGATGAAGCGCTTGTTCGGCGTGGTTTCGCCGATCACGGCAAAATCG
The DNA here is from genome assembly GCA_963807665.1 of uncultured Alphaproteobacteria bacterium. GTDB lineage: Bacteria > Pseudomonadota > Alphaproteobacteria > Rhizobiales > Xanthobacteraceae > Pseudolabrys. Next base: position 19,054 of record CAWEDE010000063.1, on the reverse strand, counting down.
AGCCCCCATTTGCGGAAGATCGCCTCGGCTTCTTTTTCCTTTTCCGGCTTGAGCACCATGAGCATGCGCTCCTGGCTCTCCGACAGCATCATCTCATAAGCGCTCATGTTCTCTTCGCGGCACGGCACCTTGTCGAGATCGAGCGTGACGCCGAGATCGCCTTTGGCACCCATTTCCGTCGCGGACGAAGTCAGCCCCGCCGCGCCCATGTCCTGGATCGCAATCACGCAGCCTTTGTGCATGATTTCGAGACAGGCTTCGAGCAGCAGTTTCTCCGAAAACGGATCGCCGACCTGCACGGTCGGGCGTTTCTCGTCGCTGTCCTCGCCGAACTCGGCCGAGGCCATCGACGCGCCATGAATGCCATCGCGGCCGGTCTTGGAGCCGAGATAGACGATCGGCATGCCGACGCCTGACGCCGCTGCGTAGAAAATCTTGTCCTTTTCGGCAATGCCGACCGCCATGGCATTGACCAGGCAATTGCCGTCGTAGCGCGCGTGGAAACGCACCGAGCCGGCGACCGTCGGCACGCCAAAGGAATTGCCATAGCCGCCAATGCCGGCGACCACGCCGCCGACCAAATGCCGCGTCTTGGGATGGCCGGGCGCGCCAAAGCTCAAGGCATTGAGACAGGCGACCGGCCGCGCGCCCATGGTGAACACGTCACGCAAAATGCCGCCGACGCCGGTGGCGGCGCCCTGATAGGGCTCGATGTAACTGGGGTGGTTGTGGCTCTCCATCTTGAACACGCAGGCGAGCCCATCGCCGATATCGATGACGCCGGCATTCTCGCCCGGCCCCTGAATGACGTGGTCGCCCGTGGTCGGCAGGCCGCGCAGATGGACCTTGGAAGACTTGTACGAGCAGTGCTCGTTCCACATGGCGGAGAAAATGCCGAGTTCGGTCAGCGTGGGCTCGCGCCCGATCAGATCTAGGACGCGCTGGTACTCGTCGGGCTTGAGGCCGTGTTCGGCGACCAGTTCGGGGGTAATGGGGGGATGTTTGGCAATCACGCCTGACATGTAGCGTGCGCGGCGGGCAATTTCACCCGCAAGCATGATCTTGTCCCCACAAGTCGGCTGAATTCCGGCTTGTGGGGAATTGGATGATTAATCGGCAAGGGCGGCCTTATTTAGGATTGGGACCCTGGAAGCCGGCGTTCAGGCAATCGACGTTGTATTGGCCGGTTTCGTTGCTCACGTTCCACACCCAGTTGGCGGTGTTGGCCATGTTCGAGGAGGTGCGGTAGTTGCAGATCGGCATGATCTGCGTCGTCCCCGACGGACACTTGCCCGCCGAGGAGTTGGTCTGACAACTGCCGTTGCCGGCGTTGATGATCGCTTGGCAGCGCTGCGAAACCGCGAATTTCGCGCTGGCGCTCGGCAAGCACAAAACCTGGCCGAGGTTTTTGGTCGAGCCGTTGGTGTTCACCTGCGAGCAAGTCGCGCTACTGCCGGAGATCGTGCAATTCACAAACGTGGCGCCCGGATCTGAGGTCCGGTACCCGATGGTCAGGCCAGGCGCGGTGCCCTTGTCGATCACAACGGTGATGAAAGTCTGCTGGCTGGCCGCGTAGGCCGTCCCCAGCCCGGCAGCGAGCGCGAGAGCCGCTCCGGCGGCAGCAAAAACATAGTGCTTTTTCAATGACATGGAATCCCTCCCCGGTCTTGTTACCGATACCGGAGCAGGATACTCCCTTTACGGGTATCATTACAATATACAACTTTTAGTTATTCTTCGTCAGCGTTCGGCCTTGTCTGAACGCCCGCTACCCGAGCCGGTGAGCTAGTTCAACTGAGCCGCCCGGGCCTATGTTGTCGGCTGCGGCCGGCCGATCCGCAGAATGCGGTCCCAGAGGGTACCGCCGGCATAGCGCCGGCCAATGAAAAAATAGGCCACCAGCAAGACAAACAGAAGAAAGGCCGGTCCGCCCTTCAGATTGAAGCCCTCTTCGGTTGTATTCCCGGTGAAATGGCCGATCAGCCAGCCGAAAAAGAAAAACGCCGTGAAAAAATCAAGTATCGCGGCCAAGACCCGCTTCCATACCGGCGCCGGCATAACTGGATCCGTCACGGTCCGCTCCCTTTAGGCCGCTTTGGCCAGCAGGTCGGCCAGGCCGGCAAACATCCCGCGCCCGTCGGTGCGGCCTATGGAGGCTTCGACGTGGTTTTCCGGGTGCGGCATCATGCCGAGCACATTGCCGCTCTCGTTGACGATGCCGGCAATGGCGTTGATGGCGCCGTTATGGTTCCAGTTCGGGTCGATCATGCCGTCGGGCGAGGCGTAGCGGAAAATCACCCGGCCCTCGCCTTCCAGCCGCGCGATGGTTTCGCCGTCGGCGATGTAATTGCCCTCGCCATGCGCCACCGGCACGCGGATCACCTGTCCCGCATTGTAGCCGCGGGTGAACGGCGTGTCGGAGCGCTCGACTTTAAGATAGACGTCGCGGCAGATGAATTTGAGCTGGGCATTTCTCATCAGAACACCCGGCAGAAGTCCCGCCTCGCACAAGATCTGGAAGCCGTTGCAGACGCCGAGCGTCGAGTCCGCCTTTGGCGGCGAAAACATGAACCGCGGTCCATGATCGGCGAGCGCGCGGCGATTGCCCCGCAGCGCAGGTAATCGCCGTAAGAAAAACCGCCCGGAATCACGACCAGATCGGTGCCGGGCGGAAGTTCCGTATCGGCGTGCCACACCATCGCCGGTTCATGACCCGACACGAGGCGCAAGGTACGCGCCATGTCGCGTTCTCGATTGATTCCGGGGAATACGACGACCGCGGCTTTCACCCCGTCACCTCGACCCGGTAGTTCTCGATCACCGTATTGGCCAAAAGCTTGTCGGCGGCCTGCTTGAGCAGCGCTTCGGCCTGCGCCCACGTCGGTGCCCTCGATCTCGATGTCGAACACCTTGCCCTGGCGCACAGAGGCCACGCCAGCGACGCCGAGCGAGCGCAGCGCGCCTTCGATCGCTTTGCCTTGCGGGTCGAGAATGCCGGATTTCAGGGTGACGGTGACGCGGGCTTTCATTCCGGAGCCTTATTCCGTGATTCGCTCGTCATCGCCGGGCTCGTCCCGGCCATCCACGCCTTAATGCCATAACCTAAAGACGCGGATGCCCGGCACATAGCCGTCCGAAGGACGGCGTCGCCTCGCTCGCCTATGTCCGGGCATGACGTAAATCACAACGGCTTTGGCGCCTCTTCAGCCCTTAACCAGCACCGGGCCGGCGCCGCGCGGCGGCTCGCCCTCGTTCATGATCCCTAGGCGCTTGGCCACCTCGGTATAGGCCTCGACCAGCCCGCCGAGATCGCGGCGGAAGCGGTCTTTGTCGAGCTTCTCGTTCGACTTGATGTCCCAAAGCCTACAGCTGTCGGGCGAAATCTCGTCGGCCACGACAATGCGCATCACGTCGTTTTCCCAAAGCCTTCCGGTTTCCATCTTGAAATCGACCAGGCGGATGCCGACGCCGAGGAACAGGCCGGAAAGGAAATCATTGACCCTGATGGCCAGCGCCATGATGTCGTCGATTTCCTGCGGCGAGGCCCAGCCGAAAGCGGTGATGTGCTCCTCCGATACCATCGGATCGTTAAGCGCGTCGTTCTTGTAATAGAATTCGATGATCGAGCGCGGCAGTTGCGTGCCCTCGTCGATGCCAAGCCGCGTCGCCAGCGAACCGGCGGCGACATTGCGCACCACGACCTCGAGCGGAATGATCTCGACCTCGCGGATCAACTGCTCGCGCATGTTGAGGCGGCGAATGAAGTGCGTCGGCACCCCGATATCGTTGAGGTGCTGGAATACATATTCCGAGATTCGGTTATTGAGGACGCCTTTGCCCTCAATGACTTCGTGCTTTTTGTTGAAGGCGGTCGCGTCGTCCTTGAAATGCTGAAATCAGCGTTCCAGGCTCAGGGCCTTCATAAAGGATCTTCGCCTTGCCTTCATAAATGCGGCGGCGGCGACTCATCGGGGTGTACCGTGGTTTCTGAAAGTCCATCGGGTTGCCGTGGCTCCTTAGTGTGACATACGAGATCCGCGGCGGCGGGACCGGATAATTGGCACTTCACGCGCTACAAGGTTCCGGGCACATGGCAAACCTAGCCGATCGGTCCGGGCAGCACAATTGAACTACTCCCCCGTTTTCCACTTCGCAATATCGGCGCAAAGACTCAGCACGAGGTTGCCTTGACGCTGGCACAGCGATATGCAAGGCGCAACGGTTATATGTGTGCACGCGATTTTACGGCCGCGGCCACCTGGCAAGATCACGGGGGCGTCATGACCACATTCGACAAGCGCGAAGAAGGCTTCGAAAAGAAGTTCGCGCATGACGAGGAGCTTCAGTTCAAGGCCAATGCCCGGCGCAACAAGCTGCTCGGGCTTTGGGCGGCGGAAAAACTGGGCTTAAGCGGGCCCGACGGCGAGACCTATGCCAAGGAAGTCGTGATGGCGGATTTCGAGGAAGCCGGCGACCACGACATTTTTAGGAAAATCCGAAAAGATTTCGACGGCAAGAAGGTGAACGTGGCCGATCTGGAAATTCGCCGCAGCCATGGACGAGTTGATGGTGCAGGCCGTAGCGCAAATCAAGAAGAGCGGCTGACGTGGCGGCCTTCGATCTCGCCCGTCGCCTGCGCGCGGGCGAAACGGTTTTTACCGGCTGGTGCAATCTGGGCTCGCCCATCGTCGCCGAGACGATTGCGCGCGAAGGCTATGCTTGCGTCACGCTCGATCGCCAGCACGGGCTGTGGGATACCGCGTCGATCGTGGCGGGAATTTCCGGCGTGCATCACGCCGGCAGCACGCCGGCGGTGCGCGTGCCGCTCAACGATTTCGCCTTTGTGTCGCGCGCGCTCGATATCGGCGCCGAGGCGATCATTGCGCCTATGATCAACACCGCTGACGACGCGCGCCAGTTCGCGGCGGCCGCGAAATATCCCCCGGTCGGCGAGCGCAGTTGGGGGCCGACCTATGCGATGGCGATGCAAGGCAAGAGCGTTGCGGTCGATTATATGCACGAGGCCAATACCGGCACCATCACGCTCGCCATGATCGAGACCGTGACCGCGCTCGGCAATGTCGCGGCAATTGCCGCAACCCCCGGCATCGATGCGCTGTTCGTCGGGCCTTACGATCTCGCCACCGCCTTGAGCGGCGGCAAAGCCCAAGACATCGCGGCGCCGGAGGTCGAGCGCGCCATCGATGCCATCTGCCAGGCCGCGGTCAAGGCCGGCAAAATTCCCGGCATCTATTGCCGCGACGCCGATCGCGCTTTGGCCATGGCCAAACGCGGCTTCCGCTTCATCGCAGTGAGCAGCAATTCCGGCACTGCTGCGCGAAGGCGCCGCGGCGCAACTCAAAGCCTTGAAGGGCTAGTTTGCCGGTATGATAATGGAAAGTTCATCGAGTACTTTCCCAACATCCTTCTCCACGTCGCCCGCCATCACTTCGACCACCCGATAGCCGCGCGCGGTCAGCCATTGCCGCTTGTCGGCGCGCACTTTGGCGAGCGCCTCGGTCTCGGCCGGCGCCACCAGGTCGATAACGCATTTGAGCGGGAACGAGACAAAATCGTTGACGTGTTGGCCGACCGGCACCTGGCGCTTGAAGCCTAAGCTCGCAAAGCGGCGGTCGTTGACTAGCGCGTGCCAGAGCGTGCGCTCGGCCTCGGTCGGATTGCGCCGCAACAGCCGCGGCAGACCGCGCAACGGCGAGCGCTCGGAGGGCGCGCGGCCCTGCTCATGCTCGGCCAGAAGGTCGCGCAACTGCTGCGACTGCGCGCCGTCGAGCGTGCCGCCGCGCGCGGGACCTTTGCGTCCCTGCGCGATCGCGGTGACGACGCCGTGCAGCGTGCGGATGTCCTGCTGGGTCGGCATGATGCGCAAGAATATATTGCGCAGGTTCACCAGCATGGTGCCGCGCTTTTCCTCCGGCCGGAAGAATTCGACCTTTTCCAATTCGCGCTCCAGATCGGCAAAAAACGCGTCGAATTGCTGCCGCGTCACCGGCGGCGATTTCTGTGGGCTGGCGAATGGCAGCGCGCCGCCCGTGCATTTGAACCACTCGTAGCCGAAGATCACCACGGCTTGCGCCAGATTGAGCGACGCAAAGGCCGGATTGACCGGCAACGTGACAATGCGGTCGGCGAGACCCACCTCATGATTTTCCAGCCCGTTGCGTTCGCGCCCGAAAACCATCGCCACGTTTTCGCCGGCTGCCACCCGGGGTGCTGCTTCCGCCGCTGCCTGATCGGCCCCGATCACCGGCTTGGCCTGGTCGTGATTGCGCGCGGTCGCGGCCATGACGAAGCTGCAATCGCCGATGGCCTCGGCCAGGCTGTCATAGAGCTGCGCGCCTGCGAGCACGCGATCGGCGCCGGCCGCCATGACGCGCGCCCGTTCGTTTGGCCAGCCCTGCACCGGTTTGACCAGCCTTAAGCGGGAAAGACCGAAATTGGCCATGGCGCGGGCGGCGGCGCCGATGTTCTCGCCCATCTGCGGCTCGACCAGCACCACCACGGGGGCTGCCTGCTCGATCCAGCGCTTGGTCTTGTCGGTGCCGGCACCCGGCATGCAGTGCTCCTCGGCGAGCAAAAACCCTGAAGACCAAAGCCCCTGCCGAAGCCTGCGGCTGGCGTCAAGCGGCGGCAACGCCCGCGCTAATCTAGCGCCTGCTAACAAGGCTTTTACCAGCGGATTGCGGATGCTATAGGGCGCCGAACTCCCGTCAGTCGGCGACCATAGGTGCAGCATGCCAGATCTCGAAATCATGTGGACAAAAGTCGATGAAGCCCCGGCGCTCGCGACCTATTCCTTGCTGCCGATCGTCGAAGCCTTTGTAGGCGCGGCGGGCGTGCACGTGACGTTGAAGGACATCTCGCTGGCCGGTCGCATCCTCGCCAGTGTGTCCGACATGCTGCCCCAAGCACAGCGGAGCAGTGACGAACTCGCCGAACTCGGCGCGCTCACGCTCAAGCCCGATGCCAACATCATGAAGCTGCCCAATATCTCCGCCTCGATCCCGCAGCTCCGCGCCGCCATCAAGGAACTGCAAGGTAAGGGCTACGCCGTTCCGGATTATCCGGACAGCCCGAAAACGGAAACCGAGAAGGACATCAAGTCCCGCTACGACAAAGTTTTCGGCAGCGTCGTCAACCCGGTATTGCGCGAAGGCAATTCCGACCGCCGCGCCGCCGGCGCCGTCAAGCAATATGCCCGCACCAATCCGCACAAGATGGGGGCCTGGAGCAAAGATTCAAAATCGCATGTCGCCTATATGCCCGCCGGCGATTACTACGGCTCGGAAATCTCGACTACGCTTGACGCTGCGACCAACGCCCGCATCGAACTGGTTGAAGCTGGCGGCAAGGTCACGGTGTTGAAAGCCAAGACCGCGCTTCTGGCCGGCGAAATCATCGACGCCGCGGTAATGAGCCGCAAGGCGCTGCGCAAGTTCTTTGCCGAACAGATCGAGGACGCCAAGAAGCAAGGCGTGCTGTTCTCGCTTCACGTGAAGGCGACCATGATGAAGATCGCCGACCCCATTGTGTTCGGCCATGTCGTTTCTGAATTCTTCGCCGACGTGATCAAGAAGCACGACGCCACACTCAAGAATCTCGGCGTCAATCTCAACAATGGCTTCGGCGATTTGCTGACCAAGATCGAGACCCTGCCCGAAGCCGAGAAAAAAGCGATCAAGGACGATATCGCGGCCGAATACGCCAAGCGTCCGGGCCTCGCCATGGTCAATTCCGACAAGGGCATCACTTGTCTGCACGTGCCCAGCGACATCATCATCGATGCCTCTTTGCCGGCGATGATCCGCGAAGGCGGCAAAATGTGGGGCGCCGACGGCAAGCCGCATGACACCAAGGCGGTAGTACCGGATCGCGCCTATGCGCGGCTGTTTCAGACGGTCATCGAGGATTGCAAGGCCAACGGCGCGTTCGATCCCAAGACCATGGGCTCGGTTTCGAACGTCGGCTTGATGGCGCAAAAGGCCGAGGAATACGGCTCGCACGACAAGACGTTTGAAATTCCCGCCGATGGAACGGTTCGCGTCGTCGCCGACGATGGCAAGGTGTTGCTGGAGCGTGCGGTCGAGACCGGCGACATTTTCCGCATGTGCCAGACCAAGGACGCGCCGATCCAGGACTGGGTCAAGCTCGGCGTGCGCCGGGCGCGCCTCACCAATACTCCGGCGGTGTTCTGGCTCGACGCGGAACGCGCGCACGACGCCCAGGAAATCGCCAAGGTCGAAAGGTATCTCAAGGATCACGACACAAAGGGGCTCGACATCCGCATTCTGGCGCCGGTCGAAGCGATCAAATTCTCGCTCGAGCGCATTCGCAAGGGACAAGACACGATCTCCGTCACCGGCAACGTGCTGCGTGACTATCTGACCGATCTGTTTCCGATCATGGAACTCGGCACCTCGTCCAAGATGCTGTCGATCGTTCCGCTGCTGGCAGGCGGCGGCCTTTTCGAGACCGGCGCCGGCGGCTCGGCGCCCAAGCACGTCCAGCAATTCCAGGAAGAGGGCTATCTGCGCTGGGATTCGCTCGGCGAGTTCCTGGCGCTGGGCGCGTCGCTCGAACATCTGGCGCAAACCAACAATAACGCCCAGGCGCAGGTTCTCGCGGACGCGCTCGACACGGCCATCGCCAAATTTCTCCAGTTCAATCGCAATCCGGCGCGCAAAGTCGGCGAACTCGACAATCGCGGCAGCCATTTCTACCTCGCGATGTATTGGGCGCAGGCGCTGGCGGCACAGACCAAGGACGCAGGGCTGCAAGCCCGCTTCAAACCGCTGGCCGAGACGCTCGCCAAGAACGAATCCAAGATCAACGCCGAACTTATCGGCGCGCAAGGCAGGCCAGTCGACGTCGGCGGTTACTATTTGCCCGATGATGCCAGGGCATCGGCCGCAATGCGGCCGAGTGCGACGCTGAACGCCGCGCTCGCCGCGCTCTGACGCCTCTCTGACGCGCCTTTCACGGCACGAACGGCAATGCTATAGCCACGGTTCTGCCGGCTCTCAAAAGGTGGCCTATTAAAATGGCGAAGATCAAGGTTGCTAATCCTGTCGTCGAAATGGACGGCGACGAGATGACCCGCATCATCTGGCAGCTCATCAAGGACAAGCTGGTCCATCCCTATCTGGACCTCGACCTCTTATATTTCGACCTGAGCATCGAAAAGCGCGACGAGACCAACGACCAGATCACCATCGACGCCGCCGAAATGACCAAGAAGGTCGGCGTCGCGGTCAAATGCGCCACCATCACCCCAGACGAAGGTAGGGTGAAGGAATTCAACCTCAAGAAAATGTGGCGCTCGCCAAACGGCACCATCCGCAACATTCTCGGCGGCGTCATTTTCCGCGAACCGATCATTTGCAAGAACGTGCCGCGCCTGGTGCCGGGCTGGACCAAGCCGATCATCATCGGCCGCCACGCCTATGGCGACCAATACCGCGCCACCGACATCCGCGTGCCGGAAGGTGCGACGCTGACCATGAGCTTCACCGGCAGCGACGGCAAAAAAGTCGAGCACGAGGTATTCAAATTCCCGGGCTCGGGCGTCGCCATGGCGATGTACAATCTCGACGATTCTATCCGCGATTTCGCGCGCGCCTCGATGAATTACGCGCTGGCGCGCGGCTATCCGCTTTATCTCTCGACCAAGAACACCATCCTCAAGGTCTATGACGGCCGTTTCATGGACATCTTCAAAGAAGTGTTCGACGCCGAGTTCAAGGACAAGTTCGCCGAGAAGAAGATCACCTACGAGCACCGGTTGATCGACGACATGGTCGCCGCGTCGCTGAAATGGTCCGGCGGTTATGTCTGGGCCTGTAAGAACTACGACGGCGACGTGCAATCCGACATCGTGGCGCAGGGCTTCGGCTCGCTCGGCCTGATGACCTCGGTGCTCACCACGCCGGACGGCAAGGTGGTCGAAGCGGAGGCCGCCCACGGCACCGTGACGCGCCACTACCGCGAGCACCAGAAGGGCCACGAGACGTCAACCAACTCGATCGCGTCGATCTTTGCCTGGACGCGCGGCCTCGCGCATCGCGCCAAACTCGACAACAACGCTTCGCTAAGCAAGTTCGCCTCGACGCTGGAGAAGGTCTGCGTCGATACCGTCGAAGCGGGCTACATGACCAAGGACCTCGCCCTGCTCGTCGGCCCCGAGCAGAAGTGGCTCTCCACCACCGGCTTCCTCGACAAGGTCGACGACAACCTCAAAAAGGCGATGGCGTAGGCGCTAGAATCCCTCCGCCACTTTCATCTTTTCTCCGGTCCGCTTCTCCACCACGTCCTTGATGCGCTGGGCGATGCGCGGGTCGCGCTTCATCAGCGCGTGCAAATCCTGCGCGGCAAGCACCAGCAGGTTGGTGCGGGTCGTCGCTACAGCCGTCGCTGAGCGGCGGGCGCGGCGCAGCACCGCTACCTCGCCGAAAAACTGGCCGACACCGAGGCGAAGGCGCTCCTTTTTGAGGGCCACCTCGACCTCGCCGGCGGCGACGAAATACATCGAATGCGCCGGATCGCCGGCGCGCACGATCGTTTCGCCCACCTGCACGACCTGTGCTCGCAGGAGCCCCATGATGTCGGCGATCTCGCTTGCGTCGAGCTCGGCAAATAGCGGCACCCGCGCGATCATGCCCCAGGTCACGATAAAATCGCGACGGTGAATCTGCTCAGAAAAAGCATTGGCGATGATGCCGACCGGCAGCGCGATCATGATGAGCCCGATGAAAATGGTGCCGGTGGCGACCAGCTTGCCGAGCGGCGTGATCGGCACGACGTCGCCATAGCCAATGGTGCCGAGCGTGACCACCGCCCACCACAAAGCATCCGGAATAGTGCCGAGTTTGTCCGGCTGTATTTTGCCTTCGGCGAGATGCATCAGCGAGGCCGCGACCAAAGCCGCGCCCATGCCGATAACCAGACAGCCGAACAGCGCGCGCCGCTCGCTGTAGAGCACGTCGAGCAGCGAGCGCATGGCCGGCGAATAGCGTGCGATCTTGAACAGCCGCACCATGCGAAACACCAGGATGAATCGGAAGTCGGTCGACAGCACCAGCGCCAGCCAGAACGGCAGCACCGAGATCAGATCGACGATGCCCGGCGCACTCAGCGCATATTTGAGCCGGGCTTGCGCCGGCACCAGGTGCTGGTGCGGCCCATGCTCGACCGCGCCCCAGAGCCGCAGCGCGTATTCGAGCGTAAAAACAACGAGCGAGATATATTCGATCGTATCGAAGAGCGTGAGATACCGCGCCTCAATCGACGGCACCGATTCAAGCGCGACCGCGACGAGATTGATTAGAATGAGCGCTATCAGCAGCCGGTCGACAACCGCCGCCATGCTCTCGCCCACCGGCCCCTGCTCGAGGGCCAGATAAACGCGCCGCCGCAGTTCGCTGGTTTTGCCGCCCGCCATAGCGGTTTGATAGCACGGCGAGGCGGAGCTGGTTAGATCAAGCGTACCGCATAAATCGGCGGCAAATGCGCGTTCACCAGTTGCCAGGCCTCGCCTGCGTTTTCGCTCACCCAAAGGCTGCCGGTGGTCGAGCCCATGGCGAGTTGCGTGCCGCCGGCGTCGACATCGAGCCCGTGCCGGTACACCAGATCGAAGGCGTCGCGCTGCGGCAGCCCGTCGCGAAACGTCTGCCAGGTCTTGCCGCCATCGGTGGTGCGGGTGATCGCGAATTTGCCATCGCGCGGCACGCGCATTTCATCCTTGATCGCGGGAACGAACCAGGCGGTAAGCGGGTCCTTCGGATGCGCGGCGACGGCAAAGCCGAAATCGTCGCCCGGCAATTTCAGTTGCGTCCAGGTGGCGCCGGTATCGCTCGATCGGAAAATGCCGCAATGGTGCTGCATCCACATCGTGTCGGGCGCGGCCGCGCAGCGCGCCACGCGGTGCGGATCCTGGCTTTCGCGCGCACCCGCCTGCTCCGGCGGCAAGTAGCTGGCGACCAGACCATCGCCATGCAGCTGCCAGCTTTTGCCACTGTCCGTTGAATCCCACACCCCGCCGCAAGAAATCGCCACGAACACGCGGTCCGCGTCGCGCGGATCGGGCGAGATGGTGTGGATGCCGGCGTCGTCATAGCCGCCGCCGAACCACTTGGCGCGTTCCGGCACGTTCCACAGTGCGCTCACCAGTTCCCAATGCTCGCCACGGTCGTCCGAGCGAAATAGCCCGGCGGGCAGCGCACCGGCCCACAACTGCCCCGGCCGCCCAGCGCCGCCGGCTTCCAGCGTCCACACTTGAAACAGCGACGGGCTGTCGGCCGCCTCCGCTGGAAACGCCGGCGCCGGCAGTTCCTGCCAGGTGGCGCCCGCATCGTCCGAACGATGCAGTTTGCTGCCGAAATGGCCGTGTTTAAGCATCGCGTAAAGTGTGCCGTCGCGCGCGTCGTGCAGCACGGCGGTGACCGGAATGCTGAGAAAATCGGTGCGCACGATTTCCCAAGACTTTCCTTTGCGCTCAAGCGTGAGCAGGCCTTTGCGGGTCGCCACCAACATTCGTTCCGCCATTTATTTCTCCTTGCGCAGGATCTTATCCGAAAACCGGTTCCCACTTTTCGGGATCATGCGCGATCACCCTCCCGACAGCGCCTGCATGACGTAAAGTTTTGAATTCGGGGGGATGGTCTGACTCAGCGCGGCCCCATTCGGCAAGCGCACGCCATCTGCGAAAACGCAGACATGCTTGCGCAAGTTCCCGCGATCATCGAGCACATAGGAGCGCACATGCGGGCGCTGTGTGAACACGGCACCGAGCGCTTCTCCCACCGTCGCGCCATCGGCCGTCAAGCGGCCCGTCCGGCACGAGTTCGCGCAGCCAGGAAGTGAAATGCAATTGCGCCATCGCCAACAAATAGCGCCGCGGCGCCGTTCACGCCAGCCTAGGCGCCGGCCGGTTCCAGCACATTTTCCATGGTGATGTACGGCACGCGGCCGGGGTCCTGGCCCGTGCCGGTTTCGATGAAACCCGCGCGTTTGAAATAGGCCAGGTTGCCGGGCAAGGTAATACGCACGCGCAGCGTCAAGCGTTTCAGACCAAGGCGGCGGGCTTCGTCAATGGCAGCGTTTAAAAGCGCCTGCCCAATGCCCGATTTGCGCTGGGCCGGCGCCGACGCCATCCGTGTCAGATACAACGCGTCGCCTTTGCGCTCGCAAAACAGGCTGCCGACGAAATGATGGCCGGCTTGCGCCACCAGCACGAAACCGGCGCGCTGGCGCGCGGCCAGATCGCCGACGGTTTCATTTAAAACACCGGATGGGGGTTCAAAGCCGGCGAAAGCCGCATGCACCATCGCCAATAGATCGTCGAGGCGTTCGCTCGACGTCCAGCGCGAGATCGTGAACGCGGACGAGGCGGCCACGCTCAACCCGCCAGCGCCGCCGCGACGGCCGCGAGCGCGGCGTCGGCTTTTGAGCCATCCGGCCCACCGGCCTGCGCCATATCAGGCCGCCCGCCACCGCCTTTGCCGCCGAGCACTTCGGCGCCCTTGCGCACGAGTTCGACCGCATTGAAGCGTTTGGTGAGGTCGTCGGTCACCGCCACCACGATCCCGGCTTTGCCATCGGCGGACAGACCCACAATGGCCACCACGCCGGAACCAACCTGCTTTTTTCCCTCGTCGGCCAGACTGCGCAGGTCTTTTAATTCTATGCCGGACACCGCGCGCGCCAGAAGTTTTACGTCGCCGACGCTGCGGATGTCGGAGGCCTCGCCGCCGGATTTGCCGCCGCCGCCCATGGCGAGTTTTTTCTTGGCCTCGGACAGTTCGCGCTCGAGCTTTTTGCGATCGTCGAGCAGCGCCGCGACCCGCGCCGGCAATTCCTCAGGGTTGGTCTTGAGTTCGTCGGCGGCCGCCTTGGCGATCGCCACCTGCTTGTTGACCGATTTGCGCGCGACGCGGCCGGTGATAGCCTCGAGCCGCCGCACGCCCGACGACACGCCGCTGTCATTCAAACCCGTAATCAAGCCGATATCGCCGGTGCGTCTGACATGGGTGCCGCCGCACAATTCGACCGACCAGCCCAGCGTATTGCCGGACCCTTCGCCCATCGCCACGACGCGAACTTCGTCGCCGTATTTCTCGCCGAACAGAGCACGCGCGCCGGACGCCCGCGCATCGTCGAGCGCCATCAGCCGCGTCGTCACCGGCGCATTCTGCAACACGATATCGTTGGCAATATCCTCGACCTGTTCCAATTCCTGCACGGTCAAGGGCTTGGGATGCGAAAAGTCGAAACGCAGCCGGTCGGGCGCCACCATCGAACCCTTCTGCGCCACGTGATCGCCCAGCACCAGGCGCAGCGCTTCGTGCAGCAGATGGGTGGCGGAGTGATTGGCGCGGATGGCGCCGCGGCGCGCGTGATCGACCACTAAAAGCAGCGGGTCGCCAGCTTTCACGGCGCCCTCTTCCACTTTCACGACATGCGCAAACAAGTCGCCGGCTTTTTTCTGCGTGTCGGTGACCGTAAGCCGCACACCTTCGCGGCGCATCTCGCCGCTGTCGCCGACCTGGCCGCCGCTCTCGCCGTAAAACGGCGTCTGGTTCATCAGCACCAGGCCGCTCTCGCCTTTTTTGAGTTCAAGCACTTCCTTGCCGTCGCGAATCAAGGCCGCAACCACGCCCTCGGCGCTTTCGGTCTCGTAACCGAGGAATTCGGTTGGCCCCAATTTCTCGCGCAGGCCAAACCATACGGTTTCGGTGGCGGCATCGCCGGAACCCTTCCAGGATTCGCGCGCCTTGGCGCGCTGGCGCTCCATGGCGTCGGTAAAGGACGCGATATCGACGCCGATGCCGCGCGCGCGCAGCGCATCCTGCGTCAGATCGAGCGGAAAGCCATAAGTATCGTAGAGCGTGAAAGCCGTGTCGCCGTCGAACATGTCGCCCTTTTTAAGGCTACGGCTTTTCTCGTCGAGAATAATAAGGCCGCGCTCCAGCGTATTGCGGAACCGCGTCTCCTCCAGCTTGAGCGTCTCGGTGATCAGGGCTTGCGCGCGCACCAGTTCGGGAAACGCCTGGCCCATCTCGCGCGTGAGCACGGGAACGAGCTTCCACATCAGCGGTTCCTTGGCGCCCAAGAGTTCGGCGTGGCGCATGGCGCGCCGCATGATCCGGCGCAGCACATAGCCGCGGCCTTCGTTCGAGGGCAGCACGCCGTCGGCAATCAGAAAGGCCGAGGCGCGCAAATGATCGGCGATCACCCGGTGCGAGGCTTTTTGTGGGCCGTCGGACGGCACATGGGTGAGTTCGACAATGGCGCGGATCAGCGTGACGAACAGGTCGATGCCGTAATTGTCGTTGGTGCCTTGCAAGACGGCGGCGAAGCGCTCGAGCCCCATGCCGGTGTCGATCGACGGGTGCGGCAGATCGGTGCGTCGGCCGCCGGCGAGCTGCTCATATTGCATGAACACGAGATTCCAGATCTCGATGAAACGGTCGCCGTCGGCGTCTGCCGAACCCGGCGGCCCGCCCGGAAATTTGTCGCCGTGGTCGTAGAATATTTCCGAACACGGCCCGCACGGGCCGGTGTCGCCCATGGCCCAGAAATTATCGGAGCCGGCGATGCGCAAAATTTTGCTATCGGGCAGGCCCGCGATCTTCTTCCACAGCTTGAAAGCCTCGTCGTCGTCGATATAGACGGTGACCAGAAGCTTCTCGACCGGAATGGCGAATTCCTTGGTAATCAGGTTCCAGGCGAGTTCGATGGCGTGGTCCTTGAAATAATCGCCGAACGAGAAATTGCCGAGCATTTCGAAAAAGGTATGGTGGCGCGCGGTATAGCCGACATTGTCGAGGTCGTTATGCTTGCCGCCGGCGCGCACGCATTTCTGCGAACTGGCAGCGCGAACGAAAGGCAGCTTTTCGGCGCCGGTGAAGACGTTCTTGAACTGCACCATACCGGCATTGGTGAACATCAGCGTCGGGTCGTTGCGCGGCACCAGCGCCGACGACGCCACGACCGTGTGGCCGTTGCGAACGAAATAATCGAGGAAGTTTTTGCGGATGTCGTTGACGCCGCTCATCGGTACGCTTTGCGAGCCCCTGAATTGCGGGGCTAAATCCCCGTCCGGCCAATGTTTTCAGGGGCTTATTTAGCGGTGGGGGGTGGCGAAGTCCATCTTATCGCTCCCCTAAAAGGAGGAACGTGGCAAACGCCTTCGCCCCCATCCTCGGTGGCGGCCACTTTACGCAGCCGGGTGCCGATGGGGGCGATGCGGTTACTCAGCAACTTAAACTCAGGCCGCTTCCGCTGCCTTGGTCTTTTTCGCCTTGGTATCACCTTTGGACTTTGCCTTTGCCGTCATCGGCGTGGTCCCGTCCGAGGCTCTTCCCTTGGCGTCCTTCTTGGTATCTTTATTGTCGTCTTTCTTGGCGAATTTTGCCTTGGCTCTTTCCTTAGCATTCAAGCGCTTTTCAGGCTTGGGATGGGCGAAAGCCCGCTTATCTCCGGAACGACGGCGGCCACTTCGACCGATTCCGTTCTGTCCTTATTGCGCTCGTCGTTTCGTTCTTTGGCCCGCTCTTTGGCGTTCTTGCGTTTCTCGGGCTTGGCGCGAACCGTCACGAGATCGCTGCTTTTGCGCATCAAGGATGCGGTATTGGACGCATCCGGCTTTTTCATTCGCGCCTTGAGTTCGATCACCGAACTCAGCGCGGCATTTGCCGCATCGATATCGATTTGCGACGGCACTTGATTGGTCGGAAGTTCTTGGGTCGGCTTGGGCGATACAGGAAGCGCTTCTTCCTGCGCCGGTCCTTGCAACGAGGCGTCACCCTCGTCGGCGTGACCGGCGCCGGGCGCTAGCGCAACGTCGCTAGCGGCCGGCGTACCCGGAGCTGTTCAAGCTTCGGCAGCGGCGTCGCTGTCGTCATCGTCCTTCTCGGACTCGCCCGCCAGGATCGCTTCGGCGATCGGCCCGGAATTGGCCCGCACCTGCGCCTCGATCTTGTTGGCGATATCGGGGTTCTGCTTGAGGAAAACCTTGGCGTTCTCGCGGCCCTGCCCGATGCGCTGGCTATCATAGGAATACCAGGCGCCGGATTTCTCGACCACGCCGGCCTTGACGCCGAGATCGACCAGTTCGCCGACCTTGGAGACGCCCTCGCCATACATGATGTCGAATTCGACCTGCTTGAACGGCGGCGCCAGCTTGTTCTTGACCACCTTGACGCGGGTCTGGTTGCCGACCACCTCGTCGCGCTCCTTGATGGCGCCGATGCGGCGGATATCGAGGCGCACCGAGGCATAAAACTTGAGCGCATTGCCACCCGACGTCGTCTCGGGCGAGCCGTACATCACGCCGATCTTCATGCGGATCTGGTTGATGAAAATCACCATGGTGCGCGATTTCGAAATCGAGGCGGTGAGCTTGCGCAGCGCCTGGCTCATCAGGCGCGCCTGAGAGCCGGGCTGCACGTCGCCCATTTCGCCTTCCAGTTCCGAACGCGGCACCAAAGCCGCGACCGAGTCCACCACCAGCACATCGACCGCGCCGGAGCGCACCAGCGTATCGGCGATTTCCAGTGCCTGCTCGCCGGCATCCGGCTGCGAAATCAAGAGGTCGTCGACCTGCACCCCCAGCTTGCGGGCATAGACCGGGTCGAGCGCGTGCTCGGCATCGACGAAGGCGCAAATGCCGCCGAGCTTCTGGGCTTCCGCAATGGTGTGCAAAGCCAGCGTGGTCTTGCCCGACGATTCCGGCCCATAGATTTCCACCACCCGGCCGCGCGGCAAGCCTCCTACTCCAAGAGCTATGTCGAGCCCGAGCGAGCCCGACGAGATGGTCTCGATATCCATCGATTTGTCGTTCTTGCCGAGCCGCATGACCGAGCCCTTGCCGAACTGGCGCTCGATCTGGGAGAGCGCAGCTGAGAGGGCTTTCGATTTATCCATGGATGGTCCTTCGACGAGACGCAGGGCAGGCTGACTCATGTCGCGCTCCTATATGGCCTTAGAATCGACCCCCGGACAACGCAGCCCCTGCCGCGGCACCGGAATCGACTGATAACAGCACTGTACACCATTTGTTCTCTGTTCGCAATATGTTCTTTTGCGGATTTGGGTACTGTCCGTATTTAAGCCCCCGTGTCCTAATTTGACGGTGTCGGTGTCCTAATTTCATTCGCCGCTGCCCTCTTCGCCTTTGCGGGTTCTTCGGTAATTGGGGTTCTGATAATTCATTCGTTTCAGGCTGGCGTAGACAGCCGTTCGCTTGAGGCCCATCTGTTCGCCAATTTCCTCAATACGCTTCCCTTGGGTGCGCAGTTCTAGAACCTCACGATCTTGCTCCGGCGTGAGAGTACGTTCCCGCCCTTTGGGCTGAAACCGGACGCGGTTTATAGGGACGCTTGGGAATAACAACGTCCGGATTCTTCCCTTTAGGCCGCGAATACCGCCAGGAATATAGGTTTGGATGGTCCCCTGGCTGACGCCACCTAGAGCAGCGGCAACCTGCGCCAGCCCGCGATTTCCCTGCCAATAACATGCGTTCAGCGGTCTGCACCTGTTCTGAGGTCCAGACCGGATCGCGGCCTTTCTTTGTGCCCCTGGCAGCTTTGATGATGGCCGACACACCTGATTTCGGCCTTTTTTTTAAGCGGCGCGCGCAGCCTCTCTCGCTTCCTCAGCTAACGGTTCGCCAGCAATCCAGTAGCCGATACCAGCCTCGTTTGTGAGAATGCCCTTCGCGCGCGCGGTCCAAAGCCGATTCCAGGCTGTACGGATGTCAATCGGCTCCCAATTTTGACCCCTATCGGCGTCCAATTTTGACCCCTTTGAGCGACGGGTTTTGACGGTAGCGCTCGCCTCGTCGGAGCTGGCCGGGGTTGCGGAGACGGGGCGAGCGCGGGCTGTGTGATCGTCGTCGCGGCTTTTAAATCGCCAACTGTCGTTGCCGGTCTCGACGATATCGCAGTGGTGGGTCAGACGGTCGAGCAGCGCGGTCGTCATCTTGGCGACTGAAGATGCCGCCATGACGACGTAACGAACCAGGTACCAGGCAATAACA
>CAWEDE010000062.1:0-22189 GCA_963807665.1 uncultured Alphaproteobacteria bacterium | reverse complement strand
AGGCAGATGGCAGAAGGGGTCTGGCACGAAGAGGAGTACACGGCTCGGTCTGGAGAGATTAAGCGTCGTGTGTACCAGCGTGACCCCAACTTTAGCGCCGTGTGGTTGATGTTAAAGCTTGAGGTCATGTCCCCGAAGGAGAATGCCGACACCCTTCTTTCCATCACACGCGCCCAATCCTCCGTAGCCGACACCTCTCTAAAGCTAGAGCAGCGCCGCTTGGTGATTGAGACCGCTCTCACGATGGCGCGTAACCGCATTGCGGCAGATCGCAGCCTCGTCGACGAAGAGAGTGTAGAGAGTGCGGTTTCAAAGTCGATCTTAGACATGCTTGGCTTTGTGCAGCAGTTGCAACTTGAGGATTACCCAAGCGACGACATGGCAAAGACGCGCTTTGTAGAGCGATACAAGGATCGCTGCTTGCAGGTGCTAAATGACGCGCTTGACGCTTTGCCGGGTCAGGGAGCCTTAGAGCCTGCGGTAAAGGCTCCCTACAGCGGGGCAAAGCGTGGCAGGAAGCCCAAGAAAAAACCCGAAGAGGAAGAAGAGGGTGACTAGCCATGTCTAAAAGTATTATTGGCACGTCGTCGATTATCTTATGATGGATTATCTCGCCGAGGTGACTATGTCGCTTTTGGCCCGAGCGAAAATGAAAGATCCGAACGCCGGTTTTCCCATCGGATTTTGTCGATTACCTAAAGCGCGTGCTGCCGCAATTGGCCAAGCGCGGCGTAAAGGTCGCGAGCAATGCCGGCGGCGTCAATCCGTCGGGCTGCAAGCGTGCGCTCGAAGCCGTCATTGCCGAGCTGGGGCTTTCGCTGCGCGTCGCCATGGTCGAAGGCGACGACGTCATGCCGCTGATCGAGGAACTGCGTGCCGAAACGCGCGAGGCCGTCTCAAACGATCCGCTGCCGAAAAAATTATTGACCGCGAATGCCTACCTGGGCGCCATCCCGATCAAGGCCGCTTTCGATGGTGGCGCCGATATCGTCATCACCGGCCGATGCGCCGATAGCGCGCTGGCGCTGGGTATTTTAATGCATGAGTTCGGCTGGAAGGCCGCCGATTATACGCATCTCGGCGCCGGCAGTTTGGTGGGGCATCTTCTGGAATGCGGTCCACAAGCGGTCGGTGGAACCTACACCGATTGGGAACGGGTGCCGGACTGGCACAACATTGGTTATCCGATTGCGGAGTGCCGCGCCGATGGTAGCTTCGTGATAATAAAGCCGGACGGCACCGGGGGTCTGATAGAGCCCGGCGTTATCGCCGAACAGGCGCTGTACGAAATCGGCGATCCAGCTTCCTACGCTTTGCCTGACGTGACCGCCGATTTCTCACAGGTGCATCTGGTCCAAATAAGCGCCGACAAAGTCAAAGTAGAAAATGCTAGCGGTCGCGCGCCGAGCCGCCAATATAAGGTTTCGGCCACTTATCAGGACGGCTATCGCGCCACCGCCTTGGTTTCGATCGTCGGTCCGCGAGCGGCCCTGAAGGCTGAGCGCACCGGCGAGGCATTGATTGCGCGCGCGCGTATGAATTTCCGTGCGCAGAACATTGCCGACTTCACCGCGACGCATATCGAGGTTCTTGGCGCCGAGACGTCCTATGGCAAGAATTCGCAAGCGCGTTTGGTCCGCGAGGTGGTTCTGCGTGTCGTGGTTGACCACGCCAATCGCGATGCACTGGAAATTTTCGCCCGCGAAGTCGGCTCTATCGGAATCAGTTTCGCTCCGGGGACGACCGGCATCTTCTCTGGCCGACCGAAAGTTATTCCGATTGTGCGCCTGTTCACCTTTTTTATCGACAAAGCCCGCCTGGGCAAGCCGAAGCTGCAGATCGGCGACGGTCCGGTCACCGCGGTTGAAGTGCCGCTCGGCGAAGAGCAACCGGTTCGCGTGCAGTTTGCCGGTGAAGTAGCCCCGATCTCAAACGAACCGACTATCGAGGTGCCATTGAGCCGACTGGCTTATGCGCGCTCGGGGGACAAAGGCGATAGCTCGAATATCGCGATAATCGCCAGGCAGCCGAAATATTTGCCTTTGCTGCGCCGCGAAGTGACACCGGAGAAAATACTGGCGCAACTCGGTCATCTGGCAAGCGGGCCGATTAGGCGTTTTGAAGCGCCCGGACTGAATGCGATGAATTTTCTCGTCGATAATGCTTTGGGCGGCGGCGGCATGGCATCGCGCCGCATCGACCCGCAAGGCAAAGCCTACGGGCAGATGGCGCTCGAAATGCGTGTCGCCGTGCCGCGGACTTGGCAGAAAGAGTTGGAGCCGGCGCTCCCCAAAAGTAATAGCTGTGTTTTTGTCTGAGTTCGGAGTTGCCTCGTGCGGCGAGACCGCCGTCCCCACTTCCAGTTGGGGCGCGGGAGCTAATTTTGGCTTAGCCGAACTGGAACGTCGTCGCCGTTGGCCGCCTCGGCTTGACATTTCACGAGGAGAGACGTTACTTCGATACAGCGAATAATATTTCGCTATAGCGCATGTGGCGACCGCTAACCTGATAATGAGGCCAGGGTGGCCGAACGGCGAGTCAGTGTGAAAAACAAATAAGCGAGGGAGGATAGAATGAAATTTTACGCTATATTTTGCGGCGCGGTGCTATTGACCGCCGCGCCTCCAGTCAACGCACAAGAAGTGACGCTTAAGGTGTCGCATTTCTTGCCGGCGGTTTCGAATTTCCAAAAAAACGTCCTTGAGCCTTGGTGCGATAAAATCAGCAAGGGCTCGGGCGGCAAGCTGAAGTGTCAGATTTATCCGTCGATGCAGCTTGGCGGCACGCCGCCGCAGTTGATCGACCAACTCACCAACGGAGTGGCCGACATTATTTGGACCGTGCCGGGCTACGCGGCAGGCCGTTTCCCGACGATCGAGACCGTCGGCGTACCGTTTACCGTGCCGGCGGGCGGTACCAGCGGCGCGCTGACGATATGGGATTTCTATCAGAAGTATGATCAGAAGGAATTCGCCGCCTACAAAGTGCTCGGCATGTGGAGCGGCGGCGGCGAGATTTTCAGCACGGCGAACAAGCCGATGCTAACGATGGAGGATTTCAAGAACGAAAAACTACGCGTCGCCACGCGCAGTTCTGCGGAAGTATTGAAGGAATTTGGCGGCACGCCGGTCAATCTACCGCCGAGCCAAATTGCCGAATCGATCTCCAAGGGTGTCGTCGATGGCGCGATGTCCCCGTGGGAACTGGTCCCGGCCGCGAAGATCGACGAAGTCACCAAATATCACACCGAGATGCCGCACGATAAGCTTGCACTCAAGCTGACGACGTTGGCGTTGCTGATGAGCAAACAGAAATACAACTCGCTTCCGGCCGACCTTAGGAAAGTGATCGACGAAAACAGCGGTACGCCATTAGTCGTGGCCGCGGGCAAAGCATGGGACCTGGCCATAGCGGCCGCCCGCGACAAGGCAATCGCAAATGGTCACATCGTCAAGGAAGTCTCGAATGAGACTTACCGAAGCCATGCGCAAGGCAACTGCTACCGTCGAAGCGAACTGGATCAAAAGCTATAATGTCGATGGTATGGACGGCGCCAAGCTGGTATCGGAACTGCGCGCAATCGCTGAAAAACATAATAACAAATAACACCGTGAATAGTCTTGCAGATTAGTAATGACACGACGGTCGGCCTCGATGGAGAAGTCGAGGCCGAAGTCGATAACCACGACTTTTCAGGCCGCGTTCTGAATGCGGCCGCGGTCGCCCTGGCAGTCTTTTCCGGTGTGACAATCGTCGCGTTGATTGCGATGGCTTTGGTTTCTATCGTCGGCTTGCAACTGTTTTCGAGGCCGGTTCAAGGCTCGGTAGAAATTATGCAAATGGGCATCGCGATTTGCGGCGCCGCGTTTTTCCCGATTTGTGAAATCGGCGATCACAATATTAAGGTAGAGGCGTTTACGAATTGGCTTCCGGCCGGCGTTCGACGCGCCCTGGATAGTGTCGGCCACGTCATGCTAACAATTGTCTTTGCCTTGCTGACGTGGCGGACGTCAGTCGCGGCCTACCAACTCACGCAGACACACGAAGTTTCCACGTTGCTTTCGGTGCCGCTGTGGATCCCGACGGCGCTCATGGTGCCGAGCTTGGCGCTAACCGTGCTGTGCGCCGCCTATCGGGCGGTTCGCTTATTCCGAGCCCGGAAACAAACCTCATGAACCCGATCGAGATCGGCGCCTGGATTTTCGGCGGGCTGATGCTCCTGCTTGTGCTGCGCGTGCATGTCGGCGTCGGCATGTTTATCGCCGGCGCCGCCGCGCTGATTATCATGAACAATGGCAATTTACAGCCGCTGCTCTATACGTTGAATAATCTGATTTATGCGAGGTTGTCGAATTACGATCTCGCAGTGCTGCCACTTTTTGTTTTGATGGGACAGTTCGCGACTTACGGCGGCTTGTCGAAAACGCTGTTCCGCTTTGCGTCCGCATGTGTTGGCCATTGGCGCGGCGGCCTCGCCATGGCGGCGGTAGGCGCTTGCGCCGGATTTGGCGCGATTTGCGGCTCGTCTCTGGCGACTGCGGCGACGATGGGTCAAGTGGCGCTGCCGGAATTGCGGGCGCATGGCTATTCCGGCCGGCTCGCGACCGGGACCTTGGCCGCCTCGGGCACGCTAGGCATTCTCATTCCGCCATCAGTGCCGTTGGTCATTTACGCGCTTTTGACACAAGAATTGATCGGCAAGTTATTCGTCGCGGCGGTCATCCCCGGCATCATCGCGACGCTGGGCTACTTTATCGTCATCGCGCTCTATGTGCGCATCGACCCGAGTGCAGGCCCGGCCGGCGAGTTGCTGAGTTTCGGTCGTCGCATGCTCGCGTTTATAGAGGCCGCGCCGGTACTGCTTGTGTTTCTGGTCGTCGTTGTCGGCATCTATGGCGGGTGGGCCGATCCGACGGAAGCCGCGGCATTCGGCGCCGCCGCGACAGGCGCGCTCGCCGTACGCAATGGCCTACGCTGGCTTGGCTTTAAAGCCAGTGTTATCGGCACCGCGTCGTCGACCGCGATGATCTTTCTCGTGCTGCTCGGCGCCGACGTCCTCAACACCGGGTTGGCGCTCACGCAAATGCCGGTGCAACTAGCGCTGTGGGTTCAAAACAGCGGACTGCCACCTTTGCTGATTTTGATTACTATCATCGCCATTTATGTCTTGCTTGGCTGCGTCATGGACTCTCTGGCTATGATTTTATTAACGATCCCGATTTTTTATCCGATGATTATTGGGCTCGACTTTTACGGTATGCCTATGGAAGCCAAATCGATCTGGTTCGGCATCCTGGCGCTGATGGTGGTGGAAATAGGGCTCGTTCATCCTCCGCTTGGCATAAACCTCTTTATCATTCAGCGGATCGCAAAAGATGTGCCCTATCTCGAAACGGCGAAAGGCGTGATCCCGTTTCTACTTTCGGATCTATTAAGGATCATATTGCTGATCTCCTTTCCATCGATCTCGCTTTGGCTTTTGCATTTGCCTGTAAAATGACGCTTGTGCCGAATGATCCGCGGGTATCGAATAGATGCTGAGTGAAAAGTGGACCTAAAAGCCTAAAAAGGAACGCGCTGATTTTTGCCGAGGTTTACACTTAACAATAAACCGAATGGAGGACACCATGCGATACGTTCGCATATTCCAGTTGGCCGCTATTTTTTGCCTGATGCAAATTGCGACATCGACCGTCTACGGCGCCGATTCTGAAGCCTGAAAAAACGGACGTAAAAATCGCGGTCGGCGGCACATCGTTCATGATCTATCTGCCGCTCGCGCTTACCCAGAACCTCGGTTACTTCAAGGACGCCGGCCTTAACGTCGAGGTCACCGATTTTCAAAGCGGTTCGAAGAGCCTGCAGGCTCTTATTGGCGGCAATGTCGACGCCACCGCAGGTTCGTTCGATCACACCATCCAGATGCAAGCCAAAGGCCAGCATATTGTCGCGGTGGTGGAGATGGGCCGTTATCCTGGCATCGTGCTCGGCCTCGTAACCTCGAAGAAGCTCAATTACAAAAGCCCGAAGGACCTGAAAGGCCTCAAGATCGGCGTCACTGCGCCCGGCTCGCAGACCAATTTCATGGTCAATTATATTCTCGCCAAGAACGGCCTGAAGCCGGACGACGTTTCCTTTATCGGCGTTGGCGGTCCGACCACGGCTGTAGCGGCGGTCAAGAAGGGCGAAATCGATGCTTTGTCGCATGCCGACCCGGCGATCACGCTGGTCGAACGCTCGGGTGAATTGAAAGCGATTTTCGATACGCGAACCACGGCGGGAACCAAGGCCGTCTTCGGCGGCGAATATCCGTCTAGCGTTATCTATGTCACGCCCGAGTTTGCCGCCAAAAATCCGAATACGACGCAGGCGATGGTGACCGCCGTCGTGCGCACCTTGCGCTGGATCAATAAGGCGACGCCGGCGGAGATCGCCAAGAACATGCCTGCGGAATATCAGGGTAAGGACCCGGAAGTATATATCGACATCATAAAACGATCGAAGGCGATGTGGCCAGCCGATGGCCGCATTAACAAGGCCGGTGCGGAAAATGCCTAGCGCGTGTTGGGCGCATTCGACAAAGCCGTCAGCGACGCAAAGATAGACGTGGCTGCGACCTATACCGACAAGTTCGTCGACAATGCGCTCGCAGCGCACTAATGACATCTACAAATAACCGGCACGGCGGCGCTCCAACGCCGCCGTGACGCCTAAGGAGCCGCCATGCCGGGCCAGACGCTATTCGACAAAATATGGAAGCAGCATGTCGTGGCGGAACTGCCGGGCGGCTTGTGTCTGCTGGCGATCGACCGAAATTATCTGCACGATCTTGAAGGCGGCCCGAATTTCACGCGGCTGCAAAAACTCGGCTACCGCGTGCATAATCCAGATCTGACCTATGCGATGCCCGACCACGCAATTTCGAGCGCGCCGGGGCGAACCACCGACACCAATCCGATCGGGGGCCGGCTGCTGCGCGAAATGCGCCGCGGCGCATACGCCGCCGGCGTCAAACTGTTCGATATCGGCGACGAGGGCCAAGGCATCGTTCATGTCGCGGCGCCGGAAATGGGCCTGACCTTGCCCGGGTCCACAGTCGTTTGCCCAGACAGCCATACCTGCACCCACGGCGCTTTCGGCGCGCTAGCCATCGCCATCGGCTCGAGCGAAGTCGTCGCATGTTCTGGCGACCCAGACGCTACGGCAGAAGAAGCCGAAGATCATGCGCATTCACCTATCGACGGCGACGCGCGCTAAGGGCGTCACGGCGAAAGACGTCATCCTGGCCACGATCGGCAAACTCGGCACCGCCGTCGGGCGCGGCTACGCGGTCGAATATGCCGGCGCGCTGGTGGGTGAATTGAGCATTGAGGAGCGATTGACGGTCTGCAACCTGTCGATCGAACTGGGCTCCAAGACCGGCATCATGGCGCCGGATGACGCCACCTACGAATATCTCGCCGGCCGCGCTTATGCGCCGAAGGGCGCGTTGTTCGATCGCGCGGTCGCGCAATGGCGCAAACTGCCGAGCGATGACGACGCTGTATTCGACGCCGAGCACGAGCATCGACGTGACGACCATCGCGCCGCAAATCACCTGGGGCACTAGCCCGCAGGACGTGATCGACATCACCGGCCGCATTCCCGACCCGGCGAAAGAAGCCAATGCGGACCGCCGCAAAAGCATGGAGGCGGCGCTCGACTATATGGGGCTGCGGCCGGGCGACGCGATCGAAGGCACGCCGATCGACTGGGTCTTCATCGGCTCCTGCACCAATGGCCGGCTGTCGGATCTGCGCGAGGCCGCCGATGCGCTCGGCGGCCGCAAGGTAGCGGCCGAGCGTGCGCGCCTGGGTGGTGCCGGGCTCGGAAGCGGTGCGGCGCGCCGCCGAAGGCGAGGGGCTGCATCGCAAATTTCTCGATGCCGGCTTCGAATGGCGCGAGCCGGGCTGCTCGATGTGTCTTGGCGCCAACGGCGACATCATCGCCCCGGGCGAGCGCTCGGTCTCCACCACCAACCGCAATTTCGTCGGCCGGCAGGGCCCGGGCGCGCGCACCCATCTGGCAAGCCCGACGATGGCGGTCGCCGCCGCGGTCGCCGGCCGCATCGCCGACATCCGCAAGCTCGGTCACTGACCATGGACAAATTCATCCGGGTGACCGGAGCGGCCGCGCCATTGATGCGGATCAATGTCGACACCGAAGTCATCATTCCGATCAACCGGCTGATCGGCAATAAGCGCGGCGATCTCGGCCCGTTCTGCTTCGAGCCCTGGCGCTATAACGGCGACGGCATCGAAAACGCCGATTTCGTTCTCAATCAGCCGCGCTTCCGAGACGCCAAGATTCTGGTGGCCGGCGATAATTTCGGTTGCGGTTCCTCGCGCGAACACGCGGTCTGGTCGCTGTCGGACTTCGGCTTTCGCTGCGTCATTGCGCCGAGCTTCGGCGATATTTTCTACTGGAACTGCTTTCAGAACGGCGTGCTGCCGATCCGCCTGCCGGAAGGCGACGTCAAGGCGCTCGCCGCCGAACTGGAGAGCGGCCGAACCGCCCGACGTCACCGTCGATCTGGAAACGCAAACCATCATCGACGCCGTCCGGCCGCACTATTGCCTTCACGACAGATCCCGAGCGGCGCGCGGCGATGCTGGAAGGCCTCGACGAAATCGGCATGACGCTCAAACTCGATGCGCAAATCCGCGCGCATCAAGCCCGGGACCGCGAGACGCGGCCCTGGATTTACCGACGAGAGGAGACTGCGCGCGTGGCACGGCTGTTGATTTTAGCCGGTGACGGCATCGGTCCTGAAATTCTCGGCGAAGTGCGGCGCGTCGTCGAATGGTTCATCGCCAAGCGCAAGCTGGCCATCGAACTGCGCGAGGAACTATTCGGTATCCCGGCGTGGAAGGCGCATGGTTCGACTGATGCGCGAAGAGACCTGGGACGCGATCGTCGCCGCCGACGCCATTTTGTTCGGCGCCATCGGATCGCCAGAATACGACAAAATTCCCGCCGAGGCGCGCAAAGTCGACCAGCTATTGCGTATGCGCAAGGATCTCGACCTGTTCTGCAATCTTCGCCCGGTGCGCACGCTTGCCGGCGCTCGCCGCATCGTCGAGCCTGCGCCCCGATGTCATTGCCGGCTGCGACATGATGATCGTGCGGGAGTTGTGTGGCGGCATTTATTTCGGCACGCCGCGCGGCCGCGAAAAGCTCGAAGACGGCGTCGAGCGCGCGGTGAATACCTGCATGTATACGACGCCGGAAGTGGAGCGGATCGCGCGCGCCGCTTTCGAATTGGCGCGCGCACGTTCAGGCCGTGTCTGCTCTGTCGATAAATCCAATGTGCTGACCGAAACCGGCGGCCTTTGGCGCGATACGGTGGTGGCGCTGCATGACCAGGCATTATCCGGACGTCGAGCTCAGCCACATGTATGTCGACAATTGCGCCATGCAGCTGGTGCGCAATCCGAAGCAGTTCGATGTGATCGTGACCGAAAATCTGTTTGGCGATATTCTGTCGGACTGCGCCGCGATGGTCTCGGGTTCGCTAGGGATGATGCCATCGGCTTCGATGGGTCCGGTACGCGCCGATGGCGGGCGTCATGCGCTCTATGAGCCAATCCACGGTAGCGCGCCGGATATTGCCGGCAAAGGCATAGCCAATCCTCTTGGAGCGATCATGAGCTTTGCCATGTGTCTTCGCTTCTCGCTTGGCCAGGCTCAGGAAGCCGATCGATTGGAAAGCGCTGTTGCAGCCGCGATCGAAAACGGCGCACGGACCGCCGATATTGCGCAGCCAGGCGACAAAGTTCTGTCGACCATGGAAATGTGTGACGCTGTGCTCGCTCAGTTGGAGCAGAATCAGTAATTATGATCCGTGACGGAATTTGATGGGGTGGTTTTTGTCGATAAATTTAGCGAGTGGGTACCCATCAACTTTGCCCAACCATTATTGATGGCTCGCAGTGATGGTTCGCGGTGATGGTTCCGGCTCGTGGTGATTGACGGCGGCAGTAAAAGCATTGAAGAGGCATTGCGGCGGTTTAAGAAGCGACATTAAACCGGACTTTCATCGGGGCGGACCGAAGCCGAAATCTGATGTAAAAGATTGATATGATTAGAGCATTTTCAATTGCACCCATGACAGTTAGCGCCGGCAGGCATTGCCGATTGCTGTAAGTTAGGAGTTTCATATGGTGTCGGCCGCTGACCGTGACATGCGAATTGGTTCGCCTGTCGTGACCGAAATGCTGGTCATTCCTGTGGCCGGCGAAGACAGCATGTTGCTCAACTTGAGCGGCGCGCATGGTCCCCTGTTCACCCGCAACATCGTCATTTTGAAAAATAATGCGGGTCACACCGGCGTCGGCGAAGTGCCGGGCGGCGAGCGTATTCGGCAGACCTTGGAAGACGCGAGGCCATTGGTCGTAGGCCAACCGGTTGCGGCCTACAATGCTGTGCTCAATGCCATGCGGCTACAGTTTTCCGGCCAGGACGCCGGCGGTCGCGGGCAACAGACCTTCGACCTGCGCGTTGCCATTCATGCAATTACGGCTGTCGAAGTGGCGTTGTTGGATTTGCTGGGGCAATTTCTCGGCATTCCGGTTTCAGCATTGCTGGGCGAAGGTCAGCAGCGCTCAAAGGTTCGGATGCTTGGCTATCTCTTTTACGTCGGGGATAGTCGAAAGACGAACCTGTCTTATCGCAATTCAGGTCCGGCCAAGGACGACTGGCTTCATTTGCGCGACCGGGAGGCGCTCACGCCTGAAGCGATTGTGTGCTTGGCGGAAGCCGCGCAGGCGCGCTACGGCTTTCAGGATTTCAAGCTCAAGGGCGGCGTATTGCGCGGCGAAGATGAAATCGTTGCCGTCACCGCTCTCGCTGAACGATTTCCAGACGCGCGCATAACGCTTGATCCCAATGGAGGTTGGTCTTTGGAAGAGGCAGTGCGATTGTGCAGTGGAATGCACGGCATTCTTGCCTACGCCGAAGATCCTTGCGGGGCGGAGAAAGGCTATTCGGGCAGGGAAATATTGGCGGAGTTTCGTCGTGCCACGGGCCTGCCTACGGCCACGAATATGATCGCTACCGATTGGCGCGAAATGGGCCATGCGATCCAGTTACAATCTGTCGATATTCCGTTGGCCGATCCGCATTTCTGGACGCTTCAGGGCTCAATACGGGTCGCGCAGATGTGCCGGGACTGGGGGCTCACTTGGGGGTCGCATTCGAACAATCACTTCGATATCTCATTGGCGATGTTCACGCACGTCGCGGCAGCCGCACCCGGAAACGTCACGGCCATCGATACCCATTGGATTTGGCAGGATGGCCAACGGCTGACGAAAGAGCCCTTCAAGATTATTAATGGCTTCGTAAATGTTCCGGAGCGGCCAGGACTTGGCATTGAAATCGACATGGCCCAGATAGAGTTGGCGCATCGGCGTTATAAAAGCATGGCACTAGGCGGGCGCGATGATTCCGTAGCTATGCAATTTCTGATTCCACACTGGACGTTTGACCCGAAGCGTCCATCGCTTGTGCGCTAAAATTTGGCTAAGGGTACCGGCAGAATTTAAAAATGATTGCCATCAAAATGGAAGTATAGCTATCGGAGCGGAGCGGCCTAGATGTTACCGGCCTATCAAGATGGAAAACACCAAGGCGAAGCAGGGCATCCAGCGCGGCATTTACGATCGTGCAATGCAGTACGATCGCACCTGAGTTCCCGACGCATTTGATGCTTGGCAGGTTTGTCGCGCTCGCCACGGTCCTAAGAGACCGCATAAAGCTTGGCACGCTTCCATCTTGAGGCATCGCATATAGTCACTGAAACTTCCGGCCACGAGCTGTCCGGAATTGGCCGACGAAAGCGGAATGAACCTTGCGTTCAACCCGTTGCAGCTTCAGTCACCCGATGTGTTTCCTGGTTTGTTTGCGGCAGCATGAAGCCGTCGAAAAATGCAGTAAGTTGTTTATATCCGTCGAGCGGGAGGACATGCGCGACATATTGATCCGGCCGCACGACGACCAAGCACCCTGCCTCCCGATCGATGTCGCGCATTGCAAAGATGTCGTTGCCACCTTTAGCGTCGGCGCAGAATATCTTGTCGTAATCGTGAAGCCCGAAACGGCCCTTCTGGGGCAGAAGCAGGTCGGGCATAGCCTCGATGGCCAGTTCTCGATGGGCTTGTTGGAATACCGCGCGGACATCGATCACGGCGTCGATATCCTCGCCGCGGCGCGTATACTTTCGGATGGGAGATTCGCGGCTCTTTGCCAGAAAATCGCACAACTGACGGATGACGGAGGTTGAGGCGGCCGGGTCGCCAGCTCCCGCAAAAGCGATGATCCGAAACCGTCCATCTGCTTTGACGACGTGGCCGAGGTGAATCAGCCGGGCGTCCGCGAGGCGCACGACCGGCGCAGAATGAAAGCGCTTTCCAATAGTGAATCCTTTAGCCAGATGCTGGTAGACACCTTCGCCGGTCAGGATCGACGGACGGTAATGCGTTGCAGTTCCCGCGGTATAGCGTCCGTGTCTAACAAAATAGCTTTGGGTCTTGGCAGGGTCGGCTCCGCCGCCTTCTCCATGTGTCGATGCGAGCATCGTTGACCATTCGCGATCGAAGTCAATCAGTTCCTTGGCAATAGCCCTCCGTTCCGCGGAGTAAGTATGCAGCAGAGATGATGGACACCGCTTGCGCAGGACGGAGACGATCTTCCATCCTAAATTGAAGGCGTCTTGCATGGAGACGTTCATGCCCTGGCCCGCCTTTGGACTATGGGTGTGGCAGGCATCGCCGGCGATGAATACGCTCGGCGGCCGCGTCCCGATCTGTTCGCCGGGAACGTCGTCGAACTTGTCGGTCAGCCGCTGTCCGATCTCATAAACTGACCACCAGGGGACCTCCTTCACCTCGAGCTTATATGGATTAAAAATCCGCTGCGCCTTCGCGGCGAGTTCATCGACGGTGATATTGCGGCCAGCGACCCGTTCGCCGATTTCGAGCTTGGTAAGCTCGACGTAGATGCGGACGAGGTAGCCACCTTCCCGCGGGATGACGATAATGCTGCCTTCGCTGGCGGACTGGATCAATGACTTGCAGCGAATGTCCGGGAAATCGGTGACGGCGAGCACATCCATGACCCCCCAAGCGTGGTTGGCGGATTCGCCGTAAAGCTCGCGCCCAATCGACGTACGGACAGTGCTGCGCGCGCCGTCGCAGCCGACCACGTAGCGGGCCCTGATCGTCTCCGTCTGCCCCTGGTGCGGCTCATCGAGCCGCTCGAGAGTGACGGTCACCCGTTGTTCCGCACCGTCACTATCACTGCTGGCCACCGCAGGCTGAACGGCAACGACGCGCCGCGCATAGTATGGCTCGAGTTTCGAGGCGGATTTGCGCATGACGTCGAGATAGAAATCATGCACGCGCGCCTGATTGAGAACCACATGCGGGAACTCCGACAACCCGTCTTCAACGTCCTGGACCCAGCCGCTGCGGACGATATTCTCGGGCCGCCGATCATCCGGCTTCCAAAACGTCGTTTCATTGATCCAGCAGGCCTCCTTCAGCACGCGTTCGCTAAAGCCAAAGGCATGGAACATCTCCATCGTGCGGCAGGCGATGCCGTCAGCCTGGCCGCGCACCAGTCGGCCCGACTTCTGCTCCACGATGCAGGTCTTAATGTCGGGAAACGCAGATAATTGCGCCGCAAGCGTCAGGCCTGCCGGTCCGCAGCCGACGATCAGGACATCGACGTCCTCGGGAACTGAACCTTGTGCACCCGAACTCGGGAATCGCTCCGACCGGTCGAAGATCTCGGGGTCACCGGGCTCAAATCCGTTGAGGTGAAACTGCATGATTTCTTCCAGTCTTTGACGCTAGTGCCGCTGCCCACCGTTGGTATTGCCGTTACTCGTTGCACTCGTCGATCGCATCAATTCGAAGGAAGAGTTGACCGAAGAGGCGCGAGACGAGGCGGCCTGTTCGCAGTAGTTATCGCAGTTCAAGTAGGGTTCGACCGGCACGGCCAAACGGCCGCGCACAGTTGGCGACTGTAGGTTGGCTTTTTCAATGGCCGGCGACATGCTGTGGTCCGAAGTTTTGGGAAGCTTTTTGGGGTGTATATATGTTGGACGATCATGGATGAGCGTGCCAGCAGAATATGAAAGTACAGCTATATCAAGCTATCGATGTTTCCATGGACTGCCGCCGGCGGCTCGTTTTAGCTCGCTAACGTCGAAAACAGGGGTTCGAGTCTCCTAGGGAGCGCCAATGAAATCAACAATTTTTGTGTATTTTACTTACGTGCCTGTTTCACGACCAAGGATGAATTCAAGATCGCGCGGTAGTTAATTTTCGTATTCTACCACGGGCTTAGCGCCCTTTTGCGCCGTAGCGTGACCTTACTGATGGTCACTGAAAAAATTGGCGCGGCAACGTATGGAATTCATGCTCGGCCTGGAGCGACGCCTCATATTGCGCCGAACGTAAGGGAGCATTGCGAGCGATCAGCGCGGAGAATTACTCCTGCAAAGGCAGATGACGCAGAATGGCCCGCCGCAATGATTGGTCGCCATTCAGCGTGGGCCGAAGCGCCGATACGGCCCGCAATAGGCAGCCATGATTTCTTCCGGACGTATCGTCCAATGCGGGCAGGCGATGGCGGGTTGTTGAATTGGCTGTCGCGGCGACATCACCGGCATATCCGCATTTGCCTGTGCCAACCCAGCGGTATCTTTATGACGTTTTTCGTTTTTACCGGTTTTGGTTGAACTCTCCGTGCTGCATCCAGCAAGGAGGCAAGCACACGCGACAACTGCGATTGCCATTCTCATTGCCGGCGCCGCACAGGTGATGTGCATCGTTATCCCCGTTCACCCAGATTAGCGTGATTCGCCGGGTTTTGGGGGTGTTCCGATGGGGGCAATTGCGGAATAATTCGCCACCGCCATTCCCGGGGGGCGGGGCTGCTTCATGAGCAAAAAAGCTGGCGGCGGGATTTAGCCGCGCTACGCTGAGAACGCCGCAGAGTCCTGGCGCCTAAAGGCTTTGCGACCGCGTCTCGATCACTTTTCGGCCTGGTCCAGTTTTTTATCGACCGCTATTTCGGCCTTGTCCAGTTTTTTACCGGCC
Source organism: uncultured Alphaproteobacteria bacterium (assembly GCA_963807665.1). Classification (GTDB taxonomy): domain Bacteria; phylum Pseudomonadota; class Alphaproteobacteria; order Rhizobiales; family Xanthobacteraceae; genus Pseudolabrys. The sequence continues at coordinate 7,043 of CAWEDE010000062.1, read as the reverse complement.
GCTGGTTCGGCCTTGTCCAGTTTTTTATCGATCGCCGGTTCAGCCTCGTCTTTGCCTATTGTCGTCGCCAGCTTTAAGCCACCCTTCATGGGGTCGGTCATATAGGCGTAAAGGCTCTCCGCTACAAAAGCCTTGTCCATCTTTGCGGTCGTCCTGGCGGCTACCTCATCCATAATGTCGGGATCCATCCCGCGGACGTTGCCCATCATCCTGCTCGTGTAATCTTTCGCTGCAGCCTTAGCGGCCACCATAGCTTCGTCATCCCCAGGTTGTAGGCAGCTTTACCCAAGCCTTTCAAGGCGCCGACAAAGCCCTTAGTTTCACCAGCTAAAGATTGATACGCTTCCTTGGCCGCGTCCTTTGCTACGCCCTCCGCAAGTTTTATGGGATCTCCGCCACTCTCAACTGCGTAACGCGCGAGGTTAGCCGTTTCCTGGGCAACATTCTCGCCCTCTTTCTTGACCGCAGCCTCGACAGCGGCCTTGGTCGCTTCCTTATCCAGCCCCTTTTCCGCAGCGTCTTTGCCCGCTTTCTCAGCCGCCGCCGTCAGCCTCGACTTTACCGCGCCATCGAAACCGCCCTTTGCCGCAGTCTTGGCCGCGCCTCCGGCCGCCGCCTCGGCCTTGGCCTTGGCGGCGTCCTCTACCATGGCCTTCACAGCGTCCTCGGCCGTGGCTTTAGCAACGTCGGCAGAGGCGGCCTTGGCCGCGTCTTCGGTCCCGGCTTTGCCCAGGCCCTCAAAAAACGCGACGCGATCTTGAACAATACCCTTTGGGATAACGTCAGCCGCGTCCTTTACACCGGCGCTAATCGTATCCCCGGCCCCGTCTTTTGCAGCAGCCTTGACGGCGCTCTTGGCGGCATCCTTGGTTGCGTCTTTGGCTGCGTCTTTAGCCGCACCCTTGGCAGCGTCTTTGGCGGCGTCACTTGCAACAGCCTTGACGGTGCTCTTGGCCGCATCCTTGGCTCCGGCCTCAGCGCCCTGCTTGGCTGAGGCTTTAAGTGCAGCCTCTACACCGGCCTTAACCGCGTCCTTACTCGCGGCTTCAACAGCTTCCTTAGCCACGACTTTTGCGGCATCCGAGGCCACTGCGCCCTCGCCGCCGCCGGCCAACGCCATCGCAACCTGCTCGGTCGTGTTCAAAACGGCAGTCGATATACCGGTGGCTTTGGATACTTCGTGATTGGTTGCATTCAATACCTGGTTGCCCTGGAGCGTATTTGCGTCGTTCATGGCCATGCCGAGTGCGGCGCCATTCTTGCCGTGAACCAAAGCTTCGACGATTGCTGCCGCTCCCTGCCCGGTCATCATCGTGTTCATCGTCGTCTGGTAGCTGACCGCGGCATTCACCATGGACTTAGGGATTGGAACGCCACTCATGGCGACTTCCGTTTTAAGCTGCGCGGCAATTAACGCATTTTGTTGGTTGGTCGTATCTCGCAAGAGCTTTGATGCATTGCCCGATTTTATATCGGCGGCGTCCGTCCGGGCGGCCATCTCCGCCCCTTTGGCGTCCTTGTTTATCGCGTTCAGAGTCTCTTTGGGATGCTCCGCCGCGTTTACCCCGGCCTTTTCTATCGCGCCGCCATTCATGGCATTGATTGTTTTCAGCGTCCCCACGGATACGCCGGTGCCTTTGGATATTCCGTCGTCAATCGCATTTTCCTGGTGGGCAGTGTCCGTCATCAGCTTTTTGACGTTACCGTGCGCTAGATCCGTTGCGTCGGTCTTGGCATCCTTCTCCAGCCCCTTGGCATCCTTCTCCAGCCCCTTGGCTGTCTCTTGCGGATGCTCGACGCTCTTTTCTATCGTTTTCGACGACGCCTTTGCGACGTCCTCAACACCTGAAGATTTTAAAGTCTTCTCCCCGACATGGGACAAGTCCTTCCCGGCAGACTTCTCGGCAGATTCCGAGCCTTTTTTAATTGTCTCGGTGGTGGACTTCACACCTTTCGCAGCGCTCTTTTCGGTAGATTCCGCACCTTTTTTGACTGTGGAAGTGGCAGACTTCGTTTCGTGCGATACAGCATGTTCAACGGATTTGAGGATGCCCGCATTGGCGATGTTGGGCGCCAGCGCCGTAACAATGGCCGTCGATGTCAAAAGTCCGATGGTGAGTGCCGCGGAAATGGGATTGCGCATGTTTGTGCCCCTGTTACCCCTGCTGCCTTGGTCGGTACCGGTCTGGTTTGACGTTCCTTTGGTCGCTGCTTCGAACAGCCATTTCAACACCTGCAGCGGCGAACCGTTGAGCTACTATCGCACCCAAACCCGCTCGTGCTGCGAGCCGACGCACCAGGCACCGCCCTTTTGGCCGTCTGACTATATGTAATGCGGTGCGTGGTGCGACTGAGCCATACCATGAATATGGTAGGGGCGGCCGAGGTACGCGTCCGCTTCTTGGCGGGTTCTTAAAGCTACGGCGCATAGCCAATTTTTACAAAGATTTTATAACCCTGGCAAACACGCGCCCCCCCTCGACAAGCGTGTTTGTCCGTGGCGCGGGTTTCGGCAGCCGAAGGCGCGGCGCGGGCGGCGTCTACATCCTGTCGCGGCGGCGCGAATCGCGGCCAAACTCGATGTATTGTCATTCACTCAGATGGCTGGGACAGCATACTCAACCAAAACGAGCAACCCCATGCTGAGCCCGCCAACAACTACGGGACCGATACCGATATGCTGTCGATCGCGCTTGCGCGCGGCGGCACATTTGACGGGATCATCGAACGAACTTTTCGCAATGGGGTGAATGAAGGCGATATTGATTTGGTTGAATTCGTGGCGTCCTCTAGGGAACGCCATGGTCTCACTTCATAAAATCCTCGAACTAGCATCTTGTATTGACCGGGGCGATTGCGAACCCATAGGTTTTCGGTACTTTTGGTTCTTGGTCAAAAATCATGCATTTGAGCGCAGGTGAGCGGTATGCAGCTTTTCACCACCGCTGAGGCAGCTAATTATCTCCGCCTTAAGGAGCGCAAGATTTATGAAATGGTGGCCGAGGGCACGGTGCCTTGCACCAAGGTCACCGGGCGCTGGTTGTTTCCCAAGGCCGAACTCGACCATTGGCTGGCCTCCAGCATTTCGCGGCCGGAAGGAATGACACGTCCAGAGCCGTCGCCGATTGTCGGCGGCAGCCACGACCCCTTGCTCGAATGGGCCTTGCGCGAGAGTGGTTCGGGCCTGGCGACGCTTGCAGTCGGCAGCGAGGCAGGCTTTGCGCGCTTTAACGCCGGCGAGACCATCGCCGCTTCGATTCATCTGCACGCCTTGGAAGATCCCGATGCCGACGCCAATGTCGCTGCAATGGCGGGCCGCAGCGACATGCAAGACGCGGTGATGATTGCGTTCTGCCGCCGCGAGCAGGGCTTCCTGGTGGCGCCGGGTAATCCGCTCAAAATCGGATCGATCGAAGACGCCGCCGCCAAGCATGCGCGCGTAGCCATGCGTCCGGCCGGCGCCGGCGCGCAATTGCTGTTGCTGGCCTTGCTGCACCGGGCAAAGATTACGCAAGAGTTGATTGTCACCGCAGGTCCGGTTTGCCCAACCGGTCCCGATATCGCGCAAGCGATCCGCGCCGGCCGCGCCGATACCGGAATAGCGACCCGCTCGGTCGCCAGTTCCGCCGGGCTCGATTTCATATCGATCGTCTGGGAGCCATTCGACCTGGTGATGCGCCAGCGCGATTTTTTCCGGCCGCCTATGCAGGCGCTGCTCAAGTTTCTGCACGCGCAAGCGCTTGCCGATCGCGCCCGCGAAATGGGCGGTTACGACCTGAGTGAGACCGGCAGCGTGCGGTTTGTGGTTTAAGCACCGGCGCTGTAAGAAGGCGCCATGAGCGCCAACGATCAGCAAGCTTGGCCGAGCGAACTGCGCCTGCACAAAGACCGCAAGACATTGACCGTCACCTTCGAGGGGGCGGAAAGCTTCGATCTGGCGGCGGAATATTTGCGGGTGAAAAGCCCGAGCGCGGAAGTGCAGGGCCATTCAGCCGAGGAGCGCAAGACCGTACCGGGTAAACGCAATGTCGGCATCATGGAAGTGCTGCCGGTCGGCAATTATGCGGTGCGGCTCGTTTTCGACGACATGCATTCGACCGGAATTTTCGGCTGGGATTATCTGCTCGATCTCGGCCGCAACCATGCCAAATATTGGCAGGACTATATCGACGAACTGGCCGCCAAAAATCTGAGCCGCGATCCGCCGGTACGCCACTGACCGCAACGCTCAAGGCGGCTTGGGGGGCCATGATCCAGCCTCCGAATCCGGCCGCAAGATCAACACGGCCGCATTTCGGCCGGTCGGTGCCTGCCATACCATGAATGGGGTAGTGCATCGGCCGGCCCCGTGGGCTCAACATGAGGTCTTATGGCGACGATTGCGCCGTGTTCACCTCAAGAGGTCGCCCAATTTCCCAAATTGGATCAATAAAATGACGGCACCGGCCACCGATCCGCGTATAATGCAGCCCAGTGGGACGCAGACGGATTTCGCCTGCGCAGTGGGTGACATGAAAATCGAGGCAGGGGCGGTCTGCCGTATTTTGCTGGTCGAGGACGACGCGCCGGTGCGCGAACGCCTGGCTTCAATCATCAACCGCTGGCCGGGCGGAAAATTGATCGCCGCCTGCGGCAAATTCGCCGACGCCGTCATTGCCATGAAGGAAAATCGCGTCGATCTTTTGATTACCGACCTCAACCTGCCGGACGGCCATGGTGTGCAAGCCATCCGCATGCTGCGCGAGTGCCAGCCCGATGCCGAGGCGATGGTGATTTCGGTTCTGGCCGACGATCGCAACGTCATCGAGGCGATCGAGGCCGGCGCCAGCGGCTATCTGTTGAAAGACAGCGATCCGATCGACATTGTCGAAGCGATCACTGAACTTATTGCCGGCCGCTCACCCATTTCATCGACCATCGCGCGCACCATCGTGCGCCGGCTTGGCGGCGGCCATGAAGCCAAGCCCGCGGCTCCCAATCATGGAAACGATCAGGCACTGACGCCGCGCGAGATGGATATTTTGTGGGGCATCGCCAAAGGTTTTACCTACGGCGAATTGGCCGAGCGTCTGGAAATTTCCAAACAGACCGTGCCGGTGCACATCAAGAACATCTATCGCAAACTGCAAACCAACAATCGCTCCGAGGCTGTCTACGAAGCCTCGCGGCGCGGACTTATCCACCTGTGAGCTGGCTCCAGAAATCTTGGCTGGATCGTACTGGCGGCCGTTACGTTGGCGATTGCCGCCGTCCCCGAAGTTGGTGACATTGCCAGAGCCGCATGATGCGATCGTTCTGGATCATGCGATCTTCCTGCCCGACAACGGCAGCGTCATCGAGGTGTCTTTACCGCTACGCCATATTTCCCCGCATCAGCCAGCTCTCCAAAGTCCCGCGCTTCTCAGATCGGTTTCGATTTGCGGCCACGACCCAATAAAAATCTTTTTCTTCTCATTGCATCAATTAACCGACGCATCTCGCTGGAATTGAACGGCGAGACCTTTTTCGGGTTTGAATCCAGTGCCCTATGGACCGGTCCGTTGGCCAGCGCATCCGTGATGGTTCAATTGCCGGATTCAAACTCGTTGCCGGGCGCAACCAATTGACCGTGATGGTTGAGGCGGCCTCGTTCGCGGTTCCGGCCTATCTGTCCCAGATTTATCTGGGCACCGAGGCGGCATTGGCGACGCCTTTCAAACTGCGAATGTTTCCTCGACAGCCAGTTCAAGACCATGGCCTTTGCAGCGCATGCGCTCTGGGCTTCGGGCTGATCTTTGCCTATTTCTTTCGACCTAACGATCCGCTGTTTTTCTGGCTTGCCATTTTTAACGTTGTCAGCCTTTTCTTTTCGGTCGGAATGTTGGTCGGTTATCAACCGGCCTTCGTACGCATTCTGCCATTTATCATCGTGCTGGGCCACTTCGTTGGGGTTGCTGTACGTCGGCATTGCGTTCGCTCTCATAAATGTGCGGCCGCCCAAAATCCTGCGCGTTCTCGCCGTTGCGCTAACTCCGTGCCTATTGCTGCCTATGGCGATTATCGACACGGTGCCAGCCAGGATCGTCTTGGCGGCGGCCGCTGCCGCGGTCATATGTCATTACGGTTGTCATTGGAGCGGCGCTGATCAGCGTGGGGCGCGTTCCGGCAGGAACAACACCGATGCCCGCCTGATGCTGGGCGCCGACTTTTCTCATCGCCTGGTTTGCGGTTCGGGATGTCTACGTTACAGCGACTCTCGCCCGAGCATGGCTTCGATCTATTGGCGACCTATCCGAGACCGCTGTTTCTGGCATTCTGACCGCCGTGCTGATGCGCCGCATGGGCGTCAGCCTCGACCAGCTCGACCACGCCAATGAAACCCTCAATATCAGGCTGGCGGAACGGGAAGCCGAGCTTGCGGCTTTCCACCGGCTGGAGCGGGCGAAAACAGTCAGCACGGTGCGCGAGCACGAGCGTCAACGGCTCACACATGATTTGCACGACGGCCTTAGCGGGCATCTGGCGTCGATCATCGCACTGTCGGAGCGAACGGGCGACAAGCCGACCGAACAGGCCGCGCGTGAAGCGCTAAATGATCTGCGGCTGGTGATCTATTCGCTTGATCTGGGCGACCGCGAATTGCCGCTGGCCCTCGCCAATTTCCGCGAACGCTTGATCCCACAATTGCATCGCCTCGGCGTCGCATTGGACTGGTCGATAGCCGGCCTGCCCGAAGTTTCGGGGTGACGCCGGGTAATGCGCTTGCGATCCTTCGTATTCTGCAAGAGGCCATCACCAACGCGCTAAAGCATGGCCCGGCGCGCAATATCACCATCCGTGGCGCATTGGCGCCGGACGGCATGGTGGCTATCACGGTGGAAAACGATGGCGGCCCTTTCGTCGAAAAAATAGCGGTCACGGTCTCGCCAATATGCGCCGGCGCGCCCTGCAGCTTCACGGCAAATCGAATCTTGAAGCCCAAACCCGGCACCAAACTTACATTGTTGCTGCCGCCCAGCCTGCCGGATTTTGAGGATGAGGCGGTTGCTTAGCCGCCACGACAA
>CAWEDE010000061.1:0-6857 GCA_963807665.1 uncultured Alphaproteobacteria bacterium | reverse complement strand
ACCGGCTTGCGACGCCTTATACCGGCTCCAGCCCCATCACCAGTGAAACATTCTGGCCTCCGAAACCGAACGAATTCGAAATGGCATGCGCGATGCGCGCATCGCGCGCCTTATGTGGCACGACGTCGAGCGGAATTCCCGGATCCGGAATGTCGTAATTGATAGTGGGCGGAATGCGCTGGTTTCGGAGCGTCATTAAGGTGAATACCGCCTCGACCGCGCCGGCCGCCGACAGCGTATGGCCGATCATGGATTTGTTGGACGAGATCGGCACATTCTTCATGCGCTCGCCGAACACCGTGGACACGCCGAGATATTCCATCTTGTCGTTTTCGGGCGTGCTGGTGCCGTGGGCGTTGACGTAATCGATATCATCCGGCGCGAGCCCCGCATCCTTGATGCCATTGGCGATGCAGCCGATGATCGGCTTGCCGTCCGGGCTTGAGCGCGTCCGGTGGAAGGCATCCGCCATTTCGCCGCAGCCCTCCAGCACGCCGAGAATTCGCGCGCCGCGCGCCGTTGCCGCCTCATAGCTCTCAAGCACCAAGGCGCCGGCGCCTTCCGCCATGACGAAGCCATCGCGATTTTTGGCGAAGGGCCTTGCCGCCTTTTGCGGCGCGTCGTTGCTGGTGGTCAAGGCCGACAGCAGCGAGAAACGGATCACGGCTTCCGGATTGATCGAGCCGTCGGTCCCGATGCAAAGCGCCGCGTCGGTTTCGCCGCGCCGGATCGCCTCGACGCCGAGCTGGATCGCGCTGGCGCCGGAGGCGCAGGCGGTCGATAGCGAAATCGGCGAACCTTGCGTGCCGAATTTCTCGGCCAGATGATCAGCCACCGAACTCAACAAAAAGCGTTCGTGATAGGCCGGAAATTGATCGCTCACCCGCATCAAATCGGCATAAGTGACTTTGTCGTTGGCGCCGGATTTCGCGCCGACTTCCAGACGCTGCGGCCATTCCAACTCGATCGGCGGCACGGCCAAAAACAAAGGCCCCGGAAATTGGCCGCGCGAGCCGATGCCGGATTCGGTGATGGCCTCTTCGGCGGCAAGATCGGCGAAACATTCCGTCAGTGCGGCCGCGCTGGATTGCGGCGGCAGAAAGTCGATGGTTCCCGCGATCTTGGTCTTGAGGCCTTCGGTCGGGAAACGCGTAATGGCGCGAATGCCCGATTCCCCCGCCGTCAGCTTGGCCCAGTTATCGGTCTTGCCGGCGCCGAGCGAGGTGATGACGCCAAGGCCGGTCACGACGACGACCGGGCGGCCCAATTTATCGTTCATTGCTGTCATCGGTGTTCTCCCTCAGCCGGCGCGTTCGACCAATGCCAGGCCTTCGCCCCGCCAGTGACCGACACTGGTCACCAGAACCTGATTCAATGGCCCGCTCATCGCGCGCTCGAAACCGGTCGAGTCGGCGGGCGGAAACAGACTACCATGCCCGAGCGCGACCGTGGCCAGCGCCACATTCATGGGAAATGTCGGTTCCATGCCATGCCCGACATAGGAACCGGTGGCGCGGACGGCAAGGCCGTCATGACTTTCGAGAAATTTGCGTTCTTCGGCCGTGGCCGGGCTTGCGCCGGTGGCGCCCGACAGCACCGCAACGCCGGTGTCCTTCACCTTGTCCTTAAGTTTGTCCCACAGCCGCGTAAGCGAAGCATTGAGGTCGCCCGGCCTGCGGTTAGAACGGTCGGAAAGGACTGCCGTGAGCCGCGCCAATGGCTTGGCGCCGCGTTTCTCCGCGTGGTCGCGCGCTTCGAGTACCAGGAATGCGCCGAGTGAGCCTAGCGCAAAACCGCCTTTGTCGCCGCGCTCCCACACTGGCGCATAATTATCCTTTATGCAGAAGCTGCCGAAATCGTTCAGCATCAACAGGTCCGGGCGCTCGGCATTATAGGCACCGCCGACCAGCGCGATGTCACTTTGGCCGGCAACGATGCGCGACAGTGCTATGCGAACCGCGTCTACGCCGGAAGCTTCTTCGCCCATGAAAGTGCGCGACGATCCGGTCACGCCATGAACGATCGAAATATTCCCGGCCATCAGATTGGAGAGTTGCGCCAGGAACAGCGTCGGGCGCAGATCGCCCATCAGACGCTCATTGAGCGTCGCCGCCGGATTTGCCGCGTGCGGGACGGTGCTGAGAATTGTCGAATCCACCAACAGGTCGCGCTCGCCACCGCCGGCGGCCACGATCATATCCATACGCGAGAGAATTTCGGTCTTGCCTTTGACGCCGGCAGAATCGAGCGCGAGACCGGCCGCATAGCTGCCGATGCGCTGCCAATTCTCCATTTGGCGCTGATCGCCTTTTTTCGGGATTTGCGCGTCGAAATTGATCGGCGCCAGCGGATGCACAATGAAGGGCGCGAATGTCGTCGTGTCTGCGCCCGGATGCGCTTCCATCAGCTTCTGCCAATGCGCTTGCGGGCCCTCGCCAAGGGTGGAGACGATGCCGATACCGGTGATCCAGGCTTCGCGTTGCGCGCTAGCCATTAGCGGACACCTCGCTCGGGAACCCAACCCGCGCGGCGGTTTCGCGCATGCGATTTCTTACTTCTTGATTGGGGAAATCGAGAATGCGCAGTGTAAGGGTGGCGTCGCAAACCGGCTTGCCATGGATCGAAATGCTGGTCTCGGTAACGGCATAGCCCGATCCTTCATGCACAACCCGCGCTTTGACGGCCAAAGTTTGGCCGGGCGTGACGAAGGTGCGGAATTTTGCATCCTTGACCTGGGCCAGAAACGCCATGCGCTCGAAACGGTTCATGGCGACAACCAGCCAGCCGGAGGTTTGCGCCATGGCTTCGATCAGCAAGACGCCGGGCATCAGCGGATAGCCCGGGAAATGACCTTCGAAGATCGTGCTTTCCGTCGGCACAATAGCTTCGCTGCTGATCATACGGTCCGCGAGGTTGATCTCAACGATCCGGTCGATCAGCTGGAAGTACTCAAAACGCATGTGACTTGTGAGCTTTACGCTCCCTTGGCCGCGACGAGTTCGTCGATGCGGGCGGCGAGGTTTTTGAGCACGAAATACTGGTCGGTGGTTGCCTTGCCGTCATTGACTTCCTGCGTCCACTGCTCAAGCGGCAGCTTAATCCCAAACGCCTTATCGATAGCGAATGCGATGTCGAGGAAGTCCAGGCTGTCGATGCCGAGGTCGTTGATCGCGTGGCTCTCGGGCTTGATGGTGTCACGCGGAATATCGCAGGTCTCGGCGATAATATTGGCGATTGTATCGTAGGTCGAAGACATCGTTAACTCTCTGATTAATTTGGTGTTCTGGCAAATCAGCGGCCGGAACACTTAAAGCCCGCGCAACGCCCCTAGCCGGGCGTTCCCCGGCACGAGCTCGGCTGCCCGTATAGCGAAGCGGGCGGCCAAGTTCAATGGCGGCGGGCATTCGATGGCCAATTGCGGCGAAACGGCCAAACAAGGGGGCGACTAGCCCTCACCAGCGGTTTTTGGTCACTTCGATCGGCGCGCAGCCCCGCCGCCCCGATAAAAAGCAGTCCTGATCTTTGCGCATGCGGGCCATGGTGTCGGCTAGCCAAATCCCGGTGCCGATCAATACGGCAACGAACAGGAATGCCAGTACGTTCACGATCATGCGGTTGCGATAGTCGCCAGCGGGCTCGGGCCCTTCGTATTTTGCAAGGTCTTCTACCGGCGCCTGCGCATTTGCGCGCGCGCGCAAGGCGGCTGGGCCGCGGCGGAAATTCACCACGCGGGACTCATCTGGAGATCGGGACTGCTCTTGGCCGGCCATGCCGCGCTAACCTATCACGACATAAGCCATCGTTCGACTCTGGCTGGCGCGCCGCACGCCTAATTTCGTGCCGCCCCGGTTTAACGGCGCGAACGGGGGCGGGGCCCCGCCCGTGGCTTGGGTGCAAAGCACCATTATTGCAAACTGACGTTACTGTCGGTGGGGCGCTTTGCGAAGTCCTTGTCCTTGGCAATCCATTAAGTCAAAATCGCTATCGGAGCCGGGGGCGATTAAAAAAACAGGGCTCTGCCTTTCATCGGGGTGTCATTGCCCCAGGCAAAAACGCGACAGCGGCGGGCTAGCCAGCGTCGGGTGAAAGGTTTTTGGTCTTTTCGCAAAGTCGAAAAGGCGCGGTGGGGGATTGGGGAAAAGCTTGTTTCAATCGATTGCGGCATTTAGCCATATTGCGGCTCTCGATATGTCGGGGCTGGCAAAGGTCACGTCATTATTGGTGCTGCCTTTCGCGCATGAGGATCTTGCGATCATCCTCGGCGGCTACATCATCGTGAACGACCTGATGCCGGTAAGCCTCGTGGCCCTGAGCATCTATGGCGGCATGGTGGCCAGCGATTTTGCGCTTTACGGCATCGGCGCCGCCGCGCGCCATGTGCCGTGGCTGTCGCGCTATGCGGTGGACGATCGGGTGCTGCGCGTCGGCGATAGTCTCAAGCGCAATGTGTTCGGATTGGTGGCCTTGTGCCGCGTAGTGCCGGGCGTGGTGTTCGTCGCTTTCGTCGCCTGCGGCTGGTCGCGCGTATCGCTGGCGCGCTTTACCGCTGCAAGCCTGCTGATTTCCGCGCTCTATCTGCCGCTGATGCTCTATCTCGTCATCGTGTTTGGCGATGCGCTTGATGACCATGTCGGTCTATGGGCCTGGCCGATGCTGTTCATCGCCATCTCCGCCTCCAGCTTCGCGCGCAAACGCGTGTTCGCATTCCGCGAAGCGGCAATACCCGAGATCTCCGCCGATGTGGCGCTGCCGGATTCCAGCTTCGGCATGCCGCCGGTGTCACGCGCCGACCGCAAGGTTGCCAAGGCCGAACGTATTCCACCGGCGCTGTTTTATCTGCCGCTGGTGATCAACTGGATAAGGCTTGGGCTGCGCCATCGCTCGCTGACTTTGCCGACCGCGGCGAACCCGAAGATTTTTGCCGGCGGCATGTGGGGTGAAGCCAAGAGCTCGTATTTCTACGATGTCACGCCGGCCGAGCGGCAATGGATCGCCGATTTTGTGATTTTCAAACGCAATGCTGGCGCTTGGAGTCTGGGCGCGGACATCGAACGCGCCGTGCAGCGCGCTCGACGATGCCGGCCTCGATTATCCGCTGGTCGCCAAACCCGATATTGGCTGGCACGGTCATGGCGTGCGCCGTATCGACCACCGCGCGGCGCTCGAAAATTATATCGCGCAATTTCCGGCATCGAATACGCTGATGCTGCAGCGCTACGTGCCCTATGCCGCGGAAGCTGCCGTTCTCTATGCGCGGCTGCCGGGCGAGGCGAGCGGGCGCGTGCTCTCGTTGACGTTGCGCTATTTCCCGCAAGTGATCGGCAATGGCCAGTTTACGGTGCGCCAGCTCATCCGCAGCGACGCGCGCGCGCAATGGAAATCGGCGCTGCATCTGGGGATCGATCCAAGCCACCGCGGCGTCGATCGGTTCGATCTCGACCGCATACCGGCGCGCGGCGAAGTCGTGCGCATCGCGCTGATCGGCAATCAACGCGCCGGCGCGCTCTACCGTGACGCAAGCCGCCATATTACCGGCGCCTTGGAAGCACGCTTTGACGCCATCGCCCGCAGCATGACCGAGTTTCATTACGGCCGTTTCGATTTGCGGTTCGATACGCTCGAAGCGCTGAAGCGGGCCGAGGATTTTTCGATCGTGGAAATCAACGGCATCGGCGGCGAGGCGATCGATTGCTGGGACCCGCGCCTGGCCGTGGGCGAGGCCTATCGCCGCCTGGCGGAACAGCAGCGGCTCCTGTTCCTAATCGGCGAGCGCAACCGCGCGCGCGGCTTCCGGCCGATGGCGGCCGGGGATTTTATCGCCAGTCTGATCCGGCAGACCCAGTTGATCCGCCGCTATCCGGCCTCGGCCTGAACGCCGCGTAGACGGGCGCGCGCGGGCGGCCTAAACTCGCCGCAATGAAAAAGCGCGTTCGGTCCCGACGAATTATCGCCCTGGCTGCGGCCTATGTGGTCGCGTTGCAGGCGCTAATATTGCCGCTGTCGGTCGCGGCCGGTGGTCCATTTGCGGCGGGGATATGCGCTTCGTCGGTCGATGCCCCGCAAGCGCCCGGCCATGACAGCGGCTGCCCGTGCGCGGCCGGCTGCGGGATGGCGTGCTGCGTACAGGCGCTGATAGGGCCTCCACAGGGCGCGGTGGCGTTGTTTGCCGCTTATGTCCGTGTCACCACGCCGGCTCCTGCCATGGATGCCTTCGTGCGGCCCAGTCCAAAGGGGCCGCAAATTCCGCGCGCTCCGCCCGCCGCCTGATATTTCCCATCGCTATTTCATTTTTCCGTCAATCTGCCGGCCGCGATTTTGAAAAGCGCGCGTGGCATGCATCAGGAGCTCCAAGATGAAGCGATCTTTCCTCATTGCGGCCGTTTTGGTCGCGGCCGCGCTGGCGATACCGGCGCAAGCGCAAGACGTCACCGTAGGTTCTCTCAAGATTTCCGCGCCTTGGGCGCGGGCCACGCCGAAGGGTGCCAGCGTCGGCGGCGGCTATATGAAAATCACCAATACCGGCACCGCCGCCGACAGCCTTGTCGGCGGCTCGACCGGCATCGCAAACCAATTCGAAATTCATGAAATGAGCATGGATAACGGCGTGATGAAGATGCGGCCGCTCGCCAATGGCCTCGAGATCAAGCCGGGACAAACCGTCACGCTCGCTCCAGGCGGCTATCACGTGATGCTCATGGGCCTGAAGGAACAGCTCAAGCAAGGCGATCATTTCAAGGCCACGCTTGAATTCGCCAAGGCCGGCAAGGTCGATGTCGACTTCATGGTCGAGGGCATCGCCACGCAAAGCCCGCCGGCCGCAGGCGCCGGCCATTCCATGCCGGGCATGAAAATAAATA
>CAWEDE010000060.1:0-14215 GCA_963807665.1 uncultured Alphaproteobacteria bacterium | reverse complement strand
CTATATGTATTAATTCTGCTTCGTTCGTTGCGTATTGTTCGACCATTTCGAGCTTGGCGACCGCCAGTTCGTCGAGCAGTTCCTGCGACAGATCGAGATATTCGCGCACCGGAAATTGCAGGTTTTCCCTCACCGTCAGCGACGAAAACAGCGCGCCCTGCTGGAACAGCATGCCCCAGCGCCGCTCGATCGCCTGGCGCTCGGCGTCGCTCGCCGCCTGCATATCGACGCCGAACACCTTGATGGTGCCCTCGCGCTTGGGGATCAGGCCGATGATCGTGCGCAGCAGCACCGATTTGCCGGCGCCCGAGCCGCCGACGAAGCCGAGTACCTCGCCGCGATAGACGTCGAGATCGACATGGTCGAGCACGATATGGTCGCCGAACCCGGCCACCACATTGCGCACCTCGATAACAATGTCTTTGCTGTTCGCGCTTGCTTTCGCCATGCCTCACATCCCGATCGAGGCAAAGAATATGGCGAAAAACCCGTCCAGCACGATCACAAGGAAGATCGATTCCACCACCGAGGCCGTTGTCTGCAGGCCCAGCGATTCGGCGCTGCCCTTGACCGAAAGCCCCTCCACGCAGGCCACGACGCCGATCACCACCGCCATGAACGGCGCCTTGATCATGCCGACCTCGAAGGTCTGCAGCGAAATCGCCTCCTTGAGCCGCGACAAGAAAATGTCGGGATCGATGCCGCCATAGAGCCAGCACACCAGACCGCCGCCATAGAGCGCCGCTATCGAACCGAGGAATGTCAGGATCGGCACGCCGATGATGAGCGCCATGATGCGCGGCAAGATCAGTACCTCGATCGGATCGAAGCCCATGGTCTGCGAGCGCGTCGATCTCCTCGCGCATTTTCATGGAGCCGAGTTCGGCGGTGTAGGCGGTGCCGGAACGGCCCGCCACCATGATGCAGACGATCAGCACGCCGAGTTCGCGCAGCACCAATATGCCGACCATGTCCACGACATAGACGTCGGCGCCGAATTTGCGGAAATGGAACAGGCCCTGTTGCGCGATGATGCAGCCGATCAGGAAGGTGATCAGCAGGATGATCGGCACCGCGCGCCAGGCCGACATTGTCGAGCTGGTGCACCAGCGAGGTGAAGCGGAAACTGCCGGGCCGCGCCGCCACCCGCAGCGCGGTTACCGATAGCGCGCCCAGCATATTGACGATCGAAGCCAGCGATTGCGCTATCGACACAATGCTGTGGCCGATCGAGGCCAGGGCATAAGTGATATTCTGGCCGCCCGTATGATGGACCGGCGCCGCTTCCGGTTTTACGGCATGCAATTCTTCCATCAGCGCGCGGTAGTCTTCACGCAAGCCCGTCACTTTGGTGTCGCAGCCGCGCGCCGAAAATGCCCGAATAAGCCGCTCTAAAAGCCAGGCGCCGAAAGTGTCGAGCCGTTCGACGCCCGCCATGTCGATATCGACGCGCTTGAGCTTGCCGCTCCGCTTGGTTTCGCCATCGATTTCCGATTCCAGGCGGTGGGCGTTTTCCGCAATCCACGCACCGGCACCGGCGAGCTTGAGCCGCTCGCCTTCGGTCTTACCTTCAAGCAGCATATCGCTCACGTAAGATGCCTCTGATGCCACTTACCGGCCCCGAAAGGGGGTAACCCGAAGAACCATACTTGACCAGCGCCCGCGAACCTGTCGAGGGTTTGGCCGGCCTTAGATATCCCCAGGTACCTGAATTTGAGCGAGAAATTCAACCTTACCCTCAACCTGGCCGTGGAACGCTGGCCTATTGCCGGTTCGTTCACCATCAGCCGGGGCGCCAAGACCGAGGCCGTGGTTGTTGTCGCGGAACTGGGTACCGGCATGGCAAAGGGCCCACGGGGACTTGGCGCAAAGGGATTTGGCGAATGCGTGCCCTATGCGCGCTATGGCGAAAGCGTCGATACCGTAGTGGCGGCGCTGGAAGCCATGCGCCCACAACTGGCCAATGGTTTGACCCGCCAGGGTCTGCAATCGGCCATGAAGCCGGGCGCCGCCCGCAACGCGCTCGATTGCGCGTTCTGGGACCTCGAGGCTAAATGGAGTTCACGACCGGCCTATGACATTGCCGGGCTCCCGGCCCCGCACGCTCTCACCACCGCCCTTACGATCTCGCTCGCCAGCCCCGCCGATATGGCCAAGGCCGCGCGGGCGTCGTCCGGGCGGGATTTGCTCAAAATCAAACTGGGCGGCAATGCCGAGGATGGCGGCGATCCTGCCCGCATTCTGGCCGTGCGCGCGGCGGCGCCCCGCGCCAGATTGATCGTGGACGCCAATGAGGGCTGGAATGACGGCAATCTCACTGCCAACCTCGCAGCCTGCGCCGAGGCCGGCGTCGTGCTGGTGGAACAGCCGCTGCCGGAAGGGCACGATCAGGCGCTAGCCGGGCTCAGGCGGCCGATCCCGGTCTGCGCCGACGAGAGCGCGCATGGATTGGATTCGGTGGCCTCGCTGCAGGGCAAGTATGACGCGATCAATATCAAGCTCGACAAAGCCGGCGGGCTGACCGAGGCGCTGGCGATGGCCGATTTGGCCGGCCGGGCCGGACTCATCGTCATGGCCGGCTGCATGGTGGCAACGTCGCTCGCCATGGCGCCGGCGATGCTGCTGGCGCAAGCCGCAAGCTTCGTCGATCTCGACGGGCCTCTGTTACTGGCCAAGGACCGCCCCAACGGCCTGCGCTACGTGGACAGCCTGGTTTACCCGGCTTCCCCCGCGCTTTGGGGCTGAGTTCCCACCATTATGCGCTGATGCCGCCCGGCCACACTGAGTAAATACTTGAACTTGTTCCCGAATTGTCCACCGTAATCGCGTTAACCAAACCTTCCCGTAACCGCCCTGCTGGGCCTAGACTTGGTTAAACTGCGTTAAGGATGTTTGGCCTTGGGGGGCCAAATCCCAAAAAGGCTACGCCGGTAACGGTGCGTAACGGGGACGGGGGTCATGCGTATTCGGAGCCTGTTGCTCTGCGCCGCGATACTGGTGTCCGCTATGACTCCGGCCGCGGCCACGATGCGTATCGCCGAAGACCGCGGCGGCCAGATCGGTCATTACCTGCAAGCCTTCGCCATGCTGCGCTCCTCCGGCGAGCGCGTTGTCGTCGACGGCAACTGCCTGTCGGCCTGTACGCTGGTGCTCGGTTTGATCCCGCGCGAGCGCATGTGCGCGACGCCGCGCGCGCGCTTCGGCTTCCATGCCGCCTGGATGCCGGATATCGACGGGCGTCCGGTCACCAGCCCGATGGGCACGCAAGCCTTGTGGAATATCTACCCGGTGCCGGTGCGGCGCTGGATCAACCGGCACGGCGGTCTGTCGCGCCGGATGATCTTCATGCAAGGCCGCGAACTCGAAGGCATCGTGGCGAGTTGCGATCAGCCCACGCGCCGCGCCCATGTGCGCTCAGACCGGCGCTTCGCCACGGGCTCGATAGGCTACCACGGCGCAAGCGCCGCCAGCGACCGCCGCTAGCGCCATCGCCGCGTAAGCCAGGCTGCCGAAGGCCGCATAGAGCACACCGGAAATTCCCATGGCGCCGGCCATGACGACGCCTTGCGCGATGGCGAGATAGCCTTGCGCGGTGGCGGCCTGTCCGGGCGGCGCATGGCGCGCGACAAAGCCGAGCGCGCCCAGATGCGTGGCGCCAAACGACAGCGCATGCAGCAATTGCAGCCACGGCAATAGATAGACCGGCGGATCGAACGCCATGCCGCTCCAGCGCAAAGTGGCGCCGAGCGCACCGATCATCATCATGACGGTCGGCGAAAAAAACGGCGGCAGCCTTCCCGAAAAAGCAAACAGCACGATCTCGGCCGCGACGCCCAGGCCCCACAGCGCCGCGATGGTGGTGCCTTCCATCCCGGCGCCGCGCCATTGCACCGCCGAAAATCCGTAAAACACCGCGTGGCTCGCCTGGATCAGACTCGAGGCCAGCACCACCGCAATGAAGGCAGGATCGCGCAACAGCGTGCGGCGCGCCGGCGCGGCATCGCTCGGTACCGGTGCCGGCGTCGATACCGGCATCAGCGCAAGAGCGGCGAATGCCGTGCCGAAACTCGCCACCACGATCATCCAGATGATGTGGCGCGCCGAAATAATATCGGCGGCATAGCCGGCCGCCAGATTGCCGAGGATGAAGGTGGCCGATCCCCACAGCCGCACCGGCCCATAGGCCTTGCCGCGCGCCATCAGACCCTTGAACGCGTAAGTCTCCGACAGCGGCATCAGCGGCGTAAAAGCGAGCGACGCCAGCGCATAGGCCGCGAGAATTTCGACCCCGCCTTCGGCCAGGCCCATCAGCGCATAGCCTGCGACCGTGAAACACGCCGCCAGCACAATGGCGCCGCGCAAGGCGTCGCGCCGGTCGGCCGCCCGCGTCACCAGCGGGATGGTCAAAATCCGCAGCAGCATCGGCGCCGCCAGCACCAGGCCGATGGTGGCGGAATCGAGCCCCTTGGCCTTGAGCCAGACCGGCAGGAACGGCTGGCTGATACCGGCGACAATGAAGAAGGCGGCATAAAGCGCCGCCAGACGCGGTGTAAACCCGATTTTAGACTGGAAAACTGGCAACATACCGGCGCCTACCATGATGCCACATGATGTTTTGCACATCATGTGCTGGCCGAATCATGCCAAGGATTGCACATGGGCGCCGAAATTTTGGTGGAAACTGTCGCCGGCGGCGGCTTGAGCGCACCGGCGGCACCGAACGCGGGCGAGGACGATTATCGCGCGCTTCACGACGCGCTGTCGTCTAACGCGCGCGGCCGCGAATTCCTCGCCGAATTTGCCAGGCGCAACCGCCATGCCGACACCGAAATGCTGCTGGCCGCGCTCGACCGCCTCGAAGCGAGAATGCGCGCCGACGGCACCGCGCATGAGCGCCTGCGCGACGAGTTGCGCATGCTGCTGATCGCGATCCGGCTCACTCGCCCCGACATCGACGCGTCCGGCGCGCCGGACAAAGCCGAAAAACTCGCCGCGTTGCTCGACATGCTGGCAAGCCGCATCGATGCCATGGTGGCGCGCAGCGCCAGCGATGACGCACCACCAGCGGAGTCGCCGCCGGCCACGGCGGTGCTCAGCCTGGTGCCGATTTCCGACGAGCCGGAATTGCCGATCCCCGCCCCGGCCGCCCCGCCGCGCGAGATCGCGCTGGTCCGAAGCACTGTGGCGATGCCGGAGGTGACCTTTATCGGCGGCGCGCCGCTGGGACCTAAGGTGGTCGAGCACGTCGAAATCGAAAAGCCCGCCCCGGTGCTATCGCCTATACCGCTGCCGGCGATGACGAAGCTGCCGGCCATCGATCCGCTGGCGCCCATCAAGGCGCTGAGCGAATTTGAGCGGATTGCGTTGTTTACGTAATCGTTCTACTTTGTCCCGGACGCCGGGCAGCATGAAATGCTGCACCGCAGATCCGGGACCGTTCCAATTCTGAATGTGTAACGATCCGGGTCTGCAGCGAGCCGTCAAGCGACGCAGCGCTGCGCCCGGCAAACGGCTAGCCCGTAATAGTTTCGCAAATAAATCGGCGTCCACATTGCCGCCGGACAAAATCCCGACCACGACCTTGCCCTTAACGTCGAGCTTGCCAGCCAGCAGCGCGGCGAGGCCGATGGCGCCGCCCGGCTCCACCACCAGCTTCAATTCGTGGAACGCATAAGCCACCGCGCGCGCCACTTCCGCGTCGGTGGCCGTCATGCCGCTGCCGATCAGCGCCTGCGTGATCGGAAACGTCAGCTCGCCCGGCGTATTGCTCATGAGCGCGTCGCAGATGCTGCCGCTCATGCGCGGATTAGCCTCGCGCTTGCCGCTCTTGAACGAGCGCAGCGTATCGTCGAAGCCCTCGGGCTCGACAGTATAGAATTTGGCCGACGGCACGCGCGCCTTGACGCCCAGCGAAATGCCGGCGGCAAGACCGCCGCCAGAGGCGCCCACCACCACGATCTCGGGCTTGAGATCGAGCCTGGCCAGATCCTCGACGATCTCGACGCCGATGGTGCCCTGCCCGGCGATGATCAGCGGGTCGTCATAAGGCGGCACCAGCGTGGCGCCGCGCTCGGCAACGATCTTCATGGCGATGGCGGCGCGATCTTCGCTGTTGCGGTCGTAGAGCACGACCTCGGCGCCAAGCGCCAGCGTGCGCTCGCGCTTGAGCCGCGGCGCGTCGGACGGCATGACGATGGTGGCAGGAAGCCCCAACAGCCGTGCCGCCGCCGCGACGCCTTGCGCGTGATTGCCGGACGAATAGGCCACCACGCCGGCAGAGCGGCGCGCCTGCGGAATTAAGGAAATCTTGTTATAGGCGCCGCGAAATTTGAACGAGCCGGTGCGCTGTAGCGTCTCGGCCTTGAGGAACACGCGCGCGCCGAGCAAATCGTCCAGCACCGGCGCATTGATCAAAGGCGTGCGCACCGCCACGCCATAGAGCCGCTTGGCGGCGGCCTCGATGTCGCCGGCGGTCGGCAGGAGAGTGGTGTCGATGGCGCCCATGGCACTAGGCTAACGCCGCCCGGCAAGTGACAGCAAGCCCTAGGCCGCGACCTTTCCGCGCCTATCCCGCCAGGCGCGGGCGCCCTCGGTCACATGCTGGATGAAAATTCGCGCGCTTTCGCCCCAGGTCAGCCTCAGCGCGAATTCGCGGCAGGCCACGCGGGAACATTCCAGCGCTTCCAGACACGCGCGCCGCAAATCCTCGTCAAGACAGCCAACCGGAGCATTGCCGATATTTTGGCCGATCACGTCGCGCGGCGCCGCTGCCGGGAACGCCGCAACCGGCACGCCGCTCGCCAGCGCCTCCAGTAGCACCAGGCCGAAGGTGTCGGTCCGGCTCGGGAACACGAACACGTCGGCCGCGGCATAAATCTCGGCCAGCGCCTCGCCTTGGCGCGACCCGACAAACACCGCATCGGGAAACGCCCGCTCAAGCGCCGCGCGCGCCGGCCCGTCGCCGACCACTAATTTAGTGCCCGGCAGATCGAGCGACAAAAATGCTTCGAGATTTTTCTCGAGTGCGAGCCGCCCGACGGTCAGAAAAATCGGCCGCGGCAGATTGAGCGGCGCCCCGTTCCGCGGATGAAATAGTTTCGCATCGACGCCGCGCGGCCACAGCTTCACCGGGCCGAAGCCGCGCGTGACAAGCTCGCTCGCCAGCGTCGGCGTCGCCGCCAGCACCGCGGCGCCGCTGCCGTGAAAGCGGCGCAGCCACGACCATGTCACGTCGCAAGTCCAGCGCTCCGGCACCGGCAGCCGGCCGGCGATGTAATCGGGGAATCGTGTGTGGAAACTCGTCGTGAACGGCACCTGGCGCTTGATGCAGACGCGGCGCACGGCGTGGCCGATTGGGCCTTCGGTCGCGACATGGATGGCGTCGGCGCGCGCCCTGTCCAGACGGCGCTCGATATCGCCAGGCCCGGTGAGCGCCAGCCGGATTTCGTGATAGCCCGGCATCGGAACCGTCCAGAATCCTTCCGGGCTGAGAAATTCCAGATCGGCATCGAGCACGCGCGCCTCGCGGGCTATATGGCTGAGCGTGCGCACCACGCCGTTGACTTGCGGGTGCCAGGCATCGGTGGCGACCAGGATTTTCATGATCTAATCCGTTCGTTCATGCGGCTTGCGCCTCCTGCTGCGCCGGTACGCTCTGCTCGCCGGTGCTGATCCAGGTAATGATCTCGAATTTGCCATCGAGCCCCTCGGCCACCGCCGTGCAGCTCTCGACCCAGTCGCCGCAATTGATGTAGCGCAGGCCGAATTCGTCATGCAGCGCGGCGGTGTGGATGTGGCCGCAGATCACGCCGTCGGCCTGATGGCGTTTGGCCTCGGTCGCCAGCGCCTTTTCGAAGGCGCCGATATAATTGACCGCGTTCTTCACCTTCAGCTTGGCCCATTTCGACAAGGACCAATAGGGCGCGCCGAATATCCGGCGCATGACGTTGAAGATGCGATTGGCGGTGAGCGCGAAGTCGTAGGCCTTGTCGCCCAGTAGCGCGAGCCAGCGCGCTTGCGTCACCACCAGATCGAAAATGTCGCCATGCACGACCAGATAGCGCCGCCCGTCCAAGCCTTCGTGGATGGCGTTTTCCTTGACTTCGATGCCGCCGAAATGCGTGCCGTAATAGCCGCGCAGGAATTCGTCGTGGTTGCCGGGGATGTAGATCAGGTGCGAACCTTTGCGGCCCTGGCGCAACAGTTTCTGCACCACGTCGTTATGCGCCTGCGGCCAATACCACGACGAGCGCAGCGCCCAGCCGTCGACGATGTCGCCGACCAGATAGATCGTCTCGGCTTCGTGGTGGCGGAGGAAATCGAGCAGTCTCTCGGCCTGGCAGCCGCGCGTGCCCAGATGCACGTCCGAGATGAAAAGCGCGCGAAAGCGCTTCGTGGCGGGCTGCGTCACGATGCGGGGATTTCCAATTCAGTGATCATGTGGGCAGGCATTAGCAAAGCTTGGTATCGGTTTTATGACGGCGGCGTTAACCCCATTTAACGCGAAGAACGGCTTGACGCCCCGCCTTGCCTGCACCAACACTTCGCGCCGAAGCCGCACATAAAGAACCGCCAAGGAAACGTCCAATGGATCTTGGAATTGCCGGCCGCAAGGCCATCGTTTGTGCGTCGAGCCGCGGCCTGGGCAAAGCTTGCGCGCGCGCTTTGGCCGAAGCCGGCTGCGAGGTCGTGATCAATGGCCGCGACGCCAAGACGCTCAGCGCCACCGCCGCAGAAATATCCAAGTCGACCGGCGCCAAGGTCACGGCGGTCGCCGCCGACGTATCCACGCCCGAGGGCCAGAAGGCGCTGCTCGCCGCCTGCCCGCAGCCCGACATCCTGATCAACAACAATGCCGGCCCGCCGCTGCGCGATTTTCGCGCACTGACGCGCGCGCAGATGATCGAGGGCGTCACCGCCAATATGATCGTGGCGATCGAACTGATCCAGAAGGTGATCGACCCGATGATGGCGCGCAATTTCGGCCGCATCGTCAACATCACATCGGGCTCGGTGAAGGCGCCGATCCCCGGCCTCGATCTGTCGTCGGGCGCGCGCGCGGGCCTGACCGCGTTTCTCGCCGGCGTCGCCCGCACCGTCGCCGACAAGAACGTCACCATCAACAATATCCTGCCCGGCGCGTTCGACACCGACCGGTTGCGCGGCACGCTTAGTAAGACCGCCGAGGCCAAAGGCAAGAGCATCGCGCAGATCGCCGCCGACCGCATCGCCACGATCCCGGCGCGCCGCTTCGGCGATCCGGCCGAGTTCGGCGCGGCCACCGCGTTCCTGTGCTCGGCGCAGGCCGGCTATATCACCGGGCAGAATTTGCTGATCGACGGCGGCAATTTCACCGGGGCGTTTTAGCTGGCGACGTGCCCCGGACAAGATCGCGAAAAAGGCCGGCATCGCTGCCGGCCTTTTTTATTTCAGGTTGATGCGGCTTTACTTAGCCAGCCTTACTTGGCTTTTGCGTAGCGCTGTTTGATCGGCTCCGGCGCCGGATCGTCCCAGCGATATTTCATCGCCACTGAAATGATATCGATGTGGGAACTGACGCTGCCAGTGTAGGTGCCAGCGAAGCCAGGAATGAATTCCGGGTTCGTTGGGTCTACGATATTGATCGGCGCGATTCTTCACGAATACGTGCGAATAAGCGAAATCGAACGAGTTGTCTTGGCGTTGTATTTGTAGCTGCCGCCAATCGACAGCCAAAAACGGTCGTCGTCCGGAATAGCCGGGTTACGCACCTGGTCGGTGACCGGCGATATCTCGTAGGCAACGCCGGCCGCGCAGCGCGATTTGTTGGCTCCACTGATATTCGGCGCCGGCCGAGAAGAACCAGCCATCTTTGTACTGGAGTGGAATGACGAGGAGTGACCCGCGACCACAACCGGCGCACCATTTGGTTGCAAGATGCCTACGTTTGCCAGCGCGGCTCCAATTCGTCCATTCGACCGTGCCAAAGCCGTCCATTGCGAAGTCAGTTTCTGACGCAACCCAAGGCTTGCGACACCTGGCGCGTTAATTGTGCCATTGACCGAGCCGCAGGTGGTAATGCCGCAAAGAGCACCAGCGTCAACATCGTGCCATTGATTTTCTGGTTGATCCCCGAACGATAGCCCAAGCCGATGGTGGTGTTCGGCGACGGCGTCAAAGTGACACCGGCGGTGAAGCCATAAGCCATAGCCGGCGCCGTTGATGCTGGCCTGGTTAGTCGGCCCAACGAAGAGTGCCTTGCGTGAAGGTTAAGCTGGCATATTGGATTTGCACGCCGCGACCGACACTGAGCCAATCGCTGAGCTTGTAGGCAACGGTCGGCGTCAAAGTTATAAGTCTTGCAGGTTCTCGCCGCCGGCAGCGAAGTTGCGGCCGGCCCAGATGTCCGGGAAAGTCTCGGCAAGGCCGAACGGCGCATTGACCGACAAACCGAGCCAGGCTTCTGGTGAACTGCCAGGAGTAATAGCTCGACGGGACGAGCGCCGCAGATAGCCAACATTGCCAGTACCGACGCCGGTGCCACAGTGGGAGTATTCGCGGAAGTAAGGAATGATGCCGGTTAGCGATGACTTCGCTGTTGAGGCCCGGCATTTGCGTCATGGTCGCCGGATTCCAGAACATCGACGACAGCGATCCGCCCGCGGCGACGCCGGCGTAGGACGATCCCTGGCCGTAAGCGCTCTGCTCGCGCACCGCGAGACCGCCCGCATTCGCATCGAGCGTGGCGCCGAGCAATGCCGCGGCACCGCTGCAGGCCAACACAAGTGACTTCACGTGGCGAAACGACATCTTGCAGCCCCCTTAAAGCATTCGGCGCCTTGGATTCGCATGGCGCGCTTATGGGCAGCATCGTGCCGATTTTGTCACCGCTTCACAATGACTTGAGTGGGCCCCTTATGCATTCAACTGGGACAATGTGACGTATTTTGCGGCCTGTGGCCGGAGCGCCACAGCCACCCGGATACCGGCAGCGCCCTAGCCGGAGCGGGAAACCATCGCGGATTCAGGTATTTGGGCCAAAGCGCGCGCCATCGCCACGGTTTGCACCCCTGCGCGCTCTCAGGGCGCTGGATGCGCCAGGAGTTCGGCCGCATCGGCATCGGTAAACACGACCCCCAGGCGCTTTAATGTGCGCCAGATCACATGGCACGGCTGCTTGAAGTGATCGATTTCGATCACCAGCACGAAATCGTCCGGAATGCCGACCTGGCTGGCAACCTCGAGCAACGCGCCGGAGTCCGACAAATTGCGTACGCGGCAGTCGATGCCGCCGTCCTTGTTGAAGGTGATGCTGCCGGCCTTGAGCGTACGGTGGCGCGTAATCTTGCGCCGTTCGATAGCCTCCGCTTCCGGCATGGTGTCCAATTTGGTGTCCATAACGATCCTCCGTCGATCGCACCGCCAGCCTGCCCCTTATGGCGCGGCGATACTGCGTGTTCGGCTGCGCGTGGCGACCGCTCGCATCGATCAACGCACGGATTATATGCGCGCCGCTTTATCCGACCGTGAAATTGATCGTCGAAATACGGAGGTATTCGGTAACATTCGCTAACCAAACAAACCGCGCGGTCACCGCCTGTTTGTTCGAAAGCGCGCGAAATTTATTCGCAATTTACGGAAGTCGCAGCCTGCCGGGGTCTAGAATGAATTTCGCTCGCAGGAATGCGCGATGCATGACATTGGACCGGCTGTGATGAATTGGCTTACGGGCGATTTCGAAATATTCGGCATCGATACGCAGAACTGGATGCTGGTCGCCGCCGGCGGCCTGCTGCTTTACATCGTCATTCTGATGATCGCGCGGCGCTGGCAGCCGGGCATACACTAGGCCAGGTGCACCAGGTTTGGTGCACGGGGAGCGACCGGCCCGCTTCAGCAAAAATTTTCGTTCAAGTCGACGGCGCGTCGCTCGGCAGCAGCGCGCGCACCGATAATTCGCGCTTGAAGTTGCCCATTGCCTCCTCGATCAGCGCCGCGCTGTTGGCTTTCTCAAGCTTGCGCAGCAGGACCTTAAGGCTTGGATCCTTGTCGCGGATCACCCAGCGCCGGGTGAACACCTGAGCGTCGTAAAACGAGGTGATGCGAACGGGGTTTGCCACCGCTGGAAGGCGGGCGTCGAAGTGCTGTGTGAAGGGAATGGTCATGGTGCCCAAGGAGTAAGAGTGTTTCGCAGATGATGTGTCTCACAGTCTCAGAAGTGGGACGGGTGAAGATCGTAGGAGCCGCCTTTTTTCCCGCTGCCGTAGATTTTGGCGGCAGCGTCACGGATGCGCGGGCAATTGCGGTCGAAGGCCGCGAGCAGTGCGCCTTCGTCGCGCGCGGCGCCAGGCGCGAGCCGCTGCAAGGCATCGGCACTGATGTAGAATGACGTCTCCTTCGACCGATCGTGACCCCAGAAATGCACGGCGTTGCGCGTGGCGTCGTAGCTGCGGCTGGGGTTTGGAAAGTTCAGTGCCATGGTTCACCATGCGCGCTTTGGCGGCGCGGCGATACGGCGGCTGTGGATTAAATTGCAAGCTGTGGCAATTTACCGGATGCTGTTTTCGATTGCGCCCGCACGCAGGCCCAAGGCATACGCATACCCTCTTACCTTGTGACGATGCGGTATTAAGCCTATATACAGCCTATATACTCTTTCGCGGCGCGCTTGAGCGGATCGACCTCCGCGGAAAGACCATCCATGAATATTTTCATTTTCAAATCCGAAGCCAACCGCGAACTGCGCGCCTTTTCCGACGATCAAGGCGGCCATAAGCTGCCGGCGAAGTTCCGCCCCTGGCACGCCGTCGGCGTGGTCAAGCCGGACGCCAAGCCGCCGAACAATCTGTCGCGCGACGTGATCGAAAAATCCATCGCCGATGCCGGCTATCAGCTTTATAAATTGAAGAGCGACAAATAGCGGCCTGTGGCGCGGCGCCTGCGTTGCGCCGCTTGATCCCCTCGGCCTAAATGACGAGCGCCACGATCCAGGCCGTCACGACCGAAAACGATTGGAAAAAGACGATGCCGGCGATCGTCAGGCCGGCGGCGATAAATCCGCCGCGGACCGCGTTCGTGCTGGTTGCCATCCGCAAGATAGGGCTATTCATAACTCGTACTCCTGAGCTCAAAACATCCCCGCCCCAGCGGCGCAAACCTGCGGCAAATTCCTTTCGCGATTATGAAGCGGCCGGTGCGTGGAATTACGCAGGCCACCGCCAGCCCCCTGGCGTGGCGCCCTTAGCGGGCCACGCACAAACACCGACCCTTAGATTCCGGACATCGCGGATGTGACCGGCGCAAGGCGCCTTGCGCCGCCCCCCTCCGCCGTCGCATGATCCGCCCCGACCTTGATCCCATCCAAAAGCACTTCGACCCAAAAGCCTTCGCATCAGGAGAACAGTATGAAGCTCGTCCGCTATGGCGCGCCCGGCCGCGAAAAGCCCGGCATCATCGGTGACGATGGCAAGATCCGCGATCTGTCGCGCATCGTGAAGGACATTGACGGCGCCATGCTGGCCTCCGGCGGCCTCGCCAAGATCAAAAAAGCCAATCTCAAGCGCATGAAGCCGGTCGGCGGCAAGCCGCGGCTCGGCCCCTGCGTCGGCAGCGTGCGCAATTTCATCGCCATCGGGCTGAACTATTCCGACCACGCGGCGGAAGCCGGCATGGCGATCCCGAAAGAACCGATCATCTTCAACAAGGCGCCGACCTGCATTTGCGGGCCGAACGACGACACCATGATCCCGAAGGATTTCATCAAGCTCGATTGGGAAGTCGAACTCGGCATCGTGATCGGCAAACGCGCGCGCTATCTCACCAAGGAAAACACCAAGGCGGCCATCGCCGGCTATTTCCTCGGCAACGACGTGTCCGAGCGCGAATTTCAGATCGGCCGTTCCGGCGGCCAGTGGAACAAGGGCAAAGGCTGCGAGACCTTCGGGCCGATCGGGCCCTGGTTCGTCACCAAGGACGAGATCAAGGATGTGCAGAACCTCGCCATGTGGCTCGACGTCAATGGCGAGAAGCGCCAGCGCGGCAACACCAAGACCATGATCTTCGGCGCCGAGCATATCGTCTGGTACTGCTCGCAGTTCTTCGTCATGGAGCCGGGCGACATCATCATCACCGGCACGCCGCCGGGCGTCGGGCTCGGCATGAAGCCGCCGCAGTTCCTCAAAGCCGGTGACGTGGTCACGCTCGGCATCGACAAGCTCGGCGAGCAGCGGCAGAAGAT
>CAWEDE010000059.1:0-18395 GCA_963807665.1 uncultured Alphaproteobacteria bacterium | reverse complement strand
GAACCGGTAATTCAGGCCGGCGCGAACCACGCTGGATTTGAAGCTGACCGAATCGCTGGCCGCGCCGCAGGCGGCGGCGCAATCGAACGAGCCAAGATCGACATAGAGATATTCGAGCTTGACGCTCCAATTCGACCACATCGCATATTCGACGCCGGCGCCGAAGGTGTAACCGATTTTGGTCTTGCTGGCCGAGCCGAACGCATCGTCGGCCTTGATGTCGCCCATGGCAACACCGCCGGTGATATAGGGCAGCCAGTTATTCCAGCCGGCATAGCCGAGCCGCGCGCGCGCGGTGCCCATCCAGCTGTCCTTGGTTTCGCAAGTGCCGAAGGCCCCGCAAGTGCCGGTGCCTTTCATGGTGGATATGTCGAAGTCGCCTTCGACGCCCCACACCCATACGCCGGTCTGGAAATTATAGCCGACCGTGCCGCCGAACAGTGCGCCCTTCGGGCTCAGGCTTATCGCCGGCGTGCTCCAGTCCGAGGTGCCGAAGCCGTAGCCGGCATTAAGGCCGACGTAAAAGCCGGTCCAGTTTGCATAAGACGGCGCGCTATAGGCCGGCGCTTTGTAACTCGGCTGGGGCAAATCCGCTGCCAGCGCGGCCATTGGCGCGACGAGCAAAGCGGCGACCGCGATGCCGGTTCGGATCAGTTTGGTCATCATTGTTTTCAGCCCTTTGACTGGTCAGTTAAAACTTGAAACCGGCGACGCCGCCGACGCGTCCACAGGCCGCGTTTGACCGTTAACAAAGACCGAGAATCGTTAAAGCTGGGTTAACCATAAAAGCCCTGTCGTATCAGGGGCTTAGATGCGGCGAAAAACCGCTCTTTGGAGCCGTCAGACGCCGCGCGCGCGCAGTACCGATTCAATCGAGACACGCGACCAAAGCGCGGTGCGTTCTCGGAACGCAGTGTAGGAGGCATGCACCTTGCCGGTGACCGCGCTGCGGGCCGCCAATTCGCCGAGCACGTCACGGCTTTGCGTGCGCGCAGCCGCCACCAGATCGGCGGGAAACGCGACCAGCGTCACGCCGTGATCCTTGACCAGCGCGGCCAGCGCCTGCGCGTTGAGCTGCTCCATTTCGGCTAGCGCGAAATTGGCTTCGGCCGCGCAAGCATGCGCGACGATCGCCTTGAGGTCGGCGGAAAGCGTCTGCCAGCTTTTCGACGCCACGATGCATTCGCCGGTGCCGTTGGGTTTGTTGAAGCCTGGATAATAATAAAACGGCGCGACGCGGTAGAGGCCAAGCGCAATGTCGGTACCGGGCCCGACGAATTCAGCGCCATCGATGACGCCCGATTGCAGGCTGGAAAGTATTTCGGCTGGCGGCGTGGTTTGCGGCGTGGCGCCGAGGCGGCGATAGATTTCGCCGCCCAGACCAAGCGAGCGCAGCTTCAAACCGCTCAAATCAGCAAGGCTCATGATCTCTCGGCGAAACCAGCCGCCCATACACACGCCGGTATTGCCGCCCATGAATGGCTTGACACCAAAGGGCGCATAAAGTTCGTCCCACAGCGCCTGACCGCCGGCGGCCTCGATCCAGGCGACGTGCTCGGACGGCGTCAGGCCGAACGGCACGGTGGTAAAAAACGCCGCCGCCGGCATTTTGCCTTGCCAATAGAACGAAGCGCTATGGCCGATATCGGCAACGCCATTGCCGACCGCGTCCAGCACCTCGAAGGCCGGCACCACTTCACCGGCCGCGAATACGGAAATGTCGAGCCGTCCGCCCGACAGCGCGCGTATACGATCGGCGATGCGCTCCGCCGAGAGGCCCGGCCCCGGCAAGCGCTTGGGCCAGGACGTCACCATGCGCCATTTCACCGTCTGGGCGCGCGCCACCGCCGGCGCGGCGATCATGCCCCCGGCAACCGCCCCGCCAGCGATGAAACTGCGGCGTGTCGTCATTCGTCTCTCCATTGCGCGTAATAATGATGCAGCGGCCCGTGGCCATGACCGACCTCGAGTTGGTCGGCGGCCGCGATGACGCTTGTGACATAGGCTTTGGCATCATGCGCCGCGGCGGCAAGATCGAGGCCTTTGGCAAGACCTGCGGCAATCGCCGACGACAGCGTACAGCCGGTGCCATGGGTATTCTTGGTGGCGATGCGTTTGGCCGACAGGCGAACGACGTCGCCCTGCCCGATCAGCAGATCGACGCTTTCGTCGCCGCCGCCATGGCCGCCTTTGATCAAAACATTGACGCGCGCCGAGCGCCAAGATTTGCCGCGCCTGCACTTCCATTTCCGCTTCGTTGCGCGGCGGGCGAGGCGCCGGTGAGCGCCGCCGCTTCCGCCAAATTCGGCGTCACCACCAGCGCACGCGGAAGAGTTCATTGCGCAGCACTTTGATGGCTTCGATCGCGAGCAGCGTGGCGCCGGTACTGGCCACCATCACCGGATCGAGCACGATATTTTTCGCCCGGTAACGGCCGAGCCCTTCGCCACCGCTTTGATGGCCGCCACCTGTGACAACATGCCGATCTTGACGGCGCCGATATCGAGATCGCTGAACACCGCGTCGATTTGCGCGGCAATGAAATCGCCGGGCACGTCGTGGATGGCGGTCACGCCCTTGGTATTCTGCGCGGTCAGCGCCGCGATCACCGACGCGCCATAGACGCCTAACGCTGCGAAGGTTTTCAGATCGGCCTGGATGCCGGCGCCACCGCTCGAATCCGAGCCCGCTATGGTGACGGCAATAGCGGTCATCCGCGTAACCGCCGTGACAGCGCGACATCGACGACGTTGCGAAGCCCGCGCGCCGCCATTTCCGGATCGGGTGCGAGCGACAGCGCGGAAATCACCGCCACGCCGTCGGCGCCGGCCGCGATCACGTCACCGGCATTGCTTTCATTGATGCCGGCAATGGCGCAAATCGGAAAGCCGGCCTTGCGCGCGCGGATCGCCTGCGCCACTTCGCGCAATCCCGTAAGCCCGATCGGGGTCTTGGCGTCTTGCTTGGAGGACGTGTCATAGACGCCGCCAATCGCCACATAATCGAGCAGGTCGAGCGGCGCCGCGGCGGCCTGCTCCAGTGTCTTGATGCTCAGCCCGATAATGGCCGTGCGCCCGAGCAAAAGCCGTGCGTCGGCCGGCGACATGTCGTCCTGCCCGATATGCACGCCGTCGGCTTCCGCCGCCAGCGCGACATCGACGCGGTCGTTGATAATGAGCGGGATATCCAGCGGCGCCAGCACCATGGTGAGCGCGCGCGCTTCCTCCACCAGGACCCTCGTCGAGCCGTGCTTGTCGCGCAGCTGCACCAGCGTCGCGCTGCCGGCGATTTTCTTGGCCAAATCGCCGAGCGAGCGCCCGCCGGCAACGGTGGGATCGATTAGGGCATAGAGGCGAAGATCGGCTTCCATTCATTGGCCTTTATAAATTCATGACATTCGCGGCCGATTGGGCGCGATAATGCGTCAGGCAAACAGCGGGGGTACTGCGCATCTCTGCTCCCTCCGCCGGCATGACCCGGATCAGGTTCGTTGGGTTGGCGCGGACCGCCTCTCAGCCCGGCAAAAGCCGGACACCCCACGAGATTGCTGCGCAATACCTAGTCCGCAGGCCGCTTTATGGCAAGGGTGGGCAACGGTGAGCAAGTGTGAGCTACGCGCGGCTTGCATGCGCGCCGCGATTTTGCTGGATTGCTTTCAATTGGAGGCTGCAAAATGACACCCTTCTTCGTGCAAATAAAATGCGAGCTCGGCAAAGCCTATCAGGTGGCCAACGAGCTGGCGGAAGCCGAGATCGCCTCCGAAATCTATTCGACCGCCGGCGACTTCGACCTGCTGGTGAAATTCTATGTCGAGGCCGGCACCGATATCGGGCACTTCGTGAACGAGAAGGTGCAATGCGTGGCCGGCATCAAGGACACGCGCACCATTATTACTTTCAAGGCGTTTCAGACCTAGGATCGAGCGCGACATGGATGCCGACGAACTACATGCCCGCATGCTCAAGAAAAAGCTTTGGGTGGCCTTTTCCAAACCGGCGGCGCCGCCCGAAGAGATCAAGCGCCATCTCCAAAAGCACCTTGAGCACCAGATCAGCCTCGAAAAACAGGGCATCCTGTTTAGCGCCGGCCCCATGTCGGTCCCCGGCGCGGCCGCACCGTCCTTCGGGATGATCATTATCAGGGCGGATGATTTGGTGAGCGCGCGCCGCATCATGGATTCGGATCCGATGCATTCAAGCGGCATGCGGACCTACGAGATTTTTTCCTGGTCGTTGAACGAGGGCCGCATTGGCCTGACGATCGACTATTCGGATCAGACATTCAAACTTACTTAGTCAGTTCCGCGCGCTAGATTTCCGGCCGGCGCGGCCCTTCCGCCTCGCGCGCACGCTGCAGGCCGAGCTGGCGCTCGCGCCAGATCACGAACAGGCCGGCGCCGGCGACGATCGACGCGCCGAGATAGACCAACGCGCTCGGCAATTCGCCGAATACCCAATAGCCGAGCAGCAGCGCCCACAGCATCGCGCTGTAATCGAATGGCGCAATCACCGAGGCGGTGGCATGTCGATAACTTTCGGTGAGAAAAATATGCGCGATGCCGCCAAAAACACCCAGCGAAAGCAGCATGACGAGTTCGGAACCGGTCGGCGTGTGCCAGGCAAAGGGCAGCGTCACCGCACCGGCCAATGCGGTCACCAGCGAAAAATAAAACACGATCGACGATGTAGTCTCGCTTTGCGCCAGCCGCCTGGTCTGGATCACCGTGCCGGCGTTGCAGAAGGCCGCCGTTATCGCGAATATCGAGCCGGCGGTGGCCACGCTGGCGGCGCCGGCGGTCGCATAATGGCTAAGATCGAAATGCGGGATCAACATCACGATCACGCCGGCAAAGCCGACCAGCACCGCGCTCCAGCGATATAGGCGCACGGTTTCTTTCAAAATGACGGCGGCCAGCGCCACCGTAATCAGCGGCGAGGCGAAAGAAATCGCGGTGGCGTCGGCCAGCGGCAACCGCGTCAGCGCGGAGAAATTGGTGAACATGCCGGCGACGCTGAGCGCGCCACGCCCAAGCTGGCCGAGCGGCCGGCGGGTGCGCACGGCTGTCATCAACTCGCCCCGCAGCGCATAAATCAGCAGGACCGGCGGGATAGCGCAGGCGCTGCGGAAAAACACCAATTGCCCGACCGGCGCCACGTCGCCGAGCTGGCGCACCAGCGCGGACATGGCGGCAAAC
Source organism: uncultured Alphaproteobacteria bacterium (assembly GCA_963807665.1). Taxonomy (GTDB): domain Bacteria; phylum Pseudomonadota; class Alphaproteobacteria; order Rhizobiales; family Xanthobacteraceae; genus Pseudolabrys. Next base: position 13,201 of record CAWEDE010000059.1, on the reverse strand, counting down.
AATAGCGCCGAGATCAGCTTGAAGCCGATGGCTTTGAGAAGATTCATTGGAATCAATCCCGGCAGGTCCGCCTACATAGCCACGATAGCCGGAGTTGTCGCCTGGCTATTTCGCTTTGGGTCTTGCAAGGCCTTCAACCGGCGGCAGCGACTTGATGTAGGTCGCCATGGCCTCGCGGTCGGCCGCGGTGAGCTGCGAAGTATTGCGCACAATTTCGACCATGCTGCCGCCGACCCGGTCGGCATCGGCGGTCGTGCCGTCTTCGAGCGTTTCGGCAATATCGGCCACCGACCAATCCTTGAGCTTGAATTGGGTGATATTGGGAACGCCGCCCTGGCCGTCGGGCGCCGGCCCTCCGGTGAAGCGCCGGCCCGCGACGATCGCGCCCAGCATATTGCGCGGCGAATGGCATTCCGCGCAGTGGCCGGCACCGTTGACCAGATAGGCGCCGCGGTTCCATTTCGCCGAGCGCGCCGGATCGGGCTTGAACGGCTCGCCGTCGAGAAACAGAAACTTCCAGACGCCCAACAGGCGGCGGATGTTGAACGGAAACGGCAGATCGTGATCGCGCACGCGGCCCGCGACCGACGGCAAAGTTTTGAGATAGGCGAACAGATCGCGCAGGTCGTCAAACGTGATGCGCTGATACGACGTGTAGGGCAAACGCCGGATAATAATGCTCGCCACTGGGCGAGGTGCCCTTGTTCAATGCGGTGACGAACTGCGCTTCGCTCCAGCCGCCAATGCCATCCTTTGGATCGGACGAAATATTGGGAACGTAGAACGTGCCAAATGGCGAGCGCAGCGCCAGCCCGCCGCCGAGCCTGGTCTTGTCGTCCTGCTTGGGCACCGCATGGCATGACGTGCAACCGCCGGCGTAAAATATTTCCTTGCCGTTGGCGAGATCGGGCGTGTGCGGGGCGAGCGCGCTCGCCGGCACGGTCTGCGGCATGGTGGCGAACCAGAACACCACAACGCCCAGCACAATGGCGCAGGCGGCCAGCACGATCAGTTTCTTCATCATCCGCGGTTCCCCGGCGCATGCCGGAGGCCTGTCATACAGCAAACGAAACGCCGGCGCGACAGGGCCGCGCCGGCGTCATCTGCGGATTTAGACGAAGTTTATTGCTGTGGCGCCCGATAGTCCTCATGGCAATTGTCGCAGGCTTTGCCGACGACCGGAATTGCGGCTTTGAGGCCGTCGAGCGAAGCGACGGCCTGCGCGCGCGTGTCCGCCACGGCTTTGCCGAAAGCGGCGGCCTTTTCGTCGAAGTCCTTCTTGTTTTCCCAGATTTTCAGCGTCGCCCGCGTTTTTTCCCCGGTCTTGGAATTATCGGGAAACAGGCCAGGTAATTTTTGCGCGGTCTCGGCCCATTGCGCGAAAGCGGCTTCGACCGCGGCGGCGTCAAACGGCTTTTGCCCGCGAATGGTCTGGATCATGGCGCGCGCATTGTCGTTATTTCCCTTCATCAGCGCCATGCGCGCCGCGATCGGGTCGGACTGCGCAATGACCGCGCCGACGCTCAGGCCGATAGCGAGCGTTGCAATAGCTGTACGGAGTAACATTTCATGCCACCTTTCGTGATGCCGAACTCTGCCACGCTTAAAGATACCCTGGCGCGGCCCGATTATTCCATCGGCCCAAGCGGCTAACCGGCGCCGGATCAAGAAGCGGCCGTATTACGCGCCTTTTCAATCGCATGCCAAATCCGCTGCGGCGTCGCCGGCATGTCGATGTGGGAAATGCGGTGCCCGCGCCAGAGAGCATCTACGACCGCATTGATGACCGCCGGACATGAACCGATGGCACCAGCTTCCCCCGCCCCTTTAACGCCAAGGGGATTGTTCTTGCACGGCGTGTTGCGGGTCTCAAAAACGAAATCCGGCGCATGGACCGCGCGCGGCATGGCGTAATCCATGAAACTGGCGCTGAGCAATTGACCGGAGGCCGTATCGTAAACCGTGTCTTCCATCAATGCCTGGCCGATGCCTTGCACCGTACCGCCATGCACCTGGCCGGCGAGCAACAGCGGATTTAACGTCGCGCCGAAATCGTCCACGATCACATAGCGCAGGATCGAGGTTTCGCCGGTGGCCGGATCGATTTCAAGCTCGGCGATATGCGTGCCGTTGGGAAATGTCGGCAGGTCGGTGGCGAATTCGCTCGAGGCGCGCAGCTTCTCGGGCGTAGCCTGAGGATGGGCGGCCAGATCGGCAAATGAAATGGCGCGGTCGGTGCCGGCGACCCGAATTGCGCCGCCGGAAATTTCCAGATCGCCGCTGGCGGCCTCAAGCGCGTCGGCGGCAAGTTGCTTGAGTTGTTCGGCCAGCGTCTTGCTCGCGCGGTCAACGGACACGCCGCCCACGGGGATCGAGCTCGAGCCGCCGGTGCCGGCGCCGGTGGCGATCAAATCGGTATCGCCCTGCACCACGCGCACGCGATCGGGCGGCAGATCGAGACGCTCGGCCACCAGTTGCGCGTAGGAAGTGGCGTGGCCCTGTCCGGTCGATTGCGAGCCGATCAGCACCGTGATGCCGCCATCGCGATCGAGCCGCACTAGCGCGGTCTCCGGCCCGTTGGCGCCGCAAGCCTCGATATAAGTGGCGATGCCGATGCCGCGCAGTTTGCCGGCGCGTTTCGACGCCGCCGCGCGTTTGTTAAAACCGTCCCAATCGACAAGCTCCTGCGCGCGCGCGAGTGTGCCGGCGAAATCGCCCGAGTCATAGACTTTGCCGGTCGGCGTCGCGTAAGGCAGCGCCTTCGGCTTGATAAGATTCTTGCGGCGAAGCGCATCCGGCGCGGTACCGAGTTCGCGCGCCGCGGCGTCGACCAGCCGCTCGATCAGATAGGACGCCTCCGGCCTGCCCGCGCCGCGATAGGCATCGACCGGAACCGTGTTGGTATAGCTGCCGCGCAACCTGATGTAAGCCACCGGAATATCATAGGCCCCGGTCGCCATGCCGACGCCGAGCCAGGGAATAAAGGGCCCGTAGCACGACAAATAGGCGCCCATGTCGGCGACGATATCGAGATCGAGCGCGAGGAAGCGGCCCTTGTCGTCGATCGCAAGTCTGGCGGTCGAGATATTGTCGCGGCCATGGCTGTCGCCGAGAAAATGTTCGCTGCGCTCGCACACCCATTTCACCGGCTTGCGCAGACGCTCGGCCGCCACCGCGGCAAGCGCATATTCGCGATAGGGAAACAATTTGGTGCCGAAGCCGCCGCCGACATCGGGCGTTATCACGCGCATCTTGTCGAGCGGTTTTTTGAGCACGCCGCAGATGATGTCGCGGATGATGTGGCTGCCCTGACTGCCGAGCGTGAGCGTGTAGCGCTCACCGTCATATTCGGCGATCACGCCGCGGGTATCCATATAATTGGTCACCAGCCGCTGGTTGATGATGGTCAGCGATACCGTGCGCGCAGCCTTGGCGAAGATTTCCTTGGTGGCGCGTGCGTCGCCCATGTCCTTTTCGAAAGCGAGATTGCCGGGCCGGTCGGGCCATACTTGCGGCGCGCCATTTGCGAGCGCGGCAATCGCGCCGATCACGTGCGGCAGCGGCTGCCAATCGATCGTGATCGCTTCGGCCGCATCCTTGGCGGCCTCCAGCGTATCGGCCACCACGAAAGCGGTGGCGTCGCCGACATGGCGCACGATGTCCTTGGCAAGGATCGGATAGAACGGAACCTTGGTGTCGGCGTCGAGCACGCCGGGTGTCGGCAAGGGCCCAAGCTCGGCCATATCGGCGGCGGTGAGCACCAGGCGCACGCCCGGCATGGCGCGCACGCGGCCAAGTTCGGAAATGCTAAAGCGCGCATGCGCATGCGGCGAGCGCAGCATCACCGCATGCAAGGCCGCCGCCGGCGCGACATCGGCAACGTAACAGCCGGCGCCACGCAATAGCGCGTCGTCCTCCTTGCGGGTGAGCGCCTGACCGAAGCCGAATTTCATGGCGTTCATTTTTTGGACGATCTTGCCGGCGCCGGCGGCGCGAGCGGCTTGCCGGCGGCGCGCAGCGCGATCCAGCGCGACACCACGTAGAATACCGGCGTGAAGATCAGGCCGAAGGCAGTGACCCCGATCATGCCGGAGAACACCGCCGTACCGAGGGATTGGCGCAGTTCGGCGCCGGCACCGACCGCACAGGCCAAGGGCGTCACGCCCAGAATGAATGCGAACGACGTCATCAGGATCGGCCGCAACCGCAGATGCGCGGCTTCGACCGCCGCATCGAAACGGTTGCGGCCGGCGTCTTCCAATTGCTTGGCGAATTCCACGATCAGAATTGCGTTCTTGGCTGCAAGCCCGATCAGCACGATGAAGCCTACTTGCGTGAGAATATTGTTGTCCTGACCGCGTAAGACGACGCCAACGATGGAGGCGATGAGACACATCGGCACGATCATGATCACCGCGAGCGGCAGTGTCAGGCTTTCGAACTGCGCGGCCAGCACCAGGAACACGAATATGACGGCGAGCACGAAGGCAAAGATGGCGGTGTTGCCGGCGCGAATTTGCTGAAACGCCAGCGTCGTCCATTCATAGGAGAATCCGGCCGGTAGCGTTTCGGCGGCCAGCTTTTCCATGATCTTGATGGCTTCGCCCTGCGAATAGCCGGGCGCCGCGGCGCCGTCGAGCTCGGCCGCCGGATAGAGGTTGTAGCGCGGCACGCGATAAGGCCCGGTAATCGAGCGCGCCGTGGTGAATGCCGCAAGCGGAACTGTGTCACCGGTATTGTTGCGAACCCGGATGTTGAGAACATCCCTCGTGTCGTTGCGGAATTCGCCCGACGCCTGCGCCATGACGCGGTAGGTGCGGCCGAACAGATTGAAGTCGTTGACATAGGCCGAGCCGAGATAAATCTGCAGCGCGGAGAAGACGTCCGGGATATTGATCCCCAGCAACTGCGCCTTGGTGCGGTCGATGTCGAGATAAAGCTGCGGCGTCGAATTCTCGAACAGCGAATAGACCTGCAGCAGCCCGGGCGTCTGCGCCGCCCGTCCCATCATGGCGTAGACCGCACCTTGCAGGGCTTGCGACCCGCTGCCGCCGCGATCCTCTACCATCATGCGGAAGCCACCGGCATTGCCGATGCCGGAAACCGGCGGCGGCGCGGCGACGAATATCTGGCCCTCTTGAATTGCCGCCAGCCGTCCGAATAATTGACCTTGGATCGCGGCCGCCGATTTACCCGGATCGCCGGCGCGCTCCTCGAACGGATCGAGCGTCACGAAGATGGCGCCGGCATTAGGCGCGCTCGTGAAGGTGGCGCCGGAAAAGCCCACGATATTCACGGCATGGGCGACGCCGGGCACCTTTAGAGCGATCTCGACGGCGCGGCGGTTGACTTCGTCGGTGCGGGCAAGCGATGCCGCCGGCGGCAACTGGGTCACGATGATGAGATAGCCGCGGTCAAGCTGCGGAATAAAGCCGACAGGCGTCTTGCGAAATTCGTTGAGGCCTAAGCCGATCACGACGGCGTATACGACCAGCATCAGCACCGCGAACCGCACCAGGCGCGCCGAAAGCCAGCCATAACCGCGCGTTAGTTTGTCGAAATAATAATTGAACCAACCGAAAAATTTGCGGATCGGGAGGCTCCACCAATGCCCGGCTTCGGCGTCGTGGTGTGGCTTGAGCAGCAGCGCGCAAAGCGCCGGCGACAATGTCAACGACACGATCAAGGATATAACAGTGGCGCCGGCGATGGTGAGCGCGAATTGCCGGTAAAACTGTCCCGAAATTCCGGTAATGAAGGCCGACGGGATGAAGACCGAGCACAGCACCAGCGCGATCGCGACCAAGGCGGCGCCGACTTCTTCCATGCTCTTGACGGCAGCATCGTGCGGCGACAAGCCGCGCTCGATATTGCGCTCGACATTTTCCACTACGACGATGGCGTCATCGACGACAATGCCGATGGCCAGCACGAGGCCGAACAGCGAAAGATTGTTGAGCGTAAAGCCCGCCGCCGACATCACGAAAAACGTGCCGATCAGCGAAATCGGAATGGCGACAATCGGAATAACAGCGGCGCGCCAAGTTTGCAAAAACAAGATAACGACGAGTACGACCAGAACAATCGCTTCGCCGATGGTCGATTCGACCGCATCGACCGATTGCTGGATGAATTGGGTCGGGTTGTAGACGATGGTATATTTCAGGCCAGGCGGGAACTGCGCCGCCAGCTCGTCCATGGTCTTGATGATGGCCGTCGAGGTCGATAGCGCGTTCGAGCCCGGCCGCTGGAAAATGCCGAGCGCGATGGCCGGGCTGAGATCGAGATAGGAATTGGTCGAATAGTCCTGCGCGGCAAGTTCGGTACGGGCAACGTCCTTCATCCGCACCACGGCATTGGCCGTCTGCTTGACCACGATGTTGCCGAATTCGTCGACATTGGCGAGCCGGCCCAGCGTTTGCACATTGATTTGAAATGCGCCTGGCTTTTCCTCCGGCGGCGCATTGAGCACGCCGGACGCGACCTGAACATTCTGGCCTTGCAAGGCGGTAACGACGTCGCTCGCGGTCAGGCCGAGCGATTGCAGCCGGTCGGGATCGAGCCAAACGCGCATCGCGTAATCGCGCGCGCCGAACACGATGATCGAACCCACGCCATCGACGCGCGTTACAGCATCGGTAATATTGAGCGTCGCGTAATTGGATATGAACAGCGTGTCGCGCGACTTGTCCGGCGAATAAAGGTGCACGACCATCATCAGGTCGGGCGAACTCTTGTTGACGGTGACGCCGATATTGCGCACATCGGCCGGCAGGCGCGGCTGCGCGATGGCGACCCGGTTTTGCACCTGGACCTGCGCGATATCGAGGTTGGTCCCGAGATCGAAGGTGACCGAGATCGTGAACTTGCCGTCCGCGGTCGAGTTCGACGACAGATAGATCATGTTCTCGACGCCGTTGATCTGCTGCTCGATCGGCGTCACCACCGTCGAGGCCACGACATCGGCGCTGGCGCCCGGATATTGACCGACGATGGTGATCGTGGGCGGCGCGATTTCCGGATATTGCGCGATCGGCAGGCGCAGAAAAGCAACGCCGCCGAGGATGATGAAAACAATCGAGAGCACCGAGGCGAAAATCGGCCGGTCGATGAAGAAATGCGAAATGCGCATGGCCTGTTGCCGCCGCTATTTCGGCTTTTGCGGCGGGCCGCCGGCAGGCGCCGCGGGCGCAGCGCCCTGCTCTTGCGGCGTCACTTTTTGTCCGGGCCGCGCCCGCATCAGGCCGTTCACGATGATACGGTCGTCGGGGCCGATCCCGTCCTTGATCACGAGCAAGCCGTCCGCCGTGACCTGGCCCGGCGTCACGTATTTTGACACCACGGTATTCTCGGCATTGACGGTCAGCACAAATTTGCGCGCCTGCTCGGTGCCGATCGCCACATTGGGCACCAGCAGATGCTTCATAGGGCGGCGACGCCGGGACCCGCACGCGGCCGAACATGCCGGGCGTGAACACGCCGTTGGGATTGGCGAACACCGCGCGGCCGCGGATGGTGCCGGTCGTGCGGTCGATCACATTGTCGACGAAGTCCATGTGGCCTTCGTGATCGAAATCGTTCTCGTCGATCAGCTTGAGCGCGACTTTCGTGCCGGCGCCGCGGCTGGCGATGTCGTCGCCGCCTTTCGACAATCGCTCGTAGCGCAGATAGGACGCCTCATCGAAGGTGAATTCGAGCCGGATCGGGTCGGTCGACACGATGGTGGCGAGCAGTGTGGTGTTGCCGGCCGTGCCGCCGGTGACCAGATTGCCTGGCGACACCCGCCGGTCGCCGATGCGGCCGTTGATCGGCGCGCGCAGTTCGGTGAACTCCATGTCGAGTTCGGCCTGCCGAACCGCGGCCTCATTGTTGCTGACCCCAGCCTGGGCGTTGCGATAGGCCTGCGAGCGCTGCTCGAAAGTCTGGTCGGTGATGGTCTTGTCGCGCACCAGTTGCTGGCCGCGCGTGAAATCGGACTCCGTATAAGCCTGGTTTGACTTGGCCTGCACCAGATTGGCGCGCGCCTGATCGAGCGCGTTCTGGAATGTCCGCTTGTCGATGGTGAACAGGAGGTCGCCCTGCTTGACGGTCTGGCCATCCTTGAAATGCACGCTGTCGAGATAGCCCGACACGCGGGCACGCACCTCGACCGAATTGACCGCGACAAAGCGTCCGACATATTCGTCGAAATCGAAAACCGTGCGCTTGACCGGCTTGGCAACCGTGACCGAAGGCGGCGGCGGCGCGCCTTTTGGCGGGCTCTCGCCGCAGCTTACGACCAAAGTAGCAAGCGCCGTCACGGCCAGGACACGCGCAATCGCGCGCCCAATCGCGCGCCAATCCACGGGCACGGACCGCAACGAAGTCGCGTTGATGGGGATTATGCATGGGAACCGCCGCCGCGTGCTTCAAGGGAGCCTGTCCCCATACCGGTGGCGTGCAGGTATGTCCACCGCGCAAGTTCCGCAATGGGCGCGGCCAATTGGCCTTTGGCCTAATGGGCAACAACTCATTGACGCCAATGTAAAATTTATAGCGGCCCGCGATTAAAATGCCTGTAGCGGAGAACCTTTCGGCTCAACGCGCCCGAAACGCCGTCAACCAACGTTTGCCGAACATCGCGAATATAACGCCGCCATAGGCGCCGCCGCCAATGGCCGCCAATACCGCCAGGGTCGCGACATCGCCTAGCCGTTCCCAGCCCGCAAACAGCTGCGCGACCGGCGCCTGGCATATCCACAATAAGGCAGCCAAGGCGACGCCGACGGCCGCGAGCTTGATGGCCGAATCCCGCAAGCGCTCGTCGAACTGGAGGTGGCCGGCGCGCAGGCCAAACCACACCACCAGGCCGAGATTGATCCAGGCGCCGATCGAAGTCGCCAGCGCAAGGCCGACCTGCGCCAGCGGGCCCATCAACAGGAACTTGAAGCCGATATTGACGGCGGCCGCGATCAGCGCGGCCTTCAACGGCGTCGCGGTGTCGCCGCGCGCAAAGAATGTCGCAACGACGCTGCGGATCAGCACGAATGGCAGCAGGCCGATCGCATAGGCCGATAGCGTGTGGGCGGCCTCGACCGCATTGGCCGCCGTGAATGCGCCGCGCAGGAACATCGCGCGCATGATCAGTTCTGGAATGACGACGAAGGCTGCAAGGCAAGGTATCGCAAACAACAACGTGAACTCGACCGCGCGGTTTTGCGCATGCGACGCGCCGGCATCGTCGCCGCCGGCCAGACGGCGCGACATTTCGGGCAGGATCACGGTGCCGGCGGCGATGCCGATGACGCCGATCGGGAGTTGATTAAGCCGGTCCGCATAATAAAGCGCCGAGAGCGCGCCGGCCGCCAGAAAGCTCGCAATGATCGTATCGGCAAACAGTGCGAGTTGAACCCCCATGGATCCCACCGTCGCGGGGCCAAGCGCGCGGAAAAATTTTCGGACATCGGCGTCGAGTTCGGGCCAACGCAACACGGTCATGGCGCCGGCCCGCCAAGTGTCGCCACCGACCAGCATGGCCTGAAGGAACCCGGAGATCAGCACGCCCCAGGCGGCGGCATGACCGGCGGTCGGGAAGAATGCCGCGAGCGCCAGCGTCACGATCATCGACAGGTTCAGTAAAATGGAAGCGGCCGAAGCCGCGGCAAAGCGCTGCAGCGCATTAAGTATCCCGCCATAGAGCGTGACCAGCGTGATCAGCAGCAGATAGGGAAACGTAATCCGGGTGAAATCGACGGCGAGCGCGAAACGCTCCGGATCGCGCGCAAATCCCGGCGCCAGCAGGTCGATGGCCTCGGGGGTGAATAGAAGCGCCAAAGCCAACAGGACGATCTGGCTCGCCAATAGCAGCGTGAATATGCGGTCGGCAAAAAGCCCCGCGCTTTGTGGACCGCCTTGCGTGCGAATGCGGGCATAGGCCGGCACGAAGGCCGCGTTGAAAGCGCCCTCGGCGAAAATGGCACGGAAATGGTTAGGCAGCCGGAACGCCACGAAAAAGGCATCCGCCACGGGCCCGGCGCCAAGTACCGCGGCCAGGATAATGTCACGGGCGAACCCGGTAATCCGCGAAAGCAGCGTAAAGCCGCCGACCGTAAGGATGCGCTGAATCATCGGGTACCGGGGTGCAGCCGCTTCGGGTGAATGGACTTAAAGCCTCCGCAACGCTACCGATAGTCAGACAGATGGAACTGCCTTAAGACGATTCCCGGCCCCAACATAGCGCCCCCAAGAGCCTCGCCATAGCCATCATCATGCCGTCGCCCATCATTCCCATCTTGCTGGCTGGCGGCGCCGGAACCAGGCTTTGGCCGGTTTCGCGCGACGCCTTGCCCAAGCAGTTCCTGCCTCTGGTAGGCGAGCGCTCGACCTACCAGGAAACCCTGTTGCGGGTGCAAGACCCGATGTTTGCCGCCCCCATCGTCATCACCGGCCCGAATTTCCATTTTTTCGCCCGCCGCCAGGCCGAGGAAGTGGGCGTCAAGGCGACCGTGGTGATCGAGCCGATGCGGCGGGATTCAGCCCCGGCCATCGCGGCGGCGACCGAAATTGCCAGGCTGCGCGACCCGGACGCGGTGGTGCTGGCGCTCGCCGCCGACCACATCATTCTCGACGTGCCGCAGTTCCGCGACACTTGTCTGGCCGGACGCGAAGCCGCCGAAGCCGGGCGCATCGTCACCTTCGGCATCAAGCCGACCGAGCCGAAAACCAGTTACGGCTATATTTTGCCGGGCGAAGCCATCGGCGAAAACGGCAAGAAGAATGGCGTGCATGCGGTCAAGAGTTTCGTCGAGAAGCCCGACGCCGCCACCGCGGCCCGCTATGTGCGCGACGGCTATTTGTGGAATTCCGGCAATTTCCTGTTCCGCGCCGACGTGCTGCTCGCCGAACTTGCCCGCCTCGAGCCGGAGATGGCGCAAGCCATTGTCGCCGCGGTTGCGAATGCGGTCGACGATCTAGGCTTCCTGCGGCTCGACCCGGAGGCTTTCGCCCGCGCGCCGCAGAAATCGATCGACTATGCCGTGATGGAAAAAACCGACCGCGCCGCGGTGGTCGAGGGCTCCTTCCGCTGGTCCGACATCGGAAGCTGGGACGCACTGTTCGACATCACGCCGCCGGATGCTTCTGGCAATATCGTGCAAGGCCCGGTGGTGACCATGGATGTCAGCGGCAGCGTGGTGCATTCCGACGGCCGCCTCACCGCTGTGGTCGGGGTCAAGGATCTCGTCATCGTGAGCACGTCGGATGCCGTGATGGTGGTGCCGCGCGCGCGTTCGCAGGAAGTGCGCGAACTGGTGGCCAAGCTCAAGACCGATAAGCGCGCCGAGGCGACCGACCACAAGCGCGTGCACCGGCCCTGGGGCTATTACGAGTCGATCGACATGGGCGAGCGCTTCCAGGTCAAGCGCATCGTGGTCAATCCCGGCGGCGTGCTGTCGCTGCAGAAGCATCGCCACCGCGCCGAGCATTGGGTGGTGGTGCGCGGCACCGCCGAGGTCACCATCGGCAAGGACGTGCGTCCGGTGCACGAAAACGAGTCGATCTTTATTCCGATCGGCAGCGTCCACCGGCTGGCGAACCAGGGCAAAATTCCGCTCGAATTGATCGAAGTGCAGACCGGCAGCTATCTCGGCGAGGACGACATCGAGCGCATCGAGGATGTTTATAAGCGCGAGTGACCTAAGGCGCCGCGGCCAGGCCGCGAATTTTGGTCGCCGAAATCCTCTCGGTCGCCTCGTCGAGCAAGATGCGCTCGACCGTGTAGCCGACATCGCGGCCATAAAATACATTGGTGATATTCGGCAGCGGCACCACCACGAACCGCCCGGCATGCGCCGACAGCGCCGCATCGATGCGCTGCTTGACGGCGAAATACGGCAGCGGATTTTTCTCGTCGATCCCGTGGGTGTCGCGCACCGCGATGCAGACCTGGCCGACGCGCCGCAAGCCCTTCTTCGATCAAACGCTGATGGCCGCCATGAAACGGCTGATAGCGGCCGATGAACAATGCCGTCGGCTTCTGCGGATCGAACGCCGGGCGCAACCGCGCCAGCGCCTGCTCGGCCCAATATTGCGGCGTACCTTCGGCGCGTAACGCGCAGATCGAACCGCTCCGGCGCGACGAACATCCGGTTGGTGTCCTCGAACCGTCCGGCCTCGATACGGTCGACCCAGATGGTGAACGCGTCGCCGAAGGCCGCGCGCGTCTCCGGCGTCGGGCAGATGAAATCGGCGATCACGGTGCCGCCGGCTTCGACCACCCGGTCGCACATCCAGCCCATGCGCCGCGCATGCTCGACCCGATCTTCGTGGCTGAAGCCGAGATCGCGCGACAGATTGGCGCGCACCGCATCGGCATTGAACACCACCGCGTTGAGCAGCGGCGCAAGCGCATTCGCGAGCGTGGTCTTGCCGGCTATTCACTCGTTCAACAGTTTAGCTCAATACATCACCGCAGAGCATCCACCAGTACGGTGATTCTGAAAAAATTAAATATAGAAATTGCATTTATTTCTTGAGTGAGAGGCATACACAGTGGAGGTGTAAAGTTTCTATTCACTTGTAGTGCAAATCATTCAACCATGCTAGACGCTCAGGAATAATGGAATCAAACTTGCATTATTTGGTATCAAAAATGCTGCTCTGCGTACAGTCAAACGCGCCCATAAACATGCTGAGAAATAAATCACGTACTGGCGCTTGCCAGCCTTTTTGACTGGCACTTTTTCCACCAATTCATGGGCAATACACTCGAGCGTACTGCGGGACAGGTTTGTCAACCTTGAATATGGCTTTACACCTGTTATACTTGCTTTATTTCAAAGTCGGAGCACCTTTGCCGAGTCAACTCTGAATGCTGCGGTTCGGTCAACGAAATAACTTGTGTCAACGGCTACTGCGGCTGTAATCCTGTTGGGGGAACATGTCAAATAAACAAAAAACTGTGCCGCAGAAACTGTGCTCAAAGCACCTGCTAATGTGCTGCTGCCCGTCGGGAGCTAGCTGTTGGAAAGCTGCTGATTGCTGTCCAGGCAGCAAGTGCTTTGAAGGAAAATGCGCTTGCCACGCAGGTAAATTTTTCGTCAAATTTCTGAAAAATCAGTTGTGTCGCAAATTAGATGGCACGGCTTGCAGCACTGGAGCTGAGCGCTTGCTCTGGCGCAGAGGCGTGTAGGAGGAAAGAGTATTGCAACTGTGAGGACCCAAG
>CAWEDE010000058.1:0-10922 GCA_963807665.1 uncultured Alphaproteobacteria bacterium | reverse complement strand
TGCCGCCGACGAACCCGATCTCATCTTCAAGCGCTCGACGGTGTTCAAGCTGCTGACGCCGAACGACAAACTCGCGACCTACGGGCTCGACGATCCGGAAGTCGAGGGCGTGGCCTGCCATTTCACCGTGCCGGAACGCGGCGGCTTGAAAGGCTGGATCGGCGTCGCCGAGGAAGTTTCCGATATTTCATTGGCTTGCCGGCAGATCGGGCCGATCAAGTTCAAGGAAAAATTCGCGCAAGGCGAGGATGTTTTCCGCAAACGCCGCTCGCTGTTCTTCAAGAAAATGCAGATCGTGCGCGGCTGCGACACCAAGCGTAATGTGCTGGTCTATATGGTCTATAGCGACCGCATTATCGAAGGTTCGCCGAAAAACTCGACCTCGACCGTGCCGGTCATGCCCTGGGGCAATGAGGCGTCCGTACAGAAATGCGCAGATTGGGTCGAAAAATAAGCTATGGTAATATTAGGGCTCTGAATTTCAACGCCGGAGTAAACGCCATGTCCACCAACCAACCCGATATCGCAAAGATCCAGCAAGCGGTCTCCAAGACGCTGCACCTGCATTGGAAAATGTATCTGGCCGAGGGCATCGTGCTCATCCTTTTGGGCGCCATTGCCATCGTGATACCGCCGCTCGCCACGCTGGCGGTGACGATCTTTCTCGGCTGGCTTTTTTTGATCAGCGGCATAGTCGGCCTGGCGACAAGTTTCTGGATGCGCCATGCGCCGGGATTTCTATGGTCGCTCATTTCGGCTTTGCTCGGCGTCGTCGTCGGCGTGCTGTTGATTGGCTCGCCGCTGAGCGGCGCGTTCTCGCTCACGCTGGTGCTGATCGCCTTCTTCGTGATCGAGGGCGTGGTCTCGATCATGTTCGCGCTCGATCACAAACGCGAACTGTCCGGCCGCTGGGGCTGGATGCTGTTTAGCGGCATTGTCGATCTGGCATTGAGCGTGATGATCTTTGCCGGCTTGCCAAGCACGGCGACCTGGGCGATCGGGCTCTTGGTCGGCATCAATATGATCTTTGGCGGCGCGGCGCTCATCGGCATGTCGCTGCACGCAAGAGACGCCGCCTGATCAGGTGTCGATAATCGCCACCGCCCGGGTCCAGCCGGCGGAGCCGCCGCGCACCTTCACCGGGAAGCAGCTCACCTGGAAGCCTTTGGCCGGCAGCGCTTCCAGATTGTGCAGTTTCTCGATGTGGCAGTAGCCGATCTCGCGGCCGGCGCGGTGGCCCTCCCAGATCAGCTTGGGGTCGTGCGTCTGCGCATATTTCTGCTTGGTGTGGACGAAAGGCGCGTCCCAGCTCCAGCCGTCGGTGCCGGTCACGCGCACGCCGCGCGATGTCAGATAGAGCGTCGCCTCGCGGCCCATGCCGCATCCCTTGGCGACGTAATCGGGCTGGCCGTAGGCATGGCCTGCGCTGGTGTTCACCACCACGATTTCAAGCGGTGAAAGCGTGTGACCGATGCGTTTGAGTTCGGCTTCGACATCCGCCGCGCTCGCGACATAGCCGTCCGGCGAAATGGCGAAAGTCGAGCTTCACCGCGGGCTGGAAGCACCATTCCAGCGGCACCTCGTCGATGGTGATGGCGCGCTTGCCGCCGTCCATGGTCGAGGCGAAATGATAGGGCGCGTCGAGATGTGTCGTGCAGTGGGTCGATAGCTTGACCCATTCGAAGCCCCAGCCTTCGCCGTCCGGCAGGTCTTCCTTTTTCAAGCCGGGAAAGAATTTCAGCAGGTCGGGCGCCGTGTCTTGATGATCGAGATATTCGATAGTCGGGCCATAGCCCGGCGGATCGGCAAACACGGTATTTTCAAGTGGAATCGAAATATCGACGATCTTGCGCGGCATTTCACATTAACCGATGTATGAGTGGCGAAATCAAATCAGTCTCGATCACGGCCACCGCACTGTCCAGGAGAGAAACAATGCCCGCTTATTGGGTTGCCCGTTCCAAGATCAATGACCCGGTCGAGTATAAAAAATACACCGACCTGGTGCCCGGCATCATCGCCAAATTCGGCGGCAAGGTGCTGGCGCGTGGCGGCCGTTTCCAGATCATGGAAGGTCCGGACAAATTCCATCGGTTCATAGTGATTGAGTTTCCGACGCTCGAGCAGGGCGCCGCCTGCTTCAAATCGCCGGAATACGATCGGGCCGCCGCTTATCGCCGCAGCGGCGCCGGCGAGGTCGAAACCATTATGGTTGAGGGGAGTGTGAGTGCCGGGTCGGCCCGCGGCGCTCGAAATAGACCTCGCAGCGTATTCGATCTACCCATACGTAAGAGGCAGAAAATAAAAATGCATCGGGAGGAAACGATGCTTCATCAATTCGAAATCGCGGAGCTTTGCCTGGATCGCGGGGGCGGCTGTTGCCACCGTAGCGGGCGCGGCCTTTGTCATGACGGCCAATGCCCAGACCAAGGAGCCGATCAAGATCGGCTTCAGCATGGCGCAGACCGGGCCGCTCGGTCCTAACGGCAAGCAAGCGTTGCTCGGCATGAAAATCTGGGAAGACGAAACCAACGCCAAAGGCGGATTGCTCGGGCGTCCGGTCAAGCTGGTCTATTACGACGATCAGTCCAACCCTTCGACCGTTCCGGGCATCTACACCAAGCTGCTCGACGTCGATAAAGTCGATTTGATCCTGAGCGGTTACGCGACCAACATGGTCGCTCCGGCCATGCCGATCGCCATTCAGCGGAAGAAAACCTTCATCAGTCTGTTCGCGCTCGATGTGAACGCCGAGTTCCACTACAAGAATTATTTCTCGGTACTGCCGACCGGACCGGATACCAAGCCTTCGTTCACCGAGGGCCTGTTCCAGGTCGCGATGCAGCAGACCCCGAAACCGACGACGGTCGCGCTGACCTCCGAGGACGCAGAATTCTCCAAGAACGCCTGTGAAGGCGCGCGTACCAACGCCAAGAAATACGGCGTCAAGATCGTCTACGACAAGAGCTTCCCGCCCGGCACGACCGACTTCTCGCCGATCGTGCGTGCGCTGCAGGCTTCGAACGCCGATATCGTGATTGTGTGCTCCTATCCGCTTTCGTCGGTCGGCATGGCGCTGGCGGTCAACGAAGCGAACTACACGCCGAAGATCATCGGCGGCGCCATGGTCGGCCTGCAGGCCACCGTGTTCAAGAACAAGCTCGGACCCAAGCTCAACGGCATCGTGAACTACGAGACCTGGGTGCCGTCCGACAAGATGATGGCGCCGGCCGCGGCCTTCTTCAAAACCTACCAGGAGCAGGCCAAAGGCGCGGGCGTCGATCCGCTCGGCTATTATCTCGGCGGCTGGGGTTACGCTTACATCAGCATGCTGGGCGAAGCCATCACCGCCACCAAGAGCATCGACGACGCCAAGATCGCCGACTGGCTGCGCACGGCCAACATCAAGACCATCATGGGCGACTGGAAATATGGCCCGGGCGGCGAATGGACCAAGTCCGGCATGATGCAGGTGCAGTATCACGGCATCAAGGAAGGCGCGGGGCTCGATGTCTGGAAAGGCATGAGCTACCAGACCGTGCTCACGCCGCCCGATCTCGCCACCGGCAAGGTGGTCTATCCTTACGAAAAGGCGAAGAGCGCGAATTAAAAATCGCTCTCACCTTGAGACCGACTAAAAACGGCGCCGGAGCAATCCGGCGCCGTTTTGTTTCTTGTCCCGGGCGCCGTGCCGCGTCCGGGGCAAGGGTCACATCCCCAGATAAAACTGCCGGATCAAGTCGTTATTGTTGAGTTCGTCGGCCGAGCGGCCTTCGAAGGCTATCTTGCCGTGCACGATCACATAGCCACGGTCGGCGATGCGGATGGCCTGCGTGAAATTCTGCTCCGCCATCAGCACCGTGAGCTGGTAGTGATCCTTGAGTTCCTTGATGGCGTCGATGGTGCGCGCGACCAATAGTGGCGCGAGACCGACCGAAGGCTCGTCCACCAGCAAAATGCGCGGCGCCAGCATCAGCGCGCGCGCCAAAGCCAGCATCTGCTGCTCGCCGCCGCTCATCGAGCCGGCAAGCTGGTGCAGCCGCTCGGCCAGCCGCGGAAACGCCGTGCAGCAGAAATCCATATTGGTCTTGATCTGCGCGCGCGCCTTGGGCCGGAACGCGCCCAGTAACAGGTTTTCCTCGACGGTCAATTTCGGAAACAGCCGGCGGCCTTCCGGCACCAGCGCGATGCCAAGATCGACGATTTTCTCGGTCGGCATGCCGACCAGATCGTGCTTCTCGCCGTCGATTTCCGCGACGATGCGGCCCTCGGCGGGGCGCACGATGCCCATGATGCATTTCATCAGCGTGCTTTTGCCGTTGCCATTGGTGCCGAGCAAAGCCACGGTCTCGCCGGGTTTGACGTCGATCGAGACGTCATGAATCACACGTACCGCGCCATAGGCGGCGTGCACGTGTTCGATGGTGAGGCTGCTACTGGCCAAGATAAGCCCTCACGACTTCGGGATTGCGCACGACATCCTGCGGCTTGCCGTCGGCGATTTTCTTGCCCGACACCAGCACCGCCAGGCGCTGCGAGAAACTCATCACCGCGCTCATGATGTGTTCGATCAGGATGATGGTGATGCCGCGCTCATTGAGCCGCACCAGCAGCGCCAGGATATCCTCGATCTCGGAATTCGACAGGCCGGCCATGGATTCGTCGGCGATCAGAAGCTTGGGTTCGGCCGCCACGGCGCGCGCCAGTTCCAGCTTTCGCATCTCGACCTGCGTGAGGTCGCGCGGCATCTGCTTGGCTTTCGCCAGCAGCCCGACCATTTCGAGCAGTTCGTGGCAACGGTCGTCGAGCGCGCCGTGCGAACGAAGCGGCCCCATGCGGGCATGCACCGTGTAGAGCAGCGGAATTCGCAAGTTGTCGGCGAGGTTCATGCTGTGGAACGGGCGCGGCAATTGGAAACTGCGGGCAATGCCGCGATGGGTGCGCTGATGCGCCGCAAGGCCGTCCATGGCGTGGCCGTCGAAAAGTACATGGCCGCTCTCGTTCTGCAAGGTGCCGCAGATGCAATTGACCAGCGTGCTCTTGCCCGATCCGTTGGGACCGATCAGACCGAGCCGCTCGCCCGGCTGCACTTCGAGTTCGATGCCGTCGAGTGCGACGAAGCCTCCGAACCGTTTGGTGATATTGTCGACATGCAAAAGCGCGGTCATGGCTTCCTCCATGAACGCCGCCAGCCCTGCACCAGCCCGACCAGGCCATTGGGCGCGATGATGACGAAGGCCACCAGCATGAGGCCGACGATCAGCAGGTTCACCGCCGACGAGATAGTGACGATGGCATATTGCTGCGCCGAGCCGAGCAGGACGGCGCCGACCAGCGGTCCGACCCAGCTCGTGGTGCCGCCGATCATCGGCATGGCGATCGAATTGACCGCATATTCAAGGCCGAAGGCCGAGGATGGCTGCAGATAGCCGATATAAAACGGAAACGGCGCACCGGCCATGCCCATGAAGGCGCCGGAGAGCGTCGTCGCGATCAGTTTGAGCCGCAAGGTCGGCACGCCGGCGGCTTCCGCCGCCAATTCGTCGTCGCGGATGCTGGCAAAGCCGAAGCCGAGCTGCGAGCGCTCGATGGTCCGCGCGGTCACCAGCGCGATCACCGCCAGCAGCAGCATCAGGCCGAACAGATATTCGATGTAATTGATGGTGATGCCGGCGAATTCGATCGTTTCGGGCCGGATGACATAGGCACCGCGCGAGCCGCCGACATATTCCCAATTGACCACCAAAGTCTGCAGCACCACCGACAGCGCCAGCGTCGCAATCGCAAAGAACGAGCCGCGCAGGCGCAGCGTCAGATAACCCATGCCGAAGCCGACAATGCCCGACACCACGCCGCCGATCAGGATCAGGATCGGAACC
Organism: uncultured Alphaproteobacteria bacterium; assembly: GCA_963807665.1. Taxonomy (GTDB): domain Bacteria; phylum Pseudomonadota; class Alphaproteobacteria; order Rhizobiales; family Xanthobacteraceae; genus Pseudolabrys. Next base: position 5,043 of record CAWEDE010000058.1, on the reverse strand, counting down.
GGCAGCGGATATGTTTTGTGCATGAAAACCGAGGCATAGGCGCCCATGGCGAAGAAGGCGGCCGAGCCGAAATTCACATAGCCGCAATAGCCGCCCAGAATATTCCACGCCGTCGCCAGCACGACGAATTGCAAAATCGTGTAGCTGGCGAAATACAGATAATCGACATGCATCCAGTGCGCGACGGCCATGACCACGGCGCCGACGGCAAGAGCAACGAGTGAGAATTTTGCGGTGTTCACGTCAGGTCACCGTCCCAATAGTCCCGCCGGCCGGAAGGCCAGCGTGAGCAGGAGTAGGCCGAACGCCACCGCCGGCGCCCAGGATGGACCGTAGAATGTCGCGGTCAGGCTCTCGACCACGCCCAGTAGCATGGCCGCGATCAGCGTGCCGGGCATGCTGCCGAGCCCGCCGAGTACGCAAATGGCGAATACGCGGCCGATATATTCACGCCCGACCGAAGGTTCGACCGGCTGGATGATGATGAGGAGGGCACCCGCCACCGAGGCGGTCGCAATCGAAATGCCGAAGGCGATGCGTTTGATCTTGATCGGATCGACGCCCATCAGTTGCAGCGCGGTTTGATCCTGCGACACCGCCATGATGGCGCGGCCGATGAAGGTCTTGGTCACGAATAGCTGAATGGCGCCGAACAGCACCAGCGATACCACAAAGGGCACCAGCATGCGCAGCGGCAGGTCGACGATCCCAATATGGATGCTGGGGCCGATATAGGCGGCCTCGACATAACGATAGTCCACGCCGAAAACCAGGATCAGCGACACTTCGGTGACGAACAGCAGGCCGAAGAAAAAGGCGAGGCCGCGCAGCGACTCCTGTCCGCGCTTTTCGAACGACAAATAATAGACTTGATAGACGCCGGCGCCGAGCGCGTAGAAAAACGGCAGCGCGATGATGCTCACGACAATTGGATCGACGCCGTATTTGATGTTGAAGTAATAGGCGATGTAGGAGCCGAGGATGATGAAGGCCGGATGCGCGATGTTGACGATGTCGAGCATGCCGAACGAGATCGACACGCCGGCGGTGACGGCGGCGTAGAAACCGCCCAGCAGGAGTCCGGCGGCGATCGCGTTGAGCAGCAAATCCCAGGAAATATCCATGGCCTCTCGGTCGGCGATTTCGTTCAACAACAGGTGGCGCAAGCGCTGCGCGTGTCAAACTTGCCGGCGTCATCCCCCCTTGAAACCAGTTTTTTATTAACCCGCTGTCGCTACGCGACATTGCGCGGCAGTTTGCAGGAAGGCCGACGGCTTGAATAGTCTATTGATCGATCGGACAAAATGAACCGCCCACCGCCGGGCAGGAATTCCAGGAGCGAGCGGCTTTGCGATCGATCGTTCAGGCTGCGGCTTGCGGCCTTACGCCGACGGGTAGCGGCATCGGCTTGTTGGCGCTGTCTTTGAACTCGACGGTCATGAACACCATTTCCTTGTCGCCGAGATTTTCCAGATCGTGCACCTTGAATTCGTTGAGACCGTAGGTCTCGTGCCGCGTTTCGCCGGGCTGGTAGGAATATTCGACGGTGGTGCCGTCATGCACATGCTGGCGCCCGCGTCCGCCCGATACCGAAGTCCAGAAATAATCCAGCACATGGCGGTGGAACCCGATTCGCTCACCCGGCGCGAGGCGAATGATCCACACCCGCGTGCGGTCGGTTTCAGACAGCAGCGTCGAGCCCACGCAAGGGTTGGGGTTTTTGGCCTCGCGCGCGAATTCGGCGGCGATGTCGGCGGCCCACGCCGACTTATCCTTCTTCTCGGCGGCTTTATCGAGCATGCTCAGGGCCATGGGAATTCCTCCGGTGCTATTCGCCGTCATATATAGCATATTTGCGCAAACGGAAAGATTGAGGAAGCGCGATTGGCCGGCGTCCGGGCGGGAACTGCGATTGTCATTGGCGGCTCAATGAGCGGCTTGCTCTGCGGCCTTTTGCTGCGGAAGGCCGGCTGGGTGGTGGATATTTATGAACGGGTGGAAAGCGAACTATCGGGGCGCGGTGCCGGCATCGTCGCCCAACAGGAACTGATCGGGCGCTTGCGTCGGCTGGGGCTCGACACGTCCGCTCTCGGCGTCCAGATCACCACCCGCAAGATCCTCGACGCGCAGGGGCGTATGACCGAGGAATATCGCTGCCCGCAGGTGCTCACGGCGTGGGAGCGCATGTACCGGCTGCTGCGCGACGCATTTCCGCCCGAGCATTATCATCGCGGGCGGGGCTTTGCGCGGTTTTGAGGCCGGCGCCAATTCGGTGCTGGCGCGGTTTTCCGATGGCGAAACGATCAAGGCCGATCTTTTGGTTGGCGCCGACGGCACGCGGTCCACGGTGCGTCAACAGGCGCTGCCCGAGGCGGTGCCGCTTTATGCCGGTTACTGCGCCTGGCGCGCGCTGATCGCGGAAAGCGCGCTGCCGCTGGACGTGCACCGCGAGCTGTTCGATTTCATGTCGTTCACGCTTGCCGCCAGGCGAGCAGTTGCTCGGCTATCCGGTCGCCGGACCCGATAACGATCTGCGGCCCGGCCACCGCCGCTACAACGTGGTTTGGTACCGGCCGGCGGACGAGACGACGAAATTACCGTGGCTGCTGACCGATGAGAGCGGCACCACGCACGCGCTGTCAATTCCGCCGCCGCTAATCCGGCGTGACGCCATCGCCGAAATGCGCGCGGCGGCCGAGCGGCTGGCGGGGCCGCAGTTCCGGCAAATCGTACGCTTGATGGACGAACCGATCTTGCAGCCGATCTACGATCTGGAATCGCCGCGCATGGCCTTTGGCCGGGTGGCGATCCTCGGCGATGCGGCTTTCGTGGCGCGCCCGCATGTGGCGGCCGGCGTGTCGAAGGCGGCGGACGACGCGGCGGCGCTCGCCAACGCGTTGCAGGCCGAGGGCGACGTCGCGCGCGCCTTGAAGCGCTTTGAGGCGGCGCGGCTGCCGGAGAATTACCGCATCATCGAGCGCGCGCGACATCTCGGTGCCTATTTGCAGGCCACGCAAACCCAGGAAGAAAAAACCCGCGCCGGCAAGCACAGCACCGATAGCGCGGTGATCGCGGAAACCGCGACGCTGGATTTTTTGCAGGCTTAATTCCTTCCCCGAGGGGACGGACAAGAAATCACATCCCCAGCATCTTCTTGGCATTGCCGCCGGCGAGCGCGGCGCGCGTCGCGTCGTCAAAGCCCGCCACCGAATTGATGTGGCCGATCGGATCGTATTCCAGCATGTCGAACGGATAGTCCGTACCCATGATGATGTGGTCGAGCGCCGTAAGTTTTCACCAGCATTTCAAGCTGCAGCGGCGTGAACACCACGGTGTCGAAATAAACCTGTTTGAGATAGTCGGTCGGCGGTTTCGGCAGACCGGCGTGGCAATCCGAGCGCGCGCCCCAGGCATGATCGATGCGGCCGGAATAGGCGCCCAGATAACCGCCGCCATGCATGGCGAAGATTTTGAGTTTCGGATGGCGCTCCAGCACGCCGTCGAAAATCAAATAATGCAGCGCCAGCGTGGTCTCGAACGGATTGCCGATGATGTTGTTGAAATAAAACCGCGACAGCCGTTGCCCTTCGGTGAAGCCGTTGGGGTGGATGATCACCAGCGCGCCCAGCTCCTCGGCCTTTTTCCAGAACGGCGCGAAGGCGGGATCGGACAGTTCGCGGCCGGCGACATTGGTGAGGATCTCGACGCCCTTGAATTTGAGCGTCTTCATGACGTATTCGAGTTCCTTGGCCGCCTCGTTGCCGTCCTGCATCGGCACCGTACCGGCCGGAATGAAGCGGTCGGGATGTTTCGAGACGAATTCGGCGACGCCGTCATTGATCATGCGCGCCGCCGGCACGGCAAATTCGAGCGCGACCGTGTGATAGAGCTGCGGCGGCGGCGGCATCACGAGCTGCTGGTCGACGCCCATACGGTCCATGGTGGCGAAGCGCTCGTCATAGCCGACCATGCAGGCGCGGATGTCACCTTCTTGCTTGGCATTGATCTCCTTGGTCTCGGCCGACGAAAAATGCGCCAGCGGAATGGTCGAGAGGTCGAGATGCGGCTTGATGAATTGGCCGGCGGCGGGCACGGCGATATGGCTATGGGCGTCGATGGTTGTCGATTTCGGCCGCGCCTCACGCCCCGGTCTGCCGTGTTTGCGCGCCGCGGTGTTGGCATATTTATTCCAGATCGCCATTTCACTTGCCTCTCGTTGTCCGTCATGGCCGGCCATAGCCGTTCAAAGGCCGGCGCCGCTTCGCTCGCCTAGGTGCCGGGCATCCATGCTTTGCTTACTTCTAGTCCAGGACCTGGATGGCCGGTAGCCCGTCAAGCCCAGCCATGACGGCCGGGAAAGTCTTCCGAAAGACCCCCAGATACTGCCTCCCAAGCGCGGGCCGAAAGTCATGGCCGGGCGGTCGCCAGACCGTGTAGGCTGGCACTCAAGAAACAATCGATCCCGCACAGGGACGGCATAATCGGGGAGGCGGCGATGAAATTTTACGCAACATTGTTTGCGCTGGCCGGGGCGTTGTCATTGACGGCGCCGGCAAGCGTCAAAGCCGAAATGAGCGAAATCACGGTCGCGCAGCAATATGGCGTGGCTTTCTGCCGCTTATGGTCATGGAGAAACAGGGCCTGATCGAAAAGCACGCGGCGCAAGCGGGACTTCCCGGCCTCAAGGTCAATTGGGCCAAGGTGGCGGGTCCAGCGTCATGAATGACGGCTTGATTGCCAACGCCATTCAATTCGCGGCGCAAGGCGCGCCGTCCTTGATCACGCTGTGGGACAAGACCCACGGCCAGATCAAGGCGGTTTCCGCGATGACGACCTATCCGCTGTACCTCGTCACCCGCGATCCCGACGTCAAGAAACTCGCCGATTTCAGCGACAAGGATAAAATCGCGGTGCCCTCGGTGAAGATTCGACCCAGGCCATCATGCTGCAAATGGCGGCGGCCAAGGCCTTCGGCGAAAAGGACTATGCCAAGCTCGATCATTTGACGATTTCGCTCTCGCACCCGGATGCCACGCTCGCCTT
>CAWEDE010000057.1:0-52957 GCA_963807665.1 uncultured Alphaproteobacteria bacterium | reverse complement strand
TTTGCATACCTACTTCAACTTTCAGTTACGTCTCAGCTTCCGAAGTCAAAGACACAATGAAAATTGGCTTTGCTCCCACTAAAACACAAGAAATTCTATTTTAAAACGACAGAGAAGAATGATATTGAAATTTAAAAATTAAATAGCATCTTTGTTAAGAAGGAAGTAATTTGTTGTGAATAATATTAAATAAGCAATTTATTTTGCATTACCTTTTCGATGATCTCGAGACTTTCTTGGTTTTTCGCCATATTCTTTGCCTCGATCGGGATGTGAGGCATGGCGAAAGCAAGCGCGAACAGCAAAGACATTGTTATCGAGGTGCGCAATGTGGTGGCCGGGTTCGGCGACCATATCGTGCTCGACCATGTCGATCTCGACGTCTACCGCGGCGAGGTACTCGGCTTCGTCGGCGGCTCGGGCGCCGGCAAATCGGTGCTGCTGCGCACGATCATCGGCCTGATCCCCAAGCGCGAGGGCACCATCAAGGTGTTCGGCGTCGATATGCAGGCGGCGAGCGACGCCGGGCGCCAGGCGATCGAGCGGCGCTGGGGCGTGCTGTTCCAGCAGGGCGCGCTGTTCTCGTCGCTGACGGTGCGCGAGAACCTGCAATTTCCGGTACGCGAATATCTCAACCTCTCGCAGAAACTGCTCGACGAACTGGCGGTCGCCAAGCTGGAAATGGTCGGCCTCGACGCCAGCGTGTGCGAGAAGTTTCCCTCCGAACTCTCCGGCGGCATGACCAAGCGCGTGGCGCTGGCGCGGGCGCTTTCGCTCGACCCGGAAATCGTGTTTCTCGACGAGCCGACATCGGGTCTCGACCCGATCGGGGCCGGCGAATTCGACACCCTGATTGCGACTTTGCAGCGCACTTTGGGCCTGACCGTTTTCATGGTAACCCACGACCTCGACAGCCTGCATACGGTCTGCGACCGCATTGCGGTTTTGGCCGATGGCAAGATAATCGCGGCGGGAACCATGGAAACGATGCTTGCTTCGAATCATCCTTGGCTGAAAGCCTATTTCCATGGGAAACGGGCTCACGAGCGCAACGATGCGTAACTAGAGGATAAGGCCGGGATCCATGCTACGGACCGGCCTTGGAGAGCGTCGATGGAGACCAGAGCGAATTACGTGCTGATCGGAGCGTTCACGCTGGCCGTTGTGCTGGGCGTGTTCGGCTTCGTCTACTGGTTCCAGAACATCGGCGGCACCGGCGAGCGGGTTTTCTATCGCGTGCAGTTCGAGGGTTCGGTGTCGGGCCTGCGCACCGGCGCCTCGGTGCTGTTCAATGGCATCCGCGTCGGCGAGGTCACCACGCTCAAGCTTGACCCGGCCCATCCCAAGCAGGTGATCGCCAGCATTTCGATCGACAAGTCGGTGGCGGTGCGCCCCGACACCGAGATCGGCCTTGAATTTCAGGGGCTGACCGGCATTTCCGCGCTCTCGCTCAAGGGCGGCGATCCGGCGCTGCCGCCGTTGTCCGGTGCCAAGACCGCCAAGGACGACGCGCCGCTACTTAAGGCCCCGCCAGGCGCGACGCAAGACGTCACGCAAGCCGCGCGCGATACGCTGCGCCGGCTCGACGATTTCATTTCCGAAAACCAGAAAGCCTTCCACGACGCGCTCGAAAATATCGACAAATTCAGCGCGGCGCTGGCGCGCAATTCCGATCACATCGACAAGATTTCCTCGGGCCTGCAAAATCTCACCGGCGGCGCCGACGGCAATGGCGGCGAAATCAACGATGCCGCGCGCTCGATCAAGACGCTGGCCGACAATCTCGACAAGCGGACCGCCGAGATCACCGTCGAGATCGGACGCTTGACCAATTCCGGCACCCGCACGCTCAATACGATCGACAAAGCGGCGAAGAATTTCGATGCCGATCCGAGCCGGATCATCTGGGGCGGCGCGCCGCCCGATCCCAAAAAGAAGAAATAGCGGCGTTCATTCCGGCGTCGCAGGCAAACGCCTGCGTGGCCGGAACGATGCGCTAGTCGAAACGCCCGGCCGCATGCGCCAGCATGGTGTAGACCTTGCCGGTTTCCGATGTGAGATACGTGCGCGCCACCACCTGGCCGCGGTCGTCACGCGACACTTCGTCGAGCAGGCGTTCGAACTCGCCGATATAGCGGTCCACGGTCAACTTGAATTCGCGGTCGCCGCGATATTTCTTGCGGATCTCGTCGAAGGCCTGCTGGCCCTGCAAGGTATAGAGCCGGCGCGTGAACACATTGCGTTCGCCGCGCTTGTAGCGGTCCCACAAATCGGCGGCGGCGTCGTGATCGATCATGCGGGCGATATCGACCGAGAGCGAATCCAGCGACTCGATGGAGTGGCGCGCGCTGCGCTCTTCCTGCGGACGCGGCGTTTCGCGCAAAATCTCGCGGCTCGGCTCGCGCCCCTGTTCGCGTTGCGGATCGCGCGGGAATTCGCGCGTAGGCTCGGTTTCCTCGCGCGAGGCGCGGCTCAGGAGATCGGTGAGCCAGCCGCGGCCGGCCGGTGTCTGGCCTGCCGGGCTGAGCGCCGGCGCTTCGGCACGGCGCGCGGCCGGCGCGAAATTGCCGACTTCATTGCGCGGCGAGGGCCGCGGCGGCAGTTCGGTGCGCAGCGGCGCTTCGGCGCGCGGCGGCGGCGGAGGAGGAGGAGGAGGAGGAGGAGGGAGATGGCTTCGTTACGGCCGCCGACAATGGCGAGCGAGGGCTCTTCGCGGCGGCGCACCGGCTCGGCCGCGTCCAGGCTGCGGCCATGGCGGGCGACGATGCGGTTTAGCTCGGCCAGCGCCTCGATCTGATCGACGATGACCCGGCGCATCTGCGCCGCGCTTTCGGCGGTTTCCTGCGGCAGTTCGAATACGCCACGGCGCAGTTCGGCGCGGGTGGCTTCAAGTTCGCGGTGCATTTCCTGCCGGGTGGTCTCGAGCGCGCGCTGCATCTCGGCCGCCATCTGCTTCATGCCGAGAACGGTCTCGGCGAAGCGCTCGTTGGCGCCGTTGAACATCGCATGGGTTTCGCCGGCCGATTGCTCGTAGATCGAACGCATGGATTCGGCGGCGTTGCGGCGCTCATCCTCGGCATTTTCGCGCACGCGGTCATATTGCTCGGCGATGGCGCGCGAACCTTCGGCGCTGGCTTCCGACACCACGCGGGCGACATCGCGCGCGCGGCTGGAGGCGGCTTCGAGCAACTCGTCCAAGAGGCCGGAGAAACGCTTGAGCCGCTGATCGAAATCCTCGGTGCGGATGTCGAGGGTCGCCACCAGCGAGTCGAGCTGGGCGCGGCGTTCATTGACGGTATCTTCGGTGCGCTGATTGCTGCGATCCACCTGATCGACCGCCTGCGCCAGGTCGCGGCCATGGGCGTCGAACTGGCTGGCCAGCGCGGCCAGATCGGTGATGACGTGGGCGGTGATTTCGCGGAAATTGGCGATGTTGGTTTCCACCCGCGTGGTGGCGTCGCCGGTCGAATTGGTCACGTCGTTCATGGCGGTGACGAATTCCGACACGCGCAGCATCAGCGTGTTTTCGAGCGCGCTCATATTCTCATGCGAGCCCGAAAGCACTTCTTGCAGCATGATATTGGCTTCGCGCAGCCGCTCGAACAGAGCGGTGGTGTCGGCGCGCAGCATATTGTGGGTTTCCAGCATCTCGGCGACGGTCGAGGTCGACATTTCCTTCGACACGGCGATGGCCTTTTGCGCGGTCTCGGAGAGTTCGTTCAAGGTGCGCGTGACATTGTTGGACGCGTTCTCACCCGCGGTATTGATCATGCGTGAGATTTCGCTGGAGTTGTCCAGCATGGTGCGGGTAAAGGCGAAACCCTTGGCCTCGATCGACGACATGGCCTCGTCTGTGGCCTTGATGATGTCGCCGGCGAATTGCGCGCCCTTCTCGGTGATGGCGGCAAGCACGCCGCCGCTCTTGTCGGACAGGATCGTGGTCATCTCGCTGGTGCGCTTGCCGACCGCGTCGGCGATCTCGTCGGCCTTTCCGGTGAAGCTGCGGGCGATCTCTTCGCTCACGCCGGTCAGGCTGCGCTCGGCCTCGCTCGCGCTGGCGCGGATCGCCTCGGTGGTGGAGGTGGCGAGCGCGCCGAGCGAGCGTTCGGCATCCGCCGAATTGGTCTTGATGGATTCGCTAAGCTGCTCCATGCGCGAATGCAGCGCGTCGGCGGCCGCTTTGCTGCGGCTTTCGATCTGGTCGGTGACGGTCACGGCGCGCCCGACCAGGAGTTCCTCGAAACGGGAGATGCGGGCATCGAGCGTATTGGCGACTTCGAGCGCGCGCTCGCCCAACGTGGCGTTGAGCGCGGCGGTCTTGGCGCCGATGGTGTCCGCCACCTCGGTGCCGCGGCTATTGATGGTGCCGGCGACCTCGCCGATGCGCTTATCAAGCGCGCCAACGACATCCTTGCCGCCGTCGGTCAGGGTCTGGGCCAGCGCGGTGACGCGGGTGCCGAGCAGTTCCTCGAATTGCGTGAGGCGCGAATCGAGCGTGCCGGAAAGTTCGCTGGTGCGGCCGCTGACGCGCTGGTCGAACGTATCGACGTAATTGCGCATGGCCTCGGTCACGTCCTGCGTACGCTGGCCGAGCCGCTCGACCAATTCGCCGCCATAGGTTTTCACGGTGCGGTCGAATTCGGCGATGTGGCGGGTAATCAGATTGCCGAGCGTCGTCGAGTTCGCGCGAGATTTTCTCGGTCATCTCGGTGCCGCCGTGACTGAACATGTCCTCGAAGGCCTGCAGGCGCGTCGCCAGCATGTCCTTGACCGCGTCGCCGCGGTTGTTGAGGGCCGCCACCAGGGATTCCGCGCTGTCGCGGAACGTGTCGGCGATGTTGGCGCTGCGCCCGACGATGGTGTCGGTAATGCGCTGGCCGGTCTGCTCCATTTTGGAAACGACGTCGCCGCCGCGCAGCGAGAGGTCGAGCACCAGCGAGTCGCCGGTCGAGCGCAGCGTCGAGTTGACCTCGTCGGCGCGCGCCGCAATCGATTCCGCCAGGCGGGCACTGTTGTCGGCGATGGCGTGGCTGAACTGTTCGGAACGGTTGCCCATGGTCTCGATGGTAAGCGCGGCCTTCTGCGCAAAGCCCTGCGCGACCGTATCGAGCCGCGCGGTCATCATCTGCTGCAGACGCGCAGCCAGATCGGCGAATTCGTCATGGACATGCTCGGTCTTGAAATTGAGGCTGGCGGACAGGCGGTCGCTCGCCGAGGAGATGGCGTTGGTGGCCTTGTCGCTGGTGGTTTCCAGCCGGTCGAGCAGGGTCGAGCCGCGCTCGCTCAAGGCGTCGATCATGAAGTCGCCGGCGTGACCCAGCGCCAACGTAATGTGCTCGCCCTTTTCGGTGAGCGAGCGGGTGACGCGTTGCGCCGCCTCGTTGACCTTGTCGGCGACCAGATCGCCAACCGAGGTGATGTCGTGGGCGAGATCGAGATGCACGCTGGCAATGGCGTTGCGCACCTGTTCGGCCTGGCTGACCAGGGTTTCGCGCTGGTTGGACAGTTCGTTGAGCAGATCGCGGATGCGTACTTCGTTGTCGTTATAGGCACGCTCGAGCGCGGAGACTTCGTTGTGCACCAGCGCTTCCAGTTCGGCGGCGCGCGCCAAAGCGCGCTCCACGCCGTCGCCCATGGCGGCGACTTCGCGCCGGATGGCCTGGCCGACGGTGACGATCGACTCGCGGGCGGAAGTCTCCGGCTGTGCCAGGCGCATGGCGACTTCGGCCATGGATTCGGCGACCAGCCGCATGTCCTGCGAGCGGCTGAACATGTGGGCGATGACATAGAAGAAGATCACCGGCACGACGATGGCCGCGGCGATGCCGATGAGGGCGGCAAACCCGACGCGCGGCTCGGCGAACAAGGCCTGCAATTCATCAATATAGAGATAGGCGGTGGCAAGCGCGCCGCCGGTCCAGGCAATCGCCGTTACGGTGGCGGCGATATAGGGCGCGCGCGCCGGGCGGCGGCGCAGCGTCTGCAAAATCTGGCCGATATTGGCGCGGTCGTCATTGGCGGCGCGGCGCGGCGAATGATCGTCGGCGTCCCAGGCAGCAGCTGCCGTGTCGTCGTGGAAAAGGTCGGCGGTAGGCGCTTCCTCGGACGGTCCAAACGAGGTCGGTTCGCGCGGGTCGCTCTGGCGGATACTGAGCGCTTCCTGGATGGCGGAGAGAGCCTCTTGCGTCGCGTCTTTGGACTTCTGCGGACTGTTCGCCATGTACGTCGTCGCCTCGTTATTACGCTGGACTGTTGCCGCGGCCCAAAAAAGTCACGATGTGCGGGCCGCGTCACGAGCGCGGGAACTTGCCAAGCCGCTAGGCGGCCCGGTTCTACCCTCAGGTTTTCATCCTATCGCCTTGGCAATGCGAAAGAAACCGGCGTGGTTAGGAGTTTTTTAACATCGTTAACCGACTGTTAACCATGAAAAATGCCGCCATTTGCGTTGCCCGACATGGCCGCGCAATTGCGGCCCCGATGCGGCGCGCGCGGCCACATTGGGCTTTCGGTTACGGCGCTCTTAACCAGCCGGGCCGTTAACGCTGCCGCGGCGGCGCGCATTTACCCGGATTTTGCCGTCGCTGCGCCAATGTGCGCGGCGACGGGCGGGAGGGCGGCATGGCGAAACCGGCAGTTATGACGGACGGAACGGCGTTGGCGCCGGCGATCGACCGCGGCCATCTCGCGCGCATGACCTTTGGCGACCGCAATCTCGAGCGCGAAGTGCTCGAATTGTTCGACCGCCAGGCGGCCATGCTGATCGAGCGCATGCGCGCCGGCAATCCCGCCGCGATTGCCAGTCTCGCCCATACGCTCAAAGGCTCGGCCGCCGGCATTGGCGCCGGCCGTGTCGTGATTGACGCGCAGGCCACTGAGACCGCCGCCGCCCATTCGACTTCCGAATGCAGCAACGCCATCGACCGGCTGGCCGCGGCCGTCGATGAGGCGCGCGCGCTGATCGCGCAATTGCTGCGGGAAGGTTGAAATCCCGTCATTCCGGGGCGCGCCATAAGCGCGTTTCCGCGCCATGGTGCGAACCCGGAATCCAGAAAACATGTTCAGTGATTGCAGCTGGATTCCGGGTCCGGCGCAAATGCGCCGTCCCGGAATGACATCGTAGGGATGGCGCGGCGCTATGAATGATTATATACGGTGCCGCGCCAATTCCGGCGCAGGCTTTTTGTTTCCCGCCATGCCCAAGATCACTTACATCGATTTCAGCGGCGCATCGCGTACGGTCGATGCCGATGTCGGCGCCACCGTGATGGAGACGGCGATCCGCAATAATATTCCCGGCATCGAGGCCGAATGCGGCGGCGCCTGCGCCTGCGCCACCTGTCATGTCTATATTGACGAGGCCTGGCGCGCCAAGACCGGCGAGCCCTCGCCGATGGAAGAGGACATGCTCGATTTCGGCTATGACGTGCGCGCCAATTCGCGGCTGTCGTGCCAGATCAAGGTCACGCCCGAACTCGACGGGCTTATCGTGACCACGCCGGAGAAGCAGGCTTAGCCCGTCAGCCGCTCATTCCCGCGCAAGCGGGAATCCAGAGATCATAGAAATTATTATGTTGTTGCCCTGGGTCCCCATCGCAAGTCGGCTGTAGCCGACTTGCGCACCTCAGAAGACCGATGTCGGGTATACCCGACATCGGTGCGCGGGGACGAACGGAAGAACATTAATCGCCCCGATACTTCCACTTTTCCAGCCGCGCGATGGCGTCCGGCGTCAAAACCCGCGCGCGGCGCGTCCCCGTATCGAGCATCACCAAAGTGGCGCGCCCGGCCGCCGCGCAAGTGTCGCCATGGAAAATGGTCTGCGCCACCGTGAACGAACTGCGGCCCACCTGCGCCAGTCCGGTGCCGATCTCGACGTTACCCGGCCAGCGTAGCTCATGCAGGAAGTCGATCTCCTGGCGCACCAGCACGTAAGTTGCGTCGGCGACGCCAATGCCGAGGTCGGGATCGCGAAACAACGCGACCCGGCCGGTCTCGAAATAGGTCGCGAACACCGCGTTATTGACATGGCCTTGGGGATCGAGATCCGCATAGCGGATGACATCCGTCACCCGGTGCGGAAAATCGGCCAGTTTCGGCGCGGGCTTGCGCGCGGGCGCGGATGATTGTTCGCTCAACGGTCACCTCTCTGCAGGCTCCCATAACCGGGCTGTAACGGGGCCGGCAAGGTCTTTCGCGGACGGACTGTTATGGGAACGAAATGTGCGCCGCATTCGTTTGAACTCAAGATGCCAGCAACTCCACTCAAAACCACGTGTTGCATCGCCGGCGGCGGGCCGGCCGGCATGATGCTGGGCTTTCTGCTGGCGCGCGCCGGCGTCGACGTGATGGTGCTGGAAAAGCACGCGCGATTTCCTGCGCGATTTTCGCGGCGATACCGTGCATCCCTCGACGCTGGAGCTCATTTATGAGCTCGGCCTGCTCGATGAATTTCTCAAGCTGCCGCATCCGAAGTAACGCACCTCAGCGGCCAGATCGGCGCCGAGTCATGTCACCATCGCCGATTTCACCCATCTGCCGACGCACTGCAAATTCATCGCGCTGATGCCGCAATGGGATTTTCTCGATTTCCTGGCCAAACACGGCAAGCGCTATGCAAGTTTCGACCTGCGCATGCAGGCGGAGGCGACCGATCTGATCGAGGAGGGCGGGCGCGTCGTCGGCTTGCACGCCAAAACGCCGGACGGCACGCTGGAAATTCGCGCCGATCTCGTCGTCGGCTGCGACGGGCGCCATTCCACGATGCGCGAGCGCGCCGGGTTGACGGTCGATAATATCGGCGCGCCGATCGACGTGCTCTGGTTCCGCGTGTCGCGGCACGAGCGCGACACCGCCGAGACCTTCGGCCACTTCGAAGCCGGCCGCATGATGATCATGCTCAACCGCGGCGACTACTGGCAATGCGCTTTTGTCATCGCCAAGGGCGGCATCGACGCGGTCAAGGCCAAAGGCCTGCCGGAATTTCGCAACACGATTGTGGCGATGTCGCCCTTCTTGCGCGACCGCATCGGCGAACTCAAAACCTGGGACGACATCAAGCTGCTCACGGTCGCCATCGACCGGTTGCGCCAATGGCACAGGCCTGGGCTGCTTTGCATCGGCGATGCCGCGCATGCGATGTCGCCGGTCGGCGGCGTCGGCATCAATCTCGCCGTGCAGGATGCGGTCGCGGCGGCCAATATCCTGGCCGGGCCGCTCAAATCCGGCAATGTGACGGCCACGCACCTCGCCGCCGTGCAGCAACGGCGCAGTCTGCCGATGCGGGTCATCCAATGGGGGCAAGTGCAGGTTCAAAACGGGGTGCTGGGCCCGCTGCTGGCCGGCACGAAACGGCCAAGCTTGCCCTGGCCGCTCAAGCTATTGCGCTGGTTTCCGGTGCTGCAGCGAATTCCAGCCCGCCTCATCGGCATGGGGATCAGGCCGGAGCATGTGCGCACCCTATTGGCGGATTAATCCGCGACAGGGGGACCATAGTTACGGCACCCGCTCGTCATCGACAAATACGATCTTGCAACCGCGGCCTTGCGCGCCTTCGCAGAATTTCAGCGCCGTCGTCTCGGCCTCGTCCACCGTGCGCTTGCCGGTCGCCCAGCCGAAATGGCCGTCGGCTGTCACGGCAAAGGCTTTGTGCGTGCCGGCGCGCAAATATTTTCGAAGGACTGCCGGCCATTGGCCGCCAATTGCCGCGGCGGGGTCAGCGAAGAGCGCGGCAACGGCCAAGGGCGCGCGACCGAACGTCAAATGCTACGCTCGGCCAGAAATTATCGACATAATGCGTCCACATCGGAATGCCATTGAGCGAAAACAACTTGTGGCCGTCTTCGCCGAATGCCGGCGCCTTGATGAATTTGACGTCGCCGCCGGAGCAGCGAAAGCCGTGCGAAACCGCTCGGCCAACGCCGGCGCGAAATAATGGTCGTTTTCGGAATAAACCCACAGCATTGGCACGCGCGACGTCTTTGCCCAATTGGCCGAAGGCGGCGACCA
Organism: uncultured Alphaproteobacteria bacterium; assembly: GCA_963807665.1. GTDB lineage: Bacteria > Pseudomonadota > Alphaproteobacteria > Rhizobiales > Xanthobacteraceae > Pseudolabrys. Next base: position 42,952 of record CAWEDE010000057.1, on the reverse strand, counting down.
GCCGGGCTTCCTTGCAAACGACGTAATCGGCGCCCCTGAGCCGCGGCCGCCGGCAAAGCTGATCGCAGCGACGAGGCCCGGTGGCGGATCGGCCGTCAACGCCACCGTCGCCAGCCCGCCGGCCGATCGGCCGACTGCAATCATGCGGCTCGTGTCGATATCGTTGCGATGGCCGGCCCAGGCGATGGCCGCTTTGAGATCGTGTGCCGAGGCTTGCGCCGAGGCGACGTAATCCGGGCTGTCGCATTGGCCGGCGCTTTCGGCATAGGCGCCGCCGGAATCGCCGTAGCCGCGCCGCATCACGATCAGCGCCGCAAAACCGCGCCGCGCGAATTCGAGCGCCAGCGGATAGGACGAGCCCGGCGACATTTTCGCACGCGCTGCGCCATCGCGCGGCGCACCATGGCTGATCAGCGCCAGCGGATATTGTCCCGGTGCGTCCGGCCGCACCAGCACGGCTTCGAGCCCGCGCGCGCCGGCTTGCGCCATCGGAATGCGAATGTCTTCGCGGATAAAATTTTCCGCCTGCGCCGGCAGCGCGAACAAGATCAAAACAATCGCCAGTGCCAGCCGCAGGCGGTGCGGTTTAGTCGCGTCAAGGCTTGGCCGGCGGCGCCACCGCGGCTTTTGCCCGCTGCGCTTGAGCGCCTCGGCGACAAAGCCGGAAGCCTTCATCTCTTCGACGAAGCCACGCAGATATTCCGCGCCCGCCAACCGGCCCTTGGGCGTGCCCATGGCCTGCTGGATTTCCATGAAGTGGCCGTCCATCACGCGCACGTCCGGATGGTCCTTGGCATAGGCGACCAGCGGCTGCTTTACACCGGCCGCGACCTCAAGCTTGTCGTTGCGGAACATGTCGATCATGGCCTTGCCGCCGCCCATCGACGCCCGCACGATCGTGGCATTCTTGATGGTGCGCGTGAGATAAAGATCGTAGGCCGAACCGACGCCGACAGCGATACGCACGCCGGCATGATCGACATCGGATATTTGCTTCAGGGCCGAATCCTTCGGCACCATATAAGTGCCTTCGATGATGACATAGGGCGCGCTGAATTCGATGACGGCAGCGCGCACCGGCTCGATGGCAACAAAGCCGATGTCCCACTCGTTCTTTGATGCGCCCTCGAACACCTTGCCGGCGGCGTTGTATATGACGAGTTCGACCGGAACCCCCAGACGCTTGCCAAGTTCATTGGCGAGATCGGGCGTGATGCCTTTGGGCTTGCCGGTGGCCGGATCGGTCTGCGCCAGAACGCTATTGCCGAGATTGATGGCGGCGCGCAGTTTGCCGGTGGGCGCAAGATCCTTGAGAACTTTATCCATCGCGGGGTCACCTAGAACGGTTGATGTCGTGCCGAAAGCTAGCATGGCGGCCAGGACAAGGGAGGCAAATTGGCTTAGTGTTTGGGCGCCCATGATATTTCCCCCGGCGGTTTTTATTGTTCGGCGAACTTTAAGCCAAATCGGCGGGCTTCCCAAGCCGGGGTGCAGCGCACCGGATCAGCGCCAGCAAGACCACAAAAACTGCGAGCCAAACCATGCGCGCGCCATAGCGGTCGTGCGGATTGGACAGCGCGCCGCACACAAACGCGTTGGCCAGCAATGCGAGGATGACGGTTGCCGCAATTCTGTCGAGTTCGCCCAAAGCGGCGGCCAAGATTCTTGCGCCGTGACGCCAACAAGATGAGCGGCAAGTAGCGCCATCGACAGCAGCGCCACCGGATATTGCACATCATTGATGACGGTGAAATGGAATTCGCCTTGCTGCTGGCGGGCCGCGAGCATCGGCCGCGCCAATTGCGGCGCGTAGCGCCCGATGATGCCGTAAGTATGCCAGATGGTCGGCAGCACGCCTTCGCCGGTATGGACGTCGATGAGTTGGCGCCACGTGGCGACCGCCGCGGTCTCGATCTGCATGCTGGGATAATCGATCAGGCTGTCGATCGCGATTTTTTCCATTTCCTTGCCGAGCCCGGCAAAGCGGCCGAGGCTGTCGAATAATTTGCTGCCCCAGAACCAGACATCGGCATCGTCGGGAAGCTGGTCCTTGTAGGCGCACAGTTGCAGCTTGGCATCGGGACAATGATCGTTGAGGTAGCGCTTGACGATGCCGTCTTGCAGCATGCGGCCGAAAGACAGGGCAAACCCGCCCGGCGTCCAGGCCAGCCGCTTGGCGACGATAAAATCGGCCCCCAGCACCAGCACGGCGCCGAGCACCAGCGCGATAAAGCCGCGGGCAATGCGCGGCCGTGGTCATGCGATTGCGGTCGATAAACCAAAACAGGATGGCGGCGGCAAACAGCGCCATCAGCACGGCAATCGTGGCGCTGTGGGTGGCGGCCGACACCGCCGCGAGCACGATGAGGCCGACGCGTTCATAGCGATTTAGTGTGCCGTTTCGCATCATCAGCAAATAGAGCGCGAGCACGCCGAGGCCGCAGAAAATATCGGTGAGCAGGATCGCGGTCAGCCAGGGCAGCGTCGTGAGCAGCGTCAGGGCGGCGATGATGCCGAGCAGCAATAGCGGGCGCCGGCCGAGCCCATGCGCGCGCAACACCAGCGCCAACACCCATACGGTGAGGCCCGATTGCAGCAGCAGTACAGGCCAAAAGCCGAGCGGCACGCCGGCGGTCAGAATGAGGCCGTAAACGACGGCGCGGCTCGGCACCAGCGTGCCTTCGTACCAGCGCGCCAGATAGCCGCCGGTGTCCCATTGCAGCAGCACAAAGCCGTTCCACAAAGCCGGCGCGATGAGCAGCAAAATCGACAATAAAACGGCAAGCGCCCAGAGGGCGCGGTCGCGGGCAGGCATTGGTTGGTCCCAGGCAAATCCCTGGCGTTCAGGTCTTGTCATGTCTCGCGAAAGCGGGGAAGGGCCCTTTTCCCTCCCCCCGCGCAGCGGTGGGGAGGGTCGCTTCGTAATCGCTGACGATTGCGAAGCGGGGTGGGGGCGTTTCGTATTTTTTTGCGATCTTCGTCCCCCCACCCCCGACCCCTCCCCACCACGCGCAAGCGCGCTTGGGGTGCGAGCCCGGGCATGACGGCACGATACGCCGTCCGCTAATGCATGCCGCCCATGTTCGCCACCTTTTTCACCGAGCTCAAATCCGCCGGCGTGCCGGTGACGCTGCGCGAGTATTTGACGCTGATGCAGGCGATGCAGGCGGACCTGGCCTCGCGCCAGGTCGAGCATTTCTATTATCTGGCGCGCGCCACGCTGGTGAAGGACGAGCGCAATATCGACAAATTCGACCGCGTCTTCAGCCACGTCTTTAAAGGTCTGGAAATGCTCGGCGCCGACGCCAATCCGGAAATCCCGGCCGAATGGCTGAAAAAACTCGCCGACAAATATCTTACCGAGGAAGAGAAAAAGCAGATCGAAGCGATGGGCGGTCTCGACAAGCTGCTTGAGACGCTGAAAAAACGCATGGCCGAACAGAAGGGCCGCCACCAGGGCGGTTCGAAATGGATCGGCACCGGCGGCACGTCGCCTTTCGGTAATGCCGGCTACAATCCGGAGGGCGTGCGCATCGGCGGCGAGAGCACGCATCGCCGCGCCGTGAAAGTATGGGACAAGCGCGAGTTCAAGGATCTCGACGACGACGTCGAACTCGGCACCCGCAACATCAAGCTGGCGCTGCGCCGCCTGCGCAAATTCGCCCGCACCGGCGCGCCCGACGAGCTCGATCTCGACGGCACCATCAAAGGCACCGCGCATAAGGGCTATCTCGACATCCAGATGCGCGCCGAGCGGCACAATGCCGTGAAGGTGCTGCTGTTCTTCGACATCGGCGGCTCGATGGACTGGCACATCAAGGCGACCGAGGAATTGTTCTCGGCCGCGCGCACCGAATTCAAGCACATGGAGCATTTCTACTTCCACAACTGCGTCTATGAGAAACTGTGGAAAGAAAACCGCCGGCGCTTCCAGCAAACCACGCCGACCTGGGACGTGCTGCACACCTATCCGCACGATTATAAAGCCGTGTTCGTCGGCGACGCCTCGATGTCGCCTTACGAGATCGCGGCGCCGGGCGGCTCGGTCGAACATTATAATGACGAGCCGGGCGCCACCTGGATCGAGCGCATGACGCGCACTTACCCGGCGGCGGTGTGGCTCAACCCGGTGCCCGAGCGCGAATGGGACTTCACCCATTCGATCCAGATGGTGCGCCAGCTGATGGGCGGACGGATGTATCCTCTGACCCTGGAGGGGCTTGATCGGGCGATGCGGGAGTTGGTGAGGTGACGCTCCGCGGCGCGTCATGCCCGGAACGCCCCTTAAGCCGGATCCCCGATCGACACCTCATCCACCTTGTGCCCGTGCCCGTCGACGATGGCGACGAACCAGCCGGTCCAGTCAAAGCCCGGCATGACCGCGCCAGCTTTGAGGTCGCCCGCGAGCACGACGGCATTCGCGATCGCGGCGGCGTTGCCGGCAAGGTCGATGCCTTTGTGGTTGTTGAGTACCTGTTTGCCGTCGGTGAGATGGAAGAAATAGCGGGGCATGATGTTTCCTCGTGCGTTGGGTCTCGATGGCGGCGGATCGACCGGTCGGTTTAAATAAGCCTACCACGACTCTGCTTTGGCACGCCCCAAAACAACACCGCCGGACCTTGCGGCCCGGCGGTGCGGCATGCCCCTCATTGAACCGAAATTTTAGGCCGCGTTGGCGGCGCGCTGGCGCAGCGGGCTTTCCAGCGCCTGCTGATTGCGTTGCAGCGCCATCACGTCGCGCATCAGGCGGGCCTGGTCCTTGCGGCCGGATTCGAGCGCGCCTTCCACCACGGCGCGTTCCATCTTCTCGCGCTGAACGGCGGCGTTGAGCTCGTGGATGGTGTTTTCGGCGCTTTGTTTTTCATTGGCGAGCACGGCTTCGAGCGTGGCGATGCGCTCGTTGAGCGAGCCGTTGGCGTCCTCGGCGCGGCCCAGCGCCGCTTCCTTCATGGTGAAGGCGCGCGCCAGCGTGGCGCTGCGCTCCATATACGTGGTGCGGGCCTGGTCGATTTCCCGGAATTCGGATTCGCGCTGGATGCGCTCGGATTCGAGTTCGGTCACGCGCGCGCTCAAGGCATCGCGCTCCATGGAAATATCGCCGACGCGGCGGTCATATTCGCGGATTTCCTCGGCGCGCCCGAGCAGATGATCGCGCGCTTCACCCAGCAGCTTTCTCGGTAGCGGTGGCGCGCGCTTGCAGCGCTTCGAGGCGCATGCCCTGGCTAGTGAGTTCGTGCTCGTGGCGTTCATTGGCTTCGTCGAGCGCCGATACCAGCCGTGCGCGTTCGGTGCTCACTTCGACGAAATTGGCCTCGACATGGCGCAGCCGGCCTTGCGAGGCGGCGAGACTTGCTTCCGTCTCGGCGAGCTTGCGCGACAGACGTGCGGCTTCCGCGCTCGCCTTGGTGAGCGAGGTCTGTTGCGCGCGCTTCTCGTCCTCGGCCATCAGCAGGCGCTGGCGCGCGGCATTGATGTCGGATTCGAGCGCGATGATGCGCTTGTCGGTGATGTCGAGCCGCTCGTCGAGCCTGCGGTTTTCCTCGCGCAGCGACTTGTTTTCGCCGGCCTCTTGCGTGAGGCGCTGTTCGAATTCCGCGATCTGTGCGCGCCGGGCGGCGACGTCGATGGCGATTTCGGCCTTGGTGATTTCGGTGGTGCGCAACAGGCTTTGCGTGGTCAGCAATTCCTGGCGCAGCGATTTGCATTCTTTCTCGGAGGCCGTGTTTTTCTTCTCAAGCTCGGCGACCTCGTTGCGCAGCTTGCCATAGGCGGTGCGGGTATTGTTGAGCACCGTTTGCAGGCTGATTTTTTCCGATTTTTCGTTCTCGAAGGCGCGCAAGGTTTTGGCGAGCGGATCGGCCAGCTTGCCGACCGCGTTCTTGATGATGTCGAGTTCGGCGATCTTGGCGTTGGCGTCGAGCATCAAATTGCGCAGCGACTCGTTTTCGCCGCCGATCTGGGCGCCCAGCGTGGAGAACAACTCCTCGTCGAGTTCGAGCGGATTGTCGGGCAATTCGTCGAGGCGCACCGCGCTAATATTTGCGGTGGCCGGCGGCGCGGGCTCGGATGTGGCGTCGAACAGGCCGGCCTTGCGGCCGAAGAAGCCCCCGAATTTGCTCATGGAAGTGATCCTTTAAATGCGCCGATCCGCCCGGCCGTAGCGACGCCGAATCACCATGCAATCTGTCCCGGTTAAATCTGGATTGCGGTGGTAAATGAATGGTTAAAGGTATCGCGATAGGCGCAAAAGACCGTTTTTTATCAGGCGGTTGGCCGCCGATCGGTATCCGGCGCGGGCCGGGGCTGGCGCCACAATACGGTATTTGGCCACCGCCCGAGGCTGTGAATAACCGCCGGCCGCGCCATAGCCGCCGCTCGACTTGCCGGTCAAAGCAGCACAGACAAGCGCATTCGTCCGCTTTGGGCGACTTTCCGCTTAGGACGACCTGGAGACTAGGGATGAACCGAAAAATTGCCTTGTTCGCCGCGCTCGTCGCGGCATTTGCTTTCGCCAGCCAAGGCGCGCAAGCGCACGGCCACCATCACATCAAGAAAAAGATCGTCGTTACCGAAGTGGTCGTCGGCGCCGCCTCGACGGCGGCTTTCTTCGCCATCAATAATTGGAAGTGGAGCTGGAATAACAGCAGCGGTCTGACGAGCGCCGCCGCTTGGGGCGCTACGACGCTCGGCTGCGCCGCGGTATCGCCAATGGTCGCGACCGTGTTGCTCAACCGCCCGCTCACGACGCGCGAGGCGCACATCCTGATCGGATCCTGCATTGTCCCGATTGTCGGCGGCTGGATCGTCAACGAAGTCTGGAACGCCCATCCGGAATGGGAAGCGGGCATGGCGCATCGCCGATGCATCACCATCACCAAAAAAGATGATGATGAAATAGGCGCGCCACGCGCATTCGTTTTAATAAAACCGCCGGCGCCGGTTGAATTCGGCATCGGCGGTTTTGTTTTAATTGATTGTCATTCCGGGACGGCCCGCGGGGCCGACCCGGAATCGGATGCATCCGGGATCCATCTATCCGGGTTCGCTCGCTTTGCTCGCGCCCCGGAATGACGAAAAGCTACGCCCGCTTGGCGATAAACAGGCCTTCGCAGAGGCGGAAAGTGAGTCGGCGCCAGCGCCGGCTGGCGCGAGCGTGGCTTTCACGCTCGGGTGTCACTTGCGCCAGCATCGCGCGCAGGAAGGCCTGCATATTGTCGTCGTGGCGCGCGCCCAGCTTTTGAATTCCATGTGCTTGTAAATTTGCTCTTCGTGGTCCGATGGCAAGCCTGGCCTTTTTCAAGGCGTCTCTCCATTCCGCCACGGTCCAGGCGCGCAAATGGCTCGGATCGCGGAAGCCGCTCGAAAGCATTGATGTAGTCGCCGACGCTGCCCTGCGGCACGACATTATCCACCACCGCGAATAGCGCCCGTCGGCTTCAAGTACGCGGTGCACTTCGTCAGAGAAATTCCGCGATTGAATTCGAAATGATGCGGCGCGATGCGGCAGGTGACGAGGTCGAAACTCTCATCCTCGAACGGCAGCGCTTCCGCCTTGGCATAAGTGGTTCGCACATTGGCGAGACCGCGCTTGGCGGCCTCTTTCTTGACCATGTCGAGCATTTCCTGGGTGATGTCGCTGGCCCAGACGCGCTCGACATGCGGCGCGAAAGTATAGGCGACGTGGCCGCCGCCGGTCGCGACATCGAGCACGCGCCAGGTCTTTTGCGGCGAGGTCAGATCGACCAGCCGCTCCAGGCTCTTGCCGTGGGCGTGCGGCGTCGCTGGTGAGGTAATGCGCGGCAGTCTTGCCGAATTGTTCTTGGACCGGCGGTCTTGTTCATTGCGCGATATCCAAATGCGGGGTGGCGGCAGGCAAATACTTAGCCTGTCCGCAACCGCCGCGAAACGGGGGGATTGCGCGGGACAGCCTTTCCAAAACCGCCATAAAATCAGCCGGCGTTGCCATCGCCGCCGCTGAGATCGTCATAGCCATGGCGGTTTGAATAAAACACCAGCGCCATCAAGCCGCCGCCGACCGCGAGCGAGAGCACGACGCCGCCGGCAATGGCCATATAGCCATAAAGCGGGATCGGTTCGCCGCCGAAACGCGCCCACGCGTCCACGGCAAACCAAATGGCCAGGGCCAAAAGACCCAGCAGGCTGAGGACGACTAGTGCGCGCATAGTGCTGATATCATGGGGTTGATATAGGATACGTCGCCGCCTTTTGCCAAAGCCCGGGAGCCAACCATGCATATCCGCCGTCTGTGCCGGCTTTTTGCCGTCGCCGCGCTGGTGATCATTCCGAACTTCGCCTCCGCCCAAGGCAAAGGCGGCATCGACAAGCTCTATATCCTCGATTGCGGGCAGGGCACCGCTGCCGACAAGTCGCGCTGGACGCCCGGCGAAAACATCGGTGTGCCGATGGATGTGGCGGACAATTGCTACCTGATCCATCACGCGAGCCAGGGCTATCTGCTGTGGGACACCGGCGTCACCGACGCGCTGTTCGGGCGTCCGGAAGGACCCAGCCCCGACCAACGGCTCGCCGAACTGGCGCAAGCCCAAGTCGCTGGCCGGCCAACTTGCTGAAATCGGCGTAAAGCCTGCCGACATCAAATATCTCGCGATCTCGCATACCCATCCCGACCATATCGGCAATGTCGAACTGTTCCCACAATCCATGCTGCTGGTGCAGAAGGCCGAATATGACTGGCCGTCGCCGCTCGGCGTCGGCCGCTTCAAAGCCGAACATCCAGTGAAAAAGCTCGAGGGCGATTACGACGTGTTCGGCGATGCCAGCGCCACGCTGATTTCGACCCCCGGCCATACGCCCGGCCACCAATCGCTGCTGGTGAAGCTGCCGAAAACCGGCGCGGTGCTGCTGTCGGGTGACGCGGTGCATTTCAAGGATAATTGGGATAATCGCCGCGTGCCGGCCGGCAATACCAGCAAGGAACAGACGCTCGCCTCGATGACGCGCCTGGCCGACGTGATGGCCAAGGAGAAGGCGCAGCTCTGGATCAATCACGACAAGGCGCAGAGCGACACGCTCAAGCATGCGCCGGCCTTCTACGACTGAAAAAAAACGGCGCCCGGTTTTGCCGGACGCCGCCAAAGGTTCAATGCGTTACTTTTTTGAGCTGTCGTTTATTTTTTCTTTGCGCTATCGCTCATGGGATTCAGGCTCTTGATCTTTTCGGTAATGCCGGAACCCGTGGTCTGCGGCGCGCTGCCCTCATAATAGGCGAATTTCGGCGCGCTCTTGAGTTCAGCCTTCGTATAGGTGACCGAAATCTTTTCGATCGCGCTCGAATCCGGCTTGCGCGAAATATTGAGCACATCGAGCGGTATCGCGACGTTCTTCTCGCCGACGCCGAGGAAACCGCCGACGCCGATCACGACCGCGCGCACTTTGCCGTCATTGCCGATCAGCACGTCGTTGACTTCGCCGATCGCGGCATTGTCGGGGCCATAAACGCTGGAACCGATCAGCTTAGTGCCGCGCCAATCGGTGGCGTGCTGATTCTGCACGAAGCCTTCCGGGGCGGCATTGCTTAGATTGGGCACGGAACTTTCCGTCGCACTATTCGGCTTGGCCATCGGATCGGGCTTATTGGCCTGCGCGAAAGCGGGCGTTGCCAGCAAAGCGGTCAAGGCAGCGGCGGTAAGGGTGTATTTAAGCATCATAATCTTGGCTCCTGGTGATTGATCTGGGTGATGGAAAGCGCGGAGCCCGCGGGAACAACGCGCCACCTACCAGAAGCAACGCGGGCCACGCGCCCAGCGTTCCAAACAATGGAGAAATGTTTAGGTGCGGCGAGGCGTCGCGCGCCGCGCGCGAAAATCGTCGGCGTCGCGGCGCTAGCTCGGAGCACTAATCTTTATGCTGGGCTTGATGCTGGCTATGGGCGGATTCGCCCTTGCCCTTCTTGCCTTTGACGGGCGCCTCGTCTCGGGCGGCCTCGGCCGGCGCAACCGGCGCTTCGTCGAGCGGAACGCCGCGCCGCAGCGTCGAGCGCAGCGCGCCGACTTCGCTTTGCAGGCGTGAATTATCCTTGCGCGCGGCTTCCAGCGCGCCTTCGACCACCGCGCGTTCCATTCGCTCGCGCTGCAAAGCCGAATTGAGATCCTCGACGCGCTTTTCGATATTGGTGCGGCTGACCTGCACGTCGGCTTCCAGATGGCCGTTGCGTTCGGTCAAGGCCGCGATCTTTTCTTCGGCGCGGGCGAGCGCGGTCTCGCGTGTCTTAAGCGCCTTGGCGACGGCATTGTTGCGTTCGGTGAGCGCGGCGCGCGCCGCTTCGAGATCCTTGACCTGGCGCTCGCGCGCCTCTTGCGAGGCTTCGACTTGCGCCAGCCGCTTATCCGAATTATTGCGCGCGATGATGGCTTCCACCGATTTGCGGTCGAAAGCGCGCACTTCTTCGGTGCGGGCGAGCAGGTTTTGGCGGGCTTCCGACAATAGCCGTTCGGCGGTGGCGGCGCGCGACTGCAGCGCGTCGAGCCGCATATTGAGGCTGCTACGCTCGGTCTGGTGATGTTCCTTGGCTTCGTCGAGCGCGGCGCCCAGGCGCCCGCGTTCGGCATAGGCCTCGGCAAAGCTCGATTCGACCTTGCCGAGCTGGGCGCGGGCGGCGGTCAGGGTATTTTCGGTTTCCGTGAGCCGGCGGGACAGGCGGGCGGTTTCGTTGAGCGCGGAATCGACCGCGACTTGCAGCGAGCGCTTCTCGTCTTCGAGCAGCGCCAATTTCTCGCGCGCGGCGGCCAATTCGCCTTCGAGTTGGCCAATACGCTTTTCGGCGCCGTCGAACTGGTCTTGCAAGGCGCGGCGGGATTTGCCGATCGAGCGGCGCTCGGCGCTTTCCTGCGCCAAATTGCGCTCGAGCTGGCCGATCTGGCTGTTGCGGGCGTTGATGTCGTTGGTGAGTTCGATCTGCGCGCTTTCCAGCCCGCGGTTGGATTCGCGCGACAGTTCGAGATCCTCGCGCAGCTTTTCGGACTCGGCTTCGAGCGCGGTGGCCTTGCGTTCGATCTGGTAGAATTCGGTGCGCAGCGTGTCATAGGCCGCGCGCGACTCCTCCAGCATGCCGGACAGACCCAGCGTCTGCGACTTTTCCTTTTCCAGCGCGCGCAAAGTGCTGTTGAACGGAGCGACGATCTTGTCGAAGGCTTCCTTGAGCTCGTCGAGCTCGCCGATCTTGCGGCCGGTGTCGCTTAGGAGATTGCGCAGTGCCTCGTTTTCCTCGCCCATGCGCGAGCCGACATCCGAAAAACTCTCGACATGGATGGGGCCGCCGTTGCCATTGCCATTTCCCATTTTATTGGCGACCCGCGATGGGCCATTGTCGGCCTCGCCACCTTTGCGGCCAAACAGGTCCGAAAACTTCGCCATGACAACGCCCCTAACCCTGAAACGCCACGAAACCAGCCACAATTAGGATAGTCTAGACCGATGGCGATTGAAACATGCGTGGCGTTTTGCGCCACTCCCCACCTGTGCATAGCGCCATCGTCGAAAAGCGCCGGTTTTGCGGGAGAATTCGCCGGCCGCACGCCATTGCCATCGGGAAGTTATACATGAGCAACGATTTAACTTCGCTGGGCGCGGACGTGGCGGCCTATGCCTACCGGCCCTCGCTGTTGGGGGCGCCCTGGGAATTCAAGCTTACCGCTGGCGGCCTCGAATGGGAGGCCGGACGCAAAACCGGCCGCGTGGCGTTACGCGATATCCGCCGCATCCGCCTGTCGTTCCGGCCCGCCAACATGCAGACGCAGCGCTTTGTCACCGAAATCTGGGCCGACAACGCGCCCAAGCTGCAAATCGTATCCTGTTCCTGGAAAAGCATGGTCGTGCAGGAGCGGCTCGATGGACCCTATGCGGCATTCGTGCGCGAATTGCATGCCCGCATCGCGCAAGCCGGCATCCATGCGCGTTTTGAGCGCGGCAGCCATCCGCTGGTCTATTGGCCGGGTCTTGTTGTATTCGCCGGCGTGACGCTCGGACTGCTCGCCTTGATCGTGCGGGCGCTGCAAGCGCAAGCCTTGGGCGGGGCGGCTTTTATCGGCGTCTTCTGTATTTTATTTTTGTCGCAAGGCGGAAATTTCTTCCGCCGCAATGTGCCGGGCGTCTATCGGCCGGATGCCTTGCCGACGACGCTGTTGCCGAAAGGCTAGGGGCTCGCGGCTGCTTTAGCCCGCCTGGGGCAAGCGCTGCACCGAACCGATGGCGCGGTCGAGGCGTCGGATGACCGGTTCGAGCGAGGGCCAGTGAACCGCGGCCTTGGAGGTTCGCGCAATGGCGAATTCCGGCACCGCCACTTTCACGACATTGTTGATGGGTGCGTTGATCGCGGCGTCGGTCAGCCCGAAAACACCGACGCAGGGTTTGCCGAACGCGGCCGCGATGTGCAGCGGGCCGGAATCGTTGCCGACGAAAATGTCGGCGGCGGCAATGTTGAGCGCGAGCGTCGTCAAGGAGTTGGTCAGGCGATCGCGCACCGGCGCGGTTTTCCCGATGGCTGCCAGCAATTTGCGCTCGGCGATGGAGCCGACGATCCAGACCGTGCAGCCGGCATCGGCGCAGCGGCGCGCGATCGCCGCATAATTCTCCACCGGCCAGTTTTTGCGCGAGTCCGATGAGCCGGGCGCGATCGCGACGACCGGCGCCTTCGCGCGGGATTTTTGCCGAAGCTGTTCGAATTCGGCGCGGTGGGACGCCGGCACTTGCAGGCACGGCTCCGGCCAAATCGCCGGCGCGGCGTTTGCGCCGCTAATGCCGAGCCAGCAGATGCGGTCGACCATGCGCGACATTCGCCGCATCCCGAACCGCGGCTCGCTCAAGAGCGGCAGCCGTAATTCTTGCGACCAGCCGATGCGTTCCGGAATTCGCGCGAGAAACGGCACCAGCGCGGCCTTGAACGAACTCGGCACCACATAGGCGGTCTGGTAGCCGCGGCCGCGCAAATTTTTGGCCAGCGCCAGGCGCGCCATTGGATTGAGCTGGCCATGCTGGAAATCCTCGCCGATCGCATCGCGCACTTGCGGCATGAAGGCGGCGATCTCGACGACGGGACGGCGTGCGACAATATCGATCGGCCGGTCCGGATATTGCTCCGCGATCATCTGGATCAAGGAATGGCAGCGCACCAGATCGCCGAGACCCGGAAATCCAATGACCAAAATTGGCGCCCCAGCATTGCGAATGGTATTTTGGATGCGTGCGCCGGTCCCGTGCATGAATAAATTGATTCGCTGACGGCAGCCCCGCGCGAATTAAGACGGAGGCGGCAGCGCGCGGCAAGGTTCGCGCGAATTAAATATCGGTAAGGTCGCCGCAAAATATATTTCGAATAAAATCGACGTAAAAATATTCGGCGCACCGTTCGATTTAATACCAATGTGCAAGCGGCCTTAGCCGCGCACCACCAGCACCGAACATTTTGCGTAACGCACGACATGCCCGGCATTGGAGCCGAGAAAATAAGTGCGCATGGCGGGGCGGTGCGAACTCATCACGATCAAGTCGGCATTGATCGCCTTCGCCTGTTCGAGCACCTCGTGATAGATGCCGCCTTGCCGCACCGTCCACGACACATGCGACGGCTCAAGCCCGCATTCCTTGGCGATGAGGCCGAGCGCTTCTTCCGACGCCTTGCGTTGCTGAACGTCGAAATCCGGCGGCACATATTCCGCCAGCATCACCGGCGTCATCGGCAGCACATTCACCAGCCGCACCGAGCCATGGGAAATCTTGGCCATGGCGACCGCGGTCTCGATGGCGGGCTTGGCCAAATCGGTATCGGCCAGATCGACCGGCACCAGGATACATTTGTACATGACAGCGTTCCCCAGACTTCGCTGCGAGGCGCCATCATGGCATGTTTTCGCTCGCGGGTAAAGTCGGATAGAGCGCGAACGCATAAACGCCAAGCCAAATGCGGCTTTGGGTTCGCCTTCAAACGTATGCGGACACGCATACTAATTTATTGATACACGCCCTAATTCTAATTCGTCGCGGCTTCGAGCCATTTCGGCGACACGAAACGCTCCAGGCGTCCGGACTGCGGATGAAGCTTGGCCCAATCGTCGAAGGCGAATTCGATGATGACGAGGCCCGACGTCGGCAATTTCTCCCGCAGCCGCGCGCGCGTGTCGATATCGCCGGTGGCGACCAGCGTCACGGCGGCCTCATGCAAGCCGGGATTATGCCCGACCAGCAGCAGCGTCGTGGCGGCAGCGGGTGCCGCCTTGATGAGGTCGAAAATGGCATGCGGCGTGGCGTCGTAAAGCGCGGGCGCCGGCACTGCCGCGGGCGGCGAACTAAAACCGGCGGCGACGTATTTCCAGGTCTCCTGCGTGCGCGCGGCCGGCGACACCAGCGCGCGGTCGGGCGTAAAGCCGTGTCCCGCCATATAGGCGCCGATCTTGGCGGCGTCCTTGCGGCCGCGCTCGACCAGCACGCGGGCGCGGTCTTGCAGGCCCGGTTCGGAAGGCTCGGCCACGGCGTGGCGTAGCAGCATCAGGCGCATGGCCCGTTATAAGGTGTCCGGCCACGGCGTGGCCAGAGCGCCGAAAATTAGATAACAGGTTAGAATGAGCGACACCGATCCTATGGAAGCGGACAGCCAGGCGGCCGGCTGGTACGAGGCGACGCGGGTTGCAAGCCCGGCGCGCCCAAGTCTCAATTTCGATCTCGACGTCGATGTCTGCGTCGTTGGCGCCGGCCTGGCCGGCCTCACGGCGGCGCGCGAGATCGCGCAGCGCGGCTGGTCGGTGGCGGTATTGGAGGCCAACCGCGTGGCTGGCGCCGCCTCCGGGCGCAATACCGGATTCGTGCTGCCCGGTTTTGGCGCGCATATCGACGACGTGGTCGAACGCGTCGGGCTCGATCGTGCCAAGGAGCTGTGGGCGCTTTCGGAGCAGGGCCTCGACTATGTGCGGCGCACGATTGCCGACGCCGCTTTGCCGGGCGTCGATCCGCAGCCCGGCTGGCTGCATATTTCCAAGACCGATGACGGCAAGGACCAGCGCACGTATGTCGAGCGGCTACGCTGGATCGGCGCCCAGGTCGAACTTTGGCAGCCTGCGCAAGTGCGCGAGCAACTCGTCAACCCGCGCTATTTCAGCGCCGTGCATTTCCCCACCGCGTTCCACATCCATCCGCTTAATTACGCGCTTGGCCTGGCCGCACTCGCCGAAAAAGCGGGCGCGCGCATTTTCGAGGGCTCGCCCGCGACCAGCATCGATACCGGCGGCGTGCGCAAACGTATCGGCACGCCCAACGGCAATGTGCGCGCCGGCCATGTCGTGCTCGCCGGCAATGTCGATCTCGGCGCGCTGATGCCGCGGCTTTCCGCGACGCTTTTGCCGGTCTCGACTTTCGTGATGGTGACGCAGCCGCTGGGGCCCGCGCTGGATGAACTGGTGCGCTACCGCGGCGCCATCAGCGACACCAACCGCGCCGATAATCATTACCGCGTCGTCGGCGGCGCAAATCCGGTAGAAACTCCAATGGTCCGGCCGCATGCGCGCCTGGCAAGCCGATCCGCGCTGGATCAAGCGCGGGCTAGTCGCCGACATCAGACGCAATTTTCCCGGGCTTGGGCAAAATCGAAGTCGCGCATCTGTGGCGCGGCACTTTGGGGCGCACCGTCCACCGCATGCCGCAGGTCGGCGAGATCGAGCGCGGCGTCTGGCTGGCGAGCGGCTTTGGCGGGCACGGGCTCAATACGTCGGCCATGGGCGGCGAACTGGTGGCGCGCGGCATGGTCGAGGGCGACCAGACCTGGCGGCTGTTTGCGCCCTATGAACTGGTCTGGGCCGGCGGCTTGCTCGGCAGCGTCGTGGCGCAGGGCCTTTATTGGGGAACGCGGCCCGCCGATAGGCTCGCACAGGGTCTGGCGCGCTATCGCGAGCGGGCGAGACTTCGCCGCGAGGCGCGAAAGCGCCAACGCCAGGCCGCGCGTAGCGGCCAAAATGAGGGCCAAGCAGCAGCCGAGTAGGGTTCCCGGCCAGATTCAGGTGGGGACGGGCGCGACTTATTCGTTCGACAGCGAGGCGCTGTGGTAATCTCGGCGGCAAAATTCCCCCATTCCGGCAAGCGGTTTAATTCCATGCGTTTAGGTTTCATTGGCCTTGTCACCTGCCTTGCCACGCTCTTGTTGACCGGCTGCGCCGAGCAGGGCGGCAACCCGTTCGCCTCGTTCGGCGGCGGCGGTTCGGTCGCGCGGCCCAAGACCATCATTGTCACGGACTTCGTGTTTGCTTCCGAGGTGGTGCCGATCGACCGCGGCTACACAGCGCGGCTGGAGCGCAAGATCGGCTCGTTCCCGACCTTCGAGCGCAAGCAGCGCACGGCCGAGCGCGTCAATGACGAAATCGTTGCCTCGATCGTCGCGAGTTTGCGCGACGCCGGGCTCGACGCTCAGCCCGGCACTGAGGATTCGATAACGCAGAAGGACGATACGGTGGTTTTCAGCGGCAAGCTGCACGGCACGCCGGAGGTCGCCGCGATCAAGCCGGATCCGCGCGATCCCTCGAAAGGCCAGGTCGGCTTTGGCAATGGCCGCGGCGGCGTCGTCATCGCCGACATGACGGTGTCGCATTTCGCCTTCGGCGGCAAAAAACAGCTGACCGCCTTTAGCGCCGATACCGGCAGCGGCGGCGGCGGGGCGGGCAACGCCAAGCAAGCGGCCGCGCAAAACGCCGCGATTGCTTCGGCGCTGACGGCGGAAAAAGCCGCGCCCGAAAAGCTTTCGCCCGATGTCGAGGGGCAGTCGCGCAAGCTCGGCCGCGCCATCGGCGCCAAGTTCGTCGCCTATGCCAAGGAGCAGGGCTGGCTGGAAAAACCGGAAGGCGAAGCCGCGAGCGACGCGATCGTGAAATTGCCGGAGCCAAAGCCCGAGAAGAAAGACCGCGGCCAAGAAACCCGCCAAGCCGGCCGAAAACAAGCCGGCCGAAAACAAGCCCGCTGAACCGGCGCCCGACGCCGACGCGCCGGATAAGCCGGACAAACAATAGCGGGCTTTCTTTTCTCTTAGCTTCTTCTTCCCCCTCTCCCGCAAGGGGAGAGGGAGGAAGGAAGAAAAAAGCAAAACCGTCTCTAGACTTTAATCCCACAATAGGCCCATATTCCACCCCGCCTGGCTCATCGAGGGCGTCTTCGCGAGACGTTGCGATGATGGAGCTACGGGAGAAGAAACGTGCCGGAGATCAGGCACAAGCTTCCTTCCAGGCCGACTCCGGCAACGGGGTATCGGTGGTGTGGCGCCCGCGGGCGGAGGACAACGTATCCTCCGCGCTCGGGCGGGGCCGGACTCCGCAACGCAGTCAAGCTTGCGCAGACTGCGTAAACTTGTCTGCGCGCACACTAGGGTGCCCTGCGAGGAGCTCGCTGACGGCGTGGGCCCAAAGAGGTTAGTCCCGGGGGGAGTCCTGGCCGAAAGCGCGGACCGGACCTCGTGAGACGCCGCGATGGAGCGCCGAGAGGCGCCCGCGTTCTCGTGAGGGAACGCGGCTACTGCAAGACTGGTGCGCCACTCGGTGCTCCATCCCCTCGATTTTTTGAGGGGGAAGGAAGAGGGAAGACAGCGCACCCGGCGCCGCAAAGAACATGGGCAGCGAAGCGTTGGCTACTTTCTTACTTACCCTCCCCACAAGGGGGAGGGTGAAGAGCAGCTACCTTCTCTCTCTCCGCGCCATAAACGCCAGCCGCCCGAACACATAGGACGCTGCTTGTCAGCGTCCGTCGCGTCTCGCCATAAATGCGAGACGCTCAAAAAGATGCACATCCTGCTCGTTCTTGAGCAAGGCGCCATGCAGCGGCGGAATGAGTTTCTTCGGATCACGCTCGCGCAAAATCTCAGGGCCGATATCTTCGACCATCAGCAATTTGAGCCAATCGAGCAATTCCGACGTCGAAGGCTTCTTCTTGATGCCCGGCACGTCGCGGATTTCGTAGAACAGCTTGAGCGCCTCGCTGACCAATCTTTGTTTGATGCCCGGAAAATGCACCTCGATGATCGCGTTCATGGTGTCGGCGTCGGGAAATCGGATGTAGTGAAAGAAACAGCGGCGCAAAAACGCGTCCGGCAATTCCTTCTCGTTGTTCGAAGTAATGATAACGATCGGCCGGCGGCGCGCCTTCACGGTTTCGCCGGTCTCGTAGACGAAGAATTCCATGCGGTCGAGTTCGAGCAGCAAGTCGTTGGGGAATTCGATATCGGCCTTGTCGATCTCGTCGATGAGGAGCACCGGGCGCTCGTCGGCGACAAAGGCATCCCACAATTTGCCGCGCTTGATGTAGTTGCGGATGTCCTGCACGCGCGCATCGCCCAGCTGGCTGTCGCGTAGCCGCGATACCGCGTCATATTCATAGAGGCCCTGCATGGCCTTGGTGGTGGATTTGACGTGCCATTCCAAGAGCGGCGCGCCGACGGCCTTGGCGATTTCGAGCGCCAGCACGGTCTTGCCGGTGCCGGGCTCGCCTTTGACCAGCAAAGGCCGCTCCAAAGCGATGGCCGCATTGACCGCGATCTTGAGATCGTCGGTCGCCACATAGGCCTTGGTGCCTTCAAAACGCATGATTTTCCTCGATTTTGCGGGCCATCCTAGCGCAATTTAGGTCTTGGCGGAAACGTGATGGCGGAGTGATGGCAAGTTGAATGGCGCTTATGCGCAAATACACTATCTGAGGGCCAAGAAAAGCTTGGCAGCTGGTAATTCGGGAGGGTTCTCAATGCGCCGTCTATTGCTCGCTCTCACTTTGGTCATTGCCGCCGCGGGCGTGGCTTGCGCGCAAATGGCGCCATTGCCGAAACCGGCGGCCGGGCAGGCGGTCGCGACTTTCGCGGGCGGCTGCTTCTGGTGCACCGAATCCGATTTCGACCATGTGAAGGGCGTGATCTCGACCACGTCGGGCTACACCGGCGGCCATGTCGCCAATCCCAGTTACGAGCAGGTCTCGGCCGGCGGCACCGGCCATGCCGAGTCGGTGCAGGTGATCTACGACCCCGCCAAGGTGTCTTACGAGCACCTGCTCACCTACTACTGGCACCACGTCGATCCAACCGTGAAGGATGCGCAGTTCTGCGACCACGGCAACCAGTACCGCACCGCGATTTTCGTGCACGACGCGCAGGAACGCGCCTTGGCGGAGGCCTCCAAGAAGAAGGTCGAGGCCGAACTCAAAGTGCCGATCTATACGCAAATTGTGGACGCCGGTGCTTTCTACCCGGCCGAGGAATATCACCAGGATTTCTACATCAAGAATCCGACGAAATATAAGTTCTACCGCTGGAATTGCGGCCGCGATCAGCGGCTGGAGCAGTTATGGGGCTCGCACAAGGGAGACAGCTGATATGATGAACCGGCGGACCCTGTTGACGGCCGGCGTTGCGCTTGGCGCATTCGCGGCCTGGAGTAAGTCTGACCCGAAAGGAGCTTTGGCAGGAACAATGACAACAACAACCGACACCACCATCGACTTCAAGCATCTGAGCGACGCCGATTGGCACAAGCGCCTCGACGAAGCGCAATATTACGTGCTGCGCAAGCACGGCACCGAGCGCGCCGGCACCAGCGCGCTCAATCACGAAAAGCGCAAGGGCACTTTCGAATGCGCCGGCTGCGATCTCGCGCTGTTCTCGTCCGATACCAAATTCGAGAGCGGCACCGGCTGGCCGAGCTTCTATCAGCCGCTGGCGGGCGCGGTCGGAACCACGAGCGACCGTTCCTTCTTCATGACGCGCACCGAGGTGCATTGCAGCCGCTGCGAAGGCCATCTCGGCCATGTGTTCGACGACGGCCCCAAGCCCACCGGACTTCGTTACTGCATGAACGGCGTGGCGATGAAATTCGTGCCGGGCGCCGCGGGCTCGACCTGAACCATTAGGCAAAATCTGCCGCATAAGGGCAGAAAAAACCCGGCACGGCGGCCCATTTGGGGCCGCCGTTTCGTTATAAGCTATTGATATTATTATATAAAAACTGTGGCACGGCGATTGCGATGTCTCCCATGAGGAAGTGTCTGCGGCGCTGGTGCGCTGCTGGTCCCGATTGTGGAGATGAAGTCATGGGTTTGTTCGACGCGTTGACCTCGGCGGTAAGTGGTTTGCAGGCGCAAGCTTTCGCCATGCAGAATATATCCGGCAACATCGCGAATTCGCAGACGATTGCCTACAAGGGCATGAACACCAACTTCGCGGATCTGATTCCGGGAAGTTCGGTGCCGTCGCAGCAAGTAGCCGGCGGCGTTATGTCCAGTTCGGTAACAACCAATTCGGTGCAAGGCGCGATCCAGACCGCGACCTCGGGAACCGACATGGCGATCAACGGCAACGGCTTCTTCGTCGTGCAGTCGCCCACCAGTTATAACGCGACCACGCCGGTCTTCGGCGGCGTCGACAGCTATACCCGGCGTGGCGACTTCCAGCTCAATTCGCAGGGCTATCTAGTCAACGGCGCCGGCTATTATCTCGACGGCATTCCGATCGACCCGACCACGGGTCAAGCCATCGGCAGCGTTTCCGGGCCGCTACAATTCCAAAATAACTTCTTGCCGGCCAGCGCGACGACGCAGGTCACTTACGGCATAAACTTGCCGACAACGCCTTCGACCGCGGCCTATAGCGCTACGGTTCCGAATTCAGAACTGCTCAACCCGGCCGATTTCGGAACCGACCCGACGGCTCGCTGGAACCGGGACCGTGGTGGGAAGCGACGTTTCGACCTTCGTCAATGAATCCGTCGATGGCGGATCGGTCACGATGTACGATTCGAATGGAACGGCGGCCAATCTCCAGCTTCGGTGGGCAAAAACCGACAGCGTCGCCAATGGCGGCGCGGATACCTGGGAATTATTCTACCAGACGAACTCGACCGCGACCGGGTCGCAGGTCGCTTGGCAAAATACCGGCACAGATTTCACCTTCGGCGCGAACGGCCAGTTGAATCCGCCCATTACCAACCTGCCGCTCAACAACGTCACCATCGATGGTGTCTCGCTCGGCAGTATCACGCTCAAGAGCCCGACAGGCAGCATCACTGAATTCGCCAGCGCCAGCGGCAATACGACCGTCAACAGCATGCAGCAGAACGGCTATCCGGCCGGCCAGTTGCAGACCATCGCAGTTGGAACAAACGGCACGATTACCGGGACGTTCTCGAACGGCCAGAATGTCGCCTTGGCGCAGGTCCCGCTGGTTCACTTCAACAGTCCCGACAACCTTAAATCCTTGGATGGCGGCGCCTACCAGGAAACCGAACAGTCCGGGCCGGCGCTGGCCGGAGCATCCGGCTCCATCGTCGGGCAATCGCTGGAATCCTCCAATACGGACATCGCCACGGAATTCACCAAGCTGATCGTGACCCAGCAGGCCTATTCCGCCAATACCAAGGTGATCACGACGGCAAATCAGATGTCGCAAGATTTGCTGAACATCATTCGATAATTGCCAGTGAGCGCCTGGCATAAATCGTTAAGCCGCGTGACGGGGCCAACAAAATGGGTCTAACGCAAGCGCTCGCGACCTCGTTGGCCGGCCTCAATGTCACGCAGACGAACATTGGAATCGTCGCCGGCAACGTCGCCAATGCCAATACGCCGGGCTACGTCAAGCAAACCGCGTCCCAGGTCAGCGGTCAGTACCGGCACGGCCGGCGACAGCGTCCAGATCGCCTCGATCAACCGCGTGCTCGATCAATTCGTTCAAACGCAGTTGCGCTCGGAAACATCGGGCGGCGGTTACGCCGACATCAAAGCCAGTTTCTATCAGCAACTTCAGCAGGTCTACGGCCAGCCAGGTTCCAGCGTCACGCTCGACTCGACCTTCAACAATTTCACGACCGCCGTTCAGGCGCTTTCGACCTCGCCGAATTCGGCCGCCGCGCAAAGCCAGACGGTCAGCGCCGCGCAAGCCTTGGCGCAGCAACTCAACAGCGCGACTGCCAGTATCCAGACGCTGCGCAGCCAGGCCGACCAGGGCATCGCCAACGATGTTCAGACGGTCAACAACGCCCTGACACAAATCGCGAATATCAATCAGCAACTGGGCAACGGCAGCAAGGACGACACCACCGCCGCGACGCTCGAAAACCAGCGCGACCAATATATCGATCAAGTGTCCAAGCTGATGGACATCCGCGTCGTCCAGGGCAGCAATAACCAGGTGAGCGTTTTCACCGGCTCGGGTGCGCAACTGGTCGGGACGCAGGCCTCGCAGCTCAGCTTTTCGCCGACCGGCACGATCACGCCTACGACGCAATACAACGCCGACCCGACCAAAAGCGGGCTCAGCACGATCACCCTGGTGTCGCCGTCGGGGCAAACTCAAGATCTTGTCGCCAGCGGCAGTATTCGCTCCGGCGAAATCGCCGGCTATCTCAACATGCGAGACAGCGTCCTGGTGCAGGCGCAGACCCAGGTCGATGCGATCGCCTCGAATATGTCGAGCGCGCTCTCGGACACGACGACGCCCGGCACAGCGGTGTCGCCGCCGGGCTTTGCCGGCTTCGATACCGACATCGGCGGCATGTCGGCCGGCAATACGGTCCAGGTCAGTTACACCGATTCGTCTAACGTCGCGCACAACATCACGATCATGCGCGTGGACGATCCGGCGGCGCTGCCGTTGTCGAATTCGGTAACGGCGGATCCCAATGACACCGTTGTCGGCGTCAATTTTTCCGGTGGGCCCGCCTCCGTTGCGGCCCAACTTAATGCGGCGCTGGGCGCGACCGGGCTGCAATTCTCCAATACGTCCGGCACCACGCTGCGCGTGCTCACCACTGTACCGGGTACGGTCACTGTCAATTCCGTCTCGACCACAACGACGGCGACTTCGCTGACCAGCGGTTCGGCGGCGCTGCCGCTGTTCACCGACGGCAACACGGCCTACACCGGCGCCGTCAACGCCTATGGTTCGGAGAGCACCGGCTATGCCGGGCGCATCACCGTCAACGCCGCGCTAATCGCCGATCCGAGCAAGCTCTCCGCCTACCAAAGCTCGACGGCGGCCGGCGACGCGACCCGGCCGAACTTTATTTACAATCAGCTGGTCAGCGCCCCCCTGGTGTTTTCGCCGGCGACTGGCATAGGCGGCACCAGTTCGCCGTTCCAGGGAACCTTGTCGGACTATATGAGCCAGATGGTGAGTTCGCAAAGCCTGGCGGCAAATGCCGCGACCAATTTGCAAACCGGCCAGGACATCGTCGTCAACGCCCTGCAGACGCGGTTCAATGCTACGTCGGCGGTCAACATCGATACTGAAATGGCGAACCTGCTTTCGCTGCAGAATTCCTATAGCGCGAATGCGCGGGTCATGTCGACTGTGAAGGCGATGTTGGATTCACTGATGCAGATAATGTGAGTGAGGAAATAATGTCGGTATCAAATGTGTCAGCCAATGTTTCGCCGCTCCTGCAGTCGGTCTTGAGTCTCGATAATCAGCTCAACGACCTGCAGCGCCAACTTGGCACCGGACAAAAGGCCGACAGCTATGCCGGGCTTGGTTCGCAAGGCGGCATTGCCATCGCCATGAATGCGCAATTGGCCGCACTGAGCAGCTATAACGACACCATCACCAGCGTCGGCACGACGGTCGCCTTGCAGCAATCGGTGCTGCAGCAGATCGCAAGCGTCGGCAGCACGGTGCAGGCTTCCACGGTGCAACAAGGCAATTTTGCCATCGACGGCACCGGCCAGACCACGGTGCAAAAAACGGCGCAGGACCAGCTCAATCAGATCGTCAGCGCGCTCAATTCGCAGGGCGGCAACGGCTATCTGTTCTCTGGCAGCGCGCTTAATCAGCCAGCGGTCGACACCACCGACCACATTCTAAATGGCAACGGTGCGCAGGCCGGGCTCAAGCAGGTGATTGCCGAGCGCAATCAGGCCGATCTTGGCGCCGACGGGCTTGGCCGGCTGGTTATTCCCGCCGCTTCGGGATCGACGGTCGCGGTCAGCGAGGACGCCGCCAATTCGCCTTTCGGTCTGAAACTTTCCGGCGTCAGTTCGTCGCTCACCGGCGCCACGGTGACGGGTCCGGCTGGATCGCCGGCGGCGATTTCGGTCGCGCTCGGCGCCAGTAATCCCAATAGTGGCGACAGCATCACCTACACGTTCGCGCTGCCCGATGGCACGAGCCAGACCTTGCAGCTGCACGGCGACGACTTCGACAACGCCCGGCGCCAATCAATTTACCATCGGTGCGACGCCGGCCGCGACCGCGGCCAATCTTCAAGCTGCGCTCACCGCGGGCGTAAGCCAGATCGGCAGTACGTCGCTGTCGGCGGCTTCCGCGGTTGCCGCATCCAATAATTTTTTCGATGATCCGCCGCAACGCGTCAGCGGTTCGCCAGCGACCGCGACGGCGCTGGTGGACGGCACACCGGCAAATACCGTTTTCTGGTACACCGGCAATGACGGACCCGGATCGGCGCGCTCGAGCGCGACCGCCCGCATCGATGCTTCGACGACTGTGTCCTACGGAACGCAAGCCAACGAACAGGGCATCCGCTGGATCGTGCAGAATGTCGCGACTCTCGCGGCGACCACCTACTCGACCAGCGACCCGAACGCCGCGGCGAGCTATTCCGCGCTCAGCAATCGCGTATATTCCGCGTTAAGCATCCCGCCAGGTACGCAAAACATCGACGACATCGAGGCCAGTCTCGCGAATGCACAAACCGCGATGGCCAATGCGCAAACGCAACACCAGCAAACGTCCGCGACGTTGAGCGACATGCTGCAATCGATCGAGGGCGTGGATACGACCACGGTTGGCGAGCAAATCCTGTCGCTGCAGACAAGCCTGTCGGCATCGCTGTCGACGACGGCGCGCATGTCGCAGCTCAACCTGCTCAATTATCTTTCGCCCGTAACCGGATAATCTCCCGCAGGCGGCGCGGCCAGAATGCAAAATGCCCGGCTCATCGGCCGGGCATCGTGCGTTTCGATCGATTTTATAGAGGCGCGCCGGCCTCAGGCGCGGCCGAGCAGGCCGGCGGCGAGTTGGCGATTGATATTGATCAAGGCGCCGAGGCCTTCCGGTTTCGGATCGCCGGACAATTTAATCGTGCGGTTGATCACGAACACGCCGAGATTGATAACGTTGCGCCGGACTTCGATCGGCAACGGATTATCGTCGCGGGTCAGCGAAGAAATGAAGAACGTCCAAAGCCTGCGATTGAACAGCAGCGCGTCGGTGAGATCGACTTGGCGGCCTTCCCAGCCGTCGCGGATCGATTGAATCCGCGCCGCTGACTTAAGCAAAAGCGTCGCTTCTAGCTCACGTGAACTCGCTGTTTCATTGGCTGCTTTTTTGTAGGCTTGCGCCGCATGCTGCATTGCGAAGTAGCTCCTGCTCGTATTCGATCAATTTTCTGGAATGCTTGAGTGCCTTATACAATTCGCCCCTTAAGATATGATTATTGATAATTTCAATGTAGACCCAGGTACTCGGCGCGGCCTGCACGATGTCGCGGATAAGCGCGAAATAAACCTCATGATGGATCTGTGGATCGCGCGAGGTGTACATCAATTGCACAGCGAGATAGATGCGTTTGGCCGGCGAATCGGCTCGCTCCGCGGTCATGATGTCTTTTTCGCGCAGCACCGGCGCGGTGCCTTCGATCAGCAGCCGGGTGCGCTGATCGTCATTGGTGATGACACATTCGCCGATGAAGATGCGCTCGCCGGGCTTTAGTTCGACCTTCAGGGCCATGCGAACTCCATCGGCATATCCCCGCATGTTTGCGGCGCAGGGTTAACGAACGGTTAAAAAAATAACGGCGGGGCAATGGGCCCCGCCGTCGCGTTGTTAGCTGGCAGCGTTCTAGGATCAGCCGCCGAACAACTTGAGCACGTTCTTGTCGGACTGTGCGGACAACGACAGAGCGGTGGTCGACAGCGACTGTTGAGTCTGCAACGCCAGCAAGTTGGCGCCTTCCTCGTTGCTATCGGCTGCCACAAGCGAGTCTGCGCCGGTCTGCAGGGTATTGATCGTAGCCTTAGTGAAGTCCGAGCGGATCTGAATGGTCGACAAGCTTGAAGACAGCGAAGCCGACTGAGACTGGAGCGTCGTCAGCGCTGCCGTTAGCTGCGTCGCCGCCGCGGCAATATCCGTGTCACCTGCCCAAGCGCTGCTAGCACCCGAAATCGAGAGGCCGGCCGAAGTATCGGTAACGCCAGAGATTGTCGCGCTTGAAGTGCCGGTTTCGTTGAGGGTCAGGGTGAGGCTGTTGCCGCTCAGCAGGTTGATGCCATTATAGCCCGAGTCGCCAGCGAGCTGGTCGATCTGGGTGAGAGTGGCACCGTACTGGGTCGCAAGGCTCGCACGGACGGTCGTATCCGTCGTTTGCTGGGCCTGGGTGATGAGCGACTGTGCAGACTGCACCAGCTTGGTGATCGCCGAAATGCCGTTATTGGCAGCCTGGATGGTATTCACGCCATTGGTGATACCGTCGAGCAGGCTGCTCAGCGAGTTCGCGCGATTGTCGAGCGCTTGCGACGTGAAGTACTCGTTGGCGTTATCGAGCGCCGAGTTGACCTTCTTGCCGGTGGCAAGGCGGTTCTGCGTGACCGACAACTGGTCGGCCGTGCTTTGCAGCGAAAGCAGGTTCTGACGCACGCCTGCGGAGAGAGTAACGCTACTCATTGTAGAATCCTTCCTGGATTTCCGTTCCCCATGAACGGTTCGAAGCAGTATCCCTACGGAATGCTACGTATCGGTTAAATGGGATGGTTAACGAGGTCTTAGCGATTTCGGCTTATTGAACGTCCGGTCGTATCCGGCCACCGCTTGAAAGCCATGACGCTTTTGCAGACCGCCAAAACTTTGAGCATTCCTCAGTCGATCCAGACGGCGCTCGACTTCCACCGTCAGGGGAAACTGCCGCAAGCTGAAAAACTCTATTCCGACGTGCTTGCGGTGCGCCCCGACTATTTCGAGGCGCTCCATATGCTGGGTCTCATAAAACAGCAGCGCGGGGATCTTTCCGGCGCGCTGCGGTTGATGTCGGCCGCGCTGCAGACTCGACCGAAATCGCCGGAAGTTCTGCTGAACTACAGTATAGTGCTAAATTCGCTCGGCCGGGATGAGGAAGCGCTCGCTGCCCTCGATCTCGTACTGTCCCTTAAGCGGCGGTGGGTGGAGGCTCACAATAATCGTGGCGCTGTATTGGAAAAGTTTGGCCGCGACCTGGAAGCGCTCGAAGCTTTCGACCGTGCGTTAGAAATTAAGGGCGGCCACGTCGATGCGCTTTATAATCGCGGCAGCGTATTGCGGAAGTTAGGCCGCCATGAGGAGGCGCTTAAAGATTTTGACCGAGTGCTTACTATCAAGCCAAATCATTTCAGAGCTCACAATAATCGTGGTATCGCGTTAGATGGGTTGGATCGACCGGAAGAGGCACTAGCAAGTTATGATCGCGCGCTTTCGTTTGCGCCAAATTTTGTCGAAGCGCTCAACAATCGCGGCAATGTTCTGCAAAAGTTCGGCCGTCATGAAGATGCCGTAGCATGTTACGATCGGGCGCTTGCGATTAATCCTGAATTCGCCGAAGTACACAACAATCGAGGTCGTTCTCTCGCCTTTTTGGGCCGTCAACAAGAGGCGTTGGCAAATACCAGCCGCGCGGTCGCAATCAGGCCCGACTATGTCGACGCACAATGGAACGAGGCCTTGTTGCTCCTACGCCTCGGAAATTTTTCGCGCGGCTGGCAACAATATGAATGGCGCTGGAAGCGAGGAGAGGGAATTAAGAAGTTACGCACGTATCCACAGCCATTGTGGCTTGGCGATGCCCCGATCGAAGGCAAGACGATCTTTGTGCACCATGAACAAGGCTTCGGCGACACAATCCAATTTGCGCGCTATGCGACGCTGCTGAAGCAGCGAGGCGCGCGCGTGGTGCTCGAAGTGCAACCTCCGCTTAAATCCCTGATTTCGCAGATCGATGCCGGCATTCAAGTGATTGCCAGCGGCGACGAAATTCCTGAATTCGATTTGCATTGCCCCTTGGTAAGTCTACCACTTGCATTTCGCACCGAACTCGCCACGATTCCAGCCGATATTCCATATCTTAGTATTCCAGGCGAGCGAGTAGCGCACTGGAAGGACCGTATGCCACTGCGGCAGGGCTTACGTGTCGGCATCGTTTGGTCGGGCAACCCCACGCACAAAGATGACCACAACCGCTCGATTTCGCTGGATCGATTGTCGCCGCTATTCGATTTACCGAATGTCACGTTCATCAGCTTGCAAAAGGAACTGCGTGAACGGGACGCCCGGATATTGGAGGCTGATCCCTCGCTTGGCCGACGTTGGCCGCCATTTCGGCGACTTCATCGACACCGCCGCCGCGGTCGCGCTGGTCGACCTGGTCATTTCGGTCGATACCTCGGTTGCCCATCTTGCCGGCGCGCTCGACAAACCAGTCTGGGTGCTTCTGCCGCTATGTCCGGACTGGCGTTGGCTGACCGATAGGGACGACAGCCCTTGGTATCCGAGCGCAAGGCTGTTCCGCCAACCCGCCATCGGCGATTGGGAGAGTGTCGTCGAGCAGGTGCGCGGCGCGCTGGCCCAGCATGCCGGCGGTTAGGGTTCGTTAACGGTCGCTGCCTATTGTTTACGGCGAGGCGCTTGGGACAGTACCAATGTCGAGTATTTCTTCCACTAACGGCGCGGCCTTTCTACAGTCGATGGCGTCGTCGACTACTGCCGGCGGCAACTGGGTGCAGGACGCTACCAACGCCACTACGAACAATGCCGACTGGATGGACCCTTCGGCCTCCGGGCCGGACACCGCCGACCTTGCTGCCAACGCCATGGCCGCTGCCCATCAAATCCAACTGACAAATCAAAACTCGCTCGCCGTCAGCAAGGGAATTTCGGTGCTTTCGGCGCAACTGACCGGTTCGGTCAATATCCTGGCCTAATCTTAAAGCGACTTATTGAGCGCCAGCGGCAGGCTGGCCTTGCTGCCCGGCGTATTGGCGCGGCCAGTGGCGCCATAAGTCGAGGGCGCTTGCTTGCGCGCCAACTCGCCCGAAACACCGCGGATGATGCCTTCGGAAACCGCATGTGCGGTTGCCAGCACCGTCAGGTTGACCTGAAGCAGCGCGTGGAACGCACCGTGCCTTTGGCGCAGGCGATCGAGCGCCTCGGGCAGCGAATGGGCGATGAGATCCTTGGCCGCTTTGATGCGTTCGCTCTCAGCCGCGTAGAGGCGTGCAAGCTCGACCTTGGCGTCGTCGAAATCGACCGCGTCGCGCAATTTGCCGGCGCGCACCTGCGCGGTCTCTTCCTCGACGGTTGCCACCAGCCGGTCCATGATCTTGTTCAGGTTCGCGATGACCCGCTCGGCCTCGCTGACATTCGAGATCGGAGCAGGAGCTACCGGGGAATTCGCGCTCAATGTTGAACCTCTTGCTGGGCCATCAGGCTTTTATAGATCTCATCGGAGATGCCGATCCCGCCGGCCTTGGCAAAAGTTTTGGAATATTCGTCGGTGAGAAATGAGCGCCACACGCCGGTCGCACCGTTGCCGCCGAACGGACCGTCGCCGCCGATGCCGGTGAACATCTGCTGGAACATGGAATTGAGAAACACCGCTTCGAAGTCCTGCGAGGCCGCCTTGGCTTTGGCTTTGCCGGCTGCGGCCATCTTGGCTGCGGTCGGCAGATTGTCGGTGAGCATATCGAGCGGGCTGGCGCCGGGCGCGGCGAGGGCGGTTGCCATCACATCACCTCGATGTCGGCCTGGATCGCGCCGGCGGCCTTGATCGCCTGCAAGATAGCGATCAGATCGCGCGGGCCGATGCCAAGCGCATTGAGCCCGTCGACCAATTGCTGCAACGACACGCCATCCTTGACCAGCGCGAGCTTCTTGCCGTCTTCCTGGACGCCGATGCGCGTTCGCGGAACGACGACCGTTGTGCCGCCGCGTGAGAATGGCGTCGGCTGGCTGACCTGCGCCGATTCGGTGATGGTGACTGTGAGATTGCCTTGCGCCACCGCGACCATCGACACGCGCACATCGCGGCCCATGACGATGATGCCGGAGCGCTCGTCGATCACGATCTTGGCGCCGAGATCCGGCTCGACTTGCAGCTGCTCGATTTCGGTGAGCAGCGCGATCACATTGCCGCGATATTGTTGCGGGACGGTGATGCCGACCGTGCCGGGATCGAGCGATTCCGCCGTCGGCACGCCGATATAGTCATTGATGGCCGCGGCGATGCGCTTGGCCGTGGTGAAATCGGGATTGCGCAGCGCCATGCGCAACTGGCTCTGGCGATTGAGATTGAATTCGATTTCGCGCTCGATCAGCGCGCCGTTTGAAATACGCCCGACCGTGGGCACGCCGCGCACGATTTTCGCGGCGTCGCCTTCGGCCTGGAAACCGCCGATCGCCACCGAACCCTGGCCGACCGCATAGACATTGCCATCGGCGCCGAGCAATGGCGTCACCAGCAGCACACCGCCTTGCAGGCTTTTGGAATCGCCCAGCGCCGAAACGGTCACGTCGATGCGCGTGCCCTGGGTGCCAAAGGGGGGCAGGTTCGCCGTCACCATCACGGCCGCGACATTGCCGGTGCGCAGCGTTTGCCCGCGAATATTGACGCCGAGGCGCTCCAGCATCGCGGTGAGCGACTGCTTGGTGAAGGGGATGTTGTTGAGGGTGTCGCCGGTGCCGTTGAGTCCGACCACCAGGCCGTACCCAATGAGCTGGTTCTGGCGCACGCCCTCGATATTGGCGAGGTCTTTGATGCGCGAGGTCGCCCCGGCGCTCACCGGGACAAACATCATGACTGACAGCACCGCACAGAATGCGGCTCGAAACATCCTCGTCATCACTGCTCCCCAATGTGACGTTTGGTCTCTTGAGTAATGCGAATGGCGTGCCAAGCCGCAGACCTAGGGCAAGACTCTGGCAACGCTAATGTTTTCGGAAAACCGCCCGTCGGGCGGGGCGCCGGCGAGCGGGCAGGAAACGCACCGTCCGGCAAATTTTGCCGGAGCATTTACGCCGGATTAACCATAACGGCTCAGTCTTACGGTACTCGGGGACCGATCCATCTTCGGTTGGGGTCAATCGTCATGCGGATCACTGGGCCGAACGGAACTGCGCTTGCGAATGCGCCCGCGCCTTTGCGCCGCGCCGCCGGCGGCAGTTTCACGGTCAGCGACGAACAAGCGCCGCGCGGCTCGACCGCGGCAACACCGTTGCGCTCGATTTCGACGCTCGATGCCCTGATGGCCTTGCAAGGCGTGGAAGATCCAGCCGAGCGTAAGAAGCGCGCCGTCGCCAGGGGCCGCAATGCGCTCGACGTGCTCGATAAGCTCAAACTCGCCTTGATCGACGGCAGCGTCGATGGTTCTACGCTTTCCCGCCTCAAGGTCGCGTCCGAGGGCCTGACCGAGGAGACCGGCGATAGCGGCCTCGATACGGTTTTGGGCGAAATCGACCTGCGGGTCGCCGTGGAATTGGCCAAAGCCGGCATCCGCTAGCGCCAAAACCAAAGGGCGCGGTTCCCTGCCGGAGCCGAAGTCATTGATCCGTCATCAATATCCGTAAAACAGGCGAGCCCTACAGGGATATTGTCGCCGGGGCGGCACGCGTATATAAGCCTGCCGCGCGGGGGCTAAGACTTCGCTTCGTACAAGAAGTCAGGGGAGTGCGTGGGATGTTGGCTAAGACCAAGGTTTATCGCCCGTCCGACAAAGAGCCGTTCATGAACGAACGGCAGCGCGATTATTTCCGCACCCGCCTGCTCACCTGGCGCGAAGACATCCTCAAAGAAGCCAAAGAGACGCTCCTGCATCTCCAGGAGGAAAACCAGAATCACCCCGATATCGCCGACCGCGCTTCTTCCGAGACCGACCGCGCTATCGAACTGCGCGCGCGCGACCGCCAGCGCAAGCTGATCGCCAAGATCGACGAAGCGCTCGCCCGCATCGACGACGGCACCTACGGCTATTGCGAGGAGACCGGCGAGCCGATCTCGATCCGCCGCCTGGAAGCGCGCCCGATCGCCACGCTGTCGGTGGAAGCGCAAGAGCGCCACGAGCGCCGCGAGCGGATTTATCGAGACGATTGAGTTCGGCTCGAACGCACCCAGAAGTGTCAATTTAGTGCCCGGCCATGCGCCGGGCATTTTGTTTATGTAGCGCCAAAAACGCACACGGCCTCCGGCTGGGGAGCATCCGGAGGCCGCGTCGTTGACGCCGTTGTTCGTTCTAGAACCGAAAACGGCGCGGGAGGTCGCTTAACTCACGCTACAAACTGACAAACTTGGTGGATCGCTAGAACGGCAGCACCACGTCGAGCACCTGCTGGCCGTAACGCGGTTGTTGCACGTCGGTGATCTGGCCGCGGCCGCCATAGGCGATGCGGGCCTGCGCGATCTTTGAGGAGTCGATGGTGTTGTCGCTCTGGATGTCCTCCGGGCGCACGATGCCGGCCACGATCAATTCGCG
Organism: uncultured Alphaproteobacteria bacterium; assembly: GCA_963807665.1. GTDB lineage: Bacteria > Pseudomonadota > Alphaproteobacteria > Rhizobiales > Xanthobacteraceae > Pseudolabrys. The sequence continues at coordinate 10,471 of CAWEDE010000057.1, read as the reverse complement.
GATTTCGAAATTGACGCGGATCTCCTGCTTGCCTTCGACCACGAGATTGCCGTTGGGCAGCACTTGCGTCACCACCGCGGCGACGTTGGTCTGCAAGGCCTCCTGACGGTTGACCGAGCCTTTGCCGTCGCTCGACGCGGTCGAGTCGGCGGTCAGGATGCGGCCCGGCAGGATCGCGGAGGCGGGCGTCTTGATCGTCTTGCTGCCAAGGAAATCGGTGACGCCGGAATCCTCGGTATTGGCGCGGCTGCGCTGGGTCTCGTTGGCGATATTGGCCTTGTCGGTGATGTTGACCATCACCGTGAGAATGTCGCCGATCTGGTGCGCGCGCTGGTCCTTGAAGAAGGCGCGCGAGCCGTTGCGCCACAGCGAATTGGGATTGTAGGACGCCGGCTGCGCCGCCGGCATCGGCATCTGCACCGGCTTATAGCCCGGGCGCGATGTCGGATTATCGACCGCGGCCAGCGGCGGCTGTTCGCCGACGCCCTTAAGCCGGTCGACCGCCGCGCAGCCGCTGAGCAACGAGGCGGTAATGGAAGCCAAGACCGCATGACGCATCACAGTATGAACATTCATCGGCATCACTTTCACAAAAGAGAACAAAGGCTACTTGTGAACGAAAGGCTACTTGCGAACGAGTTGTCGGCTAGCGCGTATTGGCAGTCTGGCTCGGGGCGATATTGGCGGCGAGCCGCGGGGAACTGGTGCTTACGATGACGCGGCCGGGACCGGCCACGACGCCTTGCACCGTGCGTTTGGTTTGTTCGTTGATGACGCTGATGACATCGCCTTCGGCGCCGCCGTCGTTGGCCTTGCCGCGCACCGTGAGCACGATGCCCGGCACTTCATAGACAAGGGTCACGGTTTCGTTGCGTTGGATGAGTTCGGGCTTGGTCAGGTCGGCGGCGCGCAGCGCCCGGCCGGGCTGCAAATTGGCGCGGGCGGCATAGCCAACCGCCTGGTCGCGGTCTGTTATGGTCTCACGGGTGATTTCGCTACGCGGGTGACGCTCGACCACGATGTCGGCATCCTTGAGGACGCCGCCGCGTTCGATCGGCCGCACGACGGTGACGACATCCACGGTCGCAGCGGCACGGCCGGACAGCCGCAACAGGCCGCGATTGGTAGCGCCGGTCGGAATTTCGAGCGTGGCGTCGAAGCGGCCGCTGCGGGCGTCGTAATTGATGCGCGCCACGCGCGGCATGCCCTTGGCGGACGGCTCGACCTGAATGGCGTGCAGCTCGCGCTCGAACATCACCGCAATATTTTTCGGCTCGCCGAGGCCAAATTGCTTAGACAAGGCTGTGGCGACACTGTCCTCGACATCTTTTGCGGGAATAGCGCGGCTGGCGCGGATCACCACCACTTCGCTCAAGCCCGCGGTGTCGAGCCCGACCAGCGCATGACTGCGCAGCGCTTCGAGCACGGCATCGACCGGCACGCTTCCGGTCGAACCCAGATCGGGCGCCCGGAACACCGGCACGTTGGCGACGATGCCGGCATTTTCGACCAGGTCGCCGATGCGCACGATATCGCTGGTGACGATGGCTTCGGCTTTGAGCGACGGGCGCGCCGGTTCGGGCGCGGCGGCTTGTGCCGCACTGAGCGTGAGCAGGGCGGCGAATAGGGCTATGCAGAGACGGATCATGGTCTGGCCTCAGCGCATCAGGTTGGAGGTCGTTGAAAGCATCTGGTCGGCGGCGGTAATTACCTTGCCGTTCATCTCGTAGGCGCGCTGCGCGGCGATCAGATCGGTCATTTCGCTCACCGCTTCGACATTGGCCTGTTCGAGATTGCCCTGCTGCAGGTCGCCGGCGCCGTCGGTGCTGGGAAGCCCGTCCTGCGGCGTGCCGGAGGCGGGCGTCTCCAGGAAGTTGTTGTCGCCGACGGCGAGCAGGCCGGCCTGGTTGACGAAACGCGTGAGCGTCAACTGGCCGAGTACGGTCGGCGTCGTGGTGCCTTGCGGGGTCACCGAAACCTGGCCTTGCGCATTGATGGTCAGGCCGGTGGCGTTTTGCGGAATCGTGATGGCCGGCTGCACGACATTGCCTTGCGCGGTGACAATGCGGCCTTGCGCGTCCATCTGGAACGAACCGTCGCGGGTATAGGCGTAGGTGCCGTCGGGCAGTTGGACCTTGAAGAAACCGTCGCCGCGGATCGCGACGTCGAGCGTGCCGCCGGTCGCCGAAAGCGTGCCTTGCGTCATCAGGCGCGGCGTGCCGACGGTTTTGACGCCGCTGCCGAGATCGATGCCGACCGGAAGGATGTTGCCCTGCGAGGAGGTCTGCGTGCCGATGCGGCTGACATGCTCGTAGAGCAGATCCTGGAATTCGGCGCGCTGGCGCTTGTAGCCGGTGGTGCGCATGTTGGCGATGTTGTTCGAGATGACCTGGACGTTGAGTTCCTGGGCCTGCATCCCGGTCGCTGCGGTGTGAAGTGCACGCATGGTTTCAACTTTCCTTGATCATCAATTCGGAACTTCGGCGAGCTTGTCGATCGCCGACTGGCTTTGGTCGGCCTGCTGCTTGAGCAGGCTGGCGACCTCGGTGTAGCTGCGCGTGATTTCGATCATGCGCGACATTTCGACGACGCCGCGCACGTTCGATTTCTCGATCGAGCCTTGAATGAAGCCCGACGTCTTGTGTCGGCTGCGGCTGCGCGCCGCCGATGGCCTTGAATGTGCTGCTGCCGTCCTTTTGCAATTGCTGGACGCTGTCGAAGGTAACGAGCTTCAATACGCCGCGCGCCGAATCGGTTTTCGAGGTGCCTTCGCGCACGCTGATGGTGCCGTCGCGGCTGATCGAAACTTGATTGTCGTTCGGCTGGAACACGATCGGTCCGGATTCGCCCAGCACCTGATTGCCGTCGCTGGTGACGAGCTGGCCGGTCGCGTTGATTTGCAGGGCGCCGTTGCGGGTGTAGCGCTCGCCGCGCGGCGTCTGCACCACCAGGAAGCCGGCGCCATCGATGGCGACATCGAGCGGACTGCCGGTTTTCTCGAGTGGGCCCGCGCTCATATCGTGCCAGGTGCCGCGGTCGCGCACGAAGCTCACGCGCGCATGTGTCTGATCGGCGCGCGCCGCCGAGGAGAGATATTCCTCGAACAGCGAACCGTCGGCCTTGAAGCCGGTGGTGTTGAGGTTGGCGATATTGTTGGCGACCACGTCGAGTTCGCGGCCAAGCGCCATCTGCCGTGACAGTCCGATCAGCTGGGCGTTCTGCATCGGTATTCTCCCCTTCAAGTCCGGCCTAGCGTCGCTCCCTCCCGAGGGCGGCTTTGGCCGAAAACGACTGGCCGCCAAACTCTCCCAAGCCGGCTGCCAAGCCTTTCATTGCAGCCGCCGTGCCAAGTCATAAAAGATCGATATATCAAATAGTTAAGTGAAAACGCGCTTGCTCGCCTAAGGGCAAAAACAGCCGTTTTCGCAGCCCACCCGGCAAAAGATTCCCGCTCAAACTACCGTCGCGGGAACCCGCGAAAGCATCTGTTAACCATACCGACCTACCTTTGAAATCAAGGGCGCGCGCGGTCGCGCATCGGCGGTGTTTGCGCAACGCGAACGCCGCCAGCCGATCTGCCCAGCAAGTGCGAACCGGGGTAATTCATGGCAGCAGCCAAGGCGAAACAGGCGGAAGCCGAACGCGACGACGCGCCCGAAGATGAGGGCGAAGCGCCAGCGGCGGCATCGCCGCCAAAGAAAAAATTCTCGCTCAAGATGATCATTATCGCGGCGGCCGGTCTACTCGTCGTGGGTGGTGGCGGCGCCGGCGCCTATTTCTATTTCGGTGGTTCGGGACACGACAAGCCGGTGCAGGCCGAGGTCAAACCCGCGACCTTTGTCGATCTGCCCGATGTGCTGGTCAATCTTTCGAATGCCGGCACCGACCGCACGCAATATCTCAAGGTCAAGATCGTGCTCGAATTGCCCGATGCCGCGGGAGTCGGACAGATCCAGCCGCTGATGCCGCGGGTCATGGACGCCTTCCAGACTTACTTGCGTGAATTGCGGCCGACCGATCTCGACGGCTCGGCAGGACTCTACCGGCTCAAGGAAGAGTTGACCCGGCGTGTCAACGTCGCGGTCGCGCCCAACAAGATCACCGCCGTATTGTTCAAGGAGATCGTCGTCCAGTGAGCATGAAGCCGCACACGATGACGCTCACCGGGAAACGACCGTAACCATGGCGCAGAATACCAAGATCGACCAAGATGCACTGGCCGCCGAATGGGGCCTGGCGCTGGAATCGGAATTGGGCGCTGCCGCGCCGAATGCCGATGCGGGCGCCGCTCCGGTAGTCGATGAAGCCGCCGCGCAATGGGCGGCCATGGTCGACGATGGCGGCGGTTTCCAATCCGCCAAGGGCGGCGCCGAACGCATTCTCAATCAGGAAGAAATCGACAGTCTGCTCGGCTTTAGCCTGAGCGACGTCACGCTCAACGACAATTCCGGCATCCGCGCCATTATCGACTCGGCGATGGTGTCCTACGAGCGCCTGCCGATGCTGGAAATCGTCTTCGACCGCCTGGTGCGGTTGATGACGACGAGCTTGCGCAATTTCACGTCCGACAACGTCGAAGTCTCGCTCGACCGCATCACCTCGGTGCGCTTTGGCGACTATCTCAATTCGATCCCGCTGCCGGCGATCCTGGCCGTGTTCAAGGCCGAGGAATGGGAAAATTTCGGCCTCGCCACCGTCAATTCCAGCCTCATTTACTCGATTATCGACGTGCTGCTTGGCGGCCGGCGCGGCCAGAGCACGGTACGCGTCGAGGGCCGTCCCTACACCACGATCGAGACCAATCTGGTCAAGCGCATGATCGAGGTGGTGCTGGCGGATGCCGAACTGGCCTTCAAACCGCTCTCGCCGGTCAAATTCAACATCGACCGGCTCGAGACCAATCCGCGTTTTGCCGCGATTTCGCGGCCGGCGAATGCCGCCATTCTGGTGCGCCTGCGCATCGACATGGAAGACCGCGGCGGCAACATCGAATTGCTGCTGCCTTACGCGACCATCGAGCCGATCCGCGCCGTGCTGCTGCAGATGTTCATGGGCGAGAAATTCGGCCGCGATCCGATCTGGGAAGGCCATCTGGCGACCGAAATCGGCCAGGCCCAGATCGGCGTCGATGCCGTGCTTTATGAGGCGCGGCTGCCGCTGCGGCGCATGATGAGCCTCAATGTTGGCGACACACTGATGCTTGAGCTCAAATCCGATGCGCTGGTGTCGGTGCGCTGCGGCGATATCACCTTGACCGAGGGGCGCATGGGTAAAGTCGGTGACCGCGTCGCGGTGCGCGTCGCCAAGGCGTTGCGAAGACCGCGCACCACGTTCGCCATGTTCGAGAAGGCAGACGAACCCACCAATCGTATGGAGGTCCCGTGAGCTACCATTACGGTTTCCTGGTCGAGTCCATGGTCTCGATCCTGCTGCTGCTGACAATTCTGTATTGCGTGCGGCTCAACAAGCAGCTTCGGCTGCTCAAGGCCGACGAGCAATCGCTGCGCGCCACCATTTCCGAACTCATTACCGCCACCGAAATCGCCGAACGCGCCATTGGCGGCCTGAAAGCGACCATGCGCGAAGGCGAAGCGACCTTGAGCGCGCGGCTCGACCGCGGCGAGCAGATGTCAGCCGATATCGAGCGCCAGCTCAGGGAAGGCGAGGAACTGCTTTCCCGCATCGCCCGTATTGCCGGCGCTGCGCGGCCGGCGGATGAGGCGCCCCCGGTGCCCGACGCCAAATCGGTGGCGGCAGCGGCGCAGGCCTTTGCCGAGCGCACGCGCGCGCGCATGAGCGGCCATTCGACCGGCATCGCGGCATGATCCGCTTTGCGCGCGAATTCCGGCTGATCCCGGTCGTGCTATTGGCCACGATCAGCCTGTTCGCGCTCAAAGTGTCGGGTCTCGTGTTCGACGGCGGCTATACGCTGGCCGAGCGGCTGCAAGGCCGCGACAAGTCCGGCTTGACCGTCACGACGGCCGACAGCGTGCCGGATTATCCCAAGATCGTCGTTGCCGACAGCCAAGTCATGCCCGATGCGCCGGCGTCGCAGCGTTCCTGGGCGCAGGATATGTTCAACTACAACGATCCCGGCAAGGGCGACGTCACCGGCTCGGTCGGCGGCGACGACAAGCCGAAGGGCGAGCCGCTCAAAACCAGCGAAAAGCCGCCCGATCCGCCCAAGCTCGAAGTTGCTGGCAATTCCTATCCGCTTGATCCAAGCAAGATGACGCCGCCGGGCGAGCGCGCCGTGCTGGAGAGTTTGCAGAACCGCCGCCAGGAACTCGATACCCGCGGCCGCGACCTGGAAATGCGCGAAAGCCTGCTCAAGGCCGCGGAAAAGCGGGTGGAAGCCAAAGTGGCTGAGCTCAAGGATGTCGAGACGCGAGTCAATGTCGCGATGGGCAACCGTGACAAGGCCGAGGCCGACCGCTTCAAAAGCATCGTCACCATGTACGAGAACATGAAGCCGAAAGATGCCGCCCGCATCTTCGACCGGCTTGATCTGAAAATCCTCGTCGATGTCTCGACCCAGATGAAGCCGGCGAAGATGTCGGAAATTCTGGCGCAGATGTCGTCTGAAGGCGCCGAGCGGCTCACCGTCGAACTTGCCAATCGCGCCACCGCGACCCCGAAATCGCAAACGCCGGACCAACTGCCGAAAATCGATGGCCGGCCGAGCGGCACCTAATTATGGGCCGCCACAATGAAACGGCTTGATGATGGCTTTGCCGCTTAGTCTCAAGGACATGCGCGCGTCAGGACGCGACCGGCTGTTCCGCTTTGTCGCGGGCATTTGCGTGCTGTCAGCGCTTATGTTTACCGGTAGCGCCAAGGCCGCCGATGCGGTCAAGGGCGAGCTCAGTATCGTCAATGACGGCGGCTATGCGCGGTTGATGTTTCGCCTCGATGACGAAGTCGAGGCCACGGCGAAAGTGTCCGGCGCGATCCTGGTGATCAGCTTCAAACGGCCGGTGGATGTGCCGGTCGACCGCATCAATGCCGGCGCGCCCGATTTTGTCAGCGCGGCACGGCGCGATCCCGATGGTACCGCGATCCGCATCGCGCTCGCGCGCAAGGTCAAGGTCAATCTGATGCGCGCCGCCGAGCGGATTTATGTCGATCTGTTGCCCGACACCTGGAAGGGCGTGATGCCCGGCCTGCCGCAGGAGGTGGTCGACGATATGGCGCGCCGGTTGCGCGAAGCCGAACGTCAATTGAAAAAGCAGCGTTCGGCCGAGAAGCAGAAGCAGCCGACTTTGATCCGGGTCAAAGTCGCAAGTCAGCCGACATTCATACGCTACACGTTCGAAGTCCCGGACGGCGCCAATGTCGTTCCCGAACGCGCGGCCGGCAAGCTCACGCTCAATTTCGATCAGCAGATCAAATGGGATCTCGCCGATGCCAAGGCGGCGCTGCCTTCGACGCTGGAGTCACTTGAAGCCGAGACCGATTTCGGTTCGGCCGCGGTCATCTTCACGCTCAACGGCACGCCGGAAGTGCGCAGTTTCCGCGAGGACCGCGCCATTGTGGTCGATGTCGGGCTCGATGGCGCCAAAGCTGAGCCAAAGGCCAAGCCCAATGCCGCCGCGCAGGAAGTGCCGGCGCAAGTCGCTAACGCGCCCGAAACCGTGCCGGCGATCGAGCCGCCCGAAACGGTGCCGGTAAAAGATACCGCGGTGCCGGACCTGGCGCCCAAAATTGCGCCCAAGGCCGAAACAAAGCTTGAGCCCAAACCTGAGCCAAAAGCCGCCGAGGATTCACAACCGCCGCCAGCGCTCACGAAAGCGGCTGAAGCCGTGCAAATTCCACCGCCAATAGAGCCGGCGGCCAAGCCCGATACAACGCCGGTTGCCGTGCCAGCGGCTGCGCCAGCCGCCGTGCCAGAACCGGCGGCGCCCAAATCCGCTGCGGCAAAGCCCGAGCCGCCCGCGCCCAATCCGAACGGCACCGTTGTCGTTGCCGTGAACCGGTCCGGCGACAATCTTCGCGTCGAATTCCCTTTCGCGGTGCCGACGCCGGCCGCGGTGTTTCGCCGCGCCGACATGTTGTGGCTGGTGTTCGACAGCGCCGCCAAACTCGACCTTGCCGCGCTTTCGGCGAACGGCGACAAATTGATCCGCAGCGCGGCGCTGGAGCGCGGCCAGGACGGCGAGGCTATCCTGCGCATCCGGCTGGAGCGGCCGCGGCTAGCAAGCCTCGATGCCGACGGCCGGGGCTGGATCGTCAATATCGGCGACACGGTCACCACGCCGACGCGTGCGCTCGGCATCGCGCGCGCTATCGCCGGCAAAGGCCGCGCCAGCATCGCCATTCCAATCGTGGACCCGCGCAATATCCACCGGCTTAAAGACCCCGACATCGGCGACCGCTTGATGGTGATCACGGCGCTCGGGCCCGCGCGCGGATTCCTCAAATCGCAGGATTTCGTCGAACTGCGCGTGCTGCCTTCCACCCACGGCGTCGTGGTCCAACCGGTCGCCGACGACATCACCGCGGAGATCGCGGTCGACAAGATCACGATCGGCCGGCCGGGCGGGCTCTCGCTGTCATCGTCGGCGCTCGGCAGCCAGCCGCAAGTCGAGCCCAGCTTCCGGTCCATGACGTTCGATACGCAACTCTGGGGCTATGACCGCGAAGCCAAGTTCAACGAGCGGCAGAACGATCTGATCCGCACGGCGGCCATGGCGCCTGAATCCAAGCGCCGAACGGCGCGGCTTAATCTGGCGCGCTTCTATCTGGCGCGCGACATGGCGCCGGAAGCCAAGGCCGTGTTGGACGTCGCGCTGTCCGATCAGCGCGGCAATGAAGACATCACCGGCGTCGTGCTCAAGGCAATTGCCGACGTCATGCTCGACCGGCCCGACGATGCGCTCAAGGAATTAGCCAACCCGCAAATCGGCAACCAGCAGGACGCGGCCATATGGCGCGCGGTCGCCTATGCCCAGCAGGGCAAATGGCCGCAGGCGCGCGACGGCTTCAAGAATGTCGACACCGCCATGGGCGCGCTGCCGATCGAATTGCAGCGTATGGCGATGCAGCAGTCGTTGCGCTCGTCCATCGAAGTGCGCGATTTCACCGGCGCCACCCGCATGGTCAACGAATTCGAGACCATCGGCGTACCGCCCGAACTCGAACCATCGATTTCGGTGCTGGTTGGGCGGCTTTATGAGGGGTTAGGCCGCACCGAAGACGCACTGACGAGTTATCGCGCCGCCGCGGCATCGAGCGACCGGCGCGCCGCCGCGCAAGGGCGCCTGCGCGAGATCGCGTTGCTGTTTGCCACCGGCGATATGCCGCGCAAGGACGTGATCCACGATTTGGAGACCCTCACCACGGTCTGGCGCGGCGATGAGACCGAGGCCGAGGGCCTCAAAATACTCGCGCATCTCTATACAGAGGACAATCGCTACCGCGACGCCTTCCACACCATGCGCACGGCGATGATGGCGCATCCTAATTCCGATCTCACCCGCAAGATTCAGGACGAGGCGGCGGTCACCTTCGACAGCCTGTTCTTGGCCGGCAAGGGCGACGCGCTGCCGCCGGTCGAGGCGCTCGGTCTGTTCTACGATTTCCGCGAACTCACGCCCATCGGCCGGCGCGGCGACGAGATGATCCGCCGACTCGCCGACCGGCTGGTGGCGGTCGATCTGCTCGATCAAGCGACGGAATTGCTCCAGCATCAGGTCGACCACCGACTGCAAGGCGCCGGCCGCGCGCAGGTCGCGACCCGTCTGGCGACGATCTATCTGATGAACCGCAAGCCGGACCGCGCGCTCGCCACCTTGCAGTCAACGCGCACGGCGGAACTGTCAGGCGATTTGCGCGATCAGCGTCTGCTGCTGGAGGCGCGCGCCATGTCGGACATCGGCCGCCATGACCTGGCGCTCGAATTGATCGCCAATATCAAATCGCGCGAAGCCAATCGGCTGCATGCCGACATTCTATGGGCAGCACAGCGTTGGCGCGACGCGGCCGAACAGATAGAGCTTTTATATGGCGAGCGCTGGCGCGAATTCACACCGCTGAGCCAGGCCGAGCGCGACGACATCTTGCGCGCGGCCATCGGCTATGCGCTCGGCGAAGAGCCGATCGGACTTTCGCGCCTGCGCGAGAAATACGAGGCCAAATTCGCGGATGGCCCCGACCGGCGCGCCTTCGACGTGGTGAGCGCGCCGATCGGCACCGCCAATGCGGAATTTCAGGATGTCGCCAAGAAAGTGGCGAGTGTCGATACGCTCGATGCTTTCCTGCGCGACATGCAGGCGCGCTATCCGCAGGCGCCATTGAATGGTCCGGAAGCCGCGACCAAGGATGCAGCGCCGCCGCTGCCGGAAAAGCCGAAGGGTCCCTCGTCCAAGGCGGCTGCGCCGGACAAGAATGCCGCATTGTTGCCGAAAGGCGCCGCGCCCAAGTTGGATCAAAAGACGGATCAGTCGCCGACGGGTTCTATTTCCCGAATGCC
>CAWEDE010000056.1:0-8210 GCA_963807665.1 uncultured Alphaproteobacteria bacterium | reverse complement strand
CGATCGCGCCGGAATTTTTGTCAACGGCGTAAACGCCGGGGCGTCGTGATGAGCCCTCATGTATTCGTGGTGGCCGGCGAGGAATCGGGCGACCGGCTGGCCGCGCCGCTGATTGCTGCCATCAAACGGCGCGCGCCGGCGGCGCGATTTTCCGGTGTCGGCGGAGCGCATATGGCCGGCGAAGGTGTGGCGAGCCTGTTTCCGCTTGGCGATCTGGCCATCGTCGGCTTTACCGAAATCGTGACCAGCCTGCCGAAACTCCTGCGCCGCATTCGCGAGACCGCCGATGCGGTCGTTGCCGCGCACCCCGACGTGCTGGTCATCATCGATAGTCCGGAATTCACCCATCGGGTGGCGCGCCGGGTGCGGGCGATCGCGCCGAAAATTCCGATTGTCGATTATGTCTGTCCGTCGGTTTGGGCATGGCGGCCTTGGCGAGCGCGCGCCATGCGCTCCTACGTCGATCATGTACTGGCATTGCTGCCATTCGAGCCGGCGGCGATGCGGCGATTGAACGGGCCGCTTTGCACCTATGTCGGACATCCGCTCGGCGAGCGCGTCGCGGACATAAGACCGAACGCGGATGAGGCGCAGCGACGGCTGACCGATCCGCCGGTTCTCCTGGTGTTGCCGGGCAGCCGGGGCGGTGAAATCGACCGGCTGGCGGCGACGTTTGGAAAGGCGGCGGCTGCGCTCAGCAATCGGATCGGCGGCCTTGAGGTCGTGGTTCCGACGGTTGCCCGGCTAACCGACAAGGTACGGGCGGCGGTAAAATCATGGGGAGTGGCGGCGCGCGTGGTGAGCGACCCTGCCGAAAAGAACGCGGCCTTTCGGATCGCGAGGGCGGCGCTCACCAAGTCGGGCACCGCGACGCTCGAACTGGCGCTGGCCGGCGTGCCGATGGTGACGGGATACAGGGTGCCGCTGCCGGAAGCCATCGTCGGCAGGCTGATGATCGGCGGCCCTTCCATTGTGCTCGCCAATCTTGTTTTGAGCGAAAATGCGGTGCCTGAACTCGTGCAGGGCGATTGCGCGCCAGAAAAACTCGCTGTGACGTTGCTGCCGCTGATGTCCGGCACGCCCGAGCGCGCGCGCCAACTCGAAGCCTTTGCGAGGCTGGATAGCATCATGGAAATCGGGCGCGCCGTGCCCAGCGACCGCGCTGCCAGTGTGATTTTGGATTGCGCCGCCAGCTTTAACCAATCCGAGGCTCGAAACAGTAGCGTCCCCACTGCCAACGGCGTAGTTTGCCAGCGGCTTCGGCCCAAAACCAAAAAGACCCAAAAAGACCCAAATATGCGTTTTTGGAAATTGCACCTTTGAACATTCCCGTTCGCGCCGCCATCACTGCCGTCCATGGCTATGTGCCCCCGGACCTGCTCACCAATGCAGAACTGGCGAAGCTGGTCGACACCAGCGACGCCTGGATCACCGAGCGCACCGGCATCAAGGAGCGCCACATATTGAAAGGCGAGGGGCTCGGTACCTCGCATATGGCGGCTGAGGCGGTGCGCGGCCTCTTGGAAAAAACTGGAACCAAGCCTGGCGAAGTCGATCTGCTGATTTGCGCGACCACCACGCCAGACATGCAATTTCCCTCCACCGCCAATCTGATCTGCGACATGGTCGGCATTCGCGACATCGGTTCGTTCGACGTGCAGGCGGCATGTTCCGGTTTCCTCTATTCGCTTACCATCGCCTCGCAATTCATCGCCAACGGCACCGCGCGCAAAATCGTCGTGGTCGGCGCCGACAAGATGTCGTCCATCATCGATTATACCGACCGCGCGACTTGCGTGTTGTTCGGCGACGGCGCCGGCGCTGTTTTGCTGGAGCCGAGCGAGAGCGGCTATGGCATCATGGACGCATTGATCCGCTCGGACGGCGCGGGCTGGATCCATCTGCATCAGAAAGCCGGCGGCAGCCGCATGCCGGCCACGTCCGACACGGTCGACCGGCGCCTGCACTATGTGCATCAGGAAGGCGCGGCGGTTTACAAATATGCCATCGCCCGCATGGCCGAGGTCGCCGGCGAGATCATGGCGCGCAACAATCTGCGCGGCGACATGATCGACTGGCTGGTGCCGCATCAGGCCAACAAGCGCATCATCGAGTTGACCGCCGAGCGCATGGGGCTGCCGATGGACAAGGTGATGGTGACCATCAACAAATATGGCAACACCACCAACGCGACGATCCCGCTCTGCCTGTGGGACTACGAGAGCCAGCTTAAGCCCGGCAACAAGATGCTGCTCGCGGCCTTCGGCGGTGGCTTCACCTGGGCGGGCGTTTACGTGACCTGGGCCTATGACGGGGCGAAGGCAGCCAAGCCTAACGGGCACGGCGGCAAAAACGGCAAGGGCGGCTAAGCGCGTAAGCTAAAGCCGCCCTATCTCAACAATCAATTCGCAGATTATTTGCGCCGCGAAATCGGAACGTAATCGCGCGTCGTGGCGCCGGTATAGAGCTGGCGCGGGCGGCCGATCTTCTGCTTGGGATCCTCGATCATTTCCTTCCACTGCGCGATCCAGCCCACTGTGCGGGCCACGGCAAAAAGCACGGTGAACATCGTGGTGGGGAAACCCATCGCCTTGAGCGTGATGCCCGAATAGAAGTCGATATTGGGATAGAGCTTCTTCTCGATGAAATATTCGTCGTGCAGCGCGATTTTTTCGAGCTCCATGGCGACGTCGAGCAGCGGATCGTCCTTGATGCCGAGTTCCGCCAGAACTTCGTGGCAGGTCTTCTGCATGATCTTGGCGCGCGGGTCGTAATTCTTGTAGACGCGGTGGCCAAAGCCCATCAGCCGGTATGAATCGTTTTTGTCTTTCGCGCGTTTGACGAATTCCGGAATGCGGGCGACCGAACCGATTTCGCGCAGCATGTTGAGGGCCGCTTCATTGGCGCCGCCGTGGGCGGGTCCCCATAGGCAGGCGCAGCCGGCGGCGATGCAGGCAAACGGATTGGCGCCCGACGAGCCGGCCAGCCGAACGGTCGAGGTCGAGGCGTTCTGCTCGTGATCGGCATGCAGGATGAAGATGCGATCCATCGCGCGCGCCAGCACCGGGTTTGGCTTGTATTCCTCGGCCGGCACGGCGTAGCACATGCGCAGGAAATTGGTCGAATAGTCGAGATCGTTCTTGGGATACACGAACGGCTGCCCGACGGAATATTTATAGGCCATGGCGGCCAGCGTCGGCACCTTCGCGATCATGCGCAGCGACGCCACCATCCGCTGCACGGGATCCGAAATGTCGGTCGAGTCGTGATAGAAGGCCGACAACGCGCCGATCGATCCGGTCATCACCGCCATTGGATGCGCGTCGCGGCGGAAGCCCTGGAAGAAGCGGCTCATCTGCTCATGCACCATGGTGTGGCGCGTGACGCGGTAATCGAAATCGGCCTTCTGCTGCGGCGTCGGAAGTTCGCCGTAGAGCAGCAGGTAGCAGGTCTCCAGAAAATCGCCGTGCTCGGCCAGTTGCTCGATCGGATAACCGCGATAGAGCAACACGCCTTCGTCGCCGTCGATGAAGGTGATCTTGGACTCGCAGCTCGCGGTCGAGGTGAAGCCCGGATCGTAAGTGAACATCCCGCTCTCGGCATAGAGCTTGGATATGTCGACGACCGATGGCCCGACCGATCCGTCATAGACCGGGAAATCGAGGCTCTTATTTCCGAGGATGATCGTGCCGGTTTTTTTCGGGTCGGTTTTGGCGTCCATGGGCAAGCCCTCGGGTGACAACAAAAGTGGGAATTAGGCTTAAGTGTGCACTGCAAAATAGTGCGCTGCAAGATGGGCAAGAAGGGGAAGTGCGCAAAGCTGCCCGCTATATGGGCATAGCTTTATGGGCTTGTCTCTTTCCGCCTATCGGCCAAGAAATTCTAGGGAATTCTAGACGGCAAAGCCGGCTGTTTGGTCGGCCAGCCGCGCCAAGCTTTCGTCTTTTCCGAGCACCGCGAGCACGTCAAAGATCGGCGGCGAGGTTGTCCGTCCGGTCAGGGCTGCGCGCAGCGGCTGCGCTACCGCGCCGAGTTTCTGGCCGGAACGCTCGGCATAGGGCCGCACGACGGCCTCGATCGCGGTTGCCGACCATTCTGTGACGGCGGTGAGTTCAGGCAGCAATGCGGCGATCAGGGCCTTGGCTTCTGGGGTCAGCACGGCCTTGGCCTGGTCGTTGATGTCGAGCGGGCGGCTGGCCCAGAGGAAACGGGATGCCTCGAACAACTCGACCAAAGTCTTAGCGCGCTCTTTGAGCCCCGGTAGGGCGGTGAGCAGCTTGGCATGCAGCGCCGGCGTCATCTTGCTGATGAGCTCCTGGCCGCCGGCGATATGCGGCAGCAATTGTTCGAGCGCGGCGATCAAATCGGCATCGTTGCTGGACCGGATGTAATGGCCATTGAGGCTTTCCAGCTTGGCAAAATCGAAGCGCGCGGGAGAGCGCCCGATATGGGCCAGATCGAAGGCCGCCACCATTTCCTCGGTCGAAAAGGTCTCCTGGTCGCCATGGGCCCAGCCCAGCCGGACCAGATAATTGCGCATGGCGGCCGGTAAGTATCCCATCGCCCGGTAAGCATCGACGCCGAGCGCGCCATGGCGCTTGGACAGTTTGGAGCCGTCCGGCCCGTGGATCAGGGGAATATGGGACATGACCGGCACGGTCCAGCCGAGCGCCTGGTAGATCTGGGTCTGTCGGGCGGCATTATTGAGGTGATCGTCGCCGCGGATGATGTGGGTGACGTTCATGTCGTGATCGTCCACCACCACGGCCAGCATGTAAGTGGGGTTGCCGTCGGAGCGCAGCAGCACGAAATCGTCGAGGTTCTCGTTCTGCCAGGTGACGCGGCCCTGCACCTGGTCCTCGACCACGGTTTCCCCGGTTTGCGGCGCCTTGAGCCGGATGACCGGCTTGACCCCCGGCGGGGCTTCGGAAGGGTCGCGGTCGCGCCAACGGCCGTCATAAAGCTTGGCGCGGCCTTCCTTGCGCGCCGCTTCGCGCATGGTGGTGAGCTCCTCCGGGCTCGCATAGCAGCGATAGGCCTTGCCCGCGGCGAGCAATTGCTCGGCGATCTGGCGGTGGCGGGCAGCGCGCTGAAACTGGAACACGATCTCGCCGTCCCAGGTCAGCCCCAGCCAGTTCAGCCCGTCGATAATGGCGGCGATGGCCGCGTCGGTAGAGCGTTCGCGGTCGGTATCCTCGATGCGCAGCAGCATCTTGCCGCCGAGGCGGCGCGCATAAAGCCAATTGAATAGCGCGGTGCGGGCGCCGCCAATATGGAGGAAGCCGGTCGGGGAAGGCGCAAAACGGGTGATCACGGGCTCGCTCATCGCGCGCCCTGTACCACAGTTGAGGGGAAATATGTCAGCGCAATTGACATTGAACCGAGCGGCACGTCATGCGATAGGCCGCCTTAGTACAGGTTGGATTCGAAGGTCGAGGAAGCATGGCGAGCGACGAAAAGGCAAGTGGCAATCCAGACGAACCCGGCCGCGACTTCATTCGCGAGATCGTCAAGGCCGACCTGGAGGCTGGCCGCGTCAAGCAGGTCGTTACGCGATTTCCCCCCGAACCCAATGGCTATCTCCATATCGGCCACGCCAAATCGATCTGTCTGAATTTCGGCATCGCGCAGGAATTCGGCGGCCAGTGCAATCTGCGCTTTGACGACACCAATCCCACCAAGGAAGAGCAGGAATATATCGACGCCATCGAGCGCGACGTGCGCTGGCTCGGCTTCGACTGGGGCAAAAATCTGTTTTATGCCTCGGATTATTTCGAGCGGCTTTATAATTGGGCCGAGGACCTGATCCGCAAAGGCTTAGCCTATGTGGACGATCAGACCCAGGATGAAATGCGCGCCAACCGCGGCACGCTGACCGAGGGCGGCAAGAACTCGCCGTTTCGCGAGCGTAGCGTCGATGAAAATCTCGATCTGTTCCGCCGCATGAAGGCCGGCGAATTCCCCAATGGCGCGCGCGTGCTGCGCGCCAAGGCCGATATGAATTCCGGCAACATCAATTTGCGCGATCCGGTGCTCTATCGCATCTTGCATGCGCATCATCCGCGCACCGGCACGACCTGGAAGATATATCCGAGCTACGATTTCGCGCACGGCCAGTCGGACGCGATCGAGGGCATCACCCATTCGATCTGCACGCTTGAATTCGAGGACCACCGGCCGCTTTACGACTGGTTCATCGCCAATCTCGATGTGCCGTCAACGCCGCATCAATATGAAATGGCGCGCCTCAATCTGACGTATACGGTGCTGTCCAAGCGCGTACTCACGGAACTGGTGCGCGGCCATCACGTGACCGGCTGGGACGATCCGCGCATGCCGACGATTGCAGGCTTTCGCCGGCGTGGCGTACCGGCAGCCGCGATCCGCGATTTCATCAAGCGTATCGGTGTTGCCAAAGCCAACAGTACGGTGGATGCCGGCCAGTTCGAGTTTTCCGTGCGCGAGGCGCTCAACAAAACCTCGCTGCGGCGCATGGCGGTGCTGCGCCCGCTTAAGGTCACGATCGAGAATTACCCGGAAGGGCAGGTCGAGGAACTGGAAGCGGTCAATCACCCCGACGATGCCGGTGCCGGCTCGCGCAAGATCAAGTTTTCGCGCGAGCTTTACATCGAGCGCGAAGATTTCATGGAAGTGCCGGAAAAGAAATTCTTCCGCATGTCGCCGGGTCGCGAGGTGCGATTGCGCTATGCTTATTTCATCACCTGCCGCGACGTCGTGAAGAACGACAATGGCGAGGTGATTGAACTCCTTTGCACCTACGATCCGGCCAGCAAGGGCGGCAATTCGCCGGACGGTCGCAAGGTTAAGGCCACCATCCACTGGGTCTCGGCCGCGCATTCGATCCCGGCCGAGGTGCGGCTCTATAATCCGCTGTTCAACAAGCCCGACCCGAGTGGGGCGGAGAATTTCGCCGCCGATCTCAATCCGGATTCGCTCGAAGTCCTCGCCGGTGCGCGTCTGGAGCCGGCGCTTGGCGGAAGCCAAGGTCGAAATCCCGGTGCAATTCGAGCGCCAAGGCTATTTCTGTCTCGATCGGGATTCGACGCCGGGGAAACTGGTGTTCAACCGCACCATTGGCCTGCGCGATACATTCGCCAAGGAAGTGGCCAAAGATCAGGCCAAAGAAAAGGCGAAGTAAAAGGCGATGGCGTATTCCGCTGTCATCCCCGCGAAGGCGGGGACCGATACGCCGCAGCAACCCATATTTCCCGGGCAGATGTCGCCTTTGTCTTTTCCTGCTGTGTCCCATCCCTGAGCCGGTGGTTATGGGTCCCCGCCTTCGCGGGGACGACGAAGTCCGTTCACAACCGTTCTCCTAGCTTCAACCCCTAGCTGAGATATCGTAGGCGCAGGTTGCGTGAGCGTAGGGGGCGCCGCGCCATGGCCCCGAACGATCCAAACCGCGCGCGCGCCAAGGTCTGGGATATCGACCCCGCTCGCAAACGCGCCGGCGCCTTTTGGCCGGCTGCGCTTTCCGATCAAACCTCGTGGCTGCGCCAACTGATTGCGCAATGGGCTTTGGCCGAAGTGGCGCCGGGCCGGCTGGTGCCATGGCTGGCGGTCGCCTATGGCGCCGGCATTGTCGTTTATTTCAGCGCCGACCGCGAACCGGCCTGGTGGGCCGCGGCAGGTCTCGCGGTGTTTGCCGGGGCCATCGCCATTGCCGTGCGGCTGCGCCCGGTCGGCTTTCCGCTGGCGCTCGGTTTTGCAGCGCTTGCCGCCGGCTTTGCCACTGCCACTCTCAAGACCGCCTATATCGCGCATCCCGTATTGCAGATTCCGGCCTCAAGCGTGACGCTGGCGGGTTTCGTCGAAGTGCGCGAGGAGCGCGAACGCAGCGACCGCGTGGTCATCGATGTGCATCATATGGAAGGGCGGCGTCTCGACGAAACGCCCGACCGCGTGCGCATTTCGGTGCGCAAGGACACCGCGCCGCCGGTTGGCAGCTTCGTCACGTTGAAGGCGCATCTATCGCCGCCGCTTTCGCCATTGCGTCCCGGCGGCTACGACTTCGCGCGCGATATGTATTTCCAGCGCATCGGCGCTTCGGGCTATGCGCTCGGAAAAATCCACAGCGTGACGCCGCCGATTGAACCTAGCCGCTGGTTGCGCTTTGCCACGGCAATTGACGCCATGCGCGAGGCGATCGACAAGCGTATCCGCTCGGTCATTCCAGGCGACGAAGGTTC
>CAWEDE010000055.1:0-52267 GCA_963807665.1 uncultured Alphaproteobacteria bacterium | reverse complement strand
ATTTCGCTGGTGAGCTTGATCTTGCCGGTCTCGAGCCGTTCGAACAGCAGATAGAGCGTCATCATTTTGGTGAGCGAAGCCGGATGGCGCGGGCTGTCGGCGTTGGTCGCTTCCAAGGTCTTGCCGCTATTGGCATCGACCACGATGGAGGAATAAGACGGCTGGTAACTTGATGTGGCCGCGGCCGCATGGGCTCGGTGGTGGCGGCCGCGGGCGTCGGCATTGCCGGTGAAAACGGTAAGGGCGAGCATGGCCGCCAGGCCTAAAACGCCCCGGCGGAGACCGCGACAAACTCGGGCTCCCGCACGCAACATCGGCTCTCCCCAACCCCGTTCTTGGGCGGTCCTAGGCCACCAACTAGGCGAATTTATAGCGCTTCCGCGGCGCGACAATTTACGACGGTATGGGACCACGGTTTACAAGTTATTAAGCCAATCCCCTGGATTTTAAGGCATTTATCGCACTGCAATATGTTGTTGACTTTTATTGTGCAGTGCACTATAACATTAACTATTCCCGGGTAGAGCCGGGTTCGCAATCTAGTGCAGTGGTCCCGCCAGTCCGGCGGGCCGGGAAAGGGAACACCATGGTAAAGAATTTCGAAGAGTTGCAGGCAGTCAGCAAAGAGAACGTCGAAACCGCGATGAAATCGGCGGAGACGATGTCCAAAGGCGCCCAGGCCATCGCGACCGAGGTCGCCGATTATTCCAAAAAGGCCTTCGAAGACGGAACCGCGGCGCTCGAGAAGCTTTTCGGCGTGAAGTCGCTTGAGAAGGCGATCGAGATGCAGTCCGAATACGCCAAGACCAGCTACGAAGGTTTCGTGGCCAAGGCCACCAAGATCGGCGAACTCTATTCCAACCTCGCCAAGGAAAGCTACAAGCCGTTCGAAGCCATGATGGCGAAAGCCAAAGCCTGAAATACCAAGGCTTGAACTTTCAAGGCTTGAATGGGCTAGCCGTGTTTGTTGCGTAGCGTGCGCGTAGTTGTGTAAGCGTGAAAGTTGCGTCCCATCTGCGTAAGAACTAAAAGCCCGGCTGTTGTAGCCGGGCTTTTCTATTTTATTGCGTCGATCGGTTGAGCCGGCTGGGTAAGCGGACCTGTGCTACGGCGGCCGTGTTTGGCACGATCGCGGGCGAATTTGTTCGCAGAGTCTATCGGGAAAGCATCCGAGCGAATCGCTTTTTCATCAACATATTATAGGCTCAGTTATGGATGTTCTGTCGACAGCGTGGATCCAGCAGTTGATCCAAACTTACGGCCTTTGAGTTCTCTTCACCGCAGTCATGATGGAAAGCATCGGAGTTCCCGTGCCTGGAGAGACAGCGGTGGTGACAGCCGCTATCTATGCCGGATCGACGCACCAGATTGGCGTTGCCTCAGTTATATTCGTCGCAGCAACGGCCGCGATCATAGGTGACAACATAGGCTATCTGATCGGTCGTTCGGTTGGGATACGTTTGCTTGCGCGGTATGGTAAATACGTTCGTCTCAATGAGCAGCGGCTCAAGGTCGGCGAATATTTGTTTTCGCGGCACGGCGGCAAAATCGTATTCTTCGGAAGATTCGTCGCGCTTCTTCGGACCTATGCCAGTTTACTCGCTGGCGCCAATCGGATGAGCTGGTCTCATTTTCTGATTATGAATGGCCTCGGTGGAATTTGTTGGGCCGCGTTGTTCGGTGGCGGCGCTTATGTGTTTGGCGAGCAAATCAGACGTGTGGTTTGGCCAATAAGCTTGCTGTTGCTTGTCGCGGCGGTTGGCTTAGTTGCCGCTGGTATTTTATTTTTCCAGCATCATGAGCAAGAGTTAGAGCGGCGAGCGGAAGCCGAATTTCCAGGGCCTTGGTTACGACGGGACCATTGACCGCTCTATTTTTCCTGCGGTCAGCGGCCGCTTGCTGATCGGCCGTCAAATTGTTCGGAATGTTCTCTATTGGCGCATCGCTTCGCTCGCGGTGCCGCGCCATTTTGGCTTCCAACGGCGATAGCGGACATCGATCAGCGATTGCTCACCAAATTCGATTAATGAGTACGCGGCCTAGCTGGTGAATGCCGATTATTACGAATACCGCAAAACCGGGTCACGTCTTTCGTGACGGCGGCAATATGCCGTTGGCTCGCGCCAGTAATCTGGCCGGTTTGCGAGGGGCAGGGCGACAAGCGGGCGATGTGAATTAGCGCCCGCTTGTCGCCGTTTGCGTTTATTTGGCGACCCGCAACTGAGTGAGGTTCGTGCCGATGGTGTTGAACACCGTGTTGATCTGGCTGGCCGTCGTCAGCATCCAGAACTTGGTCGAGTTGCTGGCGCAATTCTGCAGCAGGGTCGAAGTCGGATCGCCGCCAGTGTTGACCTGGATGGTGTAGATCGTAATGCCGGCCGCCTTGATATTGGCGCAGGTGCCGAGGCCGCTCGAATTGTTCATGCGGTTGTCGATCGAAGTCTGGCTGGTGTACCAGCGGTCCTGCGTATTCAAGCCGTCCGAAGCAGAATGATGATCTGCTGATACGGTAGCCGGATGCATCGCCGGGGCGGTGAGCGGTCCGCCGCCGACCAGCGACTGCCACGCCCAGACCAGGCCGATGGCCTGGTTGGTGTTGCCGTTGGCGTCATCCGTCTGACCAAAGTGTTCATGGCCGACCAGTTATAATTCAGACGGCATCATGGCCGCGTGCAATAGCTGTACTGCTCGGCCGGGTAATAGCGTCGCACGGTGTCGCGATACCGTGGGGCTTGACGTTTTGGTCGTAATTGCCCGAGCTCGGACCGGTCGCGCCCGAAATAGGGATTGCCGCGGTCGGTGATGCAGCCGTTCCAGGTGTTGGTCGCATTCGAGATCCAGGTGTGCTCGTAATAGTCGCTGTTGGTCTGTGCAGTTTTTGCTGCTGCCGCTGCCGGAGCAGCGCAGTTGCTGTGGCCGGTGCAAGTGGCGGAGCTGCCCGTGCAGCTGTAGGCGTGCTGTTGTAGCAGCCGTTGTAGTAGGCTGCCGCTGTTGCTGTCCTGGCTCGGGCAGATATAGCCGCTATAAGTGCCGCTCGACGGAATTCGTGCTGGTCGTCGACGTGCTGGTCGGCGGCTCGGCGATGCAGGTGTAGCCGTCGTTGCTGTTGCTCTAGGGGCAGTTGTCGCCGGGGCCGAGGTTGCATCTCTGGAGTTGAGCCCGGCGGGGCCTCGCCCAATCGCGTCCAGTCGATCCAGGTAGCGTTGTAGTTGCTGTCGGGCCGACGTTGACGTCGCGGCTGAATGGGATGATCGAGACATAAACGTCGCCATCGGTGCCGGCAGCGGACTGCAACTGCGCCAGCAAATTCGTGGTCGCACTCTTGAGCGCGGTGATCTTGCCGTCGTCGGCCATCGAGCCGGTATTGTCGAGCGCCAGCGCGACGCGCAGACGCGAAGAGCCCCATTTCGATGTCGATGAGCCGTTCACCGGAATATAGTTGTAACCGATGATCCCGAGGAACGTGGTGGGACGTTGGCTGAACCGTTTACGACCAGGTTCGATCCGCCGCTGGAAGAGTAGGTCGCGCTGATCGCTACACTCGTGGCTTCCGGCCGCGTGAACAGCGCGTTGAAATAGGTTTGCGCATTTGTCTGCAACTGGTTCGCGGTATCCGTTGCCGCTTCCCGCGACAGCATCAGCGCGGTGGAATTCGAGCGCGGCCTGCATCGCGGCCTTGACGGAGTTGGCGTGGCTGTAATCGACGGCAAAGCCAACGGTGCCGATGATCGGCACGGTTGCCAATGCGAAGGTGAGCGCGACGTTGCCCGCGCGGGCCTTGCGGAAATCTCCGAAGGCGCGGTTCAGCTTCGTCCACAGGGTCATCATGACGTCCACCGAATACGGTTGAATGCGGTATTCGTCATAGGGCCTGGTATTAAATCGCTGGTGTATGGCTGGCGCGCAAAACCAACCTACGAAGTAAGCGTTAGAACTGCGTTCGCCAATAAAATGGTGCTTGGCCAAAGGCTTGGGCGGTTAATGCCGCCTGGCTGGGATGTCGAGAATGCCGGATAGTTCTTAGTGGACGTCCTTAACGATTGGTTGGCGCCACGGTCTTTTTATCCTTATTTCGTTGCACTTTTAGCGCTTTCCGGCTGCCGCGGCCGGCGACTGGCCGGCCGTATGCATTCGGCCGAGTTCCGCGGCCGGTAGATGGCGGGCTCCGAAAACATGAATATCGGACATGAATTGGGTCGAAACCGGCCCGGATTGCCGTAAAACGGCTTGTGAATGAGTAATCAGTGGCTATCTGACGGGATTACGGCGAATTGCTTGCTTGGAATGCCGGTCCCGGGGTCATTATGATGGGCCGACTGTCAAAAAGGACTCACTAGCTCCCATGAGGTCAGTTGTTTCATCGTCGCACGACCCGGCGCCCCGGATGGCGGACGACGATCGCAAGCGCAAAAGCGGAAACCTGGGCGGCGAGCCGGAAGGCCCCGGCACCGCGGTCATCACCAAGACCAAGTCGCAAACCAAGCGGCCGAATCTTTACCGCGTGCTGATCCTCAACGATGACTACACGCCGATGGAATTCGTCGTGCACGTGTTGGAACGCTTCTTCGGCAAGGACCACGAAGCGGCGACCAGAATTATGTTGCACGTGCATCACCATGGCATCGGCGAGTGCGGCGTCTATACGTATGAAGTAGCAGAGACCAAAGTGACGCAGGTCATGGACTTTGCCCGGAAACATCAGCATCCTTTGCAATGCGTGATGGAAAAAAAATGAGATTTGGGGGACGCTCGATACAAATGAAGATGGGACGCTAATGCCAACGTTTTCGCGCAGCCTTGAGCAGTCACTCCACCGGGCGCTCGCGCTCGCCAATGAGCGGCACCACGAATACGCCACGCTTGAGCACCTGCTGCTGGCGCTGATCGACGACCAAGACGCGTCCGCGGTGATGCGGGCCTGCAATGTCGATCTCGAAAAACTAAAGCGCGCGCTGGTCGCCTATCTCGAATCCGAACTTGAAAATCTGATCACCGACGGCGCGGAAGATTCCAAGCCGACCGCCGGTTTCCAGCGCGTGATCCAGCGCGCGGTCATTCACGTGCAGTCCTCCGGCCGCGAGGAAGTCACCGGCGCCAATGTGCTGGTGGCGATCTTTGCCGAGCGCGAGAGCCATGCCGCGTTTTTCCTGCAAGAGCAGGACATGACGCGCTACGACGCGGTCAATTATATCAGCCACGGCATCGCCAAGCGGCCGGGCCTGTCAGAGACGCGGCCGGTGCGCGGCGCCGAGTCGGAGGAGACCGATACCAAGAGCGGTGACGAGCCCAAGAAGAAGGGCGATGCGCTCGAGGCCTATTGCGTCAACCTCAACAAGAAAGCCAAGGACGGCAAGATCGATCCGCTGATCGGGCGCGACTCCGAGATCAACCGCACCATCCAAGTGCTCTGCCGCCGTCAGAAGAACAATCCGCTGTTCGTCGGCGAAGCCGGCGTCGGCAAGACCGCGATCGCCGAGGGTCTCGCGCGCCGCATCATTCACGGCGAAGTGCCGGACGTGCTCAAGAACGCGACCGTGTTCGCGCTCGATATGGGTACGCTGCTCGCCGGTACGCGCTATCGCGGCGATTTCGAGGAACGCCTCAAGCAAGTGATCAAGGAGATCGAGGCCTATCCGGGCGCGATCATGTTCATCGACGAGATCCACACCGTGATCGGCGCGGGCGCTACGTCGGGCGGCGCGATGGATGCGTCGAACCTGCTGAAGCCGGCGCTCGCCTCCGGCACGATCCGCTGCATCGGTTCGACCACCTACAAGGAATACCGCCAGTATTTCGAGAAGGACCGCGCGCTGGTGCGCCGTTTCCAGAAGATCGACGTCAACGAGCCGTCGATTCCGGACGCCATTGAAATCCTCAAAGGCCTCAAGCCTTATTTCGAGGAATATCACAAGCTCAAATACACCAACGAAGCCATCCGGGCGGCAGTCGAACTGTCGTCGCGCTACATCCATGACCGCAAATTGCCGGACAAGGCGATCGACGTGATCGACGAGTTGGGCGCGGCGCAAATGCTGTTGCCGGAAGGGCGGCGTAAGAAGACCATCGGCATCAAGGAGATTGAGACCACGATCTCCACCATGGCGCGGATACCACCCAAGACGGTCTCCAAGGACGACGCCGCGGTGCTCCAGCATCTCGAGCAGACGCTCAAATCCGTGGTCTACGGCCAGGACAGGGCGATCGAGGCGCTCTCGGCCTCGATCAAGCTGTCGCGCGCCGGATTGCGCGAGCCTGAAAAGCCGATCGGCTGCTATCTATTCTCCGGCCCCACCGGCGTCGGCAAGACCGAGGTGGCCAAGCAGCTTTCTCTGTCGCTCGGCGTCGAACTGATCCGCTTCGACATGTCGGAATATATGGAGCGCCATACGGTGTCGCGCCTGATTGGCGCACCGCCCGGCTATGTCGGTTTCGACCAGGGCGGCTTGCTGACCGATGGCGTCGATCAGCATCCGCATAGTGTCTTGTTGCTCGACGAAATCGAGAAGGCGCATCCCGATCTGTTCAACGTGCTGTTGCAGATCATGGATCACGGCAAGCTGACCGACCACAACGGCAAGCAGGTCGATTTCCGCAATGTGATCCTCATCATGACCACCAATGCCGGCGCCGCCGACATGGCCAAGCAGGCCTATGGCTTTACCCGCACCAAGCGGGAAGGCGACGATCACGAAGCCATCAGCCGCATGTTCGCGCCGGAATTCCGCAACCGGCTCGATGCCACGATTACCTTTGCGCATCTGTCGCAAGAGGTCATCGCCAAGGTGGTCGAGAAATTCGTGCTGCAGCTGGAAGCCCAGCTCGGCGACCGCAACGTCACCATCGAACTGTCGGTCGAGGCCAGCCGCTGGCTGATCGCCAATGGCTATGACGAACTCATGGGCGCGCGCCCGATGGCGCGCGTGATCCAGGAGCACATCAAGAAGCCGCTGGCCGACGAAGTGCTGTTTGGGCACCTCAAGAATGGCGGCCATGTGCGCGTCATCGTCGACAAGGACGAGCAGGGCCGCGACAAGCTTGGCTTCGAGTATCTTGATGGACCGATTACCCCCAAGCCGGAAAAGTTGCCGGTGGTGCGCACCAAGGCCAAGCGGCGCGCTTCGCCGCGGCCTAAGCCTAAAAAAGGCTCGGTGCCTAAGGTGCCGCTGGCCAAAGTCTAGGCCGGCTGGATTATCCAAAACCGTCGGGCCGGGCCTTAGCGCCCGGCCTCCTAATTGTGCGGGGCGCGCATGCGATGGCCGCGCAGGCCGGCAGTTGCGAAGGCGGTGGCGCTATGAGACAGGTGGGCCGCCGCCATGTCAGCCCCTCGCACCTTCGATTCCGCCACCGCCGCCTTTTTCGGCGGCGTGAGATCGGCATTGTTTTCGGTGTTTTTCCTGGTGCTGGCGGGCACCTATATCGGCATCGGCGCGCTCGCCCATGATTTCGGCCTGGCGTCCTGGTGGCTGGCGCTTTCCACCGTGCTGGTTTGGGCGGCGCCCGCCCAAGTGATCCTGATCTCGGCGCTTGGCGCCGGTGCCACGCTGTTCGAGGTGGGGCTGGCCGTTACCTTGAGTGCGATCCGGCTGTTTCCCATGGTGGTCGCGCTCATGCCGCTGTTGCGCAGCCCAAGCACGCGGCTGCGCGATCTCCTGCTGCCGACGCATTTCACCTCGGTGAGCATGTGGGTGGAATCCTTGCGGCTGTTGCCGTCGCTGGCGCGCGAGCGGCGCATCGCCTTCTGCAACGGCCTGTCGGTCGGCTATATGGGCACCGCGGCGGTGTTCGGGTTCGTCGGCTTTTTCCTTGCCGCCGGATTGCCGCCGTTATTTGGCGGCGCGCTGCTGTTTCTGACGCCTTTGTCGTTTCTGATTTCGACGGCGCGTAACGCGCGGATGATGGTGGACAAACTGGCGCTGGCGCTCGGTCTCGCGCTAGGCCCGTTATTGACTTACTGGCATGTGCAGCTCGATCTGATGTGGACCGGCATGGTCGGCGGCACGCTTGCTTATGTGGTGCATCGATTGCGACAGGCCGCCGCATGAATTTAGGCGTGGTCGATCTCTGGCCCTATCTGGTGCTGGTCCTGGTCGGCTTTCTGCCGAACGAAATCTGGCGCGTGCTCGGGCTGGTGATGGCGCGCGGCCTCGACGAGGATTTGGAAATCGTGATCTGGTCTCGCGCGGTAGCGACCGCGATCCTGGCCGGCGTCATCGCTAAATTGATCTTGTTTTCAAGCGGCGCGCTCGCCGGCATTCCGCTGCCGGTGCGCGTCGGCGCCGCCGTATGCGGCTTTATGGCCTTTCTATTGGTCAAGCGCTCGGTCTTTGCCGGCGTCATTGTCGGCGAAGCGGCGATATTGCTGGGTGGCTTTATATTCGCGCATTAGCGCGCAGACCGCGTCAGCCCGCCGCGATCGCCGCCGCCAGCTTTTTAGCATTTTCGGCCAGCACATCCGGCTTTTCCTTCTCCGCCGCCGGCGGCTTCATAGCGGCACCCGCTTTGCGTGGAATGACGTGGACATGCAGGTGAAATACCACCTGTCCGCCGGCGCCTTCGTTGAATTGCTGGATGGTGACGCCGTCGGCGCCGAAGACCGTTATGGATGCTTTCGCGATTTTCTGCGCCACCGTCATGACATGGGCGAGATCATCCGCGCTTGCATCAAGGATATTGCGGGCAGCCGCTTTCGGTAGCACCAGAGCGTGGCCGGGCGCGCGCGGCATGATGTCGAGAAAGGCCAGCGCCTTGTCGTCCTCGTAGACTTTATAGCAAGGCAATTCGCCGCGCAGGATCTTGGCGAAGATGTTGTTGGGATCGTAGCTCGGCATCGTCATCTCCCGCTTAAGCCTATTCTATTCTTGTTCTACCAAATCTTTGCGGAAAGGTGCCGCCGCGGCAAGTTCCGCGCCGGCCGCCTGTACATAAGCGCGCTCGCGCGCCAGATATTCGGCCACCGCTCGGCGCAGGCCCGCATTGGCGATAAAATGCGCCGAATAAGTGGTTTGCGGCAGGTAGCCGCGGGCAAGTTTGTGCTCGCCTTGCGCGCCGGCCTCCACGCGTTTGAGCTTATGGGCGATCGCATAGTCGATGGCCTGATAATAGCACAGCTCGAAATGCAGAAACGGATGATGTTCGACCGCGCCCCAGTTGCGGCCATAGAGCGCGTCGGTGCCGATGAAATTGATCGCCCCGGCAATGCAACGGCCGCCGCGCTTGGCGGTCACGAGCAAAATGCGATCGCGCATGGTTTGGCCGACGATCGAGAAGAACTCGCGCGTGAGATAAGGCCGCCCCCATTTGCGCGAGCCGGTGTCCATGTAAAACGCAAAGAAATCATCCCAGACTGCTTCGGTGAGGTCCGAGCCTGTGAGCCACGCCACTTCGATGCCGGGGGACAGCGCCTCCTTGCGCTCGCGTCGGATGGTCTTGCGCTTTCGCGACGAAAGCGCGGCTAGAAAGTCGTCGAAACAGGCGTAGCCGGCATTCTCCCAGTGGAACTGCTGGTCGGTGCGTTGCAGGAAACCGCGCTTGCCGAGCAACCCCCATTCCGCCGCAGTCAGGAAGGTGACATGCGCCGAGGACAGCTCGCTCGCCGTCGTAATTTCGGCCAGTGCATCGCCAAGCGCGCCACGCACTTGGTCCGCCAGCGGGCCCGGCCGGGCCAACAGGCGAGGGCCGGTCACCGGCGTGAACGGCACGGCGACCTGGAGTTTGGGGTAATAGTCGCCGCCGGCCCCCTCGAAAGCCTCGGCCCAGCCCTGGTCGAAGACGTATTCGCCGCGCGAATGGCTTTTGACGTAGCAGGGCGCGGCACCCAAAAGACTGCCGCTGGCATCCTCCGCGAGCAGGTGGCGCACCTGCCAGCCCGTTCGACCTCCGACCGATTTCGAAGCCTCTAGAGATGACAGAAAATTGTGCGAAATAAATGGGTTAGGAACTTGTCCTCGTGTGGATAACTGCTGGGGCGAGTTATCCTCATGTGTTGGTTTAACTGCCGCCGCTAGCGACCTACCATTGCTGGCGCAGGCATCCCATGCCGCGGCTGGGACCTCGGCGATCGATTGAACAATACGAATGCTGAGTTTGGTGTCGGTCATTGAGGGTTTTCTAGCTCCACTTTAAGCCGAAATTCGCCCCAAGTTGATCATCCGTTCGGCCATTACGGCCGGATGCCCTCAAATATGATCTGGTCTGCCCAGCGCGCCGCCTGCCGGCGATCTTCGCCGCTACGCACAGTCCAGGTGAGCAAAGGCAGGCCCAATAGCTTGCGCGCGATAAACGGTGCCGCCGCCGGCAAATTTTTGACCGAATAGGCAATGAAATGCGGGCGGGCGCGCAGGAAGTGCAGGGGGGCGTGCTCCGCCACGATGCCGCGCGGCAAAGCCGGCGCGATCGTCGCGCAAGATTTCGATCAGGGCGGGATCGAACGACATCACCGCCGCATGGCCGGCATAATCCGCCAGCACCTGCGCGCAGCGGCGTGCGAGCCTCAAGTCGCCGTCGTCATGGCTTTTAAGTTCGATCACGAGAGCCGTGCGTCCCGCCATGCGTTGGCATAATTCGCCAAGTGTCAGCATGCGGTCGCCTGTCGCCTTGAAGGATACCGCCTTGAGTTCGGATGCGCTTAAATCGGCAAGCCGCCCGCTGCCGTCGGTCAGGCGGCCGAGCGCATCGTCGTGATGAACCATGGCCTCGCCGTCGCGGCTGATCTGGACATCGGTTTCAATGCCGTAACGGCCGGCGATAGCCGCGTCAAAAGCCGACGCGGTGTTCTCGATCACACCGGCGGCGGCGTCATGCAGTCCTCGATGGGCAATCGGCCGCGCGGTGAGCCAGTCGAGCATTGGAATTAGGGCTTTTCCTTTTTGCGCATGATCTTGTCCGAAAACCGGTTCCCACTTTTCGGGATCATGCGCCGATTTCGAACATGCCTTCGACTTCGACCGCGGCATCGGCCGGCAATGCCGACACGCCAACGGTGGAGCGGGCGTGGCGCCCTTTGTCGCCGAATACCGCCACCATCAAATCGGAGGCGCCGTTCATCACTTTGGGGCCATCGGTAAAACCGGGCGCGGAATTGATGAAGCCGCCCAAGCGCACGACGCGGGTCACCTTTTCGAGATCGCCGACGGTCGCCTTAATCTGTGCCAGCAAATTGATCGCGCAGGCGCGCGCGGCCTTCTGCCCGTCTTCGATCGAGACGCCGGCGCCGAGCTGGCCCTTGGCAACCAGTTTACCTTCCTCGCCGAAGCATAATTGCCCGGACACAATGAGCAGATTTCCGCTGCGCACGCAGGCGACATAATTGGCGATCGGCTTTGCCGGGGTTGGCAGGCTGATGCCTAGATCCGCGAGCGTCTTTTCAGCCATTCCGGCCATGATTGTCTCCTCCACATTGTCCGAAGCGATCTATTGGCCGATTGGGCGGCGCGGCGCAAGCTGGCGCCCGCATGAACGGCCGGCCGGCGGGTTGCTGGAATCGATGGTGGCCTCTATCTTGCCTCTATCTTCGCATCTTTCTTGTGCGCACGGGGTTTAACGGCTGCCGCGGAGAGGCCCACCAAGATGAATATGTTCGTGCCCAAACGGCTAATTCCGTATGTTCTGGCCGCAGGCGTTGCCGGAATCGCGGCCTTGCACCCGGCCGCGGCAGCGCCGCCTGCCGACAAGGTTTTGCTGGCGCCGCATCGGGCGGTCTACGACCTCAAGCTCTCGAAAACGCATGGCAGCCGCAGCATCCAGGCGGTGCACGGAAGAATTCTCTATGACTTTTCGGGCAGTGCCTGCGAGGGCTACGCGCTGCAATTTCGTCAGGTATCTGAGCTCGATTCCGGCGAGGGCAAAGCGGCGCTCAGCGATCTGCGTTCCACCACCTGGGAAGACGGCGCCGCCAAGGCGTTCCGCTTTAACTCGGAAAATCTGCTCAACGATGAGCAAACCGACAAGGTCGATGGCCATGCCGAACGCAATGCCAAGACGGTCGCCGTCAGTCTGAGCAAGCCGAAAACGGCGAGTTTCGACGTCCCGGTGGGCGCGGTTTTTCCAACCGAACATATGCGCCGCATCATTGCGGCCGGGCGCGAAGGCAAGACCATCCTGGATTTTCAGGTCTATGACGGTTCGGAAACCGGCGAGAAACTCTACAACACGCTTACGGTCATCGGCCGCGCGATCCCGCCCGGCGAAAAGCCGCCGGCCGACGCCACCGCGAAAATCCCCGCCTTCGCCAAGCTTACCCGCTGGCCGGTGACCATCAGTTATTTCGAGCAGCAAGACCCTAAGGACGAGCGCGGCGGCGAATTGACGCCGGTCTACACCATCGGCTTCGAACTCTACGAAAACGGCGTCTCGCGCGCGCTCGTGCTGGATTATTCCGATTTCACCATCACCGGCGAATTGAGTTCGCTGGAGATGAAGAAGGAGAAGGGGTGTCCGTGACCGCGTTTGACGCTGGCCGATACCCTCATGGCTGGGTCTGCATGTTCATCATGTTGCCGGGCACCATCATATTGATATTGAGATGGTACATGATCCAAAGCGAGCCTGCGATGACGATCCCGACGATCAGCACGCCGAAGGCGAGCGCCAATACGTTATTGATGTTGTCCGGGCCGGTCGTGATGTGCAGAAAGAACGCGAGATGGACGCCCATTTGTCCGATCGCGAGCGCCGCAAGCGCCATGGGCACACCCGGCTTATAAATCAACCCCGTACCGCTCGCGACCCAGAACGAAGCGGCCGTGAGCCCGGCCGCGAGCACGAGGCCGATGAGATAGTTTCGAACACCGGCCGCAACGCCGTGTTCGCCGATCTCGCGATCGCCGGGCGCCGCGTCGCCAAAACTTTCCGCATTTCCGTATTTTTTCTTGCTCATGGGCTCGTCCCCAAAAGATAGACGTTGGTGAAGATGCCGACCCAGATAATGTCAAGTGCGTGCCAGAACAGGGCAAAGCACAGGCCGCGCCGCATGATATCCGCGCGAAATCCCTTGGCGTAAAATTGCGCCATCATGGTGCCTAGCCACAATAGGCCGATAGTCACATGCAGCCCGTGGAGGCCAACCAGCGCAAAGAATGCCGAAAGAAAAGCGCTGCGGCCCGGTCCGGCGCCAGCCGACAACATTCGGCCGAATTCGCTTAATTCCAGAACAAGAAACCCGAGGCCGAGCAGCCCTGTGACGAGATATCCGATTTGCGTCCAGAGCATGTTGCGCGCATTGCTGGCGAGCGTGGCCATGCCGCAGGCAAAGCTTGAAAGCAAAAGAAAGCCGGTCTCGATCGCCACCGTTCTCAGGTCGAAGAGCTTGTCAGGTGTCGGGCCGCCAGCGGTCGCATGTGAAAGCACGGCATAGGCGGCGTAGAATCCCGAAAACAGGATGAAATCCGACAGTAGAAATATCCAGAACCCGTAGGCGGTTATGATGCGTTTGGACGCCGGGCCTTTATGTCCGCCATCGGGCACGGAACGTTGGCCGAGCTTGTGCGGATCGCGGCTGGCCTCTTCCGAATACTGTACCGGCGTAATGCCGGGCTCTCGCCCTTATACCAATCGGACTCGCGCCTTGCGGCGTTCGCCGTCGATTTTTGCCACTTGTTTGGCCGACAACTTATATTCCGAATGGTCGCGCCAGGCGAAGGCAACAAATGTTGCGAAGGCGCCGATCAAACCCAAGCCAACCATCCACCAAATGTGCCAGATCAGCGCAAAGCCGGTGACGACCGCAAAAAAGGCCACGATAAAACCGGTCGGGCTGTTACGCGGCATCTCGATCGATTTGTAATCGGGAAGGTCGGTAAGGCGGCGCTGTTCAAGCGCTTTTTGCTTGATGCCCCAATAGGCCTCTTCGCCTCGCACATCGGGCATGACGGCAAAGTTGAAGGCGGGCGGCGGCGAAGTCGTGATCCATTCAAGCGTGCGGCCGTCCCAAGGGTCGCCGGTGAGATCGCGCAGTGAGTCCCGATTGCGAATACTGACAATGAGCTGCGCGATCTGGCAGCCGATACCGACGAGGATCAGCGCGGCGCCGCCCGCGGCGACGACGAGCCAAGGGTGCCACTCGGCTACATCATAGTGATGCATGCGCCGCGTCATGCCTTCGAGGCCAAGAACGTAAAGCGGCATGAAGGCAACGTAGAACCCGATGACCCAGAACCAAAACGCCGCTACGCCAAGCCGCTCATCGAGCTTGAAGCCGAACGCCTTGGGGAACCAGTAGGTATAGCCGGCGAAAGCCCCGAACAGCACGCCGCCGATGACGACGTTATGAAAATGCGCCACGAGGAAAAGCGAGTTATGCAGCACGAAATCGGCCGGCGGCACAGCCAGCAGCACACCCGTCATGCCGCCGATCAGGAATGTCACAATGAAGGCTATCGACCACAGCATCGGCACCTCGAAGCGGATTCGCCCGCCCCACATCGTGAAGAGCCAGTTGAAGATCTTCACCCCGGTCGGCACGGCGATGATCATGGTCGCAATGCCAAAGAAGCCGTTGACGTCTGCGCCGGCGCCCATCGTGAAGAAGTGATGCAGCCACACCATGAACGAGAGAATGCAGATCGCCATGGTTGCGACGATCATCGAGCGATAGCCAAACACCGGCTTGCCGGAAAAGGTTGAAATTACCTCAGAAAAGACGCCAAACGCCGGCAGGATGAGGATGTAGACCTCCGGATGGCCCCAGGCCCAGACGAGGTTGACATACATCATCGGGTTGCCGCCGAGAGTCGTCGTAAAGAAGTGGAACCCGAGATAACGGTCGAGCAGCAGCATTCCCAAGCGTGGCCGTCAAGATGGGAAACGCAGCGACGATGAGGAGATTGGCGGCCAGCGCCGTCCAGCAAAAGATCGGCATGCGCGTATAGCGTCATGCCGGGCGCGCGCATTTTCAGGATCGTCGTCACGAAATTGATCCCCGTGAGCAGCGTGCCGATGCCCGATATCTGAATTGCCCATAAATAATAATCGACGCCGACGCCCGGAGAGAACTTGAGTTCCGATAGCGGCGGATAAACCAGCCAGCCGGTTTGCGCGAACTCGCCGACAAAGAGCGAGATGTTGACGAGCAGGACCGCCGACGCCGTCAGCCACAGACTGACGGAATTGAAGGTCGGAAAGGCCACGTCGCGCACGCCCAGTTGCAGCGGCACGACGAAGTTCATGAGCCCGATCATGAACGTCATCGCCACGAAAAAGATCATGATCGTGCCGTGCGCCGAGAAAATCTGGTCGAAATGTTCGGGTGGAAGGTAGCCTTGCGAATGGAAGGCCAGCGCCTGTTGCGACCGCATTAAAATCGCGTCGCTAAAACCGCGCACCAGCATCACAAGCGCAAGCATGCAGTACATGACGCCAATGCGCTTGTGATCGACCGAGGTGATCCACTCGTCCCAAAGATAAGTCCAATGACCCTTGAGCGTGATCCAAGCCAGCGTCGCGATCACGACGGCAAGCACGACGATCGACGTCACCAGCGGGATAGGCTGATCGAAGGGAATGGCTGACCAACTCAGCTTTCCGAGCATCATGACCCCTTCTTTGCGGGCGCCTGATCGTGGCCGCCCGGGCCGCCGGTCGCGCCAGGTGCGGCCGGCGCGGCGCCACTGACGATGGCGTCAAAAAGTCCCCGATCGACAGCTTTGTAGGTTGACGGCCGAACATCTGTGCTCGGCTTTGCCAGCGCCGCGTAGGCGGCGGTGTCGAGAATTGGGCCTGCGGCTTTGGTGTCGGCGATCCATTTGGCGTAGGCGTCCGCCGGCACCGCGCGCAGATCGAACCGCATATCGGAGAAACCCTCGCCGCTGAACTGCACGGAGAGGCCAAGATAGGTGCCGGCCTTATCGGCCTGCAGGTTGAGCTGCGATGTCATCGCAGCCATTGTGTAAATCTGGCTGCCGAGTTGCGGAACGAAGAAGCTGTTCATGACGCCTGACGACGTCAGCCTGAAATGGACCGGCGTTCCGGTCGGGATCACGAGTTGGTTGACGGTCGCGACGCCATCGTCCGGATAGATGAACAACCACTTCCAATCGAGCGACACGACCTCGATCTCGATAGGCTTGGCCGTCGATGAGAGCGCCTTGTAAGGGTCGAGCGTATGCGATCCGAACCAGGCGATGCCGCCGAGGAAGGTAATCACCAGCATCGGAATAGCCCAAATGATGAGCTCGAGATGGCCGGAGAAAGTCCAGGACGGCCGGTAAGTCGCGCGCTTATTCGAGGCGCGGAACCACCAGGCAAAGGCGAATGTGGCGAAGATCAGCGGCACAACGATCGCCAGCATGATCGCAACTGAATCGATGATAATGAGCTTTTCCGAGACGCCGACCGGCCCCTGCGGATCCAACACGCCGCCGCAGCCCGCCAAAGGCAAAACGGAAAACGCGGCTGCGATCGCCTTTTTCCCGGAACTTACCACCGATCACCAGATGCGAGGGAACTCGAATGACCTAAGCCATGATGCGGCATCGGCAAGTGGAAGCCAACATCAAGTTGCGTCCTAACGCTCACCCTTCTCAATCGTAATCCCTTTTACCACCGCGTCCTTGCCGAACTTCTCGCGCAATTTATCGACCGCGAGTTCGGCGCCGGCGGCGCGGCGGTCGAGCAAGTCGGACAGGTCGTCGCCGGTGGCGTCGGCAAGATGGCTTACTCCAATACCGATCAAGCGGAAGCTTGCGTTGCCTACCTCGGCGCCGAGCAGATCGCGGCCGACGGCGAAAATGCGCGCGGCGAGTTGCGTGGGAGCGCCAAGCGAGCGTGCTCGCGTGCGGGTCTTGAAATCCGCGGTCTTGAGCTTGAGCGTCACGGTCGAGCCGGCAAGCCGCGAGGCTTTCAGCCGCGCCGAGACGCGCTCGGTCAGGTCCCATAATTGCTGCTCGAGCGGCCGGAATTCGCCGATATCGCGATCGAAGGTGGTTTCCGCCGAAACGCTTTTGGTCTCGCGTTCGGCGCTCACGCTGCGCGCATCGAGCCCGCGCGCCAGGCGGAACAGCCTCGCGCCTTCCTCGCCATAGCGGCGCATGAGATCGCGTTCGTCGGCCTTTTGCAGGTCGGCGATCAGTCGAAAACCATCGGCGGATAGTTTGGCGGCGCTGACCGCGCCGACACCATAGATAAAACCGACCGGCTTGGGCGCCAGGAACGCCGCCGCCTCATTTTGTCCGAGTACGGCAAAACCGCGCGGCTTGTCCATGTCGGATGCGATCTTGGCCAGGAACTTGTTGGCCGAGAGCCCGATCGAGACCGTGATGCCGATGGTGCGCTCAATGTCGAAGGCAAAGCGCGCCAGTGCCTTGGCGGCGCTCATGCCATGCAGGCGCTGCGTGCCGGTAAGATCGAGAAACGCTTCGTCGATCGACAGCGGCTCGACCAGCGGGGTGAGCGCAAACATCGCCTTGCGAACTTCGCGGCCGGCCTTGACGTATTTGGCCATGTTGGGCCGCACCACCACCGCGTTCGGGCATTTGCGCAAGGCTTCGAACATCGGCATGGCTGAGCGGATGCCGTAGGTGCGCGCGACATAGCAGCAGGCGGCGACCACGCCGCGTTTGCCGCCGCCAACGATCACCGGTTTGTCGGCGAGCGAGGGGTCGTCGCGTTTTTCTATTGTTGCGTAGAAGGCGTCGCAATCGACATGCGCGATCGTGAGCGTGTCGAGTTCGGCGTGGCGGGCGACGCGTGGGGAACCACAGGCCGCGCAGCGCTTGGCGCTGGTTGGCGCGTCCGCCAGGCAATCGCGGCAGAAGCTCACGGTATCTCCCGCTCCCAGGGCTCGCCGCCGAGCGCCACATAGGCCTTGGCAAGGTGGTCCGGGTCGCAATGGGCCTCGGCGGCGAATTCGGCGGCCAGCTTGTGGTCGGAAACCAGATATTCCAGGACCCCCGCCAGGAATCGCGGTTCGCGGGCAGCGGCGCGAATCTCGGATGGGCCGATACCGGTCACCGCGAGGAAGCGCCCAAGCCGCTCGGCGTCCCCGGCAATGAAGGTAAGCGCCTGAATTGCCAAGGTTTCCGCCACTTCCTGGGCCAGGGGCACGCGCGTTTTCATTGCTGAAATTTGCCTTTCCGTAAGATTTCGGCCCTACCGTGAACCATGATCATGCCCGACCGCGCGCGGCCTGGCGACGCTCATGCGCCGGCTGAGGCGCTTTGGGGACAATTGGGGCGGTTTATAAAATGCCGAAGACCGTCCTGATCGTGGAGGACAACGAGCTGAATATGAAGCTCTTCCACGACCTGCTGGAAGCCCATGGCTATGCAACCGTCGGTACGCGCAACGGTATCGAGGCGCTCGATCTGGCGCGCAAACATCGTCCCGACCTGATTTTGATGGATATCCAACTGCCGGAAGTGTCCGGCCTCGAAGTGACCAAATGGCTCAAGGACGATCCCGAACTCAAGGCGATCCCGGTCGTGGCCGTCACTGCCTTTGCCATGAAGGGCGACGAGGAACGCATCCGCGAGGGTGGCTGCGAAGCCTATCTATCCAAGCCGATCTCGGTGGGAAAGTTCATCGAGACCATTCGTCATTTCCTAGGCCCTGCCTGATGGTGCATCGATGACCGCCCGCGTACTTGTTGTCGACGACGTTCCGGCCAATGTGAAGCTATTGGAAGCGCGGCTGTCGGCCGAATATTTCGACGTCTCCACCGCCTATAGCGGCGCCGAAGCATTGGCGCTTTGCGAGCGCGCCGAATGCGACATCGTGCTGCTCGATGTGATGATGCCGGACATGGACGGCTTCGAAGTCTGCCGCAAGCTCAAGTCCAATCCCGTGACCCATCATATTCCGGTGGTAATGGTCACCGCGCTCGATCAGCCGTCCGACCGCGTGCGCGGATTGGAAGCCGGGGCCGACGATTTCCTCACCAAGCCGGTGACCGACGTGGCGCTGGTTTCGCGCGTACGCTCGCTGGCGCGGCTCAAAATGGTGACGGACGAATTGCGCATGCGCGCGCTCACGTCGCGGGAAATTGGCATCCAGGATCCCGAACGCGACGCGGTGACGGAAACCGGGCGCAACGGCCGCATTCTGATCGTCGATGACCGCAAGAATTCATATGAGCGCATTGTCGCGACGCTGTCGGCCGAGCACTCGGTCGATGTGGAAGCCGATCCGGCTGAGGCGCTGTTTCATGCCGCCGAAGGCAATTATGAACTGGTGATCGTGTCCCTTGGACTGAAGGATTTCGACGGGTTGCGGCTGTGCAGCCAGATACGTTCGCTGGAGCGCACCCGCAATGTGCCGATCCTCGCGGTCTCGGAAGCCGACAACAATGCGCGCTTGATCCGCGGGCTGGAAATCGGCGTCAATGATTATCTGATCCGCCCGATCGACAAGAACGAAATGCTGGCGCGCGTGCGCACGCAGATCAAGAAAAAGCGCTATACCGAGCGGCTGCGCGACAACGTGCAAATGTCGATCGAAATGGCGATTACCGACGCGCTCACCGGGCTGTTTAATCGCCGCTATATGGAATCCCATCTGGCGACCCTGGTCGAGCAGGCGGCGTCGCGCGGCAAGCCGCTCGCGCTGCTGGTGCTCGATATCGACTACTTCAAGGCGATCAATGACGGCCACGGCCATGATGCCGGCGACGAGGTGTTGCGCGAATTTTCGTTGCGCATCCGCAAGTCGATCCGCAATATCGATCTGGCTTGCCGTTACGGCGGCGAGGAATTTGTTATCGTGATGCCGGAAACCGACCTGGCGGTGGCGACCATGGTGGCCGAACGCATCCGGCGCCGCATCGCCACTGAGCCGTTCGCGATCCAGCAGGGCGGACGCAATCTCGAGGTGACGATTTCGATCGGCATCGCTGCAATCGGGGCGGCCGGCGACACCGCCGCGGCAGTCCTCAAGCGGGCCGACACCGCGCTCTATCGCGCCAAACGCGACGGCCGTAACCGGGTCGTGCCCGACGCGGCTTAAAACCCGTCATTCCGGGACGGCGCATTCGCGCCGGACCCGGAATCCAGATGCAAGCTTTGATTTAGTTTCTGGATTCCGGGTTCGCTCGTTTCACTCGCGCCCCGGAATGACAGAGGCTGTCACGGCCGCACGATCGTCCAGCCTTTTTCGCCGAGCTCGATGAGCGTCACCACGCCGGCTGGAACCTTGACGACATTATCGACCAGCGGCGGTTCTTTGCCCTCGGCACGCGTCATCGCGGCAAGCGTATTCTCGCAGGCCACGAACGAGACGTTCTGCATGCCCTCTTTGAAGGATTTAATCCGCTCCAGCACCGGCGATTTATCCTGCCGCAGCATGTTGAGACCGGCGTTGAACGCCACGATCTGGATTTCAACTTCGTCGCCTTTGTCGGAATAATATTTCGACACATTGGCAGCGACGTTGAGCACCGCGTTCATCTTGCCGGCATCGTTGTCGCTGATCTGCAGCGCAAGCCGATGCTTTTCCATCGCCGAAGCGTGACCGAAAGCGAGCGGCAGCAGGACGAGGGCAGCAAACAGCGAGCGCAACGCCACGGCCATTGGCGATTACTTGATTTTGGATTCGGTATATTCGACGTGCTTCTTGGCGACCGGGTCGTATTTGTTCTTCTTGAGCTTGTCGGTCTGGGTGCGGGAATTCTTCTTGGTCACGTAATAGTGGCCGGTTCCCGCGCTGGAGACGAGCTTGATCTTGAGACTGATGGCTTTGGCCATTGGATTACCTTCGGAATTGGATTTTGGGCCGCCCGGGAGCGATTGGCGCGCAACCTATCGCCAAGGCGGCAAATGTCAAGAAACGACGGATTTTACAGCAATTCCCGCCGAAACTCCTTGTCGACCATGAAGTAAAACGGCACCGGCAGGCTATGCGCCATGCCGGCGGCGACACGTGCCCCCAATTCCTCAAGCACAACGCCCGTGATGGTCGGCATGTCGAGCTTGGTCGCCTCTTCGATGGGGACCCACACCAGTTCGACCAGTTCGGAATCCGGACCGACGATGCCTTCGATGGTGTGAGCGACCGCCGTGAAATCGGCGGTGAAGAAGCGGGTGTCGAAACGGCGCGGGCGCTTGGGCGGCGTAATGGCGCGCGCAATGAAGTGGATATGCGCGAGGTCTGGATGCACCTTCGCTTTGGCGAATTCGGCCCAGAG
Organism: uncultured Alphaproteobacteria bacterium; assembly: GCA_963807665.1. GTDB lineage: Bacteria > Pseudomonadota > Alphaproteobacteria > Rhizobiales > Xanthobacteraceae > Pseudolabrys. The sequence goes on along the minus strand of CAWEDE010000055.1, from coordinate 31,158 downwards.
GTCGCCGGGCACGGCGGGCGCCGTGTCGCGCTTGACGCCGAGCAGCAGCCCGGTTTCCTCCGCCAATTCGCGCACCGCAGCCAGCGCAAAGCCACGCGCACAGTCTCGCGCTCGGGGTGGCCGACACGTTGCAGCAGCTTTTTCTCGCGTGTCGGGATGGAGTTCGCTCACTGCCGACATTACGGGATCAAGCGGCTCGATGCGGCCGCCCGGAAAAACGAATTTTCCCGGCATGAACTTGTGGCTGTGGTGGCGGCGGCCGAGCAGGACTTTCGGCTTGGAACCCGAGCGGTCGATCAGCATCAAGGTGGCGGCGTCGCGCGGTTCGCTGTCGGGAAACGACTGGTCGCGCTCCGAGGCCGTCATCCGCTCGGTCATGCGCTTGCCAAGATCGTCCGTCATCGTGCTTTCCGTCGTTTGCCGACGCGATGCCGGTTCGGCTTATATGCATCGGGTCGCCGCTGTTCATGGTGCGGGCGCCGCCGCGATCCGTCCATACGCCCTTCGGACAAAAGCTCAAACCGGAGCGCCCCGGCAACCGGGGCCGCTTCCACCAATTTGACCGTTGCCGCGTCGCCCAGCCGGTAGGTCTCGCCGCTGCGGTTGCCGACCATGGCGCGCCCGGGCTCGTCGAAGCGGAAATATTCATCGCCGATGGTGCGGGCCGGAACGAAGCCGTCGGCGCCGGTTTCGTTGAGCTTCACGAACAGGCCGGCGCGGGTGACGCCCGAAATGCGGGCCTCGAATGTCGCGCCGATGCGGTCGGCGAGGAAATGCGCGATCAGGCGGTCTTTGGTCTCGCGTTCGGCCACCATGGCGCGCCGCTCGGTAGCGGATATTTGTGCGCCGATTTCGGCGAGTTGCTTGACGTCGGTGGATTCAGGCAAGCCGTCCGAGCCGAGCTTGAGCGCGCGGATCAACCCGCGATGCACGATCAAGTCGGCATAGCGGCGGATCGGCGAGGTGAAATGGGCGTAGCGGCGCAGGTTCAAGCCGAAATGGCCGTAATTCTCCGCCGCATATTCGGCCTGCGCCTGCGAGCGCAACACGACTTCGTTGACCAGTTGTTCGTATTCGCCGCCCTTCACGCGCGCCAGAATTTGATTGAAGGCCTGCGGGCGCAGCGCGCCGGATTTGGCGAAGGGAATTTGCAGGCTGGCGAGGAATTCGCGCAGCGAATTGAGCTTCTCGATGCCCGGCTCGTCATGCACGCGATAGATCAGCGGCACGCGCGCTTTCTCCAGCGTCTCGGCGGCCGCGACATTGGCGAGGATCATGAATTCCTCGATCAGTTTATTGGCATCCTGGCGCTCGGGCGTGATCACGCGATCGACGGTGCCGTCGGGCTTGAGCAGGATCTTGCGCTCGGGCAGATCGAGATCGAGCGGCTGGCGCTCGGCTCGCGCGCGCTTGAGCGCATCATAAGCGGCGTAGAGCGGCTTGAGCACATCGGCCATCAATGGCGCCGGTGGTGTCGTCGGTGTCGCCCATCGATGGCGGCCTGCGTCTGCTGGTAGGAGAGCTTCGCGGCCGAGCGCATCATGATGCGGTGGAAAGTGTGCGAGCGCTTGTTGCCGCCGGCATCGATCACCATGCGCACGGCGAGTGCGGCGCGATCCTCGTGCGGGCGCAGCGAGCACAGGTCGTTGGAAATGCGCTCGGGCAGCATCGGCACGACGCGGTCGGGGAAATAGACCGAATTGCCGCGCACCAGCGCTTCGTGGTCGAGCGCGGAGCCGGGCGTCACGTAATGCGACACGTCGGCGATGGCGACGGTGATGATATAGCCGCCGGCATTGTTGCCTGACGTATCGGCTTTGCGCATGCACGGCGTCGTCGTGATCCTTGGCGTCGGGCGGATCGATGGTGATGAGCGGCAATTGGCGCCAGTCTTCACGCCCGGCAAGCGTCGCGGGGCGGGCGGCTTCCGCCTCGTTGAGCGTATCGCGGCGGAATACATGCGGGATCGCGTGCGCATGAATGGCGATCAGGCTTACGGCTTTCTCGCTGGCGAGCGAGCCTAGCTTTTCCACGATGCGGCCGGTCTGTAGGCCGAGCCGCGGCGCGCGGCCGGTTTCGACGGCGACCAGATCGCCGTCTTGCGCATCGCCGGTGGCGCCTTGCGGAATGGTGAGCTCCTTGCCGAGCATTTTCTTGTCGATCGGTTCCAGTCGTCCGCCGCCTTTCGGCGATGCTCGGAAAATTCCCAGCACGCGCGCTTTGGGACGATCGATGATCTTGATGACGCGGGCCGAGTGGCGAATGCCGTCGTCTTCTTCGGTCTCCTCGACGCGGAGCAGCACGCGGTCGCCAAGGCCAGCGGCTTCGCCCGGTTTAGTCTTTCGCGAAACGTGAATGCGGATTTTGGGCGCCGGCCCGTGCGCCACTTCGTCCCATTCGTCGGGCGTGGCGATGAGATCGCCGTCGCGGTCGCGCGCGGTGACGTCGGCGAGCACGGTGGAGGGAAGGGTGCCTGGGCGGTGCAGTTTCTTGCGATTCTTTTCGACCGCGCCATCATCAGCAAGCTGGCGCAGCATGCGCTTGAGTTCGGCGCGCATGGCGTTCTTGAGGCCGAAAGCACGGGCGATTTCGCGGGTGCCGACTTTGCCGGACTGCTTTGCGATGAAAGCGAGAAGGTCGGACTTGGAGGGGAGCGTGGGTGTTCGTTTAGTTGGTTTGTTCAAAATAGGTTGTCCGGCGCTAGGGGCATGATCCCGAAAAGTGGGAACCGGTTTTCGGAAAAGATCATGCGCAAAAACAAAGCGCTCTTAGAGGGAGAATGTAATCATTGAGTGTGGGCTTCGCCAGCTACTCGGCAGCGGTCGCCTTGGGCGCGCGTACGCGTTTAGGCTTGGCTTCGCCGGCCGGCTTTTTCGGCTTAGGCGCGCCCGCCGCTTTAGTCGGGCGGGCGGCTTTTTCCGCAGGCTTGGCGGCAGTTTTACCGGCGCCTTTGCGGCCGGCGGCGCGGCGGCCTTTCGGGGAATTGCCCATCATGGCGGCGCGGGCGTCGAGCAGAACGACGGCCTCGTCGAGCGTCACGGTTTCCGGCGTCTTATCGCCGGTGAGCGTGGCATTGACGCCGTTGTGGCTGACATAGGGACCAAAGCGGCCATTCTTGACCACAATAGGGCCGCCCTTATCGGGATGATCGCCCAGCGCTTTGCCCGGATCGGCGCCGAAGCGGCGGCCCTTTTTCGGATTGGCGATCTTGTCGGCGATCAGATGCATGGCGCGGTTGAGGCCGACGGTGAGAACGTCGTCGCCTTCTTCGAGGCTCGCATAGACCTTGTTGTGTTTGACGTAAGGGCCGAAGCGGCCGACGCCGGCCAGGATCGGCTCGTTGTCTTCCGGCGACAGGCCGACGGTGCGCGGCAAAGCGAGCAGCGCCAAAGCCTTTTCGAGATCGACGTCTTCGGCCGCCACGCCTTTGGGCAGGCTGGCGCGTTTTGGTTTGACCGGCTCGGGCGCGTTCGGATCCTTCTTCTCGCCCTTTTTGCGTTTCGGCGCTTTGATCTCTTCGCCGAGTTGCAAGTAGGTGCCGAAACGGCCACCGCGCAGGGTCACTTCCATACTGGTGACAGGATCGACGCCGAGCACTTTGGTCGGCTGCTGGCCGCCGGCGCCCGGCGTCATTTGCCGGGTGAAGCGGCACTCCGGATAATTCGAACAGCCGATGAAGGCGCCAAAGCGTCCCACTTTAAGCGAGAGCTGGCCGTTGCCGCATTGCGGGCATTGCCGCACCGGGCCGCCATCGGCGCGGGCGGGGAAAATATGCGGCTCGAGCAGGTCGTTGAGCGCGTCGAGCACCTGGGTGATGCGCACTTCCTTGATGTCGTTGACGGCGCCAATGAAGTCGCCCCAGAAATCCTCCAGCACCTTTTTCCAATTGATCTCGTTATTGGAAACGCGGTCGAGCTGCTCTTCGAGCGCGGCGGTGAAATCATATTCGACATAACGCTTGAAGAAACTCTCCAGGAAACCGACCACAACGCGGCCTTTGTCTTCCGGATAAAGCCGCTTCTTGTCGATGCGCACATAGCCTCGATCCTGCAGCACTTGCAGGATCGACGCATAGGTCGAGGGCCGGCCGATGCCGAGCTCTTCCATGCGTTTGACCAGCGCGGCTTCCGAAAAGCGCGGCGGCGGTTCGGTGAAATGCTGCTCGGCGAGTATGGCGGGCGCTTCCGGCGTATCGACTTTAGTGAGCGTTTCGTCTTGCGCCATGGCGGGCAGGCGCTTGGATTCTTCGTCTTCGGCGGTCTCGTCGACGCCTTCCTGATACAGCGTGAGAAAGCCATCGAACTTCACGACCTGGCCGGTGGCGCGCAGATCGATGACGCGCGATCCCGATTTGGCCGAAATATCGACGGTGGTGCGCTCGAGTTCGGCGTTTTCCATCTGGCTCGCCACCGCGCGATTCCAGATCAATTCGTAGAGCCGCGCCTGATCGCGGTCGACATATTTGGCGACTTCGGCGGGCGTGCGGCTAGGATTGGTCGGGCGCACCGCTTCATGCGCCTCTTGCGCATTTTTCGATTTGTTCTGATAAGTGCGCGGCGCGCCCGGCACGTATTCCTTGCCGTAATTCTTGCCGATCATGGCGCGGATATCGGCGATGGCTTCCGGCGCGATGTCGATGCCGTCGGTGCGCATATAGGTGATCAAGCCGGTGGTCTCGCCGTCGATCTCGACGCCTTCGTAAAGCCGCTGCGCCATGCGCATGGCGATGGCCGGCGCAAAGCCGAGCTTGCGCGAGGCTTCCTGCTGCATGGTCGAGGTCGTGAAAGGCGGCGGCGGATTGCGCCGCGCCGGCTTGGCTTCGACCGACGGCGACGGTGAAGTTCGCCGTCTCAAGCGCGTTCTTGAGATCATGGGCTTGAACGCCGGTGCCGATATCGAGGCGCTGCAGCTTCTGTCCGTCGGCGCCGACCAGGCGCGCTTCGAAAGCTTCGCCGCGCGGCGTCGCGAGCTTGGCGACGATCGACCAGTATTCCTTGGCGACGAATTTCTCGATGTCAAGTTCGCGGTCGCAAACCAAACGGAGGGCTACCGACTGCACGCGGCCGGCCGAGCGTGCGCCCGGCAATTTGCGCCACAGCACCGGCGATAGCGTGAAGCCGACGAGGTAATCCAGCGCGCGGCGCGCAAGGTAAGCGTCCACCAGCGCGTTATCGATTTCGCGCGGATGCTTCATCGCCTCGGTCACCGACTGCTTGGTGATGGCGTTGAATACGACCCGCTCGACCTTCTGATCCTTGAGCGCCTTCTTCTCGTTGAGCGCTTCCAGCACGTGCCAGGAGATGGCCTCGCCCTCGCGATCCGGGTCGGTCGCCAGGATCAGCGTGTCGGCGCCCTTGAGGGCACGCGCGATGTCATTGACGCGTTGCTGGGACTGCGGGTCGATCTCCCAAAGCATCTTGAAATCATTGTCCGGGTCGACCGACCCGTCCTTGGCCGGCAGGTCGCGGATATGGCCAAAGGAGGCCAGCACCTCGTAACCGGGACCAAGATATTTGTTTATTGTCTTCGCCTTGGAGGGCGACTCGACAACGACAACTTTCATGAGAATCCAATGGGTTAGCCGCCAGGACGACGCCGAATCAAGGCGGAATCGGCCGCATGCTTCGCCCGGAACATGGGGAAGGCGACCCTTAGTGTCAAATCAGAGTAGTTCCCAAGACCTTTAAGAACCGCGAATGAAGGCAGGAGCGCGGCAAGCGGACAGCGGAAATTTACCCTCTGTATACAACTATAGGACGTATTTAATAAAATATACCATTAAAAAGGGCGATTATCTGCCTCTTGACTGGTGCCCTCAAAAGGGGGAAAGCTATCCTCCGACAGGGCAGCGCGGCGTTAGTCTGCGTATTCATAATCGGGTTCGGCGACGGGCGGTGCAATGAAGCGTCCGGGATTTTCGGACGATCCGGGAGCCAAGCTGGCCTCGAAAACACGACAGAAAGCAGTCTTACGAAGCGACCCCATGGCGTCCGTATATTGGACGAACCCTGTGCAATAGAGCCGTCGGCTTCGATTCCGGATGCTGACATTCTGGTGGTCAGTAAGAATGGTTCCGTCAGTGAGGTCATTAGCGACAAGCGTGTATCCAATAGGACATTTTTGTTGGCCTCCAGTCATCGTCACGGGAAATTCTGGGTCAACTGGCAAGTAGCTTTCAGGATGAATTATGTGGATACCGATTCCGTATTTATCGATGACGGCTTCCGACAGCCCGGTATTCACGAAAACAATGCGAATTATCAGCTTCTCTCCTTCCCAAAGCTTGCTGGTCATTTGAACGTGTTTGATGCGAATTTGTGGGCGGTGACTAGAGAGAAACTCAGCGCGCGCAAAATCAATGCTCTTACGGGTGTTGCTGTCAGCGAGCAGAAGCAAAAAACCTTGGAACAACGCAACGGCGGCCAAAACCCCCGTGAACCAAGCCAACAGCTTCGTATAATTAGCAATAATCAAAGCCGCGATATCTTGAATTGGGCGGTTATCGGAGCAATTTGTGGTGCAATTGCCTGCTATGTGATGTGGAGCCTGGTTAGATCACCAGCCTGTCACAAATACAAATCCAATTAAAAAAGCCAAACCAAGCGCAAACCAGCACCATAGCGGCACGCGATTTATTGATCGCTCTAACATCCCTCAATCGCCGTTCCGAAAATGTCGCCGTTGAGCCGATTGTTATATCGAAATTCAAACTCCGCGACATAGAGCGGCAAGTTTTTCTTGCTGATTTTGTGGAAGGTGCCGACTACGCCACGTTTGAAAATGCTCCAGAACCCTTCAATCGTATTCGTATGGACGGCACCGACAACGTATTCGCCAGCGGCATGGTTGACGGATTTGCGCGGGTACAAGCCGTCGAGTTTCTTGTAGACCCTGAATTGGTCAGTGCAGAGCAAGCTAACTTTATCGGACACAGTTTCGGTTACGAAATTAACGATGGCTTCGGCTCGGATGTTTTCGAGAACGCGGGCAATCACTTTGCCTTTGCTGCTGACCGCACCAGCGACCGGAATTTTGCCGGAAGCGACCGGACCGGTGCTGTGATAGCCCTTTCCTTTTCCGCCCGGAGGCGGGTCGCTGGGGCCGCGCTTGTTCCAATGTTTGTTCTTGTATTTGCCGCCGACGAAAGTTTCATCCGTTTCGACAACGCCGCCGAGTTTTTCTGGGTTCTTTTCCATCAAGGCGGAACGGATTTTGTTGCACATATAGAGCGACGTTTCGTAGGAGCCGTAGCCCATGACGCGATGGACCTGCAAAGAGGAAATACCCTTTTTGCTGGTGAGGATCATGTGGATGATGCGGAACCAGTCGAGCAAAGGCTTATTGGAGTTCTCGAAAATGGTCCCGACCGTAACCGAGAACCGATAGCCCGACCCTTTGACCGTGTTGCACTCGTAGCATTGCCACTTGAATGGCATAGCCTTCATCGGAAATACGTTGGCATTGCCGCAGCGGGGGCAATGGACGCCCTTGGGCCAGCGTTTGCCTTGCAGGAAGGTTTTGCAGGCTTCCTCATGCGGGAAGGCCGCCTCGAACTGGCGGAGGTCATTTGCGGAACTTGGCGGTCTTGCTTCGCGCGGGCCATTACGGCTCTCCCTGTCTATGGAGGCAATAATCGCACTCTATTCCACACCAGCAAGAGGCAGATAATCGCCTAAAAAGATTACTAATCGAATCGGACTGTGTATTTTCATCCATGGGGGACACGACGCCAATCGATTTTGCCGGCCGCTTGCCCGGCACGGAGCGCAAATGCCCGATCAAAATAGAGTATCCGGTGAGACCACGGCGGTAGCCAGTTATGTGGCGTCGCTTTCGGCGGACCTTGCAACCATGGCCCGCAGTACCGGACTGGAGACGCTAGGCTATCTGCTCGAAATGGTCCGGCTCGAGGCCGAAAGTTCTGCCCGGCAAATCCACGGATCGAACGGCCGGCGCAGCTGAATTCCCGGTCATGGCGTCTTTACGCCAAGCTTTTCCAAAAACATCGCGGTCGGATTGCCGTCCGGCACTTGGCCGATCTTTTTCTGCTCGGCGCGGATATTGTCGCGCAGATCGAAATCGACATGGCCTTCGAAGTCGGTGACCTTATAGCCGAGCGCGGATAATTTTTTCTGCAAGGCGATGCGGGCATCGCGCGACAGCGGGCGATCGTCGGCGGGCCAGGCGGCCTTGATCGGAGCGCCGCCATTCATGCGGTCGGCGAGATAGCCGACCGCGATCGCATAGGCGTCGGAGTTGTTGTACTCCTTGAGCACGGCGATAATTCTCGGTCACCAGAAAAGCCGGGCCGGTGGCGCCGGCGGGAAAGAACAAAATGCCGGGGCCCGATGGCGGGAACGGTTTTCCGTCGGCGCGGCGAACGCCGCGCTTGTTGCCATTCGGCGAACGAGCCGCGGCTCTTCATATAATCGAAGCCCTTCGGGCACGCTAACCTCGAAGCCCCAGGGCAGGCCGTGCTTGCCAGTCGCCCTTGTGCGAGGTAATTGCCGGTGGAGCCGAGCACGTCGGGCACGTTGGTCCAGATGTCGCTTTTGCCGTCGCCGGAGAAGTCGATGGCGTAATCGACGACATTGCGTCGGCATGAATTGGGTCTGGCCCATGGCGCCGGCCCAGGAGCTCACCATCTTGTCGCGCGCGAAATGGCCGTTCTGCATGATGCGCATGCGCGACGATGCAACTCGTTGCGGAAATAAGGGTCGCGGTATTTCACGATAGCCGAGCGTCGACGAGCGAGCGGAAAACGTCCCATTTGTCTTTCGCCGCGCCGTAATCGGTTTCCATGCCCCAGATCGCCAGCAGCACCCAGCGCTCGACCCCGAATTTCTTCTCGACCGCGTCGAAGGTCTTCGCCCATTGCGCTTCCCTTGGCGATGCCGTGGCGATGCGGCTTGGCGACACGATGTCGTTGATATAGGCGCCGACCGGCTTGCCATATTCGGGCTGGCGTTTGGTGGCGGCGATGACGCGCTGATCGGGCGTGACGCCTTTCATGGCGAGATCGAAGGTGGCGCGCGTGATGCCCTTGGCCTGCGCGTCCGGCCACAGCTCGGCGAGGAAATGCTGCGAAGGATTGCTCCTGCGCGCGCAGCCGGCGCTGGCCGCAAATGCCAGCATGAGCAGCAAGGCGGCGAGGCGCGAGAGCATGAGAGCGATCCGGTGATATCATCGGTATCGCACGTTATAGCAGCGAGACGAATCGCGCCGCCGTGGCGCTCAAGCCGGCCGGCGATTTCCAGTTCCAGCAGCACCGTGCGCACGATCGCGGGCGAGTGCGCGACAGCCGCACCAGATCGTCGATCGCGGACCGGCGTCGGCCCGAGCAACGCCGACGATGCGGGCGCGCTCGTCCTCGGCCGTTCGGTGCCGGCCGGCATCGTCATGTCATCCTCCGGCGCCTGCTCCAAATGCTCGGCCGAGCGGTCATGGCGCGGCCGAGGATCGGCCGCACCACGGCGATCACATCAGCGGCTTCGGTCACCAAGTGTCGCGCCCTGCTTGAGCAGGCCGTTGGTGCCTTCCGCGCGCGGATCGAGCGGCGAGCCCGGCACGGCGAAGACCTCACGGCCCTGTTCGCCGGCAAGCCGCGCGGTGATCAGCGAGCCCGAGCGTTGCGCCGCTTCGACGATGACGACGCCGACCGACAGACCCGAGATCAGCCGATTGCGGCGGGGAAAATCGCGCGCGCGCGGCTCCCAGCCGAGCGGCATTTCGGAGACGGCGGCGCCGCTTGCGGCAGGATCTGCTCGAGCAGCGTCGCCATGCTCGGGCGGATAGATGCGCTCGTGGCCGCCGGCCAGCACGGCGACGGTGCCGCGCGCAAGCTGGCGCGATGCGCGGCGGCGTCGATGCCGCGGGCGAGCCCCGACACGATGACGAAGCCGGCTTCGCCGAGCTCGCGCGCCAATCGCTCGGCGAATTTCATGCCGGCGGCCGAGGCATTGCGCGAACCGACGATTGCGACCATGCGGGCGGTAACACGAATGCCGCGTGTGCCGCGCACCGCCAGATCAGCGGCGGCGCGTCGTCGATCATGCGCAGCCGCTGCGGGATAATCCGGCTCGCCCATTGCGCGACGAGTGCGATGCCATGCCGCGCGCGACCTTCAAGTTCGTGTTCGGCGTCGGTCACGCGAGCAAATGCGCGCATCGGCCTGCGCGCGCCGCCGCGCTGCGCCAGAGCCCGGCAGCGCCTCAAGGGCCGCGCCCGCGCCGCCGATAATGATTGATCAAGTGCGCGGAAGGTACGCGGGCCGACATGTGTCGGCTACGGATCAGCCGCAGCCAATCGAGCCGCTGCTCGTCGCTCAGTTTTACGCCGTCGCTCACGCTGCCCCCAGGCCCTTTACGAGCGGCAGCATCGCAAAGCACGCGGCGCGGTACAACCGGAATTAAATAAATACAACCGGAGCGGGGATTAGCCCTTTGCCCCGATCTTGCCTTCGGTCCCGGCCAGCAGCCGCGCGATATTGGCGCGGTGCATGATCCACAACATGGCACTCAAGAGCAGCATAAGCAGCAGCGCAGGCAGATCCATGAGCCACAGAGCTAATGGCGTAACGGCGCTGGCCACCAAAGCCGCGAGCGAGGAGTAACGGCTAGCCCCAGGCGACCGCGAGCCAGACCGCGATGAAAACCAGCGCGCCCGGCCACGCCAAGCCGAACAGCACGCCGATATAAACCGCGACGCCCTTGCCGCCTTTGAACTTGAGCCACACCGGAAAAAGATGGCCGAGGAAAGCGCCAAGCCCGCGACAAGCGCGGCGCCGGCCCGAAAAAATGCGCCATCGACCAGCACCGCGGCGGTGCCCTTGAATATGTCGCAGAGCAAGTGTCGCTGCCGCCAGGCCTTTGCGGCCGGTGCGCAGCACGTTGGTGGCGCCGATATTGCCGGAGCCGATCGAGCGGATGTCGCCGCGCCGGCGAGTCGGGTCAGGAGCAAGCCCGAACGGAATCGAACCGAGCAGATAGCCGACACGCGAAGCAGTCCGAATCGCACTGAGGTTCATACGTATTCGTAGACCGTGCGGCCGGCGACGATGGTGCGCACCACGCGGCCCGGTCATGCGCGCTTCATCGAACGGCGTGTTCTTGCATTTCGATTTGAGTTCGTCGCGTCGAGATCCAGGGCACGTCCGATGATCGACCACGATCACGTCGGCCGGCGCGCCGCTCCCGAGCCTGCCGCCGGGCAGGCCGAGCAATTCGGCCGGCCTGGTCGACATGGCGCGCAGCAGCGTGATCAGTTCGAGTTCGCCGTTATGCACCAGCCGCAGCCCCGCGGTGAGCATGGTCTCGATCCCGATCGCGCCGGGCGCCGCTTCGGCGAAAGGCAGGCGCTTGGTTTCGACGTCCTGCGGATTGTGGTCCGACATCACCACGTCGATCAGGCCTGCGCCGACGCATCGACCAGCGCCTTGCGGTCCTCTTCGGCGCGCAATGGCGGCGACAGTTTGAGGAAGGTGCGGTAGGGCACCGATGTCGTTTTCGTTGAGCGCGATATGATTGATCGAGGCCGAGGCGGTGACCTTGAGCCCGGCCTCCTTGGCGCGGCGCGAGACCTCGAGCGATTCCGCACAAGTCACCGAGGCCGCGTGATAGCGCCCGCCGGCGAGCGCCGACCAGCCGGATGTCGCGCTCGAGCATGATGGTCTCGGCGGCTTTGGGAATGCCGAGCAGGCCGAGGCGGGCGGCGAATTCGCCTTCGTTCATCACGCCTTCGCCGACCAGGTCGGGATCCTCGGTGTGGTGCACGATGAGCGCGTCGAAATCGCGCGCGTAAGTGAGCGCGCGGCGCATCACCTGCGCGTTGGTGACGCTATGGTCGCCGTCGCTGAAGGCAACCGCGCCGGCGGCCTTGAGCAGACCGATCTCGGTCATCTCCTTGCCCTCGAGGCCCTTGGTCAGCGCCGCCATCACGTGGACATGCACGATCGCCGTGTCGCGGGCGCGGCGCAGCACGAAATCGACGATCGCCGGATCGTCGATCGCGGGCGAGGTGTCGGGCTGGCAGACGATCGTGGTGACGCCGCCAGCCGCCGCGGCCTGGCTGGCGGAAGCGAGGTCTCGCGATTCTCGGCGCCGGGTTCGCCGACAAAGGCGCGCATGTCGACCAGGCCGGGCGCGATCTTGCCGCGGCAATCGATCACCTCGGTGCCTTCCGGCACGCCGCCGCGCCGATGCCGCTTCTTGGCCTCACGCACCAAGCCGTCGGCGATCAGCAGGTCGCCGGCGATGTCGAGATCGCGCGACGGATCCACGATCCGAGCATTGGCGAGCAGGATGGGCGGCGGTCGGGCGGTCAATCAGCATGGTACGACCTCACTGACACCGGGACTCACGCATTGCGGCAGATTCCGCGACAGCGCCTCGAGGACTGCCATGCGCACCGCCACACCCATCTCGACCTGTTCGCGGATCAGCGATTGCGCGCCGTCGGCGACGATCGAGTCGATCTCGACGCCGCGATTCATCGGGCCGGGATGCATCACCAGCGCGTCCGGCTTGGCATAAGCGAGCTTCTTCTGGTCGAGCCCGAAATAGGGGAAATATTCCGAACCGACGGCACGAAGAGCCGTTCATGCGCTCGCGTTGCAGGCGCAGCATCATCACGATGTCGCCGCCCGACAGGCCTTCGCGCATGTCGCGGGCGACTTCGACGCCGAAGCGTTCGATGCCGGCGGGAGCAGGGTGAGGGGGCCACCACGCGGACGCGCGCGCCCATCTGTGTTGAGCAGAATGATGTTGGAGCGCGCCACCCGCGAATGCATGATGTCGCCGCAGATCGCCACCGTCAGCCCTTCGATGCGGCCCTTGTTGCGGCGGATGGTGAGCGCGTCGAGCAGCGCCTGGGTGGGGTGCTCATGCGCGCCGTCACCGGCATTGATCACCGAGCAATCGACTTCTCGCCAGCAATTCGACCGCGCCCGAGGCGTGGTGGCGCACCACCAGATGTCGGGATGCATGGCGTTGAGCGTCATCGCGGTATCGATCAGCGTCTCGCCCTTGCGCATGGAGCGACGTTGGCCGACCGACATGTTCATCACATCGGCGCCGAGGCGCTTGCCGGCCAGTTCGAACGAGGCCTGTGTGCGGGTCGAGGATTCGAAGAACAGGTTGATCTGGGTGCGGCCGCGCAACGACGTGCGCTTTTTCTCGATCTGGCGATTGAGGGCGACGAATTCCTCGCCGAGATCCAACAGGCCGGTGATTTCCGCGTGCGAAAGGCCTTCGATCCCCAACAAATGCCGATGGCTGAGGACGAAAGAGGTTTTCGGCGCAATGGTCATTAAAGGCAGTTCTATAGGCGCTAGGCGCGCCGCGGTAAAAGGTATCGGCCGCCGATCCACAGGGCCGGTTAATAGCGGCTTTGCACCCAAAGCGGCGCACTTTTAAAGGCATTGGAACGATTGTGCCTGCCTGCGGGTTGATGCTGTGAACGCCCGTGTTCCGGGCCAACGGAGGCATCATCATGAAAACCACATTCAAATTTATTGCGGCGGCGGCGCTTACAGGTGCATTCGCGCTTGCGGCGATAACACCAGGCCAAGCGCGCGGCGGAAACAACGCGGCGGCGGCCATCGGCTTTGGCGCCGGCGCGCTAGTAGGTGCCGCGGTCGTCGGTTCGAACAGCGGCTATTACAATGGTCCGGGCGGCTATTACGGCCCGAGCTATTACAGCGATCCGGTTACGCCTATCAGCCCGAACCGGTTTATGCCGGGCCGCGGCGCGGCTATCGCGGCGGAAGCTGCTGGGTCGTCACCGACAGCAGCCGAGGCTACGGCTATTACGGCGCCTGCTGATATTCGCAGCCCGTAACTTCAAGTGCGGCAAAAGGCGGGCCTTCGGGTCCGCTTTTTTGTGCGCCTTTCCTGCAGTATTTATGATTTCAGATTGGCGAGCCGGTCGAGCGCGCCTTGCAGGATGAACATGGCGGCGTGCTCGTCGACGATGGCCGCACGCTTGGCGCGGCTGACATCCTTGGCGATGAGTTCGCGCTCGACCGCGGCGGTCGAGAGCCGTTCGTCCCAAAGCGCGATGGGGAGTTCCGTGAGCCTGGCCAGATTGCGCGCGAAGGCGCGGGTCGATTGCGCGCGCGGGCCTTCGGTGCCGTCCATATTGATCGGAAGACCCAACACAAAGCCCGCGGCGGCGCGCTCTGTGGCAAGCGCCAGCACGCGGGCGGCGTCGGCGGTAAAATTCTTGCGAGCGATGGTTTCGACGCCGGTGGCGAGCTTGCGGTCGGGATCGCTCGCCGCGACGCCGATGGTTTTGGTGCCGAGATCGAGCCCGATCAGGCCGCCGCGCGGCGGCAGATGAAGGGCGGCTTCGACCAAAGGCAATATGACAGCCATTGCGAAGCCGTAGCACGGCGCTAAAATTGGCGGTAGGTTTGGCGCAGATTTCCTCGGGGGGAATGCGATGAGCGTTGGAAGCAGCAAGCGGCAGCGCGCCGAAATCGACATGCGGACTTTCGCCAAGGGCGCGGGCGCGACCGTCAAAGTGCCGGCCGGCGCCGTTGTCTTCAACAAAGGCGATACCGGCGAATGCATGTACATCGTGCAGTCCGGCACCATCGACATGATGATCGGCGACACGGTGATCGAAACCATCGGGGCGAACGAGGCGCTAGGCTTCATGTCGATGATCGACGACAAGCCGCGCTCTTCGACCGCGCGCGCCAAGGAAGATTGCGAACTGACGCTGATCGACCCGCGCATTTTCCGCTTCATGGTGGATGAAGTGCCGAATTTCGCCATCTACATGATGGGCGTTTTGGCGCGCCGCATTCGCGGCATGAGCCAGACGATGTGAGGGCGGTTTAGCCAACGCCAAATTCTAGACAAGCATATGCGCCCGTATTTTTGGCAGCGCCGGGTACGCTGTCTTCCCTTTTCGTCCGCCTTCGCCCTATGGGCTTCGGCGGACAAGCCCCCTCGAAAAGCCGAGGGGATGGAGCGCCGCAAAGCGCATCCTTCTTCAACTCACGCCTTGCGGGGCGTGCGCGCCTTTGCGACAGGCGCACGCTCGACGGCGCTCCATCACGGCTTTTCTGTCCCTGGGACCGTACTTCCGGGTGCGGACGGGGCGCTTTTGCTCCCCTGATCCGGCAGGCTTTCGCCCACCTTCATCCCCACCGCGTCCAGCCATTCAAGGCAGCCGGCCGTAGTGCCAGCGGACGGTTACCCAGGGCCTCCCGAGTTCGGGGTTACGAACCCCGCCCGCGGGCGCCGCACCGCCGACACCCGTTACCGGGGGCCGGCCTGGAAGGGAACCTGTGCCTGATCTCCGGCACCTTCCCTTCCCGTAGCTCCATCATCGCAACGTCTCGCGAAGACGCCCTCGATGAGCCAGGCAGGGTGGAATATAGGCCTAATTTGGGATTAAAGTCAAGAGGCGTTTGACCGGAGTGGCATCGGCCGCCGTGGGAACGTACATAGAGTTCAGGCGGTTCAGTCCGCGCAGCCAACCCGCCCGTAAAAAAGGTGTCCGATGCATACCCATTCAATCGAGCCGTGGCAGCACGGCCATGTCTTTCTCGGCGCCAATCACGACCGGCATGAACTCCGCACCTGGTTTGTAGTGGCGCTGACCGCCGCGACCATGGTGGCGGAAATCATTGGCGGTACGATGTTCGGCTCGATGGCGGTGGTCGCCGACGGCTGGCATATGTCGACGCATGCCGGCGCGCTCGGCATCGCGGCGCTGGCCTACCGTTTCGCGCGCAAGCATGCGCGCGATCCTCGGTTCACCTTCGGCACCGGCAAAGTGGGCGAACTCGCGGCCTTTTGCAGCGCTGTGATCCTCGCCATGATTGCGCTCGCCATCGGCTTCGAGGCATTCGCGCGGCTGCATTCGCCGGTGAGCATCGATTTTGCGGAAGCGACTTGGCTTGCGGTGCTCGGGCTTTTCGTCAATCTAGGCAGCGCGGCTTTGTTGTTCGATCATGGTCATGATCATGGTCGTGATTATGGCCACGACCATGCGCGCGATCACGCACATGACCACGACCACGCCCATCGCCACGACGAGGGCCACGCGCATCGCCATTCCGGCCATGACTTGAATTTCCGCGCGGCTTACGTGCATGTGCTGGCCGACGCCGTCACCTCGGTGCTGGCGATTATCGGCCTACTGGCCGGGCGATATTTCGGTCTTGTCTGGATGGACGCGGCCGCCGCGCTGGTCGGCGTCTGCGTCATCCTGAGCTGGTCGGTTAGCCTTTTACGCTCGACCGGCTCGGTGCTGCTCGACATGGTGCCGGACCCGCATCTCGCCGGCAGCATTCGCAAGCGGCTTGAGATCGATGGCGACAAAGTGTGCGACCTGCATTTATGGCGGCTCGGCCCCGGCTATGCCGGGCTGATCGCCTCTGTTGTGTCGGACCGCCCGCAGGCGCCTTCGGCCTATAAGCACCGGCTGGCCGGCATCGAAGGCCTGTCGCATGTCACCGTCGAGGTGCATTTATGCGCCGATCATGAGCGCAAGGCGGCGTAGCGGCTAGGCGCAACGTTAAACCGGTACCCACTATTCGGGATCATGCCCAGGTTGCGACGGCAAACGCGCCTCTGCTATACGCGGCACTTGCTTTGAGGTCGCCATGCCGATTGACGCCGCCGATGTCCGCCGTATCGCGCAGCTTGCCCGCATTGCGGTGGGCGAGGACGAGGTCGAACGGCTCAAGGACGAGATCAACGGCATGCTGGATTTCGTCGAGCAGCTTTCCGAGGTGAATGTCGAGGGCATCGAGCCGATGACTTCGGTGACGCCGATGGCGATGAAAAAGCGCGCCGACGTCGTGAGTGACGGCAATGACGCGCGAAGCGGTGCTCAAGAATGCGCCGCAGAGCGCGGACAATTTTTATCTCGTGCCGAAAGTGATCGAATAAAATGTGCATGGCCTGCGACGGCGACGTCATCGAGCGCAACTGGCGGCTGGTGGAAATCATTTCCACCGGCGTCATGCCGGACGGCCATACGGCCGAGGATCTGCGCGCCATGGGCCTGCCGCAGCCGGGCGAATTGATCCGCGAGCGCCAGGCCGACGGCACGATATTGATCAAACAACTGCCGCCGAAAAAATCGGCGGATTTCGTTTGCGACAGTCCCGTTCATGAGTGAACTGACCTCGCTCAGTTTGGCGGCGGCGCGCGACGGACTGGCGAAGAAGGATTTCTCCGCCGTAGAACTCGCCGATGCGCATTTGCTCGCGATCGAAAAGGCGCGCGCGCTCAATGCCTATGTGCTGGAAACGCCGGAGCGCGCTACCGCCATGGCGAAAGCCAGCGACGCGCGCATCGCCGCCGGCAAAGCCGGGCCGCTCGAAGGCATTCCGCTCGCCATCAAGGATCTGTTTGCGACCGAGGGCGTGCGCACCTCGGCCTGTTCGCGCATTCTCGATAATTTCGTGCCGACCTATGAATTGACCGTCACCGCGCAGCTGTGGCGCGACGGCGCGGTGCTGCTCGGCAAAACCAACAATGACGAATTCGCCATGGGCTCGTCGAACGAGACTTCGGTGTGCGGCCCGGTGATTTCGCCGTGGCGGCGCAAGGGTTCCAACACGCCCTTGGTGCCGGGCGGCTCGTCGGGCGGCTCGGCCGCGGCGGTGGCGGCGCATTTGTGCCTGGGCGCTACGGGAACTGACACCGGTGGCTCTATAAGACAGCCGGCGGCCTTTACCGGCACCGTCGGCATCAAGCCGACCTATGGGCGCTGTTCGCGCTGGGGGATCGTCGCTTTCGCGTCCTCGCTCGACCAGGCCGGACCCTTTGCGCGCACCGTGCGCGATACCGCGATCCTGTTGCGCTCGATGGCCGGCAACGATCCCAAGGATACCACTTGCGCGGATGTCGCTGTGCCCGATTACGAAGCGGCGCTGGGCAAGTCCTTAAAAGGTCTGCGCATCGGCATCCCGAAAGAATACCGCATCGACGGTATGCATGCCGAAATCGAGAGCCTGTGGGAGCAGGGCAGGGCGTGGCTCAAAGCCGCCGGCGCCGAACTGGTCGAGGTGTCGCTGCCGCATACCAAATACGCGCTTCCCGCCTATTACATCGTGGCGCCGGCGGAAGCCTCAAGCAATCTCGCGCGCTATGACGGCGTGCGTTACGGTTTGCGCGTGCCGGGCGCCGACATTCGCGACATGTATGAGAAGACGCGCGCCGAGGGCTTTGGCGAGGAAGTGCGCCGGCGCGTCATGATCGGCACCTATGTGCTCTCGGCCGGTTATTACGACGCTTATTATTTGCGCGCGCAAAAGGTGCGCACGCTGATCAAGCGCGATTTCGAGGAAGCGTTCAAATCCGGCGTGCATGCCATGCTCACGCCGGCGACACCGTCGGCGGCTTTCGGCATCGGCGAGAAAGGCCAAGCCGATCCGGTCGAGATGTATTTGAATGACGTGTTCACGGTGACGGTGAACATGGCGGGCTTGCCCGGCATCGCGGTGCCGGCGGGATTGGACGCGCACGGTCTGCCGCTTGGATTGCAACTGATCGGGCGTCCGTTCGACGAGGAGACGCTGTTCGCGGCGGCGCATGTGATCGAGCAGGCGGCCGGTCATTTCCGGGCGGAGAAGTGGTGGTGAAAGCTACTTATCCGCCGTCGCAATCGGAGGCAGGTCGTCGTCGCCTTCGACGGTTTTCTTGCCGCCGTAGTCGCCGCCGCTGAAGATGAAAATGGCGATCGCCACCGCGACAATGCCGCCAACGATGAGACCGAATAGGCCGTTGTCCGATTCATGACGTCTTCCAAACGCCTGCCGCGCTAATGCAGTTCCTGCCTTCGCCGGAAATCTGCGCGGCGATTTCGGCCAAAACCATGCAGAATTTGGGCCATTTAGCGGGCAGCGCCCGCCAATATTCATAGCGTGAAAAGGTAAGAGCGGGTCTAATGTGCTTGATAACACACAAGAAACCGCTTGGAGCACGGCGATGGTACGTTCATACTATTGGCGTGGCAGGGGAAGAATTCGGTGGCCGAGGGCGGAACACGTGAAGCGGTAGCGGAGCTTTACGCCGCTTATGCGCGGCGGGACTTCGAGAAGGTCGCGGCCGCCATTCATCCGGATATCGATTGGATCATCTTCAGTCCGGTTTCGGTTTTTCCTTTTGCCGGTCCGCGCCGCGGCCGGGCCGCGGTGTTGCAAGCCATGGCGGGGATCGCCGAGGCTTTTGTGCTGGAAAGCTACAACCGCGAAATCATCATCGTGGAGGGCGACCGGGCCTCGGTGATGTCGGACATCGCCTATCGCCAGCGCAGCACCAACCGGCTGTTGCGCTTTCGCGTCGCCAATTTTCTGCGCTTCCAGGACGGCCAGCTGATCGAATTCCGCGAATTCGCCAACAGCTTCGACGTGGTCGAGCAGGCGCTCGGTCGGGAACTTAAGATTTAGTCAGCCCGGCTCCATGCCGCGTTTCTTGAAAGCTTCAGTTGAACTCGGCTGCGTGAGAAACTTGACCCAGGCCTTGGCGGCTGCCGGTTGCTTGGCATTGGCCGCAATGCCGCTCGCAAAAATCGTCATCTTCTGGATATCGCCCGGCAGCGGCCCGATGTAATCGACGCCCGGGTAATGCGACAATTCGCTGACTTGCTGGATGCCGAGTTCGACATCGCCGTTGGCTATGAGGGAGCCGACGAACACGCCGGTCGCGGTCTGTTTGAGCTTGGGCTTAACCTCTCCGGCGATGCCAAGACGGTCGAACAGGCCGATGACGTAATTGCCGCTCGGTCCGGTGGAACAGCCGATCGATTTGGCCGCCAGCAAGGTCTTCTTGAAAGCCTCGACGGTCGTAATATCGGGCTTGGGCGCGCCCGCCTTGATGCCGATACCGACGCCGGATTTGGCGATGTCGATGCGGCTGCCGGGCGCCAGCGTGCCGGAGGCTAGAGAAAGCGTCGATATCGGGACTGGCCATGATCAGCATGTCGAAAAATTCGCCGGCGGCGATGCGCTTCTTGGCGTCGAGCGTGCCGGTATAGGTCGTCTTGACCCTATGCCCGGTCGCCGTCTCGAATTGCGGCAGCAATTCGCGATAGGACTGTTCGGTAGCCTGCGTCGAGAGGACCGTGATTTCAGGCTGCGTTGGCCATTCCCACCCCCATGTCTGACACTAGTCTCGCGGTCCTTGCCGCGATAGATAGTCGCCGCATGAGCACGACGAGCAAACCCGATTTGATCGAAGGCGCCACCGGCGGCTGGGAAGTCGTCATCGGCATGGAAGTGCATGCCCAGGTGACCTCGAAGTCGAAGCTGTTTTCCGGCGCCTCGACCGAATTCGGCGGCGCGCCCAATTCGCATGTCTCGCTGGTCGATGCGGCCATGCCCGGCATGCTGCCGGTGATTAACGAGGAATGTGTGCGCCAGGCGATCCGCACAGGGCTTAGGCCTGCAGGCCAAGATCAATCTTAAATCGGTGTTCGACCGCAAGAATTATTTCTATCCCGATCTGCCGCAGGGCTATCAGATCAGCCAATACAAATCGCCGGTCGTGGGCGAAGGCGAGGTGACCGTCGATCTTGCCGATGGCGCGAGCGTCACCGTCGGCATCGAGCGGCTGCATCTGGAACAAGACGCCGGCAAAAGCCTGCATGACCGTAGCCCGACCATGTCCTATGTCGATCTCAACCGCTCCGGCGTCGCGCTGATGGAGATCGTGTCGAAGCCCGATCTGCGCTCGTCCGAACAGGCCAAGGCCTTCATCACCAAATTGCGCTCGATCTTGCGGTATTTGGGAACCTGTGACGGCGATATGGAGAAGGGCTCGTTGCGCGCCGACGTCAATGTCTCGGTGCGCAAGCCGGGCGCGGCGTTGGGCACGCGATGCGAAATCAAGAATATGAACTCGATCAGCTTCATCGGCGACGCGATCGAGTTTGAAGCGCGCCGCCAGATCGAGATCATCGAAGCCGGCGGCAAGATCGATCAGGAAACGCGGCTCTATGACCCCAACAAGGGCGAGACGCGCTCGATGCGCTCCAAGGAAGAGGCGCATGACTATCGCTATTTCCCCGATCCCGACCTGTTGCCGCTCGAAGTGACGCAAGACTACGTCGATGAGCTCAAAAGCCATCTGCCGGAACTTCCGGACGGCAAGAAGGCGCGCTTCGTGCGCGAACTTGCGCTCTCGCCCTATGACGCGGATGTGCTGGTGGCCGAGCGCGAGACCGCCGATTACTTCGAAGCGGTGGCGAAGGGCCGCGACGCCAAGCTCGCAGCCAACTGGGTGATCAATGAATTATTCGGGCGGTTGAACAAGCAGGGTAACGACATTACCCATTCGCCGGTGTCGGCCGAACAGCTTGGCCGGATGGTCGGCTTGATCGGGGACGGCACGATTTCCGGTAAGATTGCCAAGGACTTATTCGAGATTCTGTGGACCGAGGGTGGCGACCCAAGTGACATCGTCAAGGCGCGCGGCATGGCGCAGGTGACCGATCTGGGCGCCATTGAAGCGCTGGTCGACGACGTCATCGCGAAAAATCCGGACAAGGTGGCGCAAGCCAAGGCCAATCCGAAGGCTATTCAATGGTTCGTCGGCCAAATCATGAAGTCGTCGGGCGGCAAAGCGAGCCCACAAGCGGTCAACGATCTTCTCAAAACCAAACTCGGGCTCTGACCGGCGGCCGTCGCGCAAAGTTTCTGCGCGAGCGGCGATCATGCTCAAACTTGCGCAAACTTGCGCAATGCGAGACGAGATGCGTTGCCGGTTTCGGCGCGCAAGTTTCGCCCGCGAATCAAAAATTTAATTTTTGAATGAGTGTGCGCCGCGAATCACTCCGCACTGATTCGCTCAGATTCTGATCGATTCAGGCCGTTGAAGTGTCGTGCGCGAGACATTTTGTGCAAAATATTTTTGCACTCGATTTGCAACGCACAAGATCGCCGCGCGCGCAAAATGTACCGCTCAATCGCGCCAAAAATTTTCGCGCGCGCTGCGTAGCGCAAAATGCCGCTCACGCAAATAAGCCTTATTTCATCGTCGTTTTTGGAACGATCGCGCCAGCAGCGTGTTGTCGTACCGCTTGCCGCGCGGCAGCGTCGTCGTAATGATTAAACATGTCGCCAATCGCGCGCGGCATGTCTTGCGAGGCTCGCATATACACATCGTTAAGTGGAGTCAGTGTTTTTTTCATTGCGCTGTAGTAAACGGAATGCAGTGCGTGTCGATCCCCGACCGTACTGATGCGACACCCGCCATGTTACATGGCTAGGAGGGCAGCAAATGGCTAAACGGAAGAAGAAAGCAGCTAAGAAGAAGAAGAAGCTCTAGTTTGACGCTTCTTGGTCTTCGGCGATCGTAGCCGAGGATCGCGTCATACGGGCCGGTGCGCGTCATGGTGTGACGTGCGCAACGCGGTTGCCCCGAGACGCCCCGGTTCGAATGATGATGAGGGCGTCGGCGAGAACTCATGTTTCGCCGACGCCCTCAGTTTTTTATGCGTGGTGGCTGTAACGCGGCGGGCAAACCGCGCGCCCAATTTGTCAGCCGGCGCCCTTCAAACGCTTATTGCAGGCGCTCCAGAATTTCGGCCACTTCATTTCCTTCTCGATCTTGCCGGCGGTTTTCATTTCTTTCCATTCGGCGGCGCATTTCTTCTGACGCTCGCGCATCGCCATGAGGCCGGCGCTTGGCGGCTTTTTGGCTTTCTCGGTTTTCTTGGCCGGCTCGGTTTGCGCGGCCGCGTTTTGCGTGAGCACCGGCAGTGGCGCCGCCATCAAGCCGATAGCGATCGTGCCAGCGAAAATGACTTTGTACATGGCTCCCCCCTCATTTGCACTTTGCACGACTGAACTTGCGGCGGCGGTATTCCGCAACCGCATGGCGAGAATAACCAGTACAGGTTGCATTCGTCTAGTGTGCCGTCGGGCGGCAATGCGGAAATCGACGCCGGGGCAGGCATTTGGGGCAGTTGCGGTTTACCGATGCCGGGCATAGGTCAAAGAGCGATTTTCTTGGGCTTTATGGGATTGGAGCAATGAAATGGCGCGCGTAAAGGCAAAGGCCGGCAAGGCCAGCAAGAGAAATCGGCCAAAAAATCCGCCAATAAGCCGGCCAAAAAAGGGACCAAGAAAACAACCAAGCCGATCGATCTCTATTACTGGGCAACGCCCAACGGCTTCAAGATTTCGATCATGCTGGAAGAATGCGGGCTGCCTTATAATTTTATCCCGGTGAATATTTCCAAGGGCGAGCAGTTCAAGCCCGACTTCCTCAAAATCTCTCCCAACAACCGCATGCCGGCGATCGTCGATCCGGACGGGCCTGGCGGCAAGCCGATCTCGATCTTCGAGTCCGGTGCGATTCTGCAATATCTCGGGCGCAAGACCGGCAAGTTCTATCCCAAGCGACGAGCGCGGCCGCGTCGAGGTCGACCAATGGCTGTTCTGGCAGATGGGCGGCATCGGGCCGATGGCGGGGCAGGTGCATCATTTCAAGAACTACGCGGTCGAGACGCTGACTTACGCGATCAACCGCTACGTCAACGAGGTCAACCGGCTCTATGGCGTGATGAACCTGCGCCTCAAGGATCGCGACTTCATTGCCGGCAAATATTCCATCGCCGACATGGCGATCGTCGGCTGGGCCAATGGCTGGGAGCGCCAAGGCCAGGACATCAACGAATTCCCCAACCTCAAAGCGCTGGCTCGAGCGCATGAAGGCGCGCCCGGCGGTCAAGCGCGGCATGGCGCTCGGCCTAGAGCTGCGCCAGGGCATCGATATGAAGGATCCCAAAGTCCAGGCGGTGCTGTTTGGGCAGCGCGCCAGGGCAGGTTAGTCCGCGCGCGTCCACTTCTGCGTCTTGCAGAGCACGCCGAGCACGCAGCCTTGGACGTCGGCGGTATTGCCGTCACCGACCGTCATGTGGGCGCTGTAGGTATTGCCGTCGTCGGCGTTATAGATGCTGCCTGACCAGCGGTTGGCGCCGTCGGGCGTGAGGCCTTGCACCACTTGCAAACCCATCATGGGCCGCGCGCGCTTGGATGCGTCGGGATTGTGGATGTCGGTCTTCGGCTTGCCTGTCTTGGGGTCGGTAGCCTCCTTGAGCCAGACTACGACCCCGCAAAGTTTGCCGCCGCAATCGGAGAGGCGCACCTTGGTGCCGCCGTCCTGCGACAGCCAGGTCCCCACCGGCTGGCCCGCCATCGCGGCTCCAGACGCCAAAACAAGGCCGATAACGGCCGCAAACACCGATTTCATCGCTCTTGGACTCCGGTTGGCCGGCCGCTTTAGCCCGGCGAATAGCTATCCCCAATAAGTCATATGGCCCGGTGGTTAGTTCCAGCTAAATCAGCGCGGTTAGCGCTTCCTCACTGGAATACCGGATTTCTCCAATTCCCCAGGTTTTGCTGTGTTTTTAGCGGTCGGGCGAACCTAAGGACCGCCGCCAATCTTTACACATTCATCATCGATTCATCGCAATGCTTAAACTGTCGTTCAAATTTTATCCCGATGATCGCACCACTCGGACGGAAGCATTTGCCGGGTAACAGGGACTAAGCGATGGCCGCCTGGGGGCGGACCGGTCGCAACAACGGGGAAGCCAAAATGGCTGACATCGAGATGGCGGCAGAGACATTAGAGCCGATTTGCGCCGACGATTTCTTCGGCCTCGGCATGAACTATTCGTCGGGCGCGGGCGTCGCGGTCGATCTGGTTGAGGCGCACAAGTGGTTCAACATCGCGGCCATGCGCGGACACCCGGATGGCGCGCGTTTGCGCAAGGAAATATCCGAGCAGATGGCGGATGCCGAGATCGGCTGCGCGCAACGCGCGGCGCGCGATTGGCTAAAGGCACATCCGCAAGCGCCGGTACCGGTGGAAGCACCGGCGATCCGGGTCGCGGCCTAAGGTTTACCGGCAAAATCGGCAAGCGCGTCGCGGATCTGCGCGACGACGCTTTGCCAGTCCCCGACTTTGGGCTGGCGAAACAGCCGCGTTTGCGGATACCAGGGACTTTTCTCGCCGTTTAAAGTCCACCGCCAATCCGGCGTGAAGGGCAGCATCACCCAGCACGGACGCGCCAGCGCGCCGGCCAGATGCACCACCGACGTATCCACCGCGATGACGAGGTCCACCAGCGCCGCCACCGCGGCGGTATCCGCCATGTCGGTGAGCTCGCCACCAAGAGACGTGACATTGGGATGGCTTGCCAGCCAAGCCGCATCGCTCTCGCGCAGCTCACGCTGGATGCTCACGAACGATATGCCTTCAACGGCAAGCAACGGCTCGAGCAGTTTTGCCTCGATCGAGCGATTGCGGTCATTGGCGTGTTGCGCATGGCCGGCAAAGGCAAACGCGACGCGTTTGCCCGGCAGCGCATCGAGCGCGGGCCGCCATTTTGACAGGCGTTGCGCATCGGCATGCAGATAGGGAATGTTGGCCGGGATCGTCGCGGGCCCGGTTTTGCAGGCCAGCGGCAGACTGCCGAGCGGGCAATGCAGGTCATAGGCCGGCAGTGTCTCGCCGCGCGCATAACATGACGCAACGCCTTCAAGGGTTGCGAGCAGCGCTTTGAGTTCGCTTTGGACTTCGAGCACGACGCGTGCGCCGTCGCGCGCCATCAACGGCACATAGCGCGCGAATTGAATGGTGTCGCCTAGGCCCTGCTCGGCATGCAGCAGGATGGTTTTATTGGCGATGGGAAATTCGCCGAGCCAAAGCGGACGGCGATAGGCGTTACGCGTGTCGGTCATGCCGTCGCGTTTCCAGCGCCATTCGTATTCGGCAAAGCCGCGCGCCAAGTCGCCCAGCGTGAGCAGCGCCAGCGCGCGGTTAAAATGGGCGTTGGGATTGTCCTTCTGCGCTGCGATGGAACGCTCGAAACTCTCGGCTGCCTCGGCGTGGCGGTTGAGCGCCTGCAGCGCGCGGCCGCGATTGTTCCAGGCGTTGCCATGCGCCGGCGCCGCGGCGAGCGCGGCGTCGAAATCGGCGATGGCCTCGCTTGGCCGCTCGAGCGCCAGCAGCGCATTGCCGCGGTTATAGAGCGCCGTCGGATGACCGGGCACCACAGCAAGCGCGGCATCGAAATCGATAAGCGCTTCGTCCGGCCGGCCGAGCTTGGCCATGGCGACGCCGCGATTGAGCAGCGCTTCGCCGTTGCGCGGCATGCGCGCCACGACCCGTTCGAAACAGCCAAGCGCGTCTTGCGCGCGGTTGAGCGAGAGCAATGCCGAGCCGCGGTTTTGCAGCGCTTGCAGATCGTCCGGCTCGATCGCGAGCGCTTTGTCGAGACAGTCGAGCGCGTCGGCGTCGCGCTTGAGCGCGTGCATTACCGTGGCAAGGTTGACCCAAGCGTCAGGAGCGCGCGGATTGATCTTGAGGGCAGCGGTTATCAGCCGCAAGGCTTCGCCCATCTGGCCGTTTTGCGCCTTGATGGTGCCCAAGAGATGCAACGCGTCGAAATTGCCCGGCGCGGATTTGAGCACGCGGGCAAAGAGCTTCTCGGCCTCGCGCAAGCGTCCTTGCGCGTGAAGCGCGAGCGCCTCTTGCATGGCTGGCCCGATATTCGATGGCGGTGGCGGCACCGGCGGCCCTAAGTATCGCATGGTCCGCCGGCGGACGCGGCGGAGCGAGCCGTGAGATTGGTGGTGCAGGCGACATTGTCAATTGCGGGCCGAGCCGGCGCGCGCCGATGAAGGCCTTTTCGCGCCCGTTTTGGCGCTTGCGTTTGGCGCCGGGTTGCTTGGCGGCGCAAGGAACTAAATCGATCGCCGGAGTGACCGCATTTGCGACCACCGCCATCGACATTGGATTCGCCCGATTTGTCTTGCCGAATTGACGCGGAAAGCGCGGAAGCATAAGCATTCCGGCTTGCGGAGCTGTGGCCGAGTGGCTGAAGGCGGCGGTTTGCTAAACCGTTATACGCTCCAAAGGCGTATCGAGGGTTCGAATCCCTCCGGCTCCGCCAGATTTAACGAAGAGAGCAATTCGAACCCTCGATTCCCGCCGCGCGGCGGCGCGCGTTGCATCGTTCCAATGTTCGCCCGCCGAAATCCAAGACCGCATAGAAAGCCGCACATTGGAATCGGAATCGCTTCCGGCCGCTGTCGGATTTTTCTGGAGCTTTCGGCGGCGAGGCATCGTGAGGGTAGCCATCGGTCGATGCCCAAAGCCGCCAAGCCGATTCACGCCAAATCTTGCAACTCAAGCTGGATCAAGCCGTGCCAAAACGGGGCAAGACGGCGACTCGGCGGACAGGGCCTAAACTGCCTTCGAATTGGGCGGCCAGTCGGAGGGATTTGATCGATTGGCGATGAAAAATCGTCGATTTGACCAAAACCGAGCCATGAATTTTCTGCATGGTTGTTCGGTCCAGCGGCCGAAAATTAATATAACTTATTGAAATAACAAAAGAATATGGCTGAGTATGCTGGCGGCGGCCGAGCCTGCCGCGCCACTTCGGGGCTGTCACAAAATGCGTGTTTTTTACGCAACACTCCTTTGAAAAGCGTCCTTGGACCCTGTGGGTACGGTGCTTCTTCGTTGCACCGAGTGGCTCGTTCGCTAATGTCTGCGATGCGACGGAGGGGGCGTCCCCGTGTCGTGCTGTTGGTTTGATGAATCACGAAGTGATGAAGTCGAATCAGCTAGCGGGGAGCAAGGGGAAGTTCCATCGGTGCCGTTCGCACTAGGCGGATACGGAACCCTCTCAAAGATAAACAATGTTTGGAGGTTCAAGATGAAGATGGTGAAAAGCCTACTCCTAGGCACCGCAGCGGGTCATCGTTGCATTGTCTGGGGCACAGGCCGCCGATCTTCCCGTAAAGGCCAAGCCGGTCCAGTACGTGAAGATTTGCAGTCTGTATGGTGCAGGGTTCTATTATATCCCTGGCACCGATACTTGTATCAAGATCGGCGGCTTCGGCTGCGTGAAGAAGTCAACTTCAACGCGCAGGGTTCGTATGCTCGATTCAAGCCGGAGCCATCGGTAACGCGAACAATGCGAACGTCAGATCAGTGGCGTTCTCGCTCTGGCGTCATCGCTCGATGTCCGCTCGCAGACCGAATACGGCACACTGCGCAGCTACGTCGTCGATGGCGTCGACATCGACGAACAGCCAGGCTGCTGCAGCGTACCAAGGTGCCAAACCGGCCCTGGCGTCTGGCAATTTCGGCACGTTCGGCTAATGATCCCTATACGGCGCTTTGGTCCAACGCTGCCTTCATCCAGTTTGCCGGCTTCACGGCTGGTAAGTTGGGGTCGTTCTTCGATTACGACTTGCAGCCCTATTCTAACCAGACCAACTTCTGGGGCTCGAACCTGGCCGGTGGCGGCATCGACTTGTTCGCCTACACCGCTCAGTTGGGCAATGGTCTATCGGCCTCGATCGCGGCCGAAGACGCGCCGGGTCACCGCATGCAAGTCTCGGATGGCACCGCCACGACTTGCCGGTGTTGCGAAGTGCAACCGTTGGAGTCCCCGCTCTGTCGCCACGACGTATAGTGGTTGGCAATATGCCAATCAGCAGGTGCCGGATATCATCGGCAACTTGCGGATCGATCAGGCATGGGGTGGCGCTCAGGTAATGGGTGCCTATCATCAGCTTGATCTGATCAAAGGCACTTGGCGCCACCGCTAACTCGATCAATTCTTCGGGCTATGCGCTCGGTGCGGGTGTGAAGATCAACCTGCCGATGATCGGCGTGGGTGACAATGTCATCGCGCAGTTCACCTACGCTCAAGGTGCGATGCTGTACATTGGCTCCGGCTTAAACATTGCCACTGGCCCTGACGAACAGTGGCGGCACGACAAGAGCTTTCGGCTATGGAGAGGACGGCATTGTCGATGCCACCGGTGGACTCCACAAGACGAGCGGCTGGAGCGTCACTGGCGGCTTTGAGCATCACTGGAACCCGGCGTGGAAGACCTCCCTCTACGGGGCCTATGGTCAGCTGCAATATGACGCAGTGGCCAGTGCGCTCCTTGCCGGTGCTGTTACGGCGGCAGGCGCTGCGGGTTCGGCGAACTGGAGCTATACCCAGGTCGGCTCGCGCACCGTATGGACACCGGTCGCTAACCTCGATCTGAGTGTGGAAGTGATGTACAACAGCCTAAATACGGGCTTTGGCGGCAGCGGGACCGCGGCTTAAGATTTGGCAATCTGAATTGGGTTTCCGGCATGTTCCGCGCCCAGCGTAACTTCTATCCTTGATCGGTTGATCGAGGCGAAGTTCGCCTAACGACTAAAAGACCCCCGGCGGGAAACCGCTGGGGGTTTTCGTTTTTACCGCAGGCATTTCGCTATGTGGCCAATAACGATGGCAGCAAAAAGCGCCATATCAATCCGCTACTATCTATGGGCCACCGATGGTCCATGGCGGATTACGCACCAACTTCACTCTGACCTTGTGACCGGCGCGGTCCTACTGCGGCAATACGCGGGCACAAAGCAAAAGCTTGTCGAGGTTTTCATCAGCAAGGATCGAGGCGGCCAAACGATTGTCGAAGCGCGGGGAAGCATTTACTCATTTGATGCAAGAGGTCGCCTTGATGTGCTGCCGCAAGCCGAGGCCGCAAGTATTGCCGTCGACGGCGCTAAGGCTCGCACGTTACACAGAAACATTGTCGACATTTTTGGCCCGGCTCTACCGGCATCGCCGATGGGTAGACGAAGAAAATATGGAGACCACCTCGTTCCGTTTTGCAGGCAATCAGCGCGGACCTAGAAGGTCATGTTCGACCAGCGACGAACCGTAGTATCCGATTGCTCAAGTCTGACGTTGGTAAATCCGATTAAGTGCTCCCAAATCGGCCGAATGAGCCAGTGGCAACAGAGATTGCGTTGCCAGCAACCTCAGCTGCGTCAGACAGAGTTTTGCAGCCAGGTGCGCGAGCGCTTGGTAGTCTTTGCATTAGGCGTGTGCCCAATAGCCCTTGAACCACGTAAAGCGACACGCCGTTATTGACGAGAAAGCTAGCGAATGTGCGCCGCAAATCGTGTAGCCGGACATGTTCTTAAACCCGCGCGTTTTCGGATTCTTGCTCCAAGGGAAATGCAGCGATGCTGATGGCCGCCCTGTTATCGAAGACGGGAAAAGGTAAGGACTGCCGCTTGAGCCATCTGACGACTTCAATAATTCAAGTGCCGCCTTATTGAGGGTGACATGGCGCGGCTTCCCATTTTTTGATAGCGGGACGAAAAGCGTTTGCTTCTCAAAGTCGACCCACTCCCACCTGGCTTGAGTAGCCTCGTTTCGGCGCGCGCCGGTTAGAAGTAGAAGAAAAATTGCGTTCCTGGCGCTAGTGTTCTCATCAATTTGGATTGATTTAACCAGCGCATCCGTTTCGGCTGTGTTTAAAAACACTTGCCGTTGAACTACGCCGCTCAGTTCGGCAATGGTCTATCGGCCTCGATCGCGGCCGAAGACGGCCGCCGGTCACCGCATGGGCGTCTGGGACGGCACATCGGGACAACCTTATGACCGTTAGTTTCCGCCACCAACCCTGTTCCTGCTCTCCAGCAAACGACAGTTGGTGGTTGGCAGTATGCCAATCAACAGGTGCCGGATGTCGTCGGCAACTTGCGGATCGATCAAGCATGGGGCGGCGCTCAGCTCATGGGCGCGTATCATCAGCTTCATCTCACAAATGGCCTTGCCTCCGGCGCTGCCGGAATCAATAGTTCGGGGTATGCGCTGGGTGCGGGTGTGAAGATCACCTGCCGATGATCGGCGTGGGTGACAATGTCATCGCGCAGTTTACCTGGGCTAGGGGTGCGATGGAGTATCCGGCCTCCGGTGATAACAGCGGCGGCTTGGCACTGGCGAACAGTAGCACCTCGACAAGGGCTTTTGCTGCGTCGTTTGACGGCATTGTCGATGGCACCGGTTTGCTCCACCAGACGAGCGGCTGGAGTGTCACGGGCGGCTTCGAGCATCACTGGAACCCGGCGTGGAAGACGTCACTGTACGGGGCCTATGGTAATATGCAATATGACGCAGTGGCCAGCGGCGTCATTGCTACTGGTGCAGGCGGAGCAGCAGGCGCTACCGGTTTAGGCACCGCAGCCGCAGTAGGCGCTGCGGGTTCGGCGAACTAAGCTTTACCCAGGTCGGCTCGCGCACGGTGTGGCGGCATGTCGCGAGACCTCGATCTGAGTATGGAAGTGATGTACAACAGCCTAAATACGGGCT
>CAWEDE010000054.1:0-8373 GCA_963807665.1 uncultured Alphaproteobacteria bacterium | reverse complement strand
GATTACTAATCGATCGGACTGTGTATTTTCATCCATGGGGGACACGACGCCAATCGATTTTGCCGGCCCGTTGCCCGGCACGGAGCGCAAATGCCCGATCAAAATAGAATATCCGGTGAGACCACGGCGGAGCCAGTTATGTGGCGTCGCTTTCGGCGGACCTTGCGACCATGGCCCGCAGTACCGGACTGGAGACGCTGGGCTACCTGCTCGAAATGGTGCGGCTCGAGGCCGAAAGTTCTGCCCGGCAAATCCATGGATCGAACGGCCGGCGTAGCTAAATACCGCCTCACGGCGTCTTTACGCCGAGCTTTTCCAAAAACATTGCAGTCGGATTGCCATCCGGCACCTGGCCGAACTTTTTCTGTTCGGCGCGGATGTTATCGCGAAGATCGAAATCAACATGGCCTTCGAAATCGGTGACCTTATATCCGAGCGCCGATAGTTTTTTCTGCAAGGCGATGCGGGCATCGCGCGACAGCGGCCGATCGTCAGCGGGCCAGGCGGCCTTGATCGGAGCGCCGCCATTGATGCGGTCGGCGAGATAGCCGACGGCGATCGCATAGGCGTCCGAGTTGTTGTATTCCTTGAGCACAGCATAATTATCGGTCACCAGAAAAGCCGGGCCGGCAGCGCCGGCGGGAAAGAACAATATGCCGGGGCCCGATGGCGGAAACGGTTTTCCGTCAATGCGGCGAACGCCGCGTTTTTGCCAATCGGCGAATAAGCCGCGGCTCTGCATATAATCGAAGCCCTTCGGGACGCTAACCTCGAAGCCCCAGGGCAGGCCGTGTTTCCAGCCGCCTTTGTGGATGTAATTGCCGGTGGAGCCGAGCACGTCGGGCACGTTGTTCCAGATGTCGCTTTTACCGTCGCCGGAAAAGTCGATGGCGAAATCGACGACATTGCTCGGCATGAATTGGGTCTGGCCCATGGCCCCGGCCCATGAACTTACCATCTGGTCGCGCCCGAAACGCCCGTTCTGCATAATGCTCATGGCGACGATCAACTCGTTGCGAAAATAAGGATCGCGGTATTTCACGAATGCCAGCGACGACAGCGAGCGGAACACGTCCCATTTATCCTTGGCCGCGCCGTAATCGGTTTCCATGCCCCAGAGCGCCAGCAGAACCCAGCGCTCGACCGCGAATTTTTTCTCGACTGCGTCGAAAACCTTCGCCCATTCCTTGCCCTTGGCGATGCCGCGCGCGATGCGGCTTGGCGACACGATGTCGTTGATATAAGCGCCGACCGGCTTGCCATATTCGGGCTGGCGTTTAGTGGCGGCAATGACGCGGTTATCGGGCGTGACGCCTTGCATGGCGAGATCGAAAGTGGCGCGCGTGATGCCCTTGGCCTGCGCGTCCGGCCACAGCGCGGCGGTAAATGCCGCGAAGGACTGCTCCTCCGCAACAGCGGGCGCTGACATAAAAGCGAATATGACCGTCAATGCGGCGCGGCGCGTGAGCAAGCGAGGCGTCTCCGGTGATTTACGAATTGTATCGCACGTTATATCAGCGATACCAATGTGCCGCCGTGGCGCTCAAGCCTGCCGGCGATTTCAAGTTCCAACAACACCGTGCGCACAATCGCGGGCGAAGTACGCGACAAGCGCACCAGATCGTCGATGGCCGCGGGTGTCGGTCCCAGCAACGAGACGATACGGG
The DNA here is from genome assembly GCA_963807665.1 of uncultured Alphaproteobacteria bacterium. Taxonomy (GTDB): domain Bacteria; phylum Pseudomonadota; class Alphaproteobacteria; order Rhizobiales; family Xanthobacteraceae; genus Pseudolabrys. The sequence goes on along the minus strand of CAWEDE010000054.1, from coordinate 6,706 downwards.
CGCGGTCGTCCTCGGCCGGTTCGGCGCCGGCCTGCATCGCCATGTGATCTTCCGGCGCCTGTTCCAACTGCTCGGCCGAGCGATCCATAGCGCGGCCGAGGATCGGCACCAGCACGGCGATTACGTCATCGGCTTCGGTGACCAAGGTCGCGCCCTGCTTGAGCAGCCCATTGGTGCCTTCCGCGCGCGGATCTAACGGCGAGCCGGGCACGGCAAAGACCTCACGGCCTTGCTCACCGGCAAGCCGCGCGGTGATCAACGAGCCGGAGCGGCGCGCGGCTTCGACAATGACGACGCCTAGAGAAAGGCCGGAGATCAGCCGGTTGCGGCGCGGAAAGTCGCGCGCGCGCGGCTCCCAGGCGAGCGGCATTTCAGAAATGGCGGCGCCGTTTTCCACGATTTGCTCCAACAGCTCGACATGTTCGGCCGGATAAATCCGCTCGTGGCCGCCGGCCAATACCGCAACGGTGCCCGCCGCAAGACTGGCGCGATGCGCGGCCGCGTCGATGCCGCGCGCCAGCCCCGACACGATGCCGTAGCCGGCTTCGCCCAAATCGCGCGCCAGTTTATCGGCAAATCTCATGCCGGCGGCGGAGGCATTGCGCGAACCGACAATGGCGACCAGCGGCCGGTTCAAAATTTCGGGCGCGCCGCGCACCGCGATCAGCGGTGGCGCGTCGTCGATCATTTGCAGGCGCTGCGGATAATCCGGCTCGCCCAGGCCGAGGAGTTCGATGCCGCGCCCGCGCGCGGCCTTCAATTCTTTTTCCGCGTCCTCGCGCGAACAGATGCGCGCACCCGAGGCGCCGCCGCGCCGCGCCAAAGCAGGCAAAGCGGAAAGTGCTGCGCGCGCGCCGCCATAATGATTGACCAAATCGCGGAACGTGCGCGGGCCGACATTGTCGGAGCGGATCAGCCGCAACCAATCGAGCCGTTGCTCGTCGCTCAGTTTGACGCCGTCGCTCACGCTGCCCCCAGGCCTTTTACGGGCGACAGCATCGCAAAGCACGCGGCGCGGTACAACCGGAATTAAATAAATACAACCGGAGCGGGGACTAGCCCTTTGCCCCGATCTTGCCTTCGGTCCCGGCCAGCAGCCGCGCGATATTGGCGCGGTGCATGAACCACAACATGACACTTAGGAGCAGCATCAAGGCTGCAGTGTCAGGCATATCCATGAGCCAAAGAGCAAACGGCGTAACCGCGCTGGCCACCAAAGCTGCGAGCGAGGAATAACGGCTCGCCCAGGCAACCGCGAGCCAGATCGCGATGAAAACCAGCGCGCCCGGCCACGCCAAGCCAAACAGCACGCCGATGTAAACGGCGACGCCCTTGCCGCCTTTGAATTTTAGCCACACCGGAAAAAGATGGCCGCTGAACGCGCCGAATGCCGCGGCAAGCGCGGCGCTTTGCCCGAAAAAATGCGAGGCGACCAGCACCGCGATCGTGGCCTTGAATATGTCGCAGAGCAATGTCGCCGCCGCCAAACCTTTGCGGCCGGTGCGCAGCACATTGGTGGCGCCGATATTGCCGGAGCCGATGTCGCGAATGTCTCCGCCGCCGGCCATGCGCGTCAGGATAAGCCCGAACGGAATCGAGCCGAGCAGGTAGCCGAACGCGAAGGCGACGATGAGGTTCATACGTATTCGTAAACCGTGCGGCCGGCGACGATGGTCCGCACCACGCGCCCGGTCATGCGCGCTTCATCGAACGGCGTGTTCTTGCATTTCGATTTGAGCTCATCGGCGTCGATGATCCAGGGCACATCCATGTCGACGACGATCACGTCGGCGGGCGCGCCGCTCTTGAGCGTGCCGCCGGGAATGCCGAGCAATTCGGCCGGTCTCGTCGACATGGCGCGCAGCATAGTGATCAGTTCGAGTTCGCCATTATGCACCAGCCGAAGGCCTGCGGTGAGCATGGTTTCCAGCCCGATCGCGCCGGGCGCCGCTTCGGCGAAAGGAAGTCGCTTGGTTTCGACGTCCTGCGGATTGTGATCCGACATCACCACGTCGATTAGGCCCGCGCCGAGCGCTTCGACCAACGCCTTGCGGTCATCTTCCGCGCGCAGCGGCGGCGACAGTTTCAGGAAGGTGCGATAGGGGCCAATGTCGTTTTCATTGAGCGCGATGTGATTGATCGAGGCCGAGGCGGTAACTTTTAGCCCGGCCTGTTTGGCGCGGCGCAAAATCTCAAGCGAGTCCGCGCAAGTGACCGAGGCCGCGTGGTAGCGCCCGCCGGCCAGCGCGACCAGGCGGATGTCGCGCTCCAGCATGATGGTCTCGGCCGCTTTGGGAACACCGAGAAGGCCGAGGCGGGCGGCGAATTCGCTTTCGTTCATGACGCCGTCGCCGACCAAGTCGGGATCTTCCGTTTGATGCACAATGAGCGCGTCGAAATCGCGCGCGTAAGTGAGTGCGCGGCGCATGACCTGCGCATTGGTGACGCTATGATCGCCGTCGGTGAAGGCAACCGCGCCGGCTGCTTTCAATAGACCGATTTCGGTCATCTCCTTGCCTTCGAGGCCTTTGGTGAGCGCGGCCATCGGATGCACATGCACGATCGCCGTGTCGCGCGCGCGCCGCAGCACAAAATCGACCGTCGCGGGATCGTCGATCACCGGCGAAGTATCGGGCTGGCAGATGATCGTGGTGACGCCGCCGGCCGCGGCTGCCTGGCTGGCGGAAGCGAAGGATTCGCGATGACCGGCGCCCGGCTCACCGATGAAGGCGCGCATATCGACCAGGCCCGGCGCAATAAGCTTGCCGCGGCACTCGACGACGTCGGTGCCTTCCGGCACGCCGCCGGCGCCGATGCCTTTCTTGGCCTCGCGGATCACGCCGTCCGCGATCAGGAGGTCGCCGACAATGTCGAGATCGCGCGACGGATCGACGATGCGGGCATTGGCGAACAAAATGGGCCGGCGGTCGGAGAGCATCACGCGCTCACCTTGTCATTCCGGACGCCGCGCAGCGGCGATCCGGAATCCAGAACCAGATGCCGAGCGTGCATCTGGATTTCGGGTTCACGGGCTTCGCCCGTGCCCCGGAATGACGAAATAAAACTATCACGCATGCGGCAAATTCCTCGACAACGCTTCGAGCACCGCCATACGGATGGCCACGCCCATTTCGACTTGTTCGCGGATCAGCGATTGCGCGCCGTCAGCGACGATAGAGTCAATCTCGACGCCGCGATTCATCGGGCCCGGATGCATGACCAGCGCGTCGGGCTTGGCATAGGACAGTTTCTTTTCGTCGAGCCCGTAATAGTGGAAATATTCCGACACCGACGGCACGTAAGAGCCGTTCATGCGCTCGCGTTGCAGGCGCAGCATCATCACGATGTCGGCGTCGGCCAAGCCTTCGCGCATGTCGCGGGCGACTTCGACGCCGAAACGTTCGATGCCAGGGGGGAGGAGGGTAGAGGGGGCAACGACGCGCACGCGCGCGCCCATCTGGTTGAGCAAAATAATATTCGAGCGCGCCACCCGCGAATGCATGATGTCGCCGCAGATCGCCACCAGCAGGCCTTCGATGCGGCCCTTGTTGCGGCGGATGGTGAGCGCGTCGAGCAGCGCCTGGGTGGGGTGCTCATGCGCGCCGTCGCCGGCATTGATCACGGAGCAATCGAGCTTGCTCGCCAGCAATTCGACCGCGCCCGAGGCGTGGTGGCGCACCACCAGAATGTCGGGATGCATGGCGTTGAGCGTGATGGCGGTATCGATCAGTGTTTCGCCCTTGCGCATGGCGCTTTGGCCGACCGACATGTTCATCACATCGGCGCCCAGGCGCTTGCCCGCCAGTTCGAACGAGGACTGGGTGCGGGTCGAGGATTCAAAGAACAGGTTGATCTGGGTGCGGCCGCGCAACGACGTGCGCTTTTTCTCGATCTGGCGATTGAGGGCGACGAATTCCTCGCCGAGATCCAACAGGCCGGTGATTTCCGCGTGCGAAAGGCCTTCGATCCCCAACAAATGCCGATGGCTGAGGACGAACGAGGTTTTCGGCGCAATGGTCATTAAAGGCAGTTCTATAGGCGCTAGGCGCGCCGCGGTAAAGGGTATCGGCCGCCGATCCACAGGGCCGGTTAATAGCGGCTTTGCACCCAAAGCGGCGCACTTTTAAAGGCATTGGAACGATTGTGCCTGCCTGCGGGTTGATGCTGTGAACGCCCGTGTTCCGGGCCAACGGAGGCATCATCATGAAAACCACATTCAAATTTATTGCGGCGGCGGCGCTTACAGGTGCATTCGCGCTTGCGGCGATAACACCAGGCCAAGCGCGCGGCGGAAACAACGCGGCGGCGGCCATCGGCTTTGGCGCCGGCGCGCTAGTAGGTGCCGCGGTCGTCGGTTCGAACGGCGGCTATTACAATGGTCCGGGCGGTTATTACGGCCCGAGCTATTACAGCGATCCGGGTTACGCCTATCAGCCCGAACCGGTTTATGCCGGGCCGCGGCGCGGCTATCGCGGCGGAAGCTGCTGGGTCGTCACCGACAGCAGCCGAGGCTACGGCTATTACGGCGCCTGCTGATATTCGCAGCCCGTAACTTCAAGTGCGGCAAAAGGCGGGCCTTCGGGTCCGCTTTTTTGTGCGCCTTTCCTGCAGTATTTATGATTTCAGATTGGCTAGCCGGTCGAGCGCGCCTTGCAGGATGAACATGGCGGCGTGCTCGTCGACGATGGCCGCACGCTTGGCGCGGCTGACATCCTTGGCGATGAGTTCGCGCTCGACCGCGGCGGTCGAGAGCCGTTCGTCCCAAAGCGCGATGGGGAGTTCCGTGAGCCTGGCCAGATTGCGCGCGAAGGCGCGGGTCGATTGCGCGCGCGGGCCTTCGGTGCCGTCCATATTGATCGGAAGACCCAACACAAAGCCCGCGGCGGCGCGCTCTGTGGCAAGCGCCAGCACGCGGGCGGCGTCGGCGGTAAAATTCTTGCGAGCGATGGTTTCGACGCCGGTGGCGAGCTTGCGGTCGGGATCGCTCGCCGCGACGCCGATGGTTTTGGTGCCGAGATCGAGCCCGATCAGGCCGCCGCGCGGCGGCAGATGAAGGGCGGCTTCGACCAAAGGCAATATGACAGCCATTGCGAAGCCGTAGCACGGCGCTAAAATTGGCGGTAGGTTTGGCGCAGATTTCCTCGGGGGGAATGCGATGAGCGTTGGAAGCAGCAAGCGGCAGCGCGCCGAAATCGACATGCGGACTTTCGCCAAGGGCGCGGGCGCGACCGTCAAAGTGCCGGCCGGCGCCGTTGTCTTCAATAAAGGCGATACCGGCGAATGCATGTACATCGTGCAGTCCGGCACTATCGACATGATGATCGGCGACACGGTGATCGAAACCATCGGGGCGAACGAGGCGCTAGGCTTCATGTCGATGATCGATGACAAGCCGCGTTCCTCGACCGCGCGCGCCAAGGAAGATTGCGAACTGACGCTGATCGACCCGCGCATTTTCCGCTTCATGGTGGATGAAGTGCCGAATTTCGCCATCTACATGATGGGCGTTTTGGCGCGCCGCATTCGCGGCATGAGCCAGACGATGTGAGGGCGGTTTAGCCAACGCCAAATTCTAGACAAGCATATGCTCCCGTATTTTTGGCAGCGCCGGGTACGCTGTCTTCCCTTTTTCGTCCGCCTTCGCCCTATGGGCTTCGGCGGACAAGCCCCCTCGAAAAGCCGAGGGGATGAAGCGCCGCAAAGCGCATCCTTCTTCAACTCACGCCTTGCGGGGCGTGCGCGCCTTTGCGACAGGCGCACGCTCGACGGCGCTCCATCACGGCTTTTCTGTCCCTGGGACCGTACTTCCGGGTGCGGACGGGGCGCTTTTGCTCCCCTGATCCGGCAGGCTTTCGCCCACCTTCATCCCCACCGCGTCCAGCCATTCAAGGCAGCCGGCCGTAGTGCCAGCGGACGGTTACCCAGGGCCTCCCGAGTTCGGGGTTACGAACCCCGCCCGCGGGCGCCGCACCGCCGACACCCGTTACCGGGGGCCGGCCTGGAAGGAAGCCTGTGCCTGATCTCCGGCACCTTCCCTTCCCGTAGCTCCATCATCGCAACGTCTCGCGAAGACGCCCTCGATGAGCCAGGCAGGGTGGAATATAGGCCTAATTTGGGATTAAAGTCAAGAGGCGTTTGACCGGAGTGGCATGGGCCGCCGTGGGAACGTACATAGAGTTCAGGCGGTTGAGTCCGCGCAGCCAACCCGCCCGTAAAAAAGGTGTCCGATGCATACCCATTCGATCGAGCCGTGGCAGCACGGCCATGTCTTTCTCGGCGCCAATCACGACCGGCATGAGCTCCGCACCTGGTTTGTAGTGGCGCTGACCGCCGCGACCATGGTGGCGGAAATCATTGGCGGTACGATGTTCGGCTCGATGGCGGTGGTCGCCGACGGCTGGCATATGTCGACGCATGCCGGCGCGCTCGGCATCGCGGCGCTGGCCTACCGTTTCGCGCGCAAGCATGCGCGCGATCCTCGGTTCACCTTCGGCACCGGCAAAGTGGGCGAACTCGCGGCCTTTTGCAGCGCTGTGATCCTCGCCATGATTGCGCTCGCCATCGGCTTCGAGGCATTCGCGCGGCTGCATTCGCCGGTGAGCATCGATTTTGCGGAAGCGACTTGGCTTGCGGTGCTCGGGCTTTTCGTCAATCTAGGCAGCGCGGCTTTGTTGTTCGATCGTGGTCATGATCATGGTCGTGATTA
>CAWEDE010000053.1:0-10307 GCA_963807665.1 uncultured Alphaproteobacteria bacterium | reverse complement strand
GGAAAATCACATGCCTATCATCGTGTTCTCGATCGCCGAAAAAGGCGCCGTCGAGGGCGTGCTTCGCGGCAAGGGACGCGCGACGATCATCGGCTAGCACAGGCGCCAATCACAAGTCGGGGGATCGCCATGGCAAACGAAACGCACGATATCAACGACATCAAGCGCCGTATGCATGGCGCCAGCGCCGCGCTCAAGGAGGAACTGTCGGGCCTGCGCACCGGCCGCGCCTCTGCGCATCTGCTCGATCCGGTAATGGTGGAGGCCTATGGCGCGCAAATGCCGCTGGTGCAATGCGCCAGCATTACCGTACCGGAACCGCGCATGATTTCGGTCAATGTCTGGGATCGCTCCCTGGTGAAGCCGGTGGAGAAGGCGATCGTCGATTCCAATCTCGGTCTGTCTCCGGCGACCGAAGGCCAGACGATCCGCCTGCGCATTCCGGAATTGAACCAAGACCGGCGCAAGGAGCTCGTCAAACTTGCGCATAAATATGCCGAGTCCGCGCGCGTGGCGGTGCGCCATGTGCGGCGCGATGCCATGGATGTGATCAAGAAGCTGGAGAAGGATCACAAAATCAGCAAGGACGACCACGACCGTTTCACCGCCGACATTCAGAAGGCGACCGATTCAGGGATCGGTGAAATCGATCAGATGCTCGCGTCAAAGGAAAAGGAGATCCTCACGGTGTGAGGTCCATCCGCATGGCCGAGGCAGAACTTCCGCAAGGCGCGAATGCGGCATTCGAAGTGCCGCGTCACGTTGCCATCATCATGGATGGCAACGGCCGCTGGGCCGCGGCGCGCGGATTGCCGCGCGTTGAGGGCCATCGGCGCGGCGTCGAGGCCTTGCGCCGCACGATCCGCTCGGCCGGCGAAATCGGCATCGGTTTCATCACGATCTTTTCCTTCAGCGCGGAAAACTGGTCGCGGCCGGCGTCCGAAGTCGGCGAATTGATGGGCCTGTTGCGCCGCTTTATTCGCAACGATCTGGCCGAACTGCACAAGAGCAATGTGCGGGTGCGCATTATCGGCGAGCGCGAGGGTCTCGATCCCGATATCGGCCGCCTGCTCACCGAAGCGGAAGAACTCACGCGCGGCAATAGCGGGCTCACTTTAGTGGTGGCATTCAATTATGGCTCCCGCCAGGAAATCGCGCGCGCGGCGCGCCGCATCGCCGAACAGGTCGCAGGCGGCACGTTAAAACCCGGCGACGTCACCATGGACACCTTCGGCCGTTTTCTCGACGCGCCCGATTTACCCGAGCCCGATCTGATCATCCGCACCAGCGGCGAACAGCGCCTGTCAAATTTCCTGCTTTGGCAATCGGCCTATAGCGAACTGGTGTTCGTGCCGACATATTGGCCGGACTTCGACCGCGCCGCGCTCGAAGGCGCGATCCGCGAATACCAGCAACGCGAACGCCGGTTCGGCGGCCTCGTCGCGAAAACCGGATCCTGAACCCGTGAGCAATTTCGTGCTGCGTATCGTATCCGCCGCCGTGCTGGCGCCGGTGGCGGTGATCGCGGCCTATTTTGGCGGCTGGTTATTCGCTGCGTTCTGGTGCGCGGCAGGCGTGGCCGTATTGTGGGAATGGACCAAACTGGTCAAAGGCGCCGGCTGGATATTGGCCGGCATCTTCTATGCCGGCGTCATGCTAGCGGCGCCGGTGATCTTGCGGCACGATCCTGATCTCGGCTTGGTTGCGATTTTATTGTTGTTTGCGGTGGTGTGGACGACCGATATCGCCGGCTATTTCGCCGGCCGCGCGATCGGCGGACCGAAACTGATGCCTGCGATCAGCCCGAAGAAAACCTGGTCGGGCGCGATCGCCGGCGCGATTGGCGCAATGATCGTTGCGGTATTGGTCGCGCGTATTTTTGGCGCGTTCGATACATTCGCAATCGGCGCCATCGCGCTCGTGCTGTCGATATGTTCGCAAGCGGGCGATCTGCTGGAAGTCCTGGATCAAGCGCAAATTCGGCGCTAAGGATGCAAGCCAGCTTATTCCCGGTCATGGCGGCGTGATGGATCGGCTCGACGGTTTCTGGGCTGCCGCCTTTGTGGCCTGCATGATCGGACTGCTGCGCGGCGGTTTCGATGCGCCAGCGCGCGGTTTGCTGGTATGGTGAGGCAATGACACCGATCGGCACTGCACCTCTTGTTCGCGCGAAACCACTTGCGGCTGCTGGCCAGCGCAGCGTCACCATTCTTGGCGCTACCGGCTCGATTGGCGCCAGCACGATCGATCTGATCAAGCGCGAACCCGCGCGCTTCCGCGTCGAAGCCGTCAGCGCCCGCCGCAATGCCACCGCGCTGGCAAAATTAGCGCGCGAGGTCGGCGCGCGCGTCGCCGTGGTGGCGGATCCGGATTTCTACGGCGCGCTCAAGGATGCGCTGGCTGGTAGCGGTATCGAAGCGGCGGCTGGCGAAGATGCTTTGGTCGAAGCGGCCGAACGCCCGGCCGACTGGGTGATGGCGGCGATCAGCGGTTCGATCGGACTTAAACCCACGCTCGCCGCAATCGAACGCGGCGCCACCGTGGCGCTTGCCAATAAAGAGTGTCTCGTCTGCGCCGGCGCATTTTTCATGCGGCGCGCGGCTGCGGCGGGCGCGACCGTGTTGCCGGTCGATAGCGAGCACAATGCGGTGTTCCAGGCACTCGGCGCCGGCCGGCGCGAAGACGTCAAGCGCGTGATCCTGACCGCGTCGGGCGGTCCATTCCGCACCTGGTCGCTTGAAGCGATCAAGGCGGCCACGCCCGAACAGGCATTGCGCCATCCCAATTGGTCGATGGGCCCGAAAATCACGGTCGATTCTGCTAGCCTCATGAACAAGGGGCTCGAATTGATCGAGGCGCATCATCTATTCGCGCTCAAACCGTCCGAGATCGACGTGCTGGTGCATCCGCAATCGGTCGTGCATGGCCTGGTGGAATTTCGCGACGGTTCGCTGCTGGCCCAGCTTGGCTCGCCCGACATGCGCATCCCGATCGCCCATTGCCTGGCTTGGCCGCAACGTATCGATGGCTCGGCTGCCCGTCTCGATTTGGCGCAAGTGCGTGAATTAACCTTTGAGGAGCCGGACGGAGTGCGCTTTCCGGCGCTGGCGCTGGCGCGCCAGGCCATGGAAACGGGCGGGGCGGCGCCCACCGTGCTCAATGCCGCCGATGAGGTCGCGGTGGGCGAATTTATCGCCGGGCGCATCCCGTTTCCCGCGATTACGGCGTTGGTGGAGGCCACTTTGAATGCGGCGGCCACCCGCGGCCTGCTGGCCGAGCCTAACGGGCTCGATGCGGCGCTCGCCATTGACCATGTTGCGAGAAGTTTGGCCTTAGCCCTCTTGCCTGAAATTGCCTTAAAGTCATTCTAGTAATGTTTAGGTAATGACGCGTGCGCCATAGCTGGGCGGGACAAGGGTTCGACGAGTATGAATATCCTGGGGGATTTGAGCGCGTTCGGTACCGGCGTCGTAGGCTATGTCGTTCCGTTTCTGTTTGTGCTCACAATTGTTGTTTTCTTTCATGAGCTTGGCCATTTTTTGATCGCCCGTCTGTGCGGAATCAAAGTGATCGTGTTTTCGATCGGTTTTGGCCCCGAAATCGTCGGCTTTAACGACCGCTATGGCACGCGCTGGAAAGTGTCCCTGATTCCGCTTGGCGGCTTTGTGAAATTCTTCGGCGACGACAATGCGGCGAGTGCGCCCGATCACGAGGCCGCCGCCGGCATGTCTGAGGCTGAAAAGAAGGTCAGTTTCATCCACCAGCCGGTCGGCTCGCGTGCCGCCGTGGTGGCGGCCGGCCCGATTGCGAATTTCATTCTGGCGATTGCCATTTTTGCCGTCATTTTCATGACAATCGGCAAGCAGACCACGAGCGCCCGCGTCGATGCGGTGCAGCCGGCAAGCGCCGCGCAGAGCGCCGGTTTCAAGCCGGGTGACCTCGTAGTGGGCATCAATGGCGATAAAATCGAGAACTTCAACGACATGCAGCGCATCGTCAGTGTGAGTGCCGGCGAGCCCCTCAATGTCGAGGTCGAGCGCGGCGGCGTGCATGTCACGCTCAAGGCGGTGCCTGAACTCAAAGAGATCAAGGACAATTTCGGCAATGTGCACCGACTTGGCGTGCTCGGCATAAGCCGCTCCATGGCGCCCGGCGATATCAAGACCGAGAAGGCCGGACCGCTGAAAGCGGTCGTTATGGGTGCGCAGGAGACCTGGTTCGTGGTCGATCGCACGCTGACCTATCTCGCTGGGGTGTTTTCCGGCCGGGAATCCGCCGATCAGCTCGGCGGCCCGATCCGAATCGCCCAGGTCTCCGGCCAAGTGGCCACTGCTGGCTTTGCCGCCCTGATTCACCTGACAGCGGTCCTGTCGGTGTCAATTGGGCTCCTGAACCTGTTTCCAATCCCGCTGCTCGACGGCGGTCACCTTTTGTTCTATGGAATCGAGGCCGCCCGCGGGCGGCCCCTGTCCGAACGGGCCCAGGAGGTTGGGTTCCGCATTGGGCTGGCAATCGTCGTCATGTTGATGATTTTTGCAACCTTTAATGACATCCTCCACCTTGCCACCTCGTGACCGTGGCGCTTGGGCAACCTTGCGCAACTTAATGAGGGGACAGGGAAACTTGGGTTGGCGGTTTCGTTTGCAGTGCGGCCAAAACGCTGTACAAAGCGCTCGATAGCCTGGCCCGGCAGTGACGAAATCCGCAGCGGGGGCGGCCGCTTAGGATCAAAAGGGCGCGTAGCGAATGGGACGTTGTGTGCGGGTTGTTCGGGGACTGGCGCTTAGCTGTGTGGTCCTCGCCGGCATTCTTGTCGGCGCCGGAAGCGTGGCGGTTGCGTCCTCGGGCGCAGCCATGGCGCAGGCCGTCAATTCCCAGGCGGTCAATTCCATCGTCGTGGAAGGCAATCGCCGGGTCGACGCCGACACCGTCCGCACTTATTTCAAGCCCGGCCCCGGGGGCCACCTGGGTCCCGAGCAGATCGACGATGCCCTTAAGGCGCTCTACGCCACCGGCCTGTTTTCCGACGTTCGTATAAACCCGGCCGGCGGCCGGATAGTGGTCTCCGTGGTTGAAAACCCGGTGATCAACCGGGTTGCTTTTGAGGGCAACAAAAAGGCCAAGGACGACCAGCTCAAGACCGAAGTCCAGTCAAAGCCGCGCGGCACGCTATCGAAGCCGACCGTACAGGCCGACGTGCAGCGGATCATCGAAATCTATCACCGCAGCGGGCGTTTCGACGTCACGGTCGTGCCCAAGATCATCGATCTGCCCAATAACCGCGTCGATCTGGTGTTCGAGATCACCGAAGGCAACAAGACCGGCGTGAAGGATATTGTGTTTGTCGGCGCCCACGCTTTCTCGAATGGCCGGCTGAAAGACATCATCAAGACGTCGGAGAGCAATTGGCTCAGCTTCCTGCAATCGACCGACATCTATGACCCCGACCGTGTTGAGGCCGACCGCGACCTCTTGCGACGGTTCTATCTCAAACATGGCTATGCCGACGTCCGTATCGTGTCGGCGGTGGGCGAATATGATCCGGCCAAGAAGGGCTTTGTGATCACCTTCACCATCGACGAGGGCAGCCAGTATCATGTCGGCACGGTCGATGTGGTTTCGAACGTGAAGGCGATCGATCCGGTCTCGCTGCGCGGCAGCCTCAAGCTTAACGCCGGCGACGTATACAACGCCGATCTGGTCGAGAAGACCGTCGAGACGATGACGATCGAAGCCGCCAAGCGCGGCTATGCCTTCGCCAATGTACGGCCGCGCGGCGACCGCAAATTCGAGACGAAGACCATCAATCTCGCTTTCGTCGTCGACGAAGGCCAGCGCGCCTACATCGAGCGCATTAATGTCCGCGGCAATATCCGCACCCGTGAATATGTGATCCGCCGTGAATTCGATATCGGCGAAGGCGACGCCTATAACCGCGCGCTGGTCGACCGCGCCGAACGCCGGCTCAAAAACCTGAACTTCTTCAAGATCGGTCAAGATCACCAATGAGCCGGGCTCGGCGCCCGACCGCGTCGTGATCAATGTCGATGTCGAAGAAAGCCCGACCGGCGAGTTCTCGATCTCTGGCGGCTATTCGACCTCGGACGGATTTATCAGCGAGGTTAGCGTCGCCGACCGAAATCTCATGGGCCGCGGCCAATATGCCAAGGCGTCGGTGAGCTATGGCCAATATACGCGCGGCGTCGATCTGTCGTTTGTCGAGCCCTATCTGCTTGGCTATCGCATGGCCGGCGGCATCGACTTGTTCTGGAAGCAAAACATGCGCGACATCCTATGTCTCGTATGATACCAAAACGATCGGCACCAATCTGCGCCTCGGCTTCGCGCTGACCGAAGAACTGTCGCTGCAGCCGCGTTATTCGATCTACCGGCAGGAAATCACGCTGCCGGATGTCCTTGAACAACTGTATTTCGTCGCAGAATGCCCCCGTCAATGGCGGCACCGGCGTAAATCGCGACTAATGAAGCGCGCTCGCGTGGCACCGGATACGACTGCGCCAGGCGACTGTTACTCCGACGGCGAAGCCTCACTTCCCGTGCGCAAGGAACTGTCGGCTGGCCCGGTCGTGGTTTCGCTGGTCGGCTATTCGCTGGCCTATAACACGCTCGACAACATCAAATCACCGACCAGCGGCCTCTATGCCGAAATCAAGCAGGACCTGGCCGGCGTCGGCGGCGACGTGAATTTCATTCGCTCGACCTTCGAGACGCGCAATTATTACGAGTTGGTCTCCGACGTCGTCGGCGTGCTCAAGTTGCAAGGCGGCCATCTCGCCGGCTGGGGCAGCAAGGATCTGCGCATGCTGGATCACTTCCAGATGGGACCGAACCTTGTGCGCGGCTTTGCGCCTGCCGGCATCGGTCCGCGCGACATAACGCCCGGGCACGACCAACGACGCGCTTGGCGGCACCATGTATTGGGGCGCGAGCTTCGAAGCGCAGACGCCGCTTTATTTCCTGCCGAAGGAGGTCGGCATCAAGATGGCGGCTTTCGTGGATGCCGGTTCGCTCTGGGATTACAAAGGGCCGACCACCTGGGCCGTGACGGGTGAAACCCTCCAGGTCGATGACACCAATAAAGTTCGTTCCGCCGCCGGTATCGGCTTGATATGGGATTCGCCGCTTGGTCCATTACGCTTCGACCTAGCCTATCCGATTACCAAGGGTGCCTACGACCGCACGCAAATCTTCCGCTTCAGCGGCGGCACGAAGTTCTGAACGAAGTCTTTGTATTGGCCGCGGTCAGCAGCCCGGCCGGGGCAGTATGAGCGAGCCGGTATTCCTGCGTCACTCCCGTGGTCTCACGCTTGATGAGATCGCCAAGCTAGCCGGGGCCGCGCCGCCGGCTGCTGCGGCGGCGCGCCGTATCGTCAATGTCGCGCCGCTCGATCGCGCCATGCCGTGCGATCTGACATTCCTCGACAACAAGAAATATACCGATGCCGCCGCCGCGACCTTTGCCGGCGCCTGTTTGACGACGGCGGCGCTCGCCAAGCATTTGCCGGACCGGGTCGCCGTGCTGGCCGTGCCGGAGCCGTTTCGCGCTTTCGTGACGGTGGCGCGCGCATTGTTTCCGGATGCATTGCGGCCGGCCTCGCTCGCCAAGCCGGGCGAAGTGGCCGGTGCTCATATCGATCCATCCGCGCGTCTTGAAATCGGCGTCACCGTGGAGCCTGGCGCGGTCATTGGGCCAGGCGCCGAGATCGGCGCCGGTAGCGTCATCGGGGCTACTGCCGTGATCGGCGCCGAGGTCCGGATCGGACGCGATTGTTCGGTTGGCGCTGGCGCTGCGGTCAGCAACGCTTTGATCGGCGATAACGTGATTATCCATCCGGGCTGCAAAATCGGACAGGATGGTTTCGGCTACGTGATGGGCGCCGGCGGCCACCTCAAAATCCCGCAGATCGGGCGCGTCATTATCCAGGACCATGTCGAGATCGGAGCCGGCACCACCGTGGATCGCGGCGCCATTCGTGACACCGTGATCGGCGAGGGCACCAAGATCGACAACCTGGTTCAGGTAGGCCACAATGTCAGCATCGGCCGGCATTGCGTATTGGTGGCGCAAACCGGGGTTGCCGGCAGTGCCACGCTCGAAGACTTTGTTGTGCTAGGCGCGCGCGCCGGCGTCGATACGAACTGCACCGTCGGTGAGGGGGCACAAATCGCCGGCACGAGCATCGTCCATAGCGACGTGCCACCGGGTGCGCGTTGGGGTGGGACGCCGGCCAAGCCGGTCAAGATTTGGTTCCGTGAAATGGTCATGCTTGAGCAGTTGGCGCGCCGGAAGGGTGGCGCCGATGCCGCGGGTGGCGATTGAGTGGTTGCGATGAAAGATGTCGTTACAAAACTTGAAGCGGCCGACATCGCGGTGGTGCTTAAACTGCTGCCGCACCGCTATCCGTTTTTAATGATCGACCGCGTAATCGGCATGCAAGGCGACGACCACGGCATCGGAATCAAGAACGTGACGATCAATGAGCCGCATTTCCAGGGCCACTTTCCCAACAACCCGGTTTTCCCCGGCGTGTTGATGATCGAAGGCATGGCGCAAACCGCCGGCGTGCTTTGCATCGCGGCCACCCGAAAGACGCAGCCCCAGTCGGTGTTTTTTCTCACCATCGACAAAGCCAAATTCCGCAAGCCGGTTCGGCCGGGCGACACGATCGAGTACCACATGACGAAACTGGCCCAACGCAAAACGATGTGGTGGTATCGCGGCATCGCGAAGGTAGCCGGCCAAGTCGTTGCCGAAGCGGAAGTCGGCGCCATGATATCCGACGCATGAACGCGGCTGTGATCGATGCCTCGGCGCGGATCGAGGCCGGGGCGGCCATCGGGCGCGAGGTGTCCATCGGTCCTTACTGCACGGTCGGAGCGAATGTGACGCTCGGCGACGGCTGCCGGCTGCTCGCACATGTCAACGTGACCGGTCACACCACCATCGGCGCGCGTACGGTCGTTCGTTCTTTCGCCTCGCTCGGTTCGCCGCCGCAATCTTTCAGCTATCGCGGCGGTCCGACCAAACTTGTGGTCGGCGCCGATTGCGATATCCGCGAAAACGTCACCATGAATACCGGCACCGAGGATGGCGGCGGCGTGACGCAAGTCGGCGACCACTGCTTCCTGATGGTGGGCGCGCATATCGGGCATGATTGCCACGTCGGCAACCACGTGGTGTTCGCCAATAATGTCCTGCTCGCCGGCCATGTCAGCATCGGCGACTATGTCGTGTTTGGCGGCGGCGTGGCCGTGCGCCAGTTCGTGCGGATCGGTAGTGGCGCCATGATCGTGGGGCTGAGCGGGGTTCGCGCCGATGTCATTCCATGGGGCCTGGCGCAGGGCCCGCTCGCCAATCTGGTCGGGCTCAACGTGGTCGGTATGCGCCGGCGCGGTTTTAGCAAAACCGATATTCACAAGATGCGCGCTGCTTACCGCGCGCTGTTTTTCGGTGATGGCGACTTCCGCGCGCGGCTTGACCTGGTTGCGGCCGAATATGGCGACGATATTCAGGTCGGTAAGATGGTTGAATTTATCCGGGCCGGCAAACGTCCGTTCACCATGGCGGTCAATCGCAACGACGCCGACGAGGACGCATGAACGAGGCGCCGGCTTCGGGGCAGCAAAACCCGCTCGCCATAATTTGCGGCGGCGGTTCGCTACCTTTGGCGGTGGCCGATTTTGTGTCCGGACGCGGCCGTGAGGTGGTGCTGTTTCCTATGCGAGGCGCGGCCGAAGGCACAGCGTTCGGTCAGTTTGCGCATCATTGGATTTATATCGGCCAGGTCGGCAAATTCATACGGCTGGCGCGTGCCGCCGGCTGCCGCGATGTCGTGTTTATCGGCGCGATGGTGCGCCCTTCAATCTGGCAGGTTCGCCCGGATTTAAAGGCACTTAGTTGGCTGACCGAGACGCTCGCGGCATTTCGCGGCGGCGACAATCATCTCCTGTCCAGTATGGGTAGGCTGCTCGAGCAAGAAGGTTTTTGTTTGCTCGGCGCGCACGAGGTAGCGCCCGAAATTCTCGTTCCGCTCGGCCAGCTTGCTCATGTTCCCGCATCGGAGCGCGACCGAGCCGATATCGCGTTGGGTCTCGATTATCTGCGCGCCAGCGGCCCGTTCGATGTCGGACAGGCGGTGGTGGTGGCTGGAAAGCACGTGCTGGCAGTCGAGGCGGTGGAGGGCACCGATCAAATGCTGGCCCGCATCGCGGAACTTCGCGCCAATGGCCGGTTGCGCGCGCCGGCCGGCAGCGGCGTTCTGGTGAAAGCGCCCAAGGCCGGCCAG
>CAWEDE010000052.1:0-3589 GCA_963807665.1 uncultured Alphaproteobacteria bacterium | reverse complement strand
CTGCTTCGCGTTAGGCCATTGATAAATTTACAGTATTATCAATTTGACGGTGTATGGGCATTTTGATATCATTGATATCAACTGAGGATATTGCCGCAGTGACAGACCTTCTAATCAGAAAAATCAATCCGAGACTCAAGCGTGAACTTGAGAAACGCGCGCGCGTCCATGGCCGGAGCCTGTCCGACGAGACGCAATCCGTGCTCGACAAAACCTTATTTCCGGAGCCGCCCATGAAAATGGGAACATGGATGTTCAGCCTCCTGCCGGAGGAGTACCGCGGCGACGATCTGGTATTCGAAGTGCCTGGCGATGTACGCGCGCCGCCGGATTTTGAATGATTCTGCTCGATACCAACGTTGTGTCGGAAGTCTATCGGTCGCACCCAAGCCCATCCGTCATGACGTGGCTCAACACGCAACCCATCGATTTACTTTATTTGTGTACGCCGGTATTGGCAGAACTTCATTTCGGTGCAGAACGTCTCGATGAAGGCAAACGCAGGGATTGGCTGCGGGCTACAATTGATCGACTCGAAAACGAACTCTATCGCGATCGTATTCTCGTGTTCGATACGTCGTCCGCTGCCAAGTTTGGTCTAATTAACGCCGCACGCCGAAAGTCCGGCCAAACGCTGCAACAAATGGATGGCCTCATTGCGGCTATTGCTCTTACCAACGGCGCCACGCTTGCGACAAGGAATGGGAAAGATTTCGTCAATCTCGGTCTTGACTTGATCAATCCATTCGAAGCCACGGTTGATCGCTGATCAACCTACGCGGAACTTCGCCATGCCACTTCGTCTGATCTTCATGGGCACGCCCGATTTCGCGGTGCCGACCTTGCTGGCGCTCGAAGCGGCCGGGCACGACATCGCCGCGGTCTATACGCGCGCGGCCAAGCCCGCCAAGCGCGGCATGGCCATGCAGATCACGCCGATTGAGCGCGAAGCGACGCGGCTGGGAATTCCGGTGTTGACGCCGGCAACGCTCAAGACGCCGCAAGCGCAAGCGGAATTTGCCGCATTCAACGCCGACGCCGCGGTCGTTGTCGCCTATGGCCTGATCCTGCCGAAAGAAATTCTCGATGCGCCGCGCCTTGGATGCTTTAACGTGCATGCCTCATTGCTGCCGCGCTGGCGCGGCGCCGCGCCGATCAACCGGGCCATCATGGCGGGCGATGCGGCCAGCGGCGTCACCATCATGCAGATGGACGAGGGCCTCGATACCGGCGCCATGGTGATGGCCGAAGCCGTCGCCATTTCCGCCGACATGACCGCCGGCGATCTGCATGACGCGCTGGCGCGCCTTGGCAGCGATTTGATGCTGCGCGCATTGGCGCCGGCCGAACGCGGCACGCTGACGCGCCGGCCGCAGCCTGAGCAGGGCGTCACTTATGCGGCGAAAATCAGCAAGGACGAAACCCGCATCGACTGGACCAAGTCCTGGCGCGCGGTGCACGATCATATCCGCGGGCTGTCGCCGTTTCCCGGCGCCTGGTTCGAACTCGATGGTCTGCGCGTCAAGGTGTTGCGCTCGACTATGGGCGAGGGCCAAAAAGCGCAAAATGGCAAGCCCGGTACCGTGCTCGACGATAGACTGACCATCGCCTGCGGCGACGGCGCGGTGCGTCTCGTCGCAAATTCAGCGCGCTGGCAAGCAGCCGATGCAGGTGGAGGAATTCCTGCGCGGCACGCCGGTCAAAGCCGGCACGGCGGTTTCTCTGATGCCGCGCTACAAACTCACCATCGAATATGACGGCGCGCCGTTTTCCGGCTGGCAGATCCAGGCCGACCGGCTCACCGTGCAGGGCGTGCTGACCACGGCGCTTGAAGCGCTCACGGGCGAAAAGGCCCTGGTGCAGGGCGCCGGGCGCACCGATGCCGGCGTGCATGCGCGCGGCCAGGTGGCGCATGTCGATCTGGCCAAGGACTGGGAAACCGACACCATCCGCGATGCGCTCAATGCGCATTTGCGGCCGCATCCGGTCGCGGTGCTTGGCGCGACGCGCGCAAGCGAGGACTTCAATGCCCGCACCTCGGCGCGCAAGCGCCATTATCTCTATCGCATCGTCAATCGCCGCGCCGATCTTACTTTCGATCTGAAATATGCCTGGCGCGTGCCGCGTCCGCTTGAAGCCGCCGCCATGCATGAGGCCGCGAAACGGCTCATCGGCAAGCATGACTTCACGACCTTCCGCGCCGCCGAGTGTCAGGCCAATTCGCCGGTCAAGACGCTCGACCAACTCGATGTCGTGCGCGCCGGCGAGGACGTGAATGTTTATGCCTCGGCGCGTTCGTTCCTGCACCACCAGGTGCGCTCGATGGTCGGCTCGCTGGTCATGGTCGGCATCGGCCAATGGAGCGCGGACGACCTCGCCAAGGCGCTGGAAGCGCGCGACCGCGCCGCCTGCGGTCAGGTCGCGCCGCCGGACGGGCTTTATCTGATGCAGGTGGATTATTAGCTGAAATACTTTTCGACGATCTTGCCATAGATCGCCGTCAGCCGCGTCCAGGTCCGCGACCGGCACGCGCCTCGTCAACCTGATGCATGGTCTGGCCGACCAGGCCGAATTCCACCACCGGACAAAAATGCGTGATGAAACGCGCATCCGACGTTCCGCCGGTGGTCGAGAGTTCCGGCTTGCGGCCGGTCACCTCGGCAACGGCATTCGCCACCAGTTCGGTGAACGGGCCGGGCTTGGTGACGAACACGCCGGCGTTCGACGGCTCCCATTTGAACGCAAATTTTATCTTGCCGCCGGCCGCTTTCGCGGCGCGCGCCTCAAGCAGCGTCTTCAGCAAATCAGTGTGTGATTGTCGTTGAAGCGGATATTAAATCGCGCCCGCGCCTCGCCGGGAATAGATTGACCGTCTTGTTGCCGACATCGATCGAAGTGAATTCCAGATGCGAGGCCGAAAACTGCGCGCTGCCGGCATCGAGCGGGTCGGCTTGCAGCGCCGCGATTAGCGCGACCAGCCCGCGGATCGGATTATCGGCGCGTTGCGGATAGGCGACATGGCCTTGGCGGCCGCTCACGATCAAATGGCCGTTGAGCGAGCCGCGCCGGCCAATCTTGATGGTGTCGCCGAGTTCGTTGACATTGCTTGGCTCGCCCAAAAGACAATGGTCGAATTTCTCGCCGTGCTCAGCCGCCCATTGCAAAAGTTTCGGCGTGCCATTGACCGCGATGCCTTCCTCGTCGCCCGTGATCAGAAACGAGATCGAGCCTTTGCCGTCTTTTTGCGGCTTGCCGCCATTAGCCGCCAGATGATCGAGCATGGCGGCGACGGCGCAGGCGATGCCACCCTTCATGTCGACCGCGCCGCGGCCATAGAGTTGTCCATTATCGACCGCGCCTTCAAACGGCGGATGCGTCCAGGCTTTGTCATCGCCCGGTGGCACCACGTCGGTATGGCCAGCAAACATCAGATGCGGCGCGCTTGTTCCGATGCGGGCATAGAGATTTTCAACGTCGTCCGCGCCGGGCTCGCTGAAGGTCATGCGGTGCACGGCAAAGCCTGCGGCCTTGAGCGTCTTTTCCAGAAACGAAAGCGCGCCACCTTCCGCCGGCGTCACCGACGGACAGC
>CAWEDE010000051.1:0-6681 GCA_963807665.1 uncultured Alphaproteobacteria bacterium | reverse complement strand
GTTTTTAACCTACTGGTTCGGTTGCGCATATTGTCTCGGCGCTGGCCGAATTCGTCACAACGTATGGCGAGGAAGCCGCCGCCACCTTCGCCGAACGGCTGGGTCCGCGCATTCGCAACGGCGAATTCACCATCGAGCAGTCGCGCCAATAGCGCGAAAAACTTAATTCATTCATTTTCAAGAGCGCGCTAAATGCGCGTCATGTTTAAGCCGTAATAGCGCGCCAGCACCGCATCGATATCGGCCGGATAAAACGGCTTCTTGAGGAAGGCGTGGGCGCCCAAGGCTTGCGCGCGTTCGGCGACGCCATTGTCGTCGGTTGACGACATCATCACCACGGCAACGCCGGTACATTCGCGCTTGATTTGCGCCAGCGTCTCGAAACCGTCGAGGCCGGGCATGTTGTAATCGAGAAATACCATGTCGAATTTGCCGCCGCGCAACTGATCGAGCGCGGCGTTGCCTTCGGCCACATCGTCGATATTCAATGCGAAATGGCTGGCTGACAAGATTTTGCGCACAATGGAACGCATGGTACCGGAATCGTCTACCACCAGCACGCGGGTGGGAATTTTCGCGCGCACGCAGATTTCAACCAGCTTGCCCGCCTCCTCCACGCTCGCCGGCTTGTTGAGCATGCCAACGATGCCGTCGAGGCGGTGCACGCCGTTGGGGCCGCACACAAAGATCAGCGGCGCCGGTTGCGCCGCGCGCGCGGCCGCGACAACGGAGTTCTTGTTTGCATCGGACAGGCCGCCATCCAGCACGCAAATATCCGCGCCAGTTTGCGCCAGCGCGCCGGTGGCGGAAGCTGCGTCATGGGCAGTAAATTCGATCAAAACCGAGGCCATCGACGCGGCCTGGCGCCAAAGCTCCTGATCCGAGCGCGACGCCCCGACCATCAGCATTCCGAGCGAAACGAGGTCGCCGCTCATCGCCATCCCTGCCACCTATGCCGCAGCGTAGCCAAGCCACTGCAGGGGTGCGCAGTTACCGTTGATAAAGCGTCCAGCGAGCTTTGCAATCTACAGGCCGCGGTTGTGTGAAAAGCCTGGGGACAAGTCAGGCATAGGGAAAATCGGTCGGATCACTAACACCGGCCGGCCCAATATCGTCCCTAACCTGGCAAAGTTTCCTGGAAACGCACCCGCTCGCCCTGCGCCGGGGCGGTAAGCGCCCCTTCCCACATCACTTTTTGGCCCCTTATCACGGTACCTACCGGCCAGCCGGTCACTTTGACGCCGTTAAAGGGGGTCCAGCCCGCGCGCGACGCGGTGCCGGCGTCGGTGATGGTTTCGCACCGCTTGAGGTCGATCACGGTCACATCGGCCTCGTAGCCCAGCGCGATGCGACCCTTGGCCGCAATCCCAAACAGCCGGGCCGGACCGGCGCTGGTGAGATCGACAAGGCGCAGCAACGACAGCTGGCCGGCATTGACGTGGTCGAGCATGATGGGAACCAGCGTCTGCACTCCGGGCATGCCGGAATGCGACTTCGGATAGGCGACCGCTTTTTCGGCGCGGGTATGCGGCGAATGATCCGAGCCGATGCTGTCGATGACGCCTTGCGCCAGGCCAAGCCATAAGGCGTCGCGGTGGGCGCCATCGCGGATCGGCGGATTGAGCTGGGCCAGCGTGCCGAGCCGCTCGTAGCAATCGGGCGCAGCCAGCGTGAGATGGGCGGGCGTTGCCTCGGCGCTGGCGACGTCCTTGTGATCGGCGAGAAAGACGGCCTCTTCCTTGCTGGTCACATGCAGCACATGCACGCGTTTTCCCGTCTCATGCGCCAGCGCGATCAGGCGCTTCGTGGCCATGAGCGCGGCGGTTGCGTCACGCCAGACCGGGTGCGAGCGCGGATCGCCTTCGACGCGCAGATTCATGCGCTCGCGCAGTTGGTATTCATCTTCGGAGTGACCGCAGCGCGCCGGTTAATGACCTTGAGAATGGCACGCACGCCCTCGTCGTCCTCGACCAGCAGCGAGCCGGTGGACGAGCCCATGAATACTTTCACGGCGGCGACGCCCGGCAACCGCTCAAGCTCGGCGAGGTCCTTGGTGTTCTCGCGGGTGGCGCCGACATAGAAGGCGAAATCGCAATGCATGCGGTGATGCCCGCGCTTGACCTTGTCGGCGACGGCTTGCGCGGTGACGGTGAGCGGATCGGTGTTAGGCATTTCGAACACGGCGGTGACCCCGCCCATGACCGCGCTGAGCGAGCCGGTTTCCAGGTCCTCTTTGTGGGTGAGGCCCGGTTCGCGGAAATGCACATGGCTGTCGATCACGCCCGGCAAAAGATGCAGGCCGCGGCAGTCAACCACGTCGCCGGCCGAGGCGAGCGCGAGGTCGCCGATGGCGGCAAAGCGGCCGCCTCGAATCCCGATATCGCGCATGCCCTCGCCATCGTGGTTGACCACGGTGCCGCCTTTGAGGATCAGGTCGTAGGTTTGCGCCATTTAAAGCAGCTCTAATCGGGGCTTGAGGCGTTGCCAACAGCGCTTACGTTCCGCCGTGAGTTCTGGCAATACATAGTCGAAAGAAGATTATCATGCAGGCAGCGCTGCTTCCCGAACGAGGCGTGGTGAAGGTCGCGGGTGAGGACGCCCGGCACTTCCTCAATGGCCTCGCCACCAACGATATCGGCAAGATTGCGCCTGCAAGCCCGCGCTTTGCCGCGCTGCTCACGCCTCAGGGCAAGATCGTCGTGGATTTCATCGTGGCCGAAGCGGCCGAGGACGATGGCGGCGGCTTTTTCCTCGATTGTCCGCGCGCGCTGGCACCGGCACTTGTGGAAAAGCTCAAATTCTACCGCCTGCGCGCCAAGGTAACGGTCGAGGACCTCTCGGATGCGCTCGGCATCATGGCGGTCTGGGGCGGAACCGGCGATAGCGATTACGGCCTATGCTACGCCGATCCGCGGCTGGCGGCGCTGGGGCTGCGCGTCATGCTGCCGCCGGAACTCGCAGGCGAAGCCGCGGCTGACCTTGGCGCCACGCTGGTCGAAGCCGAGGCTTACGATGCCCACCGGATTGCATTGGGCGTGCCGCGCGGCGGCTATGACTTCAACTATGGCGACACTTTCCCGCACGAAGCCGACATGGACCAGCTCGGCGGCGTCGATTTCGACAAGGGCTGTTACATCGGCCAGGAAGTCGTGTCGCGGGTCGAGCATCGCGCTAGCGCGCGCAACCGCGTGGTGCCGATTACCTTCGACGACTTCGGCCCGCTGCCCGGTCTGCCGGTAACGGCGGGCGAAAAAACCATCGGCATGGTCGGATCGTCGGCCAATGGTCGTGGGCTTGCTTTGCTGCGCCTCGACCGGGTGGCCGATGCGCTCGCTAGCGCGACCCCGCTCGTTTCGGGCGGCATCACCATCCGCGTGATCAAGCCCGGCTGGGCGCGGTTTGCCTGGCCTGGCGAGGCCAAAGCCGCATCATGAGCCAAGCCCTGCTGCATCCCGACGGGCTCACGCGCTGTCCTTGGCCCAAGCAAGATCCGCTTTACGTCGCCTATCACGACCAGGAATGGGGCGTACCGGAATGGGATAACCGCGCGCTGTTTGAAAAGCTGATGCTCGACGGTTTCCAGGCCGGACTGTCCTGGATCACCATTTTGCGCAAGCGCGAGAATTTCCGCCGCGCTTTCGACGATTTCAATCCGGAAAAGATCGCGCGCTATACGCCGAAAAAAATCGAGCGACTGATGCAGGATGCCGGCATCGTGCGCAACCGCGCCAAGATCACCGGCGCGGTCGGCTCGGCGCGCGGTTTTCTCAAGATCATGGAGAGCGGTCCCGGATTTTCGGCGATGCTGTGGCAGCATGTCGGCGGCAAGCCGATCGATCATAAACTGGGCCCTCGTTCGCGGCCGCCGACCGAGACCGATGAATCGCGCGCGATGTCGAAAGAATTGCTCGGCCACGGCTTCAAATTTGTTGGGCCGACGATTGTTTACGCCTTCATGCAGGCGGTCGGCATGGTCAACGATCATCTGGTCACCTGCCACCGCCATGCGGCTTGCGCAAAATTATCGAAACGCAAATGAGCAAAGCCGCAAAACCCGGAGCACGAGCCTGGCAGCGCATGTTGTCGAGCCGGCGGCTCGATCTGCTCGACCCCTCGCCGCTCGATGTCGAGCTGGAAGACATCGCGCATGGGCTTGCGCGCGTGGCGCGCTGGAACGGACAAACCAAGGGCGCGCATATATTTTCGGTGGCGCAGCATTCGCTTCTGGTCGAAGCGCTCGCGCGCGCCAAGGTACCGCGGCTTGATGCAATCGGGCGCCTCGCCGTGCTGCTGCATGACGCGCCTGAATATGTCATCGGCGACATGATCTCGCCATTCAAGGCGGTGATTGGCGACAGCTACAAGGCGGTCGAGCACCGCCTGCTCGCCGCCATTTATCTTCGCTTCGGCCTGCCGGCGAAAATCCCCGACACGCTGCAAAATCTGATCAAGACCGCCGACCGCGCCGCGGCCTATCTGGAGGCCACACGGCTAGCCGGTTTCGAGGACACCGAGGCGCGCAAGTTCTTTGGCCAGCCGCCGAAATTCTCCGCCGCGATCGAGCGCGATTATCTCACCCCCTGGACCGCCAGCGTGGCCGAACAGCGGTTCCGCCAGCAGATGGAAAAGCTCCTGCGCGCTTAGCGCTTTTAATTAGCGCGCCGCCGACCTACAAAGCATCATGATTTACGTCTGCTCGCTTGCGCGTCTGCATGCCACGGTCGATGAGACCGGGGCGCGCCACATCGTCACGTTGTTGCGCCAGAGCGACCTGGTCGAGCGGCCCAAACATATCGCGCCGCAGAACCATCTCGTGCTCAGCGTGGACGATATCAACGAGCCGATAGAAGGCTATACCATCCCGGGAAAAGAACATGTCGAGCGACTGATCGGTTTCGTCGGCCAATGGGACCGTGCGGCGCCGATGGTGGTGCATTGCTATGCCGGCATCAGCCGCTCGACCGCCGGCGCCTTTGTAGCGGCCTGCTTGCTCAATCCCAAGCGCGACGAGCTTGAGATCGCCTGGGAAATCCGCCGCGCCTCGCGCACCGCGCAGCCCAATCTGGCGATCGTTTCGATCGCCGATGGCTTGCTCAATCGCCAGGGCCGCATGCTGCGCGCGATCGAGAAAATCGGCCCGGCGCATTTCGCCGAGGAAGGCGTGCCATTTAAGCTGACTTTGGAATAGTAACGCGCGGGGGCGGGGCATGACCAAGACCTATGGCGTGGTGACGCCGGAGATTCTCAAATCCTACGACGGGATCGGCTTTCTGCGCGCGATCATCGACGGCACGCAGCCGCAACCGCCATTTAGCGAACTGTTGGGATTTCACCTGGTCGAGGCCAGCGAAGGCCGCGCGGCGTTCGAGGGCGTCCCGGAGTTTCGCCACTACAATCCGATCGGCACGGTGCATGGCGGCTTTGCCGCGACCTTGCTCGATTCGGCGCTTGGCTGCGCAATCTTTTCGACTTTGCTCAAAGGCGATACCTGGACGACGCTTGAGCTTAAATTGAATTTCGTGCGCGCGATGACCAAGGATACCGGCCCGTTGCGCGCGGAAGGCCGCATCATCCATCGTGGGCGCACGGTGGCAACCTCCGAAGGCGATTTGAAGGACCGCGCCGGCAAGCTTTATGCCCACGCCTCCACCACCTGCATGATTTTTCCGGCGAGCGCATGATCCCGAAAAGTGGGAACCGGTTTTCGGACAAGATCATGCGCAATAAAAAGTTTGATTAGAACCAGTAGCGGAAACCGACCGTAATATAAGTCGCTGCACTAAGCGCGCCGCTAATGACGCCGTAAGCGCCCGAGCGGTGATGCAAACGAATGACCAATTGTCGTTCCTTATGCTCAGGCAATGCAAAGGTCAGTTCCGGCGAAAAATAATGCTGGATATGGGTGCCGGCCGGCGGATTGAGATCCGAATGCGCCTTTTCGAAATCCGAAATGCCGGTGGCGTAATTCAAGCCCGTCGACACAGCCAAGGTCGTGTAAATAAAATTATTCCAAGGGAATGCGATGTAGCGCACATAGATGGCGCCCCAGAATTCGCCTTCGGTCTGGTCGCCGAAACGCTTCGCAGTGCCGAGTTCGCCTTCGATATCGATGACATTGAAAACCGTGGCCAAGCGGCGCTCGAAGGCGCCGCCAATAATGCTGCCGCCGCTATATTGCCAATTGGTCGGACCGATCGCCTTGAAAAATATGTCCTGAACGTTGCTCGCGACCGACGAACCGGCAAAGAAATAGACCGCGCAATCGCCGCCGCAAGGCTGCGACAGCGAGCGCAAACGCCAGTCGAACTGGCTCGATGAAGCCGGTTCGGATGCCGGCGCATCGGCGGCTTGTAAGGAAACGGCGGGAAAAAACAAAACGCAACAATAAGTCAGGGCTACCAGAATTCGCGGTAGTCGCATGTCTATGTCCGTTCGTTGAAGCTCCCTTGATGGCGCCCCGAACGGGCACGAATCCTTTTAAAGAAGGCAGGCGGCGCGCCGGTTCAAGCCGAGCGCGCTTGGTGTCCTTATTGGGACCCAAATCGTTTACAAAAAATGAAACTCCCGGCGGCGGCTTTGGTTCATGCCGGCCGGTAAAATATTAGTTGTTGTTGGCGGAAATCGACGAACGCAGGCGCAAGGGCGAATTATCCGCACTGTGCGCCATCTTCAGCAATACAC
>CAWEDE010000050.1:0-11533 GCA_963807665.1 uncultured Alphaproteobacteria bacterium | reverse complement strand
GTCCCGAGAGGAGTCGAACCTCCGACCTTCGGTTTAGGAAACCGCTGCTCTATCCTGCTGAGCTACGGGACCGTGACGCGCGATCTAGCACAAGTTCAAACACGGCGCACCGGCTATTGCGGCGTCAGGCCGGAGAGCGCGACAACGCCCTTCCACATCGCACGTTCCTTTGCGGCAAAGGCAATAGCCTGCTCCGGCGTGCTGGAAAGGATGCGGGCGCCGGCCACCAGGAACCGCTTTTGCATATCCGGGTCGGCGGCGATTTTCCCTATCGCTTGGGACAGTTTGTCGACGATGGGGCGCGGCGTTGCCGCCGGCAGTACGAAGGCCCCCCAGGAGGTGACCACGAAATCCTTCATGCCCGCCTCCGCCATGGTCGGCACGTCCGGCAAGGTCGGCCAGCGTTGCGCCGAGGTCACCGCCAGCGCGCGCATTTTTCCGGATTGAATGAGCGAAATATACGATGCGAGGTTGTCGATGGCGAAATCGACCGCGCCCGACAGCATGGCCGGAATGGTTTGCGCGGCGCCGCGGAAGGGCACATGCACAGCGTCGAGTTCGCTGCGTTTGGCAAATAACACGCCCGACAAATGCGGCGAGGTGCCCACGCCCGGACTGCCGAAGCTGACATGGCCCTTGTGCTTGGCCCAGGCAATGAATTCCGCCAGCGTCGTCGCCGGCACATGATCGCTCGCGACCACGAACACATTGGGCAATTCCCAGGTCATCGTAGCAGGGATAATGTCCTTTTCCGGATCGTAGGGCATGTCCTTGTAGAGAAACTGATTGATGGAGAAATGACCGACGGTCGCCGCGCCCATGGTGTAGCCATCCGGCGGACTGCCGGTGACGGCGGCGATGCCGATATTGCCGCCGGCGCCGGGCCGGTTCTCGATGACAAAAGGTTGCCCAAACATATTATTGAGACGCTCGGCCAATATCCGCGCCAGCACATCGGTCGAACCGCCGGCCGGATAGGGCACGATGACTTTGACCGGGCGGTCGGGCCAAGCGCTTTGGGCGCGCGCGCCGCTCGCAATGAATGCGCTGGCCGCCACGGCGGACCGCAGGAATGTACGGCGGTTTGGCGCTTCGCAGCCAAGTGTTCGCAGGCTGCGCCTGCTAGGGCTCTTCGATGGCATTGATCCCCTCCCCGGTGGTCACAATGACGTCTATGATCGTGCCGCATTGTAGCTATATTCCGCCACCGGCCGCCATGATGAAACGCCGTCTCATACTCGCGATCGCCGCGGCGTTAGCTGCGAATGCGTTGGCTGTGTGCAATGCGGGAGCGCAAGCCGCCTGCAATCTAAATGCCGCCGGCACCGGCAAAGTCGCCGCCGTGCGTGACGGCCGCACGCTGATGCTCGACGATGGCCGTGAATTGCGGCTGGCGGCGATCGAAGTCACCGGCGCCAGTTACGATGCTTTGCAGGCCCTGGCCGCCGGACGCGTGCTCAAGCTTGAGCGGTTGGGCACCGGGCAAACTTTGGAGCAAGACCGCTATGGCCGGCTGGTCGCCTTTGCCTTTGCCGGCGACGGTAAGCAATCCTTGCAGCAGACTTTGTTGGAACAGGGCTTTGCCCGCGTCTCGGCCCATATCGGCGCCAAAGCCTGCGCCGATGCCCTGTTAACCACGGAACGCGCGGCCCGAGCGGCAAGCCGCGGGCTTTGGGCCGATCCCAATTTCGCCCCTTTGCAGGTGGAAAACCTGGCCCGGCTAACGGCGCAACGGGGCCATTTCGCGCTGGTCGAAGGCAAGGTATTGTCGGTGCGCGAAAGCGGAGCCACTATCTATGTCAATTTCGGGCGGCGCTGGACGCGGGATTTCACCGTCACCATTCTTAAACGCCAACAGCGCATATTTGCAGCCGCCGGTGTCGAACCCAAACAATTTGAAGGGCGCCGCATCCGTGTGCGCGGCTGGATCGAACAGCGCGGCGGCCCGATCATTGCCGCCGAGGCGCCCGAGCAGATCGAATTTGTAGATTAAAATATGAGTTTGAAAAACCTGACAGCAAGACCGGCGGCTAGAGCCAATAACCTCGTGGTCGCATTGGCATTGCTGCTGGCGGCCTGCAGCGGCTCAGCCGACAACCATCTGATTTCGCTGAACCTGCCGGAATCCTCTTCGCTCAGCGAAAGCCAGACAGCGACGCAGCGCGAACATGCGCGCATTCTGGCGTCTTACGGTGGTGTCTATGAGAACGCCCGCCTGCAGGCCGAAATCGAAAAGACCGTGGACCGGCTGGTGGCGGCGTCGGAACGGCCGGACCTCAAATACAAGGTGACCATACTCAACGCGCCGGCGATCAACGCTTTCGCGCTACCGAATGGGCAACTCTACATCACGCGCGGGCTGATCGCGCTCGCCAACGACAAAGCCGAGCTGGCTTCCGTGCTTGCGCATGAGATGGGCCATGTTATCGCGCGTCACGCCCAGATCCGCGAAGAAAAGGCCAAGGAGGCTGCCATGCTCAGTCACGTCGTCAACGACGTGCTGAGCGATCCGCAAACCGGTGCGCTGGCGCTGGCCAAATCCAAACTGACGCTGGCGAGCTTCTCACGCGCCCAGGAATTCGAAGCTGACGGCATTGGCGTCGGTATTTCCGCGCGCGCCGGTTTCGATCCGTTCGGCGCCTCGCGTTTTCTCACCGACATGCAGCGCAATGCGGATGTCAAATCGGCCGGCGGTGGCCCCGATCCGCGTGCATCCGATTTTCTCGCCACCCATCCGGCCACGCCCGAGCGCGTGCAGAATGCGCTCGCCAATGCCCGCCAATTCAGCGGTCCGGGCAACGGCGAACGCGACCGCGCCGAATATCTCGCCAGTCTTGACGGCGTGATCTATGGCGAGGACCCGAGCGAAGGCTTTGCCCGCGGCCGCAAGTTCGAGCATCCCAAGCTCGGCTTCACCTTCATGGCGCCGCCAGGATTCTCGCTCGACAATACCGCGCAGGCGGTACTCGGCCTCAAGGAGGGCGGCGGCGAAGCCCTGCGCCTGGACGTGGTTTCGGTGCCGGCCGAACAGTCGCTGCCCGACTATCTCAAATCGGGCTGGATGGAACATGTCGACGACTCGAGTCTCGAGGAATTCAACGTCAACGGATTTCCCACGGCGACTGCCACGGCAACCGGCGAGCAATGGTCGTTCCGGTTATTCGCCGTGCGTTACGGCAGCGACGTCTACCGCTTCATCTTCGCGGCCAAGAACAAGACCGAGCAGGCCGACCGCTCGTTCCGCGAATCGGTTTCGACGTTTCGGCGCATGAGCTTGAAGGAAAGCGAGCAGGTACGCCCGCTGCGGCTCAAGATCGTCACGGTCGGCGCGCATGACGGCGTCGAGAAAATCGCGCGGCGCATGGCAACCGATCACCAGGCCGAGCGGTTCCGTGCGCTCAACGGCCTATCGGCCACCGACAAGCTAAAGGCCGGCGAGAAGTTGAAGGTGGTGGTCGAATAGTCTGACCTTGCGGTCAACTCTCCCCCGCTTCGCAATTGAGCGTGAATTCGCGCGGCACTTCGGGACCCCAGAGATAGAACGAATCCTCCGGCTTGTGATCGGCGGCGGGCCAGCGATCTTCCTTCGGGATGTAGTCGATGTCGCAGGAATATTCCGAGAAGCTGCCCCAAGGATCGCGCACATAATGGAAATAATTCGAGCCGAGCACATGGCGCCCGAGGCCCCAGCCCTTGGTCCAGCCTTTGTCGGCCATGCGCATGGCGCCGAGCCCGATATCGTTGACGCTTGAGACATCCCAACTGCAATGGTGGAAGCCGGGCGCCGAGGATTTCACCAGCGCCAGCAGATGATGATCGCTGCCGTGGATGCCGTGCATGAAGGCGACCAAGTCGGAAGCCTTGTCGGACAGGCGCAGGCCGAGCGTGCGCTCGTAGAACTGGATCGAGGCCAGCACGTCGGCGGTGAAGATCAGCACATGCGAGAGCCGGCGCGGCCGAACCTTTGGCGATTTCTCGCGCGTGGTAGCGCCGGCGGCGCCGGGGCCGACCGGGCTCCAGACACTGTCGGATTTGTGGTCGGGCGACACTTTGGGCGCGACTTTGATTTCCATCAGCACGCCTTCATGATTGCGAAACCAGAAGCCATTGCTCTCGAAGCCGGGCGGCGGATCGATCAGCTTAACGCCGGCGCCTTCGATGCGCGCTTTGAGCCGCGCGATGTCCTCGGCATAGCAGCCGAACGACAGATGATGCAGCGCCTTGGTCTTGCCCTCCACCACCGATCCCCAGCGGTGTTCATGACCGAAGGTCTTGATGGCGAACGTATTGCCGTTGCGCTCCATGTTGAGGCCGAAATTCGTGTAGAAATCCTCGGCCACATTGGCGTCAGGCACGGCGAGCACGAATTGGTCAAGCGAATGGACGCCGAGGTCGCCCGACTTTGCTTCGGGCGCGACGTAACCGGCAATTGCGGTCATTGTTAGATCCCTTGGTAGATCCCTTGATCGTGGACTGGATGGCTGACGCACATAGTACCGCCTATGGCGTACGGGGCAAACCCGCCGGCCCAAAATAAAAGCCCGGCATCGCTGCCGGGCTTTTGGTTATTCGTTGTTGCGATCGTGAGGCCTTCAGGCCGCCTCTTCTTCGGCGGCGGGTTCCGCCTCCGCTTCTTCGGCGGGCTTGGGCCCACGCCTAGGGCCCTTGGCGAGGGCACCCTCGATCTCTTTGATCGCCTCGGTTTCGGTGATTTTCTGCACCGCCGCGATTTCGCGCGACAGCCGGTCGAGGGCGGCTTCGTAAAGCTGCCGTTCGGAATAGGATTGCTCGGGCTGCGAGTCGGAGCGGAACAGGTCGCGCACCACCTCGGCAATGGCAACGATATCGCCGGAATTGATCTTGGCTTCGTATTCCTGGGCGCGACGCGACCACATGGTGCGCTTGATGCGCGCGCGGCCCTTGAGGGTTTCGAGCGCACGCTTGACCAGCGGGGCCTCCGCCAGTTTGCGCATGCCGACCGACACGATTTTCGCGGTCGGAACCCGCAGCGTCATCTTGTCCTTGATGAAGTTGATGACGAACAATTCGAGCTTGGCGCCGGCGATTTCCTGCTCCTCGATGGCCATGATCTGGCCGACCCCGTGGGCGGGATAGACGATGAATTCGTTGGTCTTGAAGCCTTGGCGTTGGGTGGTCTTCTTGGCGGTCATTCCGGGCAAAACTCCTTCGCCGGCACCCTTGGGGCTGCCGGTTATTTTGGCTGCGGGAGCCACGCTGCGGGCGGACCCGCGCGAGGCATGAGAGGTCCGCCGCGCTTCGGCAGACTTTTTGGGTCTCCGGCTCATGCCGGGGGAACCTTTCTTAGCTTTTTGACGCGTTTTTCCTGCCACTGCGCACGCGTGGAACTTCACGCCCTCTCACTAGACCCTTGGGACAACCTATTGAGACAAGCCTTGCCGCGAAAAATAAGGCTCCCAACAGGGGAGCGGTGTCCGTAGCGGCGTTTTTCATTTTCATCGGATTAATCAACATATAGCACATTTTTGGCCAAAATCAAAGCCTTATAGTGCTGCAAATATACATTTCAGGTGCGCAACGGCTGCAATCTTGCCGAATCAGTTAATGCCGAGCCGCCCAATCGGCTAGGGCACGCTTAAAACGGTACCCGGCTCGGGCCCGAACGGCGCTAATCGCCTTCGCCGGGCTCCGGCTTGAAAAATTTCTCGAATTTGTCCGGTACGCCTTCGAATTCCTTGGCATCGGGCGGCGGTTCGCGCTTGACCGTGATATTCGGCCAAGTTTTGGCGTATTCGGCGTTGATTTCGAGCCATTTTTCCAGACCCGGCTCGGTATCCGGCTTGATCGCATCAACCGGGCATTCCGGCTCGCAGACCCCGCAATCGATGCATTCGTCGGGGTGGATCACCAGCATATTTTCGCCTTCGTAGAAGCAGTCCACCGGACACACTTCGACGCAGTCCATGTATTTGCACTTAATGCAGCTCTCATTGACGATATAAGTCATCTCGGCTCCAGACCAAACGCAGCACGCTGCCTAGCGTACCGCTAAATTCGCCGCAAGCAGAACCGATTTGATGGCATTTACGCCTTGGCGACGGGCGTTGTGGTCAAATCGCGGTATAGCGCGCGGGCGGCCGGCGCATCGCCCCGCCTCTCGCAGAAGCCTTCGACCTGGATGACCCGAACGGTGCGGTCGAGCGCGAGCGTCACGACGTCGCCTTTGCGGATCGGATGGCCGTGGGCGCTCACTTTGGCGGCGTTGATCCGGACATAGCCTGCCTGCACCAGTGCCGCGGCATCGCTGCGCGTGCGCACCATGCGCGCATGCCAGAGCCATTTGTCGATGCGCTGGCGATCATTTGGCTGGCGCATGATCTTATCCGAAAACCGGTTCCCACGTTTCGGGATCATGCGCGCGCCGGCGTCGCTACTTGCCGTTTTGCTCGAGCTGCTGCTTGAGCGCGGCGAGCTTGGCGAAGGGCGAATTGGGATCGGGCGCCTTGTTGCGGTCGGAAGCCGAACTGCCGTGCGGCTTGGCATAATATTGTTCCCGCTCGGCACGTTCGACTTGATTGCCTTTGTCGCGGCGCGGGCGGTCGCCACGCGGCGGCGCCATGCCGCCATGCGTGCCTTGACGCTCGCCGCGCTGGCCCTGCTTTTCCACGCGCTGCTGGCGGGCATGGCGGTCCTGACGCTGCTCGCGGTTGGGGCCGTCCTTGCGGAAGGCGCCTGAATTGCCGGTGGTTTCCGGCGTAACGACGGCCGGCGCGGCGGCGACCGGCGTGACAACGGCGGCAGTCGCCGCCATTGACCACGGCAACCGGCGCAGGCGTTGGTCCAGACTTGGCACGCTGCGGGCGGCGCGGACGCGGCGGACGTTTTTCGGAGCGGCCGCCCGGCCGCCAGACGTCGAGATAAACGGGTTCCTCTGGCTTCGCCGCCGCAAGAGCTTCGCTGTTCTCGGGCAGTTCAGCGGTGTTGTTCTCAAGAACTGACGCCGGTTGTTCTGGCGCGGCCTGTACCGCCTGTTCGGGCGCCGGCGCGGCGGGCACAAAGTCCGGCACCGGAACAAAATCGGCCATCGGCAATAGATTTAACGAACTGATCGCGGGCGCAACTTCAGGCGCGGGTTCGGCGACCGGCGCGATGCCGGCTGCCGCAGGATCGGGTGCACTTCCGATGACACAGCCGCGGCAGCTCAGAAGCAGGCGCAGTCGAGGCGAAGCTTCCGCCGGT
Source organism: uncultured Alphaproteobacteria bacterium (assembly GCA_963807665.1). Classification (GTDB taxonomy): domain Bacteria; phylum Pseudomonadota; class Alphaproteobacteria; order Rhizobiales; family Xanthobacteraceae; genus Pseudolabrys. The sequence continues at coordinate 4,315 of CAWEDE010000050.1, read as the reverse complement.
TTGGTTTCCTCAGCTTTAGACTCGGCTGGCTTAAGCTTGCGATCGAGCCGATAGCCAAGCGAGCGCAGGATCGAGGCGAAATCTTCGCCCGACGCGCCGGTAAGCGACGTCATCGCGCCGGTGACCAGAAAGCCGCGGCCATCGAATGCGCCGTCTGGCTTGGCGGTTTGCACGCCTTCGCGCCACGACAGCGCCGGACGGATCAAGTCGGCCAGCCGCTCCAGAATATCGACGCGCACCGCGCGCTCGCCGGCGATGCGATAACCGGCGGTGCGATAGAGCGGCTTGGGCGTTTCCTTGTCGATCGGGATAGAAGTGCGTCCACTGCCGGCCAAGGTCAGCAATTCGCCGACACCATGCGCGTCCGGGCGCTTCATGCTTGAGCGCCCATAATTGCGTCGCCAAAGCGCGCGGCGCCGGCTTGAGCAATGCCGGCAAATAGATGTGATAGGCGCCGAACCGCACGCCGTATTTGCGCAATGTCGCGCGCGAGGGCTGGTCGAGACCCTTGACCTCCTCGGCGACTTTCTGCCGCTCAAGCACGCCGAGCGCTTCGACAAGCTGGAACGCGACGCCGCGCGCCATGCCGGTGACATCGTCGGCGGCCGACAAAACGAACAGCGGCGCCAGCAGTTTTTCGATATGGGTCTTGAGCCACAGATCGAGCCGCGTCTGCACCAATTCGCGCGCCGGGCCGGTGAGATGATCGTCGGCCAGAATGCGCAGGCGCGGGCGCAATGTATCGTCGCCGGCGACGAGTTTGCCGACCGCATCGCCGGTCCAGCGCAAGGTGCCGTCGCTCGCCAGCAAAAGCTGATCGTTGGAAGCCTGGCTCAACTTGGTGGCGCGCGCCTCGATCTCGCCGGCCAGAACTTTTTGCGCGGCGGCGTTAAGCGCCTTGGCTTCGGAGCCGGCGGCGGAGGCATCGGGCGCGAACATGAATCCATCGAGCCGGCCAATCACATGGCCTTCGACGGTCACCTCACCCAACTTTCCGATTTCAGTTTCCAGCATCGTGTTCTCTCGTAGCCGCCGCATCAAGACGCTGGTGCGACGGTCCACGAAGCGTTCGGCCAGGCGTTCGTGCAGCGCATCGGACAATTTATCTTCCGCCGCGCGGGCCACACCCTGCCAGTGCTCCGGATCGGCAAGCCAATCCGGGCGGTTGGCAACGTAAGTCCAGGTTCTGACATGCGCGATCCGGTTGGAGAGAGTGTCGATGTCGCCATCGGTCCGGTCAGATTGAGCTAATTGCTGAGCAAACCAATCGGTGGGGATGTTACCCTCTCGCATCAGGAATCCATAGAGGGTCACGGCCATTTCGGCATGAGTAGCCGGGCGCGATTTTGCGATAATCGGGAACCTGGCAGGCATCCCACAACCGCGCGATGTCGGCCGGGTTGCGCGCGGCGTCGCGCACATCCTGGTCGCGGCTGGCGTGTTCCAGGACGAGAATGTCCTCGGCGGTCGGCGCCCGGGTGAGGCCCTCCTCGCTCGGCACCATCGCCAGCGAGGCCTGTAAGGCCCCGATCGAGGTAAAATCGAGGTTGCTATTGCGCCACTGCAACATGCGGACCGGCTCGAAATTGTGGCTCTCCAGCGCCTGCACCAATTCCGGCTCGAACGGGTCGCAGCGCCCGGTGGTGCCGAAAGTGCCGTCATGCGTGGCCCGGCCGGCGCGGCCGGCGATCTGCGCCAGTTCGGCCGGATTGAGCTTGCGGAACTGGTAACCGTCGAATTTGCGGTCCGAGGCAAAGGCGACGTGATTGACGTCGAGATTGAGGCCCATGCCGATGGCGTCGGTCGCCACCAAATAATCGACATCGCCCGATTGATAGAGCGCGACCTGCGCATTTCTTGTGCGTGGGCTTAGCGCGCCTAATACAACGGCAGCGCCGCCGCGCTGGCGGCGGATCAGTTCGGCGATGGCGTAAACTTCGTCGGCCGAGAAGGCGACAATGGCCGAGCGCGACGGTAACCGGGTGAGCTTTTTCTCGCCGGCGTAAGTGAGCATCGACAGCCGCGGCCGGCTGATGATGTGCGCGCCGGGCAAGAGTTTTTCGACCATCGGCCGCATGGTGGCGGCGCCCAGCACCAGGGTTTCCTCGCGGGCGCGGAAATTGAGCAAGCGGTCGGTGAACACGTGACCGCGCTCGAAATCGGCGCCGAGCTGGACCTCATCGATGGCCAGGAAGGCCACGTCGAGATCGCGCGGCATGGCCTCGACCGTGGACACCCAGAAGCGCGGATTGGGCGGCTTGATCTTCTCCTCGCCGGTGATCAGCGCCACCGAAGCGGCGCCGACGCGATCGACCACCTTGTTGTAGACCTCGCGCGCCAAGCAGGCGCAGCGGCAGCCCGATCATGCCGGAGGAATGCGCAAGCATCCGCTCGATCGCCAGATGGGTCTTGCCGGTATTGGTCGGGCCCAACACGGCGGTGACGCCGGCGCCGCGGGCGCGCGATGTCCGGTTCGGTTGTGGGGAAAAAGAAATGGCCATGACGCAATCCAACTCGGGCAGGTTCTGTACCACAATGCGACGGAATGCACCTTTTTGCCGGGAAGACGGTGCTTCGCACCTGTTGCCGGTTAAGTAATAGAACGAGTCTGGAACGAAACGCGCCCGAATCACTGACTCGGCGGTTGTATGCGTTCGTTCACGGCGATATCTGGCTTAGCCTGTACCGAGTCACACAAGATCAAGTGTACTAGGCAGATTTTGCCCCGTTGAAATGGCGCGCGAAGTGTTAATCGCGATCGACATCGCTAAGAGAATCATAAATCCGTCACCCAGGTCGCCGAAAGGCCGACCTCGAAGGGCGACGGCCCGCGATTTTGTCGGTTCATCCTGAGGCTCGCCATAAGCGCGTCGAAACGCCCTCTGCTCGCACCTCAGGATGACGGTCAACCACTGCGCCGTCTTGGTGCCGTTGACCGAGGCGCGGGTCGGCACCGCGAGCGAGACGAATTCGGTGGCTTGCAGGACGATATGGCCGACCGGCGTCGGACCCTCGGCGCGAAACGGCACCAACATGCGGGTACCCGCGATCGGCGCCAGCCAGACTTCCATTTCGCGCAGCTTGGCGAGGTATTTGATGGCATAGCGCGACGGGTTGTGGCCGGCGATCGGCATGAAATAGACCGAGCAGACCAGCACCGGGCCGGCATAGCCCTTTTCGGCCTTCACGCTGTCCATGCGCTTATAGGCCAGTTGCAGATCGTAGCGCATGCGGCCGTCGAAAATGGCCAGGGTCTGCTTGCAGGCCTCCGGCGAAAGCGGATCGCCGGTGCCGGCGACATACATCAGCGACGCCGACATCGGATCGAGAACGCCGCGCTCATGCGCTTCGGTGAGCGGCACGCGCTCCGGATTTTTGTCTTGCGGCGGATCGACCGAGAGTTCCTTGACGCCGCCATTGGCGATCGTGATGCGGGTTTCGTCGCTCTTCTTGCTGGAATTGATGCTGGACGTATAGGTCGACGAGATCGCGCGGCCGGCTTGCAGCGTGCCGCGCGCGCCGCTGGTGCCATCGCCGCGCGTGAAGGCGCGCAACAGGCCGGTCGTTGCGCCGCTTGCCGTCGCGCTGTAATGCGTATCGCCGATATCGATAATCCAAGTGCCCTTGCCGATCTGAATGCCGGCCAGCGTCACCGAATATTGCGCGTCCAGTTTGCCCTGGGCGCAGGCGGGGACCGCCAGCACGGCCAAAACCGCGGCCAGCAACGCGCTATGCAGGGCTTGCCGTTTCGCCAGCACGAAAGCTCCATCCAATTGGGCGCCAGTTGCGCGCCCGACACGCGCGAAAATCCGCGCGGCCGGGCGGCCTGTCTCGTCGGCGTTATTTAAGTCGAATCTGTGATGCCGCGCAGGCCACCGGCACGGACTTGGCGGAATTAGCGGACTTTGCGCAATGCTTAACGGGGCCGACCGAGATGTCAAAACCACGCTAAATCCGTAGCTTGACGCGTCTCCCCCCTCTCTCTATACGTCCGGCCATCTTCCAAATGACCATACCGGTGCCGTGCTGGCGTCGGCGCTATTTTAAGGAATGAGCCATGTCCTGGCGATGCGATCTGACCGGCAAGAAGCCGCTGTCCGGCCACAAAGTGAGCCACTCCAATACCAAGACCAAGCGCCGGTTCATGCCGAACCTGCGCAGCGTTACGTTGATCTCGGATGCGCTCGGCCGCAGCGTGCGGGCGCGCGTTTCAGCCAATGCACTGCGCACGGTCGATCATCGCGGCGGGCTTGATGCTTTTTTGCTCAAGGCCAAGGACGCCGAGCTCGGACCTAAGATGCTCGAACTCAAGCGC
>CAWEDE010000049.1:0-11247 GCA_963807665.1 uncultured Alphaproteobacteria bacterium | reverse complement strand
AGCACAATCCCGTGGACTGGTGGCAGTGGGGGCCTGACGCCTTGGCCGAGGCCAAGCGCTCGAACCGGCCGATCATGCTCTCGGTCGGTTACGCGGCCTGCCACTGGTGCCACGTGATGGCGCATGAGTCGTTCGAGGACGACGCGACCGCCAAGGTGATGAACGAGCTGTTCGTCAACATCAAAGTCGATCGCGAGGAACGCCCCGACATCGACCAGATCTATATGAGCGCGCTGCATGCGCTGGGCGAGCAGGGCGGCTGGCCGCTCACGATGTTTCTCACGCCCGCCGGCGAGCCGGTCTGGGGCGGCACTTATTTTCCCAAGGATACGCGTTACGGGCGGCCGGCCTTCACCGATATTTTGCGCGAAGTGTCGCGCATGTTCCGCGAGGAGCCCGACAAGATCAACCAGAACCGCGCGGCGCTGCTGGCGCGGCTGGCCGACAAGGCGCGGCCCAAGGGCAAGGTGACGATCGGGCTCAAGGAGCTAGACGCGGCCGCGGCGCAGCTCGGCAATATGTTCGACAGTGTGCATGGCGGCATGCGCGGCGCGCCGAAATTTCCGCAGCCGGCTATTCTCGAATTGCTGTGGCGCGCCGGCGCTTGCGCGAGCGCGGCGACGGCGAACGCTTTTTCGAAACCGTCGAGCATTCGCTGGAACGCATGAGCGAGGGCGGCATCTACGATCATCTCGGCGGCGGCTTCTCGCGCTATTCGGTCGATGAGCGCTGGCTGGTGCCGCATTTCGAGAAGATGCTGTACGACAATGCGCAATTGCTGGAATTGCTGGCGCTGGCTTGGCAGCGCTCGGGCACGCCGCTGTTCAAGACGCGCGCGCGCGAAACCGTCGAATGGCTCAGGCGCGAAATGACGACGCCGAGGGCGCCTTCGCCGCTTCGCTCGATGCCGATCAGCGAAGGCGAGGAAGGCAAGTTCTACGTCTGGTCGAAAAACGAAATCATCGAACTGATCGGGCCGGAGGCCGGCGAATTCTTCGCGCGGCACTATGATGTGACCGACGACGGCAACTTCGAGGGCCACAATATTCTCAACCGGCTCGCCGGCGTTGCGCGCTCGGCGCAAGACGAGGCGCGGCTGGCGAGCTTGCGCGCAGATTTTGCTCGACGGCGCGCGGCAAGCGGGTGCGGCCGGGGCTCGACGACAAGGTGCTGGCCGACTGGAACGGCCTGATGATCGCGGCGCTGGTCAATGCCGGCGTTATTTTCGACGAACCGTCATGGCTCGCGATGGCGCGCGCGCGCCTTCGATTTTATCGCGCGCGCACGATGACGCAAGATGACCGCCTCGGCCATTCCTACCGCGCCGGCAAGCTGCTGTTTCCAGGCCTCGCCTCCGATTTCGCCGCCATGATCCGCGCCGCGCTCGCCTTGCACGAAGCGACAGCCGAGCGCGATTTGCTCGAACAGGCGCTTGATCTGGCAGCGCGCGCTCGACGCGCATTACGCCGATCCGGAAACCGGCGGCTATTACTGGAGCGCCGACGACGCCGACCGATTTGTTGCTGCGGCCGCATTCCACCTCGGACGACGCCACGCCCAATCCAAACGCCGTGGCGGCGCAAAACCTGGTGCGGCTCGCGGTGCTGTCGGGCGACGACAAGTGGCGCGACAAGGCCGACCGGCTGTTCGACGGCATTTTATCGTCGGTCGAGCGCAATCTGTTCGGGCATGTCGCGCTCTTGAATGCGCTCGACTTGCGCCTGCGCGGCGCCGAAATCGTGGTGACGGGCGCGGACAGCGATGCGCTGTTGGCGCGCCGCGCTCAAACTGCCCTTCACCGACCGCATCGTGTTACGCGCGCGCACCGCCGCGGCGCTCCCCGTTGCGCACCCCGCGCGCGACAAGATCGCGGCCGCACCCGCCGGCGCGGCATTCGTGTGTGTTGGAGAGCGATGTTCGCTGCCGGTAACTTCGCCCGAGGCGATTGCCCAGGCGGTTGCCAATATGCGCAACTAAACCGCCATCTTGAGCGCCAAATTCCGCCCGGCGGCGGTGTTTTTCGGCAGCCACTGGCTCCAGGGCGCGGGCGCGATCAGCGTGTTGCTGGTCCAGACCGGCCAAATAACGTTTTTCTCGTCCATGCGGCCGATGATCGACGGCTTGTGCAAATGCTGGTTCTCGGCGTCGACCACGACATCGAAGCCGCTGGCGGCGCGGATACTGCGGCCGGCCAGCGCCTTGCGCACCGCCTGCGTGTCGGTGGTGCCGGTCTGAGCTACCCTTTGCGCCCATAGCTGGAAGCCGAGCCAGCTCGCCTCCATCGGATCGTTGGTCGTCGCCGCCGGATCGCCGGTGAACTCGCGCCACTCCTTGATGAAGGCGTGGTTCTCGGGCGTGTCGACGGTGTGCAAATAGGTCCAGGCCACCATGTGGCCGATCAGATTGCGTTCCGACAGCGCCGGCATTTCGGCTTCGCCGAGCGACAGGCTCATCACCGGCAAGCCGTTGGCATCCAAGCCCTGCCGCGCGCGTTCGCGGAAGAAATGCACATTGGAGTCGCCGCTCAGCGTCGCGATGATGCAGCCGTCGCGGCCGGCAAATCGGCGAATCTTGTGGACGATCTCCTTCCAGTTTTTTTCGCTGAACGGGGTATAGAGTTCGTCCACCGCATCGGGGCCGATGCCCCGGCTCAAAAGATAATTGCGGATGATGGCGTTGGTGGTGCGCGGATAGACATAATCGGTGCCGACCAGGAAGAATCTGCGGCGGCCCAAGGCCAGCATATGATCGATCGCCGGCAGCGCCTGCTGCTGCGGCGTGGCGCCGGTGTAAATCACGTTGGGCGACTGTTCTTCGCCTTCATACTGGCTCGGATAGAACAACAACCCGTCATGCGCGGCCAGCACCGGCAATACCTGCTTACGCGAGGCTGAGGTCCAGCAGCCGAAAATCGCCGCCACTTTGTGATCGAGCAACAGCGTCTTGGCCTGATCGGCATAAGCACCCGTGTCGGAGCGCGGATCCATGATCACCGCTTCGACCGGACGGCCGAGCAGCCCGCCTTGGCGGTTTAGCTTTTCGATCATCATGACGAGCAATTGCTGCAGCGGCCGCTCGCTCGAGGTCAGCGTTCCCGACAACGAATGCAAAATGCCCACTTTGATCGAACCGTGATCCAAATCGGAGAAGTAGCGGCTCACGGAACTGGCCAGCGATTCCGCCCGCCCAATCAGATCCTCGGCGGTGGCGAGCACGGCGTCACCGGCCGAGGCGACATCGGTGACCACGGCGCGAATGCCGGGCAGCGCTTCGCTCACTTTGGCCGCGACTTTCATGGCTTCGGTGCCGATCCGATCGAGCTGCACGACCTGCTGCTCGATGATGACATTGATGTTCTCGTTGACGCTGCCCATGTCGGCAACGCTGCGGTCGACCGCGAAAATGGCCTCGGCGGTATCGCTGACCGCGAGCTGGATGCCATGGATCTGGGCGTTGACTTCCTCGGTCGCCTTGGCGGTGCGGCGCGACAGCTCCTTCACTTCGGCGGCGACCACGGCAAAGCCGCGGCCTGCTTCGCCGGCGCGCGCGGCCTCGATAGTGGCGTTAAGCGCCAGTAGCGATGTCTGCCCGGCAATGGCCTGAATGAGTTTGGTCACTTCCTCGATGCGTTGCGCCGCGCCCGACAGCGTCGTCATAGTGGCGTCGGCGCGCGCCAGTTCGGTGGTGGTGCGCTTGGTGGCGGCGCGCGCGTCATCGATCTGCTGGGCGGAATTCATCACCAATGTTTCGACATCGCGCGCGGCGGCGGCGACGCCGGCGACATCCTCGGCGGCTTGCGCCGCCGCGGCGGACGCTTCCGTTACCTGATGCGACATATGCCGATTGCTTTGCACGAGCTCGGCGGCGGTGCCGCGAATGCGCTCGCCGGCATTGGTGAAGGCGCTGACCACTTCTTCGACCGCGTGGCGGAAATTGCCTGTGAAGAACAGCCTGCCGGCATGATGCAGCCGCGCTTCGGTTTCGCGGCGCAGCTGATCGACGGTCAGCGTGTCGGCCTCGATCAGCGCGGCGCGCACCGTTTCGGCGGTGCCGGCGAATTCCTGGATGGCGCCGTCGCCGAGCAGTTTGGGCAACGACGTGTAGCGGTCGCCGCGCGCGATGCGGTCGATGGACGAGATGATGCGCGCCAGCCGGATTTCGGCGAACACGCCGACCGCGATCGCGCCGATCACGGCGACGACGAGCGCGGCCAGAACGCCGGCATGCAGACTAGCCACAACTGTGAGGCTGACGACGAAAGTCGGCACCGCAATCCACAGCGCAGGACGCGGGATTGGGGCACGTTTAGGCGGGGGCATTTCGTTTGCTCGCAACGATATTCCGACGACCAGATTCGCCAGAATATGGTTTCCAAACGGTTTCGAAAGGACTGTAAACGCCGCATCAATTAGCGGCAAAGACGCACATTTTTTGGGCGCGTGCTTCTTACCCTCTCCCCGCAAACGGGGAGAGGAAAGAAACGGTGCGATCTAGTTACGTATTCATGCTCTCGAAGAATTCCGCGTTGTTCTTGGTATTGCGGAGCTTGTCGAGCAGGAAGTCGATGGCATCCATGGTGCCCATCGGATTGAGAATACGACGAAGCACATACATCTTCTTGAGCACGGCCGGATCGGTGAGCAGTTCTTCCTTGCGGGTGCCGGAGCGGGTGATGTCGATGGCCGGGAAGGTGCGCTTGTCGGCCACCTTGCGGTCGAGGATGAGCTCCGAATTGCCGGTGCCCTTGAACTCTTCGAAAATCACTTCGTCCATGCGGCTGCCGGTATCGATCAAGGCAGTGGCGATGATGGTGAGCGAGCCGCCTTCTTCGATGTTACGCGCGGCGCCGAAGAAGCGCTTCGGGCGTTGCAGCGCGTTGGCATCGACGCCGCCGGTCAGCACCTTGCCGGATGACGGCACCACGGTGTTGTAGGCGCGGCCGAGGCGCGTGATCGAGTCGAGCAGGATAACGACGTCGCGCGAATGTTCGACCAGGCGCTTGGCTTTTTCGATCACCATTTCGGCCACTTGCACGTGGCGCGAGGCCGGCTCGTCGAAGGTCGAGGAGATGACCTCGCCCTTGACCGAGCGCTGCATGTCGGTGACTTCTTCCGGCCGCTCGTCGATCAGCAGCACGATCAAATAGCATTCCGGATGGTTGGCCGTGATGGCATGCGCGATATTCTGCAACAACACGGTTTTGCCGGTACGCGGCGGCGAAACGATCAGCGCGCGCTGGCCTTTGCCGATGGGCGAAACGATGTCGATGACGCGGGCCGAGAGGTCCTTTTTGGTCGGATCCTCATGCTCCATCTTCAAGCGTTCATCGGGATACAGCGGCGTCAGATTGTCGAAATTGATCTTGTGGCGCGCTTTTTCGGGGTCCTCGAAATTGATGCGTATTGACCTTGAGCAGCGCGAAGTAGCGTTCGCCTTCTTTCGGCGAGCGGATCTGGCCTTCGACGGTGTCGCCGGTGCGCAGGCCGAAGCGGCGGATCTGTGAGGGCGAGACATAGATGTCATCGGGCCCGGACAGATAATTCGATTCAGGCGAGCGCAAAAAGCCGAAGCCGTCGGACAGCACTTCGACGACGCCTTCGCCGATGATGTCGATTTCGGCGGTCGCGAGATTTTTCAGTATCGCGAACATCATCTCCTGCTTGCGCAGCGTGCTGGCGTTTTCGACTTGATGCTCTTCGGCAAAGGCGGTGAGTTCGGCCGGCGTCTTGGCCTTGAGGTCTTGGAGTTTCATTTCCCGCATGGGGGGTATTTCGTCCTTGGGATTAGTGACCGGCGGAGTCCGTAAAAATAAATAGACTCGGATTCGCCGCGTGACTTAAGGGAGAGAGAGAGATCGCAGGTCTGGGGTGACGCGGTTTTTTGGAAAAGTGCCCGGAACCCGATGCTGTCGCCGGCCCAAATCGTGGGAGCCGGAACGCGACTGCATCCGCCTGCGTTCGGTGGGAAACCTCAACATAATTGCAAGTTGCGATTTGCGCAAGGCCGGCGCGGTGCTTTGCGCGAATTAATGTAGTTTTTAGAACGGCTTAAGCACCGCCAGCAACACGATCAGGATCAGCAAAATCGTGGGTATCTCATTGACGATGCGAAAGAATTTCTGGCTGTGCCGGTTGCGGTCGAAGGCGAAGGCAGCGACCCAATGGCTGAACAGACCGTGTATGATCGTCATGACCAGCACCAGCGCGAATTTGATGTGAAACCAGGTCGCGCCCATCCATTGGCCTTGCAGCATCAGCGCGAGGCCGAGGAGCCAGGTCACTGTCATCGCCGGCGTCATGATGAAATTGAGTAGCCGGCGCTCCATCAGCTTGAAGGTCTCCGACTGCTCGGAGCCGGGCTTTGACGCCGCGTGATAGACGAACAGCCGCGGCAGATAGAGCATGCCGGCCATCCAGGCGATGACCGCGATGATGTGAAAGGCTTTGAGGTAGAGGTACATGGGTATTATGCCCTGACACGCTTGAGCATCTGTTCGACATGGGCGAGCGGCGTCGCCGGCAGAATGCCATGGCCGAGATTGAAAATCAGTTGGCCGCCGGCCAGATTCGCCATCACGTCGTCGATCTCGCGGTCGAGCGCGGCGCCGCCGGCAAGCAGCGCGAGCGGATCGACATTGCCTTGCACCGCGACGCGTGGCTGCAATATATCGCGCGCGAGGCTGCGCGGAAAAGTCCAGTCGAGCCCGATGGCGTCGATCCCGGTCGCGATCGCATAAGGCAGTGCCATGGCGCCGGCGCCGCGCGGAAAGCCGATGATCTTGGCGTCCGGAATCTGGGCGCGCACGCCGGCGATGATTTTTTCGGTCGGCTGCATGCACCAGCGGTCGAATTGCTCCGGCCCCAAAACGCCGGCCCAGGTATCGAAAATTTGCACGACTTCTGCGCCGGCCTTGAGCTGGCCGACGAGATATTCGATCGAGCCCTGCACCAGGCAATCGATCAATCGCCCGAAACTTTCCGGATCGCGTAGCGCAAACAGCCGCGCCGGCGCCTGATCGGGCGTGGCTTCGCCCGCGACCATATAAGTTGCCACCGTCCAAGGCGCGCCACAAAATCCGATCAGGGTTGTTTTCGTATCAAGCTGCGATTTTACCCGCCGCACGGTCTCATAAATCGGTGCCAGCACTTTGCCATCGATAATCTCATGCAAGCCATCGATCGCCGCGGCATCCGCCAAAGGCTCAAGCTTAGGGCCTTCACCTGCCAGGAATTCAACCTTGCGGCCAAGCGCCAGCGGCACAATCAATATATCCGAAAATAAAATAGCCGCGTCGAAACCGAACCGTTTTACCGGTTGCAGCGTTACTTCCGCGGCAAGTTCCGGATTGAAACATAGATCGAGAAATCCGCCCGCTTTCTCCCGCACTGCACGATATTCCGGAAGATATCGCCCCGCCTGGCGCATCATCCATAGTGGCGGCACGGTCTCGCGCTCGCCTGCCAACACGCGAAGCACTGGCTTTATCCCCACGCTCTTGGTCGTAATGGCTTCTTCCATAAAAACTCAATTTAGATTCTTTGTAGTGTTTGTTAGGCCGTTGAATTGACTCATGACTCGCAGCCGACAATCTGTCCACTGGATGCCAAGCCTGGATTCAGAATCGGCAGCTTTCTCGGATAAGTTCGTCCACAGCGGGAAGGGCCGATTTACTGGCTTTTTCGATCTTATCCCCTTGCCTCCACAACAGGCTATCCACAACCTGCCATCGAGACCTGATAGACGCTCCCGATATTGTCCCGCGCGCCAGCCATGTGGATGGATATCGCATGGGCTTTAACTGTTTGCTTGCGTGACGGCCAAAGCCGTGGCCTCCTCCCGTCCTATCCACAAACCATACGGCCTTCATACAGACGATGCCCAACGCCGGTTATTTCCATCTCCATCTGGTTTCCGACGCCACCGGCGAGACGCTGATCACGGTCGCGCGCGCTGCTGCGGCGCAATATGCCAACGTGTCTCCGGTCGAACATCTCTATCCGATGGTGCGCTCGAAGAAGCAGCTCGACCACGCGCTGGCCGAAATCACCGAGGCGCCCGGCCTTGTACTCTACACGCTGCTCGAGGAAGACCTGATCAAACTTTTGGAAGACAAATGCCGCGAACTCGGTCTGCCCTGCATGTCGGTGCTGGGTCCGATCTTGCGGCTGTTCCAGTCGTATCTGGGCGCCGAAACGATCCACCGCGCCGGCGCGCAGCACGTGCTCAATGCCGAATATTTCCAGCGCATCGATGCGCTCAATTACACCATGTTCCATGACGACGGCCAGCATGTCGAAGGTCTGGAAGAGGCCGATGTCGTGTTGATCGGCGTATCGCGCACGTCGAAAACGCCGACCTCGATTTATCTCGCCAACCGCGGCGTCAAAACCGGCAATGTGCCGCTGGTGCCGGGCGTGGCGCTGGCGCCGGAAGTCGAGGCGCTCAAGCGGCCCTTGGTGATCGGGCTCTATGCCAGCCCGGAACGCATTGTGCAGATCCGCGAAAACCGGCTGCTCGGCCTCAAAGCGCATACTGACGATCACACTTATATCGACAAGAGCTCGGTCGCCGAGGAGATCGCCTATTCGCGCAAGCTTTGCACCAAGCATAGTTGGCCAAGCATCGACGTGACGCGCCGCTCGATTGAGGAAACCGCCGCCGCGATCATGAAATTGCTGGCGGAACGGCGCAAGATGCCGGTGCAGTAATCTTATCCCTCCCCTAAAAGGGGAGGGATAAAGAAAGAGATATCATGCCGCTTTGGCTCGACCGCCTGCCGCTGGTGCTCGCATCCAAGAGCGACGTGCGCGGCAAGATTCTGGCGGCCGCCGGTCTGCGGTTCGAAATCAGGCCGGCGCAGATTGACGAGCGCGCAGTTGAGGCCAAAGCCGGCCATCCCGATGCGGCGGCGACGGCTAGTTTGCTGGCGCGGGCAAAAGCCTTGGCGGTTGCGGCAACGCGGCCCGGACATTTGGTGCTCGGCGCCGACCAGACGCTGGCGCGCGGTAATAGCCGTTTGGGCAAGCCCGCCGACCGCGCGGCGGCGGCCGAGCAATTGCGCGGCCTTCGTGGGCGCACGCATGAACTGCATTCGGCCTTGGCGCTGGTGCGCGACGATAAAATTCTGTTCGATTGCGTCGATAGCGCGCGGCTGACCATGCGCGCCGTGTCCGATCGCTTTCTCGACGATTATCTCGACATGGCGGGCGATACGGTACTTGCCAGCGTCGGCGCCTATCAGCTCGAAGGCATCGGTATTCATTTGTTCGAGCGTGTCGAGGGCGACTATTTCACGATCCTCGGCCTGCCGCTGTTGCCGCTGCTGGCGTATTTGCGGGACAATAAATTTGTCGATGGGTAACGGGAGACACGGCGCGCGATGTTCATCCTCGGCCTGACCGGCTCGATCGGCATGGGAAAATCCACCACGGCGAAAATGTTCGCCGACGCGGGTGTGCCGGTGCACGACGCCGATGCGGTGGTGCACCGGCTTTATGAAGGCGAGGCGACACCCGCGATCGAAGCGGCGTTTCCGGGCACGACCGTCGGCGGCAAAGTCGATCGTGACAAATTGGGCAAACGCGTACTCGGCGATGCGGGCGCAATCCAAAGGCTGGAAACAATCGTGCATCCGCTGGTGGCGCAAGCCCGCGATCGCTTTTTGGCCGAGGCCGAGCGCAGCGGTGCTCCAGTGGCGCTGCTCGACATTCCGCTGCTCTATGAAACCGGCGGCGACCAACGCTGCGACGCGGTTGTCGTGGTCTCGGCGCCCGGCGAACTCCAGCGCCGGCGCGCTTTCGGGCGTGCCGGCATGACCGAGGCCAAGCTTGCGGCCATCATGACCAAGCAGATGCCGGACCAAGAAAAGCGCCGGCGCGCCGATTTCGTGGTGGATACTTCGCTCGGTTTCGAACATGCCCGCGCGCAAGTGCGTGATATATTGGCGAAGGTCGCTACAATGGCGAAGCGGCAGCCGAGATAAACACCCCATGCGCGAAATCGTCCTCGATACCGAAACCACCGGCCTCGATCCGTCTCAAGGCCATCGCCTGGTCGAGGTCGGCTGTATCGAACTGCTCAATCGGATTCCGACCGGGTCGGTGTTTCATGCCTATTTGAATCCCGACCGTGATATGCCCGCGGAAGCTTTCGCCATTCACGGCCTGTCATCCGATTTCCTGAAAACGCATAAGCGCTTTGCCGAAATCGTCGACGAGTTTCTGGCTTTCATCGGCGACGCACCGCTGGTGATCCACAATGCCGGATTTGATCACGGCTTTCTCAATGCCGAACTCAAGCGCGTCGAGCGCGTCCTGATCGCGCGCGACCGGCTGGTCGATACGCTGATGCTGGCGCGGCGCAAGCATCCTGCTGGGCCGAACCGGCTCGACGATCTATGCGCGCGCTATGGTATCGACAGTTCACGCCGCACCAAACACGGCGCGCTGCTCGATGCCGAGATTCTGGCCGAGGTCTATCTGGAGCTGATTGGCGGGCGCCAGGCCCAGCTCGGCCTTGCCGAAAGCGTCGAGCGCCGCGCCAAGGGCAGCGATGGCGTCGCGATCAAGCGCGAACGCACCGTGGCGCTCGTTAGCCGGGTCAGCGATGCCGACCGCCAGGCCCATCGCGATTTTGTGGCGACGCTTGGCCCCGCGCCGATCTGGCAGAATTATTTGCCCGGTAAAGCTTCCTGATTTGGCCTCTATTCCACCTTGATGCCGGCGGCCTTGATGATCGGCCACCATTTGTCGGCTTCTTCCTGCTGGAATTTGGCGAGCGCTGCCGGCGTCTGCATCTCGGGCGGGTAGATGTCTTGGGCTAGCGAAATCAGCTTTTGCCGGATGTTGGGATCCGCCAACGTGGCGCAAAGAGCGCCATTGAGCTTGGCGACGATTTCCTTGGGCGTGCCCTTGGGCACCCACAGCGCGTGCCAGAAAGTGAAATAAAAGCCGGGCAGACCGGCCTCATCGGTGGTCGGCACATCGCGCGCGAGCGCGACCCGGTGCTTGTCGGCAACCGCGAACACCTTGACCTGGCCGGCCTTCATCTGTGCTAGCGACGCCGCGGGCGTATTGAGTAGAACGTCGATCTGGCCGGATACGATGGCCTGTGTCGATTCGCCCGCGCCGCGATACGGAATCATCTGGATCGGCGAATTGATCGCCTTCTGAAACAGGATGCCGCTGACATGGCTCGGCGATCCGATGCCGGAATTGCCCTGTGTCGCCTTATCCGGATTGGCTTTGA
>CAWEDE010000048.1:0-4283 GCA_963807665.1 uncultured Alphaproteobacteria bacterium | reverse complement strand
TTCGAGATCGGCGCCTTTGGTTTCCGGCGTGTAGATAATCGCCAGGATCGCCAGCACCGCGTAGATCATCACCAAGCCGCCGATATAGATGTAGGCCGTGTGGATGCCGTAGGCGTCCAGGATCAGCCCGGCCAGAATCGGAATCAAGCCGCCGCCATAGACCTGTGCGATTTGATAGGCGGCGTTGGCGCCCGAGGCGCGATAGCGCGTCGGGAAATTTTCCGTGTAGAAAGTCGGGATGGCGCCATAGCCGAAACCGAACACAAAACCGAAACCGATGACCTCGGCGATACAGGCGAGCAGAAAATTGCCGGTGTTGATCAAATAGAAATACGGAATCGCAAATACCAGAAACACCGATGACGCGATCAGCAAGATGACGCGGCGGTTGATGTAGTCGGCCAGCAGCGAACCGATGATCATGAACACCAGCATGAAAGCCGCGGCGATAAGCCCAATGGTCTCGGGGTCGGAGCCCTTGAAGCCGACCGCCTTCATGTAACTGGTGCCGAACACGAAATAGAGAAAAAACGCGCCGCCAAACATGGCGTTGACCAGCGACGTGCGCAGCACGGTGACCGGCATTTCGTGCCAGACATCCCAGGCCGGATGGTCGAGAACCTTGGTCTTGGCGCGGTGCCGTTCGAACACGAAGCTGTCTACCGTGCGCGTTCGGATGATGAGGCCGACAATCGCCACCAGGAAACCGACGACGAACAAAATGCGCCAGCCATAGGCGACGAAATGCTCGGGCGTCATCAGCGATTTGACCAAGATCACCGAGCCGAAGCCCGTCAGCAGCCCGATCGGAATCGCGAAGCCGACCCAGGCTCCCCAGAAGGCGCGGTGTTTGGAATGCGCCGCCTGTTCGACCACCCATGTCGAGGCGGTGCCGAATTCCGCGCCGAAACTGATGCCCTGGATCAGACGGAAGGCGATCAGTAGGATTGGCGCGGCGATGCCGATGCTGTCGTAAGTGGGCGTGAGTCCGATCGCCAGCGTGCTGACGCCCATCAGCACCAAGGCGTAAACCAGCGCGTCCTTGCGCCCGACGCGATCCGCAATGTTGCCGAAGATGTACGCGCCGACCGGCCGGATGATGACGCCGAGGCCATAGACGCCGATGGCCGCCGAGACGGCGGCGACTGCCGGCAACTTGAAAAACACGCCGCCCCAGACCGTCGCCGCGATGACGCCGGTGACCAGGAAATCGTATTGCTCGATCACCGAACCGATGATGCTGGCCAAAGCGACTTTGTAGATCTGCCGGCCGGTCGGACTTGCGTTGGCGGCTGGTTTCTTGGCGGTAGGCTTTTTCGAAGATTTCGCTACGGCTTTGGCCATCTTCGGCTCCCCGGCGCAATAAATTACCTCAAGAGCAGTCTAACACTTCGCGGCGGATGAGAGTTCCAGGCCGCCGCGGCCCGCTTAGCGGCAAAGCGGCTAGTGATCGTCCATCGGCACCATGGCCGCGTCCTTGGACTGGCGCAGTGTGAGCGAGGTTTTAACGTTGCGCACATTAGGCGCGGAGGTAAGTTTCTCGACAAAGGCCTGGAAAGTCTTGAGGTCGGGCGCCACGCATTTGAGCACGAAATCGATCTCGCCCGAAAGCATCCAGCATTCGCGCACCAAGGGCTGCGCGCGCACGAAGTCCTCGAACGCCATCAGGTCGGTTTCGGCCTGGCTCGCCAGATGCACCATGGCGAAGACCGCGACCTCGTAACCGAGCTTCTTTTCATCCAGCAGCGCGCGGTAGCCCTTGATGTAGCCCGCCTCCTCCAGCGCCCGCACGCGGCGCAGGCACGGCGGCGCTGAAATGCCGACCCGGCGCGACAGCTCCACATTGGTCATGCGGCCGTCGGCCTGCAGTTCTTTGAGGATCTTGCGGTCGATGGCGTCGAGACGGGCGGGCAAAGGCGCAACTCCTGGCCTGGGGCGCGAATATGTTCGGCTGGAACATCCATACCGCGAAACTTTGTTTCGCGAAAGATTATTGCGCACCGGCTGCGGCGCAGCGCCCCGCGTTAGGCAAAGGTGTGGGTCCGGGGGTTGCGTATCTTGCATAGCTCGTCCGAAACCCATACATCGGACGGGCAATAAGAGCCGGCCAATACCTTTTTAAGTCCGGCCGCCTGGGTCGAAGATCGATCCGACGACGCCCGCCAGGGGGGCGCATCACATGTCTAAGACGATCCACGCCAAGGTCGTAATCATCGGCTCGGGCCCCGCCGGCTACACCGCCGCGATCTATGCGGCGCGCGCGATGCTGGAACCGATCCTGATCCAGGGCATCCAGCCCGGCGGCCAGCTCACGATTACCACCGATGTCGAGAACTATCCCGGCTTTGCCGATGTGATCCAGGGCCCCTGGCTGATGGAGCAGATGGTCAAGCAGGCCGAACATGTCGGTACCCAGATCGTAACCGACCATGTGTCGAAGGTGGAACTCGCAAACCGCCCGTTCCGGCTGATCTGCGATTCCGGCGACATCTATCTGGCGGAGGCGCTGATCATCGCCACCGGCGCGCAGGCGCGCTGGCTCGATCTGCCGTCCGAACAGAAATTCAAAGGCTATGGCGTGTCGGCCTGCGCGACCTGCGACGGCTTCTTCTACCGCAACAAGGAAGTGATCGTGGTCGGCGGCGGCAATACCGCGGTCGAGGAGGCGCTGTTCCTGACCAATTTCGCCTCCAAGGTCACCGTCGTGCACCGGCGCGATTCATTCCGCGCCGAAAAGATCCTGCAGGAGCGGCTTGTTCAAGAATCCCAAGATCGACGTGGTCTGGGATAGCGCGCTCGACGACGTGATGGGCAGCGACAATCCCATGAAGGTGAGAAGCGTGCGGCTTAAGAACGTCAAGACCGGCGCGGTCACCGAGCGCAATATCG
Organism: uncultured Alphaproteobacteria bacterium; assembly: GCA_963807665.1. GTDB lineage: Bacteria > Pseudomonadota > Alphaproteobacteria > Rhizobiales > Xanthobacteraceae > Pseudolabrys. The sequence goes on along the minus strand of CAWEDE010000048.1, from coordinate 1,394 downwards.
ACGGCGTCTTCATCGCCATCGGGCATTCGCCGGCCTCCGAACTGTTTGTTGGCCAGGTGCAGATGAAGCCGTCCGGCTACATCGTCACCGACCGGCCATTCCACCGCCACGTCGGTGGCCGGCGTATTCGCCGCCGGCGACGTCACCGACGATATCTACCGGCAGGCGGTGACCGCGGCGGGACTGGGCTGCATGGCGGCGCTCGAAGCGGAGAAATTCCTGGCGGCGCATGAACACCAGCGCGCGGCGGCGGAATAGATCATGGCCGCAACCAACAAATCGATGGACTGGGACAAACTGAAGGTGTTTCACGCCGCGGCGGAAGCAGGCTCCTTCACCCATGCCGGCGAGCGGCTCGGCCTGTCGCAATCGGCGGTGTCACGCCAGGTTTCGGCGCTCGAAGCCGAGCTGTCGGTCTCGCTGTTTCACCGCCATGCGCGCGGGCTGATCCTCACCGAGCAAGGCGAGATGCTCTACCGCACGGCGCATGAAGTGTTCATGAAGCTGGAAGCGGCGCGCACCAAACTGACCGACAGCCGCGAACGGCCCAACGGCGAACTGCAAAGTGTCCACCACGCCCGGCATCGGCGTGCATTGGCTCACGCCGCGGCTCGGCGAATTCCTCGATCTCTATCCCGACATCCACATCACGCTGATCACCACCGACGAAGAACTCGACCTCGCCATGCGCGAGGCCGATGTCGCCATCCGCCTGCGCCAGCCGACCCAGCCGGATCTCATCCAGCGCAAGCTGTTCTCGGTGCATTTCCACGCCTATGCCTCGCCGGATTATCTCAAGCGTTTCGGCACGCCGCGCACGCATGAGGAACTCGACAAGCACCGCATTATTTTGCTGGGCGGCAATGTGCCGGCGCATTTCGCCAACCGGCGCTGGCTGGTCGAGATCGGCCGCCAGGCCAAGGATGGCCGCACGCCGACGCTGACCATCAACAATGTGCTGGGCCTGTTGCGCGCCTGTCAGCGCGGTCTGGGCGTCGCCATGCTGCCCGACTATCTGGTGGAGGAAAACGGCGGACTGGTGCAGCTATTCGGCGAGGCCGATACGCTCGCGCTTGACGCCTATTTTGTCTATCCGGAAGAGCTCAAGTCGGTGGCGCGCATCCAGGTATTCCGCGACTTTTTGGTCGCCAACGCGCAACGCTGGCACTTTTAATTCTTTCACCTTGTGCAATTCCCGGCGCAATTTCCGCTGCCCCACCAGGTGGGCGAGGAAATCAAATTCGGCATGCCTGACATGCGCAGTCATGCGTTGCTGCAATGCGCTGTCTCGCTTACTCCTGAATTGCTGCTGCAACGGATGGTTATCCTCCCAGAAGTCGCCGGTGCACAGCTTGTTCCCCTCTGGAATATTGTCGGCCCCCACGCCGGCAGAC
>CAWEDE010000047.1:0-5025 GCA_963807665.1 uncultured Alphaproteobacteria bacterium | reverse complement strand
GGTGCGAAGGGCCGCGCCGCGTCGTCCTCTTCGACGCTGGATGGCGTGATAGTGCGAGGGGCCGCAATGTCGGACGGTACTTTACGACTGAGCCATTCGGGCAAAGCCGCCGTTTTGGCTGGCGCCGGCACCTTGGCCTTCTCAGCAACAGACGCCGGCGCGTCGCCCTTGCGATAGCGCAGTACGTCGCCGTCGCCGAATTCGGCGGCTTCACTCCTGCTGTCCTGCTTGAGCGCGTCCACGACCAATTGATACCAACAGCCATCTGGAATCTTGTTTTTGCCCTGCGTGCCGCAAACCACCAGCCGCTCGGCCGCGCGCGTCATCGCCACATATAAAAGCCGCCGATATTCGTCGCGCGCTTCGTCGAGCATGGTCTGACGCGCCGCCGCCATCCCGTCGGTGTCGTTGGATTTTGAACTTGCCCAGATGACGGGTCCCGCCGCGTCCGGCACGCTCTGTTGCGCCGGCAAATGCAAAAGCCGGGGCGGATGCCAGCCGTGCGGCGGCGTCGTGGAATCGGCGAGCACGACGATTGGCGCCTCGAGTCCTTTGGCGCCGTGCACCGTCATCACCCGCACTTCGTCGCGGTCCATTTCCATGTCGCGCTTGATCTCGGCCTTGGCCGCGCGCAGCCAGGCGACAAAGCCTTGCAGCGACGGCGTCTCGGCGTGCTCATAGTCGAGTGCCAGTGTGAGAAATTCGTCGAGGGCATCGGCGGCTTCGTGCCCCAACCGGGACAAAATCTTGCGGCGGCCTTGCTCGGCACCGAGCAGCCAGGCGTAAAACGCAAAAGGCGACTTGCCGCGTGCCGCCTCGGCGATGGCGTCGAACTGCGCCGCAAGCTCGGGCCGCTGCGCGTGCAGCTCGGCAATGAGACTGCCGTCGCGGCGCCACGCCAGATTGAACAGCGCGTTGTCGTCGAGACCGAACAGCGGACTCTTGAGCACGGTCGCCAGCGCCAGATCGTCTTGCGGCAGAAGCACCGCGTCGGCGAGAACCATTAAATCCATCACCGCGATATGTTCGGTCAACACCAGCCGGTCGGCGCCGGCGACCGGAATCTTCTCATGCTTGAGCGCGCGGATGATGGCCTCAAACAGCGCGCCGCGCCGCCGCACCAAAATCAGCACGTCCTTGGCCAAGCGGCCTTGCGTGCGCCAGGCGGCGACGCTGCCAGCGATGCGGCGCGCCAGTTTGACGACGCCGCTCGTCCCCGACTGGATATCGAAGGGGGCGGCCCAGCCGGGTTTCTTCTCAAACGCGTCGGATTTTTCCAACGGCCATATCTCGACCAGCCCCGGCGCCTTTTCCGGCAGCGCTTCGTGAATCGGCGCAACGCGGTCGGCGGTCAGCCCTAAGAAAGCCTCGGTGCGCGCGAACACCATGTCTACACCGCCAAGAACATTCTTACCGGAGCGCATCGAATGCTTGAATTCGGTAGCGACGAATTCGAGGCTGGCGCGTTTATGCGCCAGTTCGAAATGCGCGCGGTTCAAGGCGAATTCGCGAGGCGCGGCGCCCTGAAACGAAAAGATCGATTGCTTTTCGTCGCCGACGGCGAAAATCGTGCGTGGCCGTTCGTGCCCGCCGGCGCCGGCGAAAAATTCGGCGACCAAAGCTTTTACGATATCCCATTGCTTCGGGCTGGTATCCTGCGCTTCGTCAATCAGCACATGGTGGATGCCGCGGTCGAGCTTGTAATGCACCCAGGCGGCGCGATCATCCTTGAGCAGGTCGAGCGTCTTGTCGATCAGGTCATTATAGTCCAGCAGCCCGCGCCGAATTTTCTCGGCGCGGAAGCGGGCGATCACGGTATGCGCCACGGTAATCAAGGCGGCGCTGCGGTCGCGCGCCTCGATGGCACGCTTGCGCAACAGCAGCGCCCAGACCCGGTCGCGCTCGTCATTCAGGCGGTGGCAGAGGTCCGGGTTGGTTTTTTCGATCGCGCCGGTGGCGACCCGTTCCTTGGTCTTGTCGCGCTTCTTCGTGCAAAAGATATCGAGATAGGTCTCGATGAGTTCCGTGCCGTCGAGCGTGGCGAGTGCGTGAAACAAGGCTCCTTGTTTCTTGTCGTTCGCCGAGCCGCCGGTCAGCGCGGCGCCAATGGTGGCCCATTCGGAATTGGCGATAGGGCTGTCCTTGAATATCGCCGCGTCGATCTCGGCTGCGCTCTCGTCTGGCCCCACGCCGAGCGCCGCCGAAAGTTGCGCCAGGGCGCCTGGTAGGCCGCCAGCTTGCTCGACCCATCGGGTGAGGGCGTCGCGGTCCCGAATTGCTTCGCGTACCATTTCTTGGAACGTCGTGTCGGCGGCGACGAGTACGGCCTGGGCCAGCGCACGGCCGAGCGGAGAATCCGGCGCCTGCGCGGCCGCCAGCAGCACATCGAGACCAAGCTTGGCGAGCATCTGCGTCTCGGTGGTTTCATCGAGCACCTCGAAGCGCGCCGGAACATTGGCTTCGAACGGAAACAAATGCAGCAACTGCGTGCAAAAGGCGTGGATGGTGTAGACCTTCAGCCCGCCAGGCGTCTCCAGCGCCAGCGCGAACAGCTGGCGCGCCCGCGCCCGCAGCGCCGCATCGATATTCTTGACGCCGATCTTGCGCATGGCCTCATCGAGCGCCACGTCGTCGAGCGCGATCCAGGCGCGCAAATCCTGGAAAACCTTGTTAGCCATGTTGGCGGCCGCGGCCTTGGTGAAGGTGATGCAGAGGATGCGCGCCGGCTCGGCGCCGGCCAGCAGTAGCCGGATCACACGCTGGGCCAGCACGTGCGTCTTGCCGGAGCCGGCATTGGCGGAAACCCAGGCCGAATAATCCGGGTTCGAAGCGAGTGTCTGCCGCTCGGTAACCGCGGACGGAATTTTTTGCGGGGCGCTCATTCGTCGCCTCCCCCGTCGCTGACGCCGCCGGTCAGCGACCATTCCTTGACGCGCGCGAGATGGTCGTAGGTGCCGTAATGCGTCGTCCACATCGGATGCAGCAGCGAGTAATAAGGCTTGTCCGGATCGGAGAATTGCTCCAGCACTTTGGTCAATTCCGCGAGCGCGGAATCGGCGTGCTGATCGGGGGTGCCGGTGCCCTCTTTGAATGTTATCGGAATTTCCTCGCCGGGTTCGGCCCCGCCGCGCAGCCGCACATAAAGCAATTCCTTGACCGAGCCGCCGGCCGGGATGCCCTTGAAGCCACCCTGGCGCAGAATGGCGGCTTCGAGCGTGAGCTGAGGCGACAAGCCGCTGCGCACCTGTGGCTCGGTGGGAGGCGCCCCAGTCTTGTAGTCGAGGATGGCATAGCGCCCGTCGGCGAGACATTCGATGCGGTCGGCCCGCACTGTCAGCGTGAAAGTCTCCTTGCCGAATGGAATCTCTATGCGGCCGCCGATCTCCACGCCGAAGTCATTGAGGCCGGCGCGGCGTTGGGCGTCAAACCGCACGAACCATTGGGCGATGCGCAGAAAACGCGGCCACCAGAATGCGCGTACTTCTGGAAAGTCGGTCAGCGGCTTGAAATGCCGCTCGCCGATGTCAGTCAGCGCTTGTGCCGGATCGCCGGGAAGTTGCTTGGGAAAGGCTTTGCCGTATTCGGCCAGCGAGTCGTGGATCAAGGTGCCGCGGTCGGCCGCACCCGGCGGCGTATCGATATCGTCGAGCGGCGCAAGGTCGAGAACTCGCTTGGCATAGATCGTATAAGGGTCGCGCAGCAGATCTTCAATCTCGGTGACGCTGAGCTGGCGCGGCCGTGCCTCAATCGGCGGTCTGGGCGCGGGACGGCCCACCGGCGTCGGCGCTTCAGCTTCGTCCAGGCGGCGCGCCAGCGCGATGTAGTCCGCGCCTCTATCGAGCGCCAAATCCCAGCGCGCCTTGCCGGCAACGGCGGCAAGCCGCTGGACAAAGCGCGATGCCACTGTCGGCGCGCCGGCTGACTTGGCGGCGCGGGTCAAGATCACATCGGGCGTGCCGAGCGCCTGCGCGAAATCATGTGCGGACAGGCCGATGCGGCGCTCCGGCAGGTCGAGGCCGAGTTCGTGACGCATCGGGCGCGACAACCATGGATCGCCGCGCGTCTCCGGCGGCCAAACGCCTTCGATCAGGCCGCCCAGCACCAGCCGATCGACGTGTTGCAGGCGCGCCTCCAGCAGACCGAAAATGCGCACGCGCGCCTCGGCCGGTGGCCGGTAAATCTTTCGGTCGGCAATGGCGTCGCGGAATAACTCGGCATAATCTGAAGCGGTAACGTCAAGCGTGCCAGCCCGTTCAATTGTGCCAAAGGCGATGTCGAGTTCCGTCGTCATAGCACCGAGCGCGACGAGGGTGTCGGCGTGCCGCCTGGCCATTGTCGCGATTGGGTGCGGGCCTGGCGTCAATTTCTCCAGCGGCGCGAATGCGGTTTTGAGTTTCGTGATCAGTTCGACCGCGGCGTCGAGTTCGACGTCGGTCAATTGCAGGCGCGGATCGGAACGATACAAAGTCGTTTCTTGTTTGGCGCGGGCTTTGGCGATTTCGCCGCGCAGGGTTGTCAGGGCGTTTTCCAACCCCGCCGTGCCGCGTCGCGGCCGTGGGCCGCGCAGAATGGCGCGTTCCAGCGCGGCGACGCCGGTCGCGGCGAAAGCCCCGGACGGATGCTTGATCAGCGCCAGCAGCGGCACCGGCGCGAAGCCTTCGAGGGCCGCCTCGATCGCAAGCCGCGCGAATACGCCATCCGGCCTGTCGGCTAGCGAAACGCCGCGCGAATCCTCCGCCGGCACGTTCCACCGCGCCAGCAGTGCCATGACGCGGCGGCCAAGCCCGATATCCGGCGTCACCAGCGCGGCGGTCTTGGCTGGATCGTCGATAATTTCGCGCAGCGCCACCGCGATGGCGAGCGCTTCCTCCTCGGCATTGGCGGCCTCGATGACCGCGACCTTGCCCATGGCCGCGTCGGCATGCGTGGCAAAGGTGGCGTCCGCGGGCAAGTCTTTCCAACTTTCGCTGGCGGCAGCGGGCCGCAGCGCTTCGGAGACGATGCGTTCGCGGCCTTGCGGCGTCG
>CAWEDE010000046.1:0-8682 GCA_963807665.1 uncultured Alphaproteobacteria bacterium | reverse complement strand
GTGGGGCGTTTTGCTGGCGCCGTAACGAAGCGAGCGTTGCCTCGCGGCGGTGGGGTTACGCCCCCATCGTCGCCTTGATGATCTTGTCGGGATCGTTGACCGGCTCGCCGCGCTTGATGTTGTCGACGTTGTCCATGCCTTCGATGACATTGCCCCAGGCGGTGTACTGGCCATTGAGGAACCCGGCGTCGTCGAAGCAGATGAAGAATTGGCTGTCACCGCTGTCGGGATTGGCGGCGCGCGCCATCGACACGGTGCCGCGCACATGCGGCTCCTTGTTGAACTCGGCCTTGAGCTTCTTGCCGGATCCGCCCGTGCCGGTGCCCTGCGGACAACCGGTCTGCGCCATGAAGCCATCGATGACGCGGTGGAACACGATGCCGTCGTAGAAACCTTCCTTTACCAGTTCCTTGATGCGCGCGACATGGCCGGGCGCGAGATCGGGCCGCATGGCAATCACCACTTTGCCCTTGGTGGTTTCCAGCGTCAGTGTGTCTTCCGGCTTTGCCATTGGTTTTTCTCTCTCGTTAGAATTTCTGAAATTACTTCGCGTCGGCCGCGACTTGCATTTTTATGATCTTGTCGGGATCGGTGACCGAACCGTTGTCGGCCTGCGAGCCCTTCTTGATCTTGTCGACCACATCCATGCCCTGCACCACTTCGCCGATCACGGTGTATTGGCCGGTCAGCCCGGCATTGGGTGCGTACATGATAAAGAATTGCGAATTGGCGGAATTGGGGTCCGAGGTCCGCGCCATGCCGACAATGCCGCGCACATAAGGCACCGGCGAAAACTCAGCTTTCAACGGCGGATATTTCGAACCGCCGGTGCCGTTGCCGAACTGGCCGTCGCCGGTCTGCGCCATGAAGCCTGGAATCACGCGATGGAACGGCACGTTGTTGTAGAAACCTTCGCGCGTGAGCAGCTTGATGCGTTCGGCATGCTTGGGCGCGATGTCGTTGCGCAGCTTGATGATGACACGGCCATATTTGGTGTCGAGCAGGATGGTATTCTGCGGGTCGAGCCCGGCCGGCAGTTTTACCTGGGCCAATGCGGGCGCGACACAAACGAGCGCGCAGATGACGGCGAGAATGCGGATCATGAAGTCTCCCGGAATGCGTGATTAACGTGCGAATTTTTTCTTGAGCTGCGCCGCGACCGTTGCCGGCACGAAGGCCGAAACGTCGCCGCCCATGCCCGCGATCTGGCGCACCAATGTGGCGGTGATCGGGCGCACCAGCGGCGAAGCCGGCAGGAACACCGTCTGCACGCCGGGCGTCATGGCCTGGTTCATGCCGGCCATCTGCATTTCGTAGTCCAGATCGGTTCCGTCGCGCAGGCCACGGATGAGAATAGTCGCGCCAGCCTTTTGCGCCGCCGTGACGACGAGATCCGAGAAGGTCACGCAGGCCAGTTCGCATTTGGCCGCCCGCGCCAAGGGCGCGCAGGTCTCCTCCAGCATGGCCAACCGCTCGTCCGGCGAAAACAGCGGCGCTTTGCCCGGATGCACGCCAATGGCGATCACGAGCTTGTCGGCCAGCCGCACAGCATGGCCCACCACGTCGAGATGGCCGTTGGTGACGGGGTCGAACGACCCCGCATAAAGCGCGGTTCGCGGCATAAGCCGGGGTCTAGCCCGCCCTATTGCGGCCCGCAAGGCCGTCGCAACGCCCCAACTGAACCATTTGGCCGCCCGCCCGTTAGAACTGCGTACCTCGACGAAACCTTGAACCTTTTGCCAGCCGGACGCGACCTAAGGGTCGAGACCGCCGAGGATTGGGGATAATCATGCTCAAAACCATCACCGCCGTCATGTCCGCCGCCGCCATTGCCGCTCTGGTGACGGTATTTTCGTCGCAGGGCCAGGTCGATGCCGGCCCGCTGCCCAAGCCCGCCGAAACCGTGCTCAAGGCCTGCAGCCAAAATCCCTGGCCGTACTTGAATTGCGTCGGCACGTCGGTCGGCAATCCGCGCATCCGCCTGGTCAGCGTCGAACGGCTGCCATAACCCGCTTGCGTGGGCGCGCCATACCGCGGCCGCAAGTTAGGACTTCAGGCAGCCGTCATCTCTGACGCGGGCTCTTGCCGGTCATCCTGGATATCGGCGTCGCGCCACTGATTGCGGCCGAGACGTTTAGCCCGGTAACAAGCATTGTCGGCGCCCCGCAGTACGATGTCCGGCTTATCGCCCGGCCGGCGATGTGCAACGCCGACACTCACCGTCACAGAAATCAACTGCGCGGCGCTCCGCACCGATAATTGCCGCACTTCCAGCACCAATTCATTGGCAAGCCTATCGGCCACTTTGGCGTCAAGGTCCTCGACCAGCACGGCGAATTCCTCGCCCCCGATACGTGCCGCGAATTTAGTGCTCGCACCGGGCGCGCGGGCGACGACGTGCTGGATTGATTTGGCTACCGAACGCAAAACACGATCGCCAGTGTCGTGTCCGTAGTTGTCATTGACCTGCTTGAAGTGATCGACATCGACCATCATTAACGTGATCGGACTATTGAGTTTGAAGACTTCCTCGGCCTTTTCAAAAAACGCGCGCCGGTTCGGCAATTCCGTCAACCCATCGATGCGCAACAGGCTTTCGAGTTCCTCTTTTGCCAGGCGAAGCCGATCCGACATCACAACCAGCGGAAACGCGGCCGTCGGCGCGAGAATGATCGTAAATACAGTTGCGATCGTGTAATGCAGCCACGCGTCTCGGAAATCGGTGAGCATCAGCACGCCAATAAGCAGCGCAAAAGAGCCTGCCATGAGCGCCAACGTAATCAGGACGACCCGGCCCAAGGCGGTAAACAATTCGTCGCGAGTCATAGCGCTGCCGGGTTCCCGCGCATTCAACGATGCACCACATTATTGAATAGGCCGAAAAGGAAAGAAATTGCCTTCCACAATGCCTAAAATTTTATGCTTTCGTCCGCGCTGATGACGGCCGGCACTCAGCCAGGCCGTCGCGCCAGCGACAGCCAGATGCCGCCGCCGATCAATACCGCGCCGGAAATGCGGCCCAATAATTTATTGTGACGCGGCTTCATGAACCAGGCGCGGCCAAATCCGGCGGCGAACGCCCAGCCGGAATCCAGTACCGCCCCCAAAACAACCGAGCACACGCACATAACCAAAAGCTGACGCTCGACCGGCAAGGTGGGGTCGATGAATTGCGGGAGAAAAGCCGTAAAGAACGCGATAGTTTTTGGGTTGGTCAAGGCGACGAAGAACCCGCGCCGCGCGTGAACATGGGCGGCGGGCCGCGCCACCACGTCTTTCGCAGCGCCGGCGTGCCGCCACGCCTCGATGCCAAGCCAGATCAGATAGGCCGCGCCCACCCAACGCAGAATATCGAATATTTCGGCCGATGTTTTTAGGATCCAGCCAAGCCCGAAAGCGATGCAGGCCAGCAGCACCGAGGTGCCGGTACTCGCCCCGGCGACGATCAACAGCGCCGCGCGGGTGCCGCTGCGCGCGCCGGTTGACAGGATTAGTGTCACGATCGGTCCAGGGGTCAGGAATAAGAGGACGGTGATAACGAGAAAGGCGGAGAATAATTGCCAGTTCATCACTCCGCCTCATCCTCGCTCAGTCTCTCGACGGACACCACCTTCTCGTCGTCGGCGGTGTTGAGCACGATCACGCCCTGCGTCGAGCGCCCGGCCATGCGGATGCCGGCAACCGGCGTGCGGATCAACTTGCCGGCGTCGGTGACCAGCATGATTTGATCGCCTTCCTCCACGGGAAAGCTGGCAATGAGGTGGCCGGTTTTCTCGCGAATTGTCTTCTTGCCTTTTTTGCCCTCCATCACCGCCATGGCGACAATGCCTTTGCCACCGCGATTGGTGATGCGGAATTCGTAAGACGACGACCGCTTGCCGTAGCCGCGTTCGGAGATCGTCAGCACAAACTGCTCGGCCGCAGACATTTCGACATAACGCTTTTCGCCGAGCTCGATGGCACGCGCGGTCTCTTCGGCCTCTTCGTCCTCGACGGCCGCGACCTCCTCGTCGCCACCGCGGCGCACCGCGTTGGCGCGCTTGAGATAGGCCGCGCGTTCGTCGACCGTCGCATCGGCATGGCGCAGGATCGACATCGAAATCACTTTGTCTTCGGCGACCAGTTTGATGCCGATATCGCCAATGGTGTCGCGGCCTTGCTTAACGGAGGTTTTGGTCGCCGGGAACCGGACGCACTGACCGTCGCGCGTGGTCAACAACACGTCATCGGCGTCGCTGCAAAGCTCGACGCCGGCAATCGAAGTCGCCGTCTTCCAATTTGATCGCCTTGAGGCCGGATGGCCGGACTTCGACATAGTGCTTGAGCGCGATTTTACGGACAATGCCGTTTGTCGTCGCGAACATGAGCTGGAGGCCGCTCCATTTCGCCTCGTCCTCCGGCAGGGGCATGATCGTCGTAATGATCTCGTCCTGCTGCAACGGCAATATATTGATGAGCGCCTTGCCGCGCGCCTGTGGAGCGGCAACTGGCAAGCGCCATACCTTTTCCTTGTAGACCTTGCCGAGCGACGAGAAATAAAGAACCGGCGCCAGCGTCGATGCCACGAACAGGCGGGCAACGAAGTCCTCCTCGCGCACCTGCATGCCGCCGCGACCTTTGCCGCCGCGCTTTTGCGCGCGATAGGTCGAAAGCGGCACGCGCTTGATATAGCCGAGATGCGAAACAGTGACGACCATCTCTTCGCGCTGGATCAGATCCTCGTCATCCAAATCGCCGATGGCTTCCGCGATTTCGGTACGGCGCGGCGTAGCGAATTCATCCTTCGCCGTCGCCAATTCTTGCTTGATGATCGACTGGATGCGGGCGCGCGAACGCAGAATATCGAGATAATCGGCGATCTCGGCGGCGAGCTTATCAAGCTCATCCTTGATTTCCTCGCGCCCAAGCGCAGTCAGGCGCTGCAGGCGCAGGTCGAGGATGGCTTTGGCCTGCTCGAGGGAAAGCCGCGCGGTGCCTTTGGCACTGACTTTGTGGCGCGGATCGTCGATCAATTCGATCAGCGTCGCCGCCGTGGTCGCCGGCCATTCGCGCGCCATCAAGGCTTCGCGCGCCTCGTTGGCGTCCTTCGAACCGCGGATCAGCTTGATGACTTCGTCGATATTGGCGACCGCGATGGCGAGACCGACCAAAATATGGGCGCGGTCGCGCGCCTTGCCGAGCAGGAATTTGGTACGCCGCGACACGACTTCTTCGCGGAACGCCACAAAGGCGTTGAGCATGTCCTTGAGCGTCATCACCAGCGGACGCCCGCCGTCGAGCGCCACCGTGTTGACGCCGAAGGAAGATTGCAGCGGTGTGAAGCGATAAAGCTGGTTAAGCACGACGTCGCGCTCGGCGTCACGCTTCAATTCGATCACCACGCGATAGCCATCGCGGTCGCTCTCGTCGCGCAAGTCGGAAATGCCGTCGATCTTCTTGTCGCGCACCAGTTCGGCGATGCGCTCGACCATGGTGGCCTTGTTCACCTGATAGGGAATTTCCGAAATGACGATCGCTTCGCGTTCCTTGCGAATGGTCTCAAACGCGACCTTGCCGCGCATGATGATCGAGCCGCGCCCGGTGTGATAGGCGCTATAAATGCCGGCGCGGCCGAGAATAATGCCGCCGGTGGGGAAATCGGGACCCGGCACGATCTTGATGAGATCGTCGGTGCTGATAGCCGGATCGTCGATCACCGCCATGCAGGCGTCGATCACTTCGCCGAGATTGTGCGGCGGAATATTGGTCGCCATGCCGACGGCGATGCCGCCGGCGCCGTTGACCAGCAAATTCGGATAGCGCGCCGGCAGAACTTTCGGCTCTGTCTCGCTGCCATCGTAATTTTCCTGGAAATCGACGGTCTCCTTGTCGATGTCGTCGAGCAGCGCCATCGCCGGCTTCGCCAGCCGGCATTCGGTGTAGCGCATGGCCGCCGCCGGATCGCCGTCGACCGAACCAAAATTGCCCTGCCCGTCGATGAGCTGCAGGCGCATGGAAAAATCCTGCGCCATGCGCACCAGCGCGTCGTAGATCGCCGAGTCGCCGTGCGGGTGATATTTACCCATCACGTCGCCGACGACGCGCGCGGACTTCACGTATTTCTTGTCGGGCGTATGGCCCTGCTCGTGCATCGAATAGAGAATGCGCCGGTGCACCGGCTTGAGGCCGTCGCGCACGTCGGGCAGCGCGCGCGACACGATCACGCTCATGGCGTAATCGAGATACGAGCGCTTCATTTCCTCCGTAATCGATACGGGGCGAACATCGGAGGGACCACCGTCCCCCGATTTTGGGGTTTCGACGTCAGACAAAATTGGTTTCCCGCGAGTCGGTTTATTGAATTATTGAGCGCAATCTTGGTCCGAAAAAGACTTCGGGATCGCGCTGTTGGGTACCGGTTTTCTTAACCGATTCAGTGTTGCGCCGCCACCGCAAAAGGCGCCTGCGCACCGCTTAATACATGAGGAATCTCAATGGATTATTGGCGACAATAAGGCGTTTGCGCCGGGCCTCAAAAAGGCATCTTCACGGCCGCGCGCAACGACTGCGTCAGCATCGAACCGGAACCGCCCGTCACGCCATATTCCATCTCGACCGCAAGCCCGCCCGGCGCGCGGGCACGGATGCCGATAGCGCCAGTCGTCGCGCCATGCGAGCCCACCGGCTGGCTGAAGGTCGATGCCGAGCCGCTGCCGAGATCGGTGTAATACATCGATTGGTCGAAGGCGCTCTGGCTGGTTTGGCGGTATTCCACGCGCGCATTCGGCGTCAGGATTCCGAAGCGAACCGGTATATCGATCGAGCCGCGCAAGCCGACCGCGCCCGATATCGCGTTGAACTTCATTTGATTATAGGTGAGCAAAGACGCACTCGGCCCGTTTTCGGAATAGCCATTGAGCGTCGCCGACATGAAATCGGTACTGATATAGGGCGCGAATTTCATCCGCCCGCGGCCCAGTTCCACACTCGCCGCCAGCGAGCCGAAATAATAAGAACCGTCGCGCGTGCCCGATACCGTCGTGTTGTCGCCGGTCACCCAGCGCCGGTTGTCGTAATTGAGCGTGCCGTAGCCGATGGCACCATCGATGAACAGCGGATCGAACGGGCGCAGACTTGCATAGAGCATGCCGGTGAAACTGGTGCCGTCGCTGCGCGTCGTATTGCTCCCGACGTCGGTGCGGTCGGCGCCATAACCGATCGCCGCGCCCACGATCAGCTTTTCAGTGATGCGGTAATCCATGCCCGCCGTCAGGCCGGCGGTGTTAGAACTTGTTACTGGAAGTCAGCCCGCTCGGCGTCATCGATCCGAATTCGAACGAGCCCGCGGTCCAGAATGCCATCGACGAGGCCCAATCGGCCGCGCAATCGCGCGTCTCCGGCAGCACGCTGCGCCCGTCCGGCACTTGATGCGCGACGTAACCCGCCGGTGGCGCGTAACCCGGCGGCAGCACGACAACCGGCGCGCCGTAGGTTCCCGACGGCGAGTAAAGCGAATTCGGATTGGCATAGTCGCCATTGGGCGGCGGTCCGGCCGGGCTGATCGGCGGCGCGATGCCGAAATTGAACGAGCACGGCGTGAAATCGCTGTGCAGGCTTTCGAGATGGCGCGCGACATTATTGACTTGCGCCGAGGCAAATCGCTGCGCGCTCGCGACCTGCGCCAGGATCAGCCCCTGCACTTCCGGATCGGTCGCCGGATCGGGACGCGGATCCATGGTGTAGGCGCGGCTGCCGATATTGCCGTTCACGTCGCGCGCCTGCACGGTGAATGTATCGTTGCCTGTAGTTGTCGGCGTTCCGCCGATCACGCCGGTCGCGGCGTTGAGCGTCAGACCTGGCGGCAACGCGCCGGCCGTGATCGAAAAAGTATAAGGCGCAGTGCCGCCGGTCGCGGTCACGGTCTGGCTATAGGCTTTGCCGAAAACCGCATCCGGCAACGTCGCCGGATTGACCGTCAGCGTCACGATGCCGATGTTCATGGCGTAGAGATGCGTGCCGAAATTGCCGGCCGTATCGAGCGCGCGCACGGTGAAGCTCGCTGCGCCGCTTCCGGTCGGCGTGCCGCTGATGAGCGCCGGCGGCGTTCATGGTCAGTCCGGCCGGCAGCGCGCCGCCGGAAATCGTGAAGGTGTACGGTCCGCCGTTGCCGCCGCTCGCCGTCACGGTCTGGCTATAAGGCGATGTTCTGCGTGCCGGCGGGCAGGTTCGCCGGCGCAACTGTGAGCACATTGGTGCCGATATTGACGGTGTAGCCCTGGCCGCCATTGTTGCCGACGCTATCGTTGACTTTGATGGCGAATGTCGACGAACCGCTGCCAGTTGGCGTACCGCTGATAACGCCCGCGCTGCTAAGCGTCAGGCCCGCCGGCAACCCGCCGGAATTCACCGTAAACGTATAAGGGCCAGTGCCGCCATTCCCGGTCAAAGTCTGGCTGTAGCCCGTGCCGTTCGTCCCGTTCGGTAAGGTTGCCGGCGTAATCGTCAACGAATTCGCGGTGCCGACATTGATCGTGTAATTGCGCGTGCCGGTGTTGGGCTGCGCATCGGTGGCCTGCACGGTGAAATTATACGCGCCTGCCGTGGTCGGCGTGCCGGTGATGTTGCCAGCGCCGTCCATCGTGATGCCCGGCGGCAGCGCGCCCGACAACACCGTGTAGCTATAAGGCGCAACGCCGCCGCTCG
>CAWEDE010000045.1:0-13174 GCA_963807665.1 uncultured Alphaproteobacteria bacterium | reverse complement strand
AGGGGATGGAGCGCCAAGCGGCGCACCAGTCTCTCCGTAGCCGTATCCTCTTTTGAAGGATGCGGGCGCCTCGCCGCCCTCTCACTCCCAGCTGCGTTCCTGGTTACGGAACTCGTCCCCGCAACGTTTTAAATTTCATACTAAATATGAGTGCCGTTTGAGCGGCCCTCATATTTTGGGCGCAGTAAATTCTCGACATTGGTCCTCACCTCCGGCTATGCCTCGGGAGTGATTTCGTCTTTTACCTTTCCCCGAACTTCTCTGCCATGCACGGCGACATTGCGAGAGGCCTCTGATTGAATCCACTCGCGCGGGGCCTTGTTGCCCCTGCGCCCCCGCCGCTAGGATGCGCGTCCAACCACGCGCCCTCACAAAAAACCACCCGGAGCCGCCATGCCCAAAGCCTACTGGATCACCTTCTACCGCGAGATCAAGGACCCCGCGAAGCTCGCGGCCTATGCCAAGCTGGCCGCGCCGGCGACCACCCCGTTCGGCGCCAAATATCTCTGCCGCGCCCCGGCGGCCATCGCCTATGAGCACGGCCAGAAGGAGCGCGTCGTCGTCACCGAGTTCGAGAGCCTGGCGCAGGCCAAGGCTGCCCATGACTCGCCCGGCTACCAGGAAGCGCTCAAGGCGCTCGGCGACGGCGCGGTGCGCGACGTGCGCATGATCGAGGCGATGGAGTAGAAGTAGCCGTCATTCCGGGACGGCCTGAAAGGCCGGACCCGGAATCCAGACGGGCAATCGGTGACTGCTTCTGGATTCCGGGTTCGCTCGCGCCCCGGAATGACAGCAGCTACTTTCCGCCGATGCGCTCGGCCATCAGCACGATGGTCCTGCGGTAGACCTCGGAGTGGTTCCACTCGCGCATGGCGACTTCGAAATTCTGCGTGCCGGCGCCATAGGGCGCGCCGGCCTGCCAGCCATTGACCTTGAGCAGATTGGCGGTCGAGGCCAGCACGTCGGGCACCGAATGGCGCAGGTCGACCTTGCCGTCGCCGTCGAAATCGACGCCGTATTTGATGTAGGACGAGGGGAGGAACTGCGTCTGGCCGATCTCGCCGGCAAAGGCGCCGACCAGATCGCGCAACGGCAGGTCGCCGCGCTGCAAGATCTTGAGCGCGGCGATCAGCTCGCCCTGGAACAATTCGGTGCGGCGGCAGTCATGCGCCAGCGTGGCGAGCGTGCGGATCACCGGCAGCTTGCCCATGTCGCCGCCGCCATTGTCAGTCTCCAGCGTCCAGATCGCCATGACCACTTCCTTGGGCACGCCGAAGCGCGCCTCGATGCGCGACAACAGCGGCGCGTGTTTCACCATCAGCGCCTGCGCGCGCTTGATGCGCGCCGGGATGACGCGGGTGGCGGCATATTCCTCGAAGCTCTTGGAATGGAACATGCCCTTCTGGCGCCGATCGAAGGACAGCACGTTCTGGTCGATGGTGACGCCGGCGAAAGCCTGGTCGATGGTGGCGCGCGACACGCCGGCGGCTTGCGCCTCGCGCGACATCGCCGCGAGGAAGGCGGAAAAATCGCCGCCGCATTGCGCGGCGAACGAGGGGGTGGCGAGGTGGCGGGAGGAATAGGATGCGTTCATGGCGAACATCACCACGACCGCTTGCGATGCAAGCGATAATTTCATCGACGCACCCTGCCCCGAAAACAATTAGTTGTCGAGGAACGAGCGCAATTTGCGCGACCGCGACGGGTGCTTGAGCTTGCGCAGCGCCTTGGCCTCGATCTGGCGGATGCGTTCGCGGGTGACGGAGAACTGCTGGCCGACTTCTTCCAGCGTATGGTCGGTGTTCATGCCGATGCCGAAGCGCATGCGCAGCACGCGTTCTTCGCGCGGCGTGAGCGAAGCCAGCACGCGCGTCGTGGTTTCGCGCAAATTCCACTGGATGGCGGCATCGATCGGCAGCATGGCGTTCTTGTCCTCGATGAAATCGCCGAGATGCGAATCTTCCTCGTCGCCGATGGGCGTTTCGAGCGAGATCGGTTCCTTGGCGATTTTCAGAACCTTGCGCACTTTTTCGAGCGGCATGCCGAGTTTTTCGGCGAGCTCTTCCGGCGTCGGCTCGCGGCCGATTTCGTGCAGCATCTGGCGCGAGGTGCGCACGATCTTGTTGATCGTCTCGATCATATGCACCGGAATGCGGATGGTGCGCGCCTGATCGGCGATCGAGCGCGTGATCGCCTGGCGGATCCACCAGGTGGCGTAGGTCGAGAATTTATAGCCGCGGCGGTATTCGAATTTATCGACCGCTTTCATCAGGCCGATATTGCCTTCCTGAATGAGGTCGAGGAATTGCAGGCCGCGGTTGGTGTATTTCTTGGCGATCGAAATGACGAGGCGCAAATTGGCCTCGACCATTTCCTTCTTGGCCTTGTTCGCTTCGCGCTCGCCCTTTTGCACCGTCTGCACGATCTTGCGGAATTCGGAGATCTCGACGCCGGTCTGCGCGGCAAGCTCATGCACCATCGAGCGGATTTCCTTGATGCGGTCCTTTTCCTTGGCGACCAAATTCTTCCAGCCCTTGGCGGACAATTTCGAAATGCGGTTGAGCCAACGCGGATCGAGCTCGTTGCCCATGTAGTTCTTGATGAAATCGTCGCGCGACACGCCGTAGCTTTCCGACAGCCGCATCAGGCGGCCTTCGTTCGACACGAGGCGCTTGTTGATGTCGTAGAGCTGCTCGACCAGCGAATCGATGCGCGCCTGGTTGAGGCGCAGCGACTTCACCTCGGCGATGATCTCTTCCTTGAGCTTCTTGTATTTGCGTTCCTGCGCCGGCGACAACGACGAATTGTGCAGGCGGAAGTCGATGTCCTGTTCCTGCAGACGGCGCAGCCGCTTGAAGGCGTCGGCGATGTTGTCGAAGGTCTCGACCACTTTCGGCTTGAGCTCGGCCTCGATGGCGGCGAGCGACAGGGAATTCTCCATGTCGTCTTCGTCGTAATCGGACTTAGCCGCGGCCTCGGACGGATCCTTGGGCTCCTCGCCATCGGCGGCGGGCTCGGCCGCCTTGAACGGCGTCGCCTGCGGGGGCGCTGCCGGCGGCGCTACCGGCTGCACGACCTGCAAATGCGGCGCGCCGGGAACGGGCGTGCCGACCGCTTGCGGCACCGGCTTGCCATCGGCGCCGATGATGACCGGCACTTGCATTTTCTGCGCGTCGGGACCGGCATAGGTCGCTTCGAGATCGATGATGTCGCGCAGGAAAACTTTGCCTTCGTTGAGTTCGTCGCGCCAGATGATGACGGCCTGAAACGTCAGCGGACTTTCGCAAAGGCCCGCGATCATCGCCTCACGGCCGGCCTCGATGCGTTTGGCGATGGCGATTTCGCCCTCGCGCGACAGCAATTCGACCGAGCCCATCTCGCGCAAATACATGCGCACCGGATCGTCGGTGCGTTCGGACGGCTCTTTCTTTTCGGTGGTGGCGAGCGCCTTCGACTTGGTCTCGACGACCTCGCGGCCGGAATTCGTCGTCGTCGTCATCGGTCTCGTCGGTGGCCTTTTCGGTCTCGCCGTCTTCCGAATCGGCGTCCTCGGTCTCGACCACGTTGATGCCCATCTCGGACAGCATGGCGAGCGTGTCCTCGATCTGCTCGGAGGTGACTTCCTCCGACGGCATCACGGCGTTGAGCTGTTCATAGGTGACGAAGCCGCGCTTCTTGGCGGCCTTGATCATTTTCTTGACGCCGGCATCGGAGAGGTCGAGCAACGGCAGCGCGGCATCGGGGGCGGCATCGGCTTCTTTTTCCGGCGCCTCTTCCTTGACCGCGGCTTTCGCCTTCGTCGCCATCTGCTTCTCCTGAACCTTGGCTTGCGCCTTCAACGCGACCTTCGGCGGGGCCTTATCTTGATTTTTTTCTTGAATCTTTTTGGCCATTTCGCGTCGCATTCCCGCGTCCCCTGGAACAAGTTCATGTAGCCACGCCTGAGCGCATGGCCAAAAAGGGCCGCGCCACCCTGACGCCGCCCCGAATCAGGCCGCTAGTGTCGTCGGAACCCGATTAAACTCCGATTAACCTTGAAAAAACCGCCGAGAATCGACCTTTATTCCCCGCCGGTCCGGCAATTCCGTGCCGCTTTGAAAGCCGCCGGTCAAGCCCAAAAGCCGGGCTTTCAGGCTTCAATAAAAGCGGCCTTTAGAGGCTCCTGGCGCCTCGTCCTGAAGAGGCGCCAAAACCCTCGATCAAAGCTTCGGTTCCGTCCATTCGCTCGAGGCGGGCTTTGACGTCGCTCAGCCGTAAATAGTTGGCTTCGCTCGCATCTTGGCCCAGCGCCTGCTCTGCCTCGCGCAGCTCCTTAGTTAGTGAATGCCAATGCCGATGCAAGGCGACGAGCTGCTGCCAGGTGATCAAAACATCCTCCGGCGCCGCTTCCGGCCGCGCGCCCCAGACCGAGGACGTGGTAATGGCGGCTTCGATGCGCTCGGTCACGCCGGTGAGGCCGCGCGCCGCCAGTTCCGCCTTGAGCTGCGCGGCATCGGCCGTCGTCGAATGGGCGGCAATGTCGATCAACGCGGCTTTGAGCTTCTCGGCGTCGGGATAACGGAACTCGAGATGGCTGAGTTCCTCCAGATGATCGTGCAAAAGCCAAGGATAATTGAGCGCGGCTTGCAGGATGAGCGCCTCGCGCAACGGCACCGCCGTGCGGGCGCCGCGATGCACCGGGCTCGCCGTCATTTGCTGGCTGACCACGACGTAAGGCGTGTTGTGGGAACCGACCTCGGGGCGTTTGGTACCGAACTTCTGCTGCCAGTCGGATTTGGGGCGGTCGCGCCAGCGCCTCAACCGTTCGCCCGCGCTGCTGGAAATTTCCGCGCGGGCTTTGCGCCGGCGCGAAAAACTGCCGCAGCCGGTCGTTGAAGTCCTGCCGGTAATATTTGCGCACCGAAGTCGTCAGCAATAGCCGCGGTGACCTCGCTGATGCGTGCCTCTAACGCGGCGCGCCGTTCCGGCGTGTTAAACGAATGGCCCTCGGTCTCGCGCGTCCACAACATAGCGGCAAGGGGCTTGGCGGCGGCGATCACCTCCGCCACCGCTTCGCGGCCGGCCGAGCGCACCAGATCGTCAGGGTCCTGGCCTTGCGGCAACAACGCAAATTTCAGGCTCTTGCCAGGCTTGAGCCGCGGCATGGCTAATTCGACAGCGCGAACGCCGCGCGCATGCCGGCGCCATCGCCGTCAAAACACAGCACCGGCTCGTCGGCCATTTTCCAAATGAGCGCGAGCTGGTCTTCGGTCAAGGCGGTGCCGAGCGGCGCGACAGTGGCGGCAAACCCGGCGCTTACCATGGCGATGACGTCGACATAGCCTTCGACCACAATCAATGTTGATCCGTCGTGCGCCGCCTGGCGCGCGCCGGCGATATTGTAGAGCGTGGCGCCTTTGTGGAAGAGCGGCGTTTCCGGCGAATTGAGATATTTCGCCGGCGCGTCTTTCTCCATGGCGCGCCCGCCGAAGGCGATGACGCGGCCGCGAATATCGGTGATCGGAAACATGACGCGGTCGCGGAAGCGGTCGAACGGCACCGGGATGTCGTCGCCGGCAATCAGCAAGCCGGCTTCCACCATGTCGGCCACTGGAATGCCGTGGGAGCCGAGATGCTCCTTGAGCGCGTAACGCTCATTGGTGGCAAAGCCGAGACGGAATTTGAGCTGCGCCGCCGGATCGAGCGCGCGGTCGGCGAGATAGCCGCGCGCCTTGGCGCCGGCGCGAGACGCCAGCGTCGTCTCGAAGAATTTCGCGGCGAGGTCCATGATGTCGTAGAGCGTCTTGCGGCGCGCATCGCGCTGCTGGTCCTCGGCCGAGACTTTCGGCAGCGCGACGCCCGCCATTTGCGCGAGCCGCTCGACCGCTTCCGGAAAGGTGACGCCTTCGGTGAGCATGACGAAATCGAAAATGCTGCCGTTTTTGCCCGACGAAAAATCGAACCAGGCTTCCTTCTGGTCGTTGACGAAGAAGGACGGCGTTTTCTCTTTGTTGAAAGGCGACAGGCCTTTCAACTCGCGGCCCGAGCGCTGCAATTTCACGCGCCGCCCCACCACCTCCGAAACCGGCAGGCGGGCTTTCAACTCATCGAGGAACTGGGGCGTGAAGCGCATGGTGTCTCCGCCGCGCTTTTAGCGCGGCGCTGGGTTTGGCGGTTTGGCCGAATTGGTTGGCCAATCATAGGGCGCGAAAGGCAGAGTTTTTGGGGCGACGGCGGGAAGGCAGGAATTGGCTGGGTTTCGGCCGCGTTTTCCTAGTTATTCACATGGGAAAGGCTGCTGCCGTCTCCTTGACTTTAGACATACGTTTGTATATACATTTGGTTTGTCCGCTCGTCGCCCGAACGACTAAACTCGTGGCCGAGGATGTGGGCGTTCGGTCATGAAATCTGTTTCCGCGTTCGAATGGGATGACAACAAACGACGTTCCAATGTCGCCAAACACGGAATTGATTTTAGCGACGCCGCAGAGGTCTTTGCAGATTCGAAGCAATATACGTTTCGATCAACAAGCCGCTCGGGCGAGCAAAGATACGTATCCGTCGGTGTCGCCCGTGGAAGATTGATCGCCGTTGTGTTCACGCAACGAGGAGACAAAGTTCGAATTATTTCCGCCAGAGCGGCTCGAAAAATCGAACGAGCTCAATATGACCGTTAAGAAGAAGCATCTCGAGCAAACCGTAACTCTGGTCGCCTCATTACCGGATGGTACGTATATTATTGAAGATTCGGACGGCAATCTAGAACGACGGAAAAGCGAAACCGATTGGGCGCGCGTCGACGCCCTGACTGACGAGCAGATCGAAGAATCGATCCGCGACGACCCCGACTGGAGCGACGACTGGAATTGGGGTGATGCCGTCCTCGTCATCCCGCCGAAGAAAAAAGCGATCTCCATCCGCGTCGATGAGGACGTGCTGGATTATTTCAAGGGCGAAGAGGCCGCCGGATATCAGCGGCGCATCAACGCAGTACTGCGCTCTTATATGCAGCAGAAGAAGAGTAAGAAGCGGAAAAGGGCGTAATTTTTTCTGTCATTCCGGGACGGCCCGAAGGGCCGGACCCGGAATCCAGGGACGAATTCTGCTTTAAATCTGGATTCCGGGTTCGCGCCTTCGGCGCGCCCCGGAATGACAGCCTACTGCGGCTCCAAGCCGCTCTCCTTTACGACTTCCTTGGCGCCGGCGCGCTCAGCCACGACCTCCTTGGCGAATTCGCCGGGCGTGTCGAGCGCCGGCACCAGGCCGCGGCTGATGATGTATTTTTCCGTGAACGCCGGGTCCTTCACGACGCGCGTCACTTCCGCGTTGATCTTGTCGACGATGGCCTTGGGCGTGCCCGGCGGCGCAAACAGTCCGTACCAGGTTTGCGAGGCGGCGCCTTTGTAGCCGAGATCGGCGAAGGTCGGCACGTTCGGCAGCAAAGGCGTGCGGATATTATTGGTAAGCGCCAGCGCCGTCATTTTGCCGGCGGCGATCTGCGACGTGACATTGCCGAGCCCGATCAGCCCGATCGGCGTCGAGCCGCCGAGTATGGCGGTGACCGCCTCGCCGCCGCCCTTGAACGGCACACGCACCCAGTCGGCGCCCTTGTCGCGCTTGAGGCTGTCCATGAAGACGACGCACGGCACCGACGCGGTCAGATAATTCAGCGTGCCGGGCTTGGCCTTGGAGACCGCCACTAGCTCGTCCACGGTCTTGGCGCCGAGCGCCGAATTCACCACCAGAACCTGGATCAAGTGAAACAGGTTGACGATCGGCGTGAGCTTCTCCGGCTCGAACGCAATGTTCTTATAGAGAAACTGGTTGTAGATCATCGTGTCGGCATTGACGATGCAGATAGTGTAGCCGTCGGGCGGTGCGTCCTGGCAGGCGCGGCCGGCGATATTGCCGCCGCCGCCCGGCTTGTTCTCGATGACCAGCGGCTGGCCGAGATGTTCGCGCATGGCGTCGTTGAGCACGCGCATGAAGATGTCGCTCAAGCCGCCGGCGCTCGATGTAGTGAAGACGCGGATCGGGCGGGCCGGCCAATCTTCCGCTCGCGCCGGTCCTGCCAGCACGGCCAAAAGGACCGCGAATGCCGATGCCAATTTCAATGCCAATGTCACCCGCGATTTCATGCCGCGCGCTCCCTCGCCGATAGCCCGCTCTGCCGGGGGCTTTTCGCTACGCAGCTTAGCAAGACAAAGCGGGCCCGTCCTAGCCGGGCCTGCAATGTCCGGCGATGCGGGCGGCTAATGTTCGATGACTTCGTCGGTATAGATCTTGAACCCGCTCAGTTCGGTGTACCCGAAACCGGTGGACAGCGGCACGTCGGCGGCGTCGCGGCCGCGCCCCATCAAAATGCGCCCGATACGCGGCGTATTGTGACGGGCATCGAAGGTGAACCAGCGGCCGGATAGATAGACCTCGAACCAGGCGGAGAAATCCATCGGCGAATCTTCCGGCGGAACGCCGATATCGCCGAGATAGCCGGTGCAGTAGCGCGCCGGGATATTCATGCAGCGGCACAGCGTCACTGCAAGATGCGCGAAATCGCGGCACACGCCGCGCCGCTCGGCATGCACATCATGCGCGCTCTTGGTCGGGGCGGCGAATTGATAGCCGAAGGTCAGGTGGTTGTGCACGTAATCGCAGATCGCCTGCACCCGGCCCCAGCCCATGGGCGTGTCCTTGAACAGGCTCCAGGCCAGATCCATCATGCGGTCGATTTCGCAGTAGCGGCTGGCCAGCAAAAACAAAATTATGTCGTCCGGCAGGTTCTCGACCGGAATTTGCTGGGCGTCCGGCATAACGACGTCGGGCAATCCGCTGTCGCGCACGGTGGCGCGATTGCTCAGCGTCAGCTTGCCTGGCGGGATCACCAGGCGACCGCACCAATTGCCGAAACTGTCGTGATAATAATGTAGCGGCGTCGGCGGATCGCACACAATATTTTCCGGCTCGACCAAATCCGCCACGCGCGAAGGGTGCACGCTGAGCATGACTACCATCGGCGTCGGCGCGGCGGCGGTGTATGATATGTCGTAACCGATTTTAATCAGCATCCCTCTGCCCGCTATTTGTCACGCCTGCGCGATGACATCGATATCGACTTTCATGCCGATGGAATCCGAACGCTTGCCGGTGTAGGTTCCGTATAGCGGCACCGCCTGGCCCGGCTCGCGCGCAACCGCGACGCGGATGAGATCGTGATTGCCGACAATGCCGTTGGTCGGATCGAACTCGACCCAGCCGGCGCTCGGCAGATAGACCTGCACCCAGGCATGGGTATTGCCGCCGCCAACGCGGCCGGAACGCGCGCGCACATGCAGATAGCCCGAAACGAAACGCGCGGCAAAACCGAGCGAGCGCACGGCCTCGATCATGAACAAAGCAAAATCCCGGCAGGTGCCGGTGCCGAGCTGCAAGGTTTCCAGCGGCGACTGCACGCCCGGATCGTGCCGGCGCCAATAGGTGAATTGCCGCTTGATGGCATGCGTGATGTCGGTGAGCAGTTCGTGCGTGCTGGTGCGGCCGTGCGACTTGACGAATTTGCGCGCCCACGCCGCGATGCGGCCGTCCGGATCGGGATACTGGCACTTGATCGAGCGCGCCAGATCGGGGATTTCATCCGGCTCGTAATGAAACGGATAGAAGAAGGCGTCGTCCTCCTGCGGCAGCTCGATGCCGTGATTGGGATCGTGGTCGATGGTCACTTCGCTCTGGATCATCAGGCGGTCGGACTGGCCGGCGAATTTCGCGATGCCGACGCTGTTGCCGAAGACATCGTGAATCCAGCGCAGCGAGATCGGCTCCGGCTCGATGGTCATGCGCAGGTCGATCACCCGCAGATCGTGGCCGTCGCGCGGGCGCAACATGACGCGGTGCTCGCCGAACGAAACCGGGTTGGCGTAGCTATATTCAGTCTTGTGGCGGATGGTCAGCACTGGCATGTCAGAATTTATCGCTCCTAAGGGCCGTTCGCGCTGCATTGCAGTATCGAATCTGTCCTAGGGTAAAGCGAAATCTGGCCGGATGCTGTTGAATTCGTGAGCAGAACATGCCGTTTGAACAGGCAATGAGACAATGATGGCCACAACCGTGGCGCTTTTAGCGCCGGACGAGCCGGCGGCCGTCATTGAATATCGGGCCGGCGGCGCGTCGCCGTTCCTGCTGGTCTGCGACCATGCCGGACGGCGGATTCCGCGCCGGTTGCAAAATCTCGGCCTGGGGGCGGCAGACCTTGCGCGCCACATCGCCTGGGATATCGGCATTGCGGGAGTCGGGCGCCATCTCGCCGACCGGCTGGACGCCGCACTCATCATGCAGCCCTATTCGCGGCTGGTGATCGACTGCAACCGGCCGCCGGGCAGCGAGGAATCGATTCCGCACGAGAGCGACGGCACGGCGATCCCCGGCAACGAGAATTTATCGGCCGACGAAGCCGCGTCGCGCGCACGCGAGATTTTTACGCCCTATCATGGCGCGATCGAAAAACATCTCGATGCGCGCGCCAAAGCCAAGCGGGCGACGATCCTGATTTCGTTGCACAGTTTCACGCCGGTCTATGGCGGCGTGGCGCGGCTGTGGCAGGCGGGCGTGCTCTATAACCGCTACCGCAAGCTGGCCGATGCTTTGCGCGCGCAGCTGAGCGCGCCGGGCGATCTGATTGTCGGCGACAACGAGCCTTATACGGTGGACGACGAAACCGACTACACGATTCCGGTGCATGGCGAGACGCGTGGCATCGCGCATGTGGCGATCGAGATTCGGCAGGATTTGATCGCGGCGGAAGCCGGGCAGGTCTATTGGGCTAACCGGCTGGCCGAGGTTTTGCCGAAGGCGGCGGGCATAATTATTACTGGGTAGTCTCGAATGTTTTCACCCTCCACAAGAGAGATCGGAGCTAAAAAATAAATAGTTGTATTTATTAATAGTTCAATTTAAGATTGAATACTGATTTTATTGTACACGGACAAACTTTCAATTCCGTTTTTGTAAGCTTTGGGAGGAGGCAATGAAACTTTCACGCTTGGGAGCGGTGGCGAGAATATTGGCCGCCCTGCTCGGGACGGTCTCATTCGCAAACGCGAAGGACCCAAAATCATTCTGGTCGGGTCATGCTCCGATTTGCGACGGGGTCGCGAAAGATTGCTCCGACAAGGGGTTTTTTGTCTGGATGTCCAACGCCGGGGGATGCGTGGTCGGCACCAGGTATCTGTGCGTGGACGTTCCCAAGTCCAAATTCAAATCACTCTGGTGGTCTGGGACTGCACCCTTTTGTGACGGCGTACCTGCCGATTGCCACGACGTCTCTATGAATTTCATCGCCTACGGGTACTCGGGAGACGGGGCGCTATGTTGGTTTGGTACTACAAAGGCACTGTGCGCCAAACATAAGTAGTAACGAGCCAACATCGCGGATCATTACCCCAACTTCGCCTTCACCAAGCCGCTCGCTTTGCCCATGTCCATTTGACCGGCATATTTGCCGCGCAAGGCGCCGATGACCTTGCCCATGTCCTTCATGCCGGCGGCGCCGGTTTCCTTGATCGCCGCATCGATGGCGGCGGCGACGTCGGCGTCCGACATCTGCTTCGGCAGGTAAGCGGAGATGATGGCGATCTCTTCTTCCTCCTGCTTGACCAGATCGGCGCGCGCGCCCTTTTTGTACATCTCGACCGATTCCTGGCGCTGCTTGATCATCTTCTGGAGAATCGCCAGTACCTCGGCGTCGCCAAGCGCCGGTTTGCTCGCCCCGCGCGCCTCGATGTCGGCATTTTTAAGCGTCGAGTTGACCATGCGCAGCGTGGAAACCGAGCGCTCGTTCTTGGCCTTCTGGGCCTCGGTCAAAGCTTTATTGATGTCGTCGCGCAGCACGGGGAGCCCCTTTTCTTGGCTGGAATCCTAGCTGGGGGCGGCGTTACCCGGCCCCTTGCCTCGCATCCTATAATACGCAACTAAGAGGCCATGACGAAGCCGCAAGCGCCATCCACCGGAACCTTATCCGGGACTTGGGTTGAGCCCAAGGTGACGGCGCTTTTGGTATTGGCGGACGGCACGATTCTCGAGGGCTTTGGCCTGGGCGCGGCCGGCACCGCGGTCGGCGAGGTGTGCTTCAATACCGCCATGACGGGCTATGAGGAGATCCTCACCGACCCGTCTTATGCCGGGCAGATCATCACCTTCACATTTCCCCATATTGGCAATGTCGGCACCAATGACGAGGACATCGAGGCGCTCAACATGGCGGCGACGCCGGGCGCGCGCGGCATTATCCTGCACACCGACATCACCGCGCCGTCGAACTACCGCGCCACCCGCAGCCTCAACGACTGGCTCAAAGCCCGCGGCATTGTCGGCCTATGCGGCATCGACACCCGCGCGCTCACCGTGATGATCCGCGAGAAGGGCATGCCGAATGCCGTGATCGCGCATGCGCCCGACGGCAAGTTCGACCGCGAGGCGCTCAAGGCCGAGGCGGCGAAATGGCCGGGCCTCGTCGGCATGGACCTGGTGCCGATGGTGACGAGCGGCCAGCGGTTTTCCTGGGACGAGACGCCGTGGGTGTGGGGCCAGGGTTTCGGCCGCCAGACCAATCCGGAATTCCACGTCGTCGCGCTCGACTACGGCATCAAGCGCAATATTCTGCGGCTGCTCGCGGGCGCTGGCTGCAAGGTGACTGTAGTGCCGGCCAAGACCTCATCGGAAGACATCATGGCGCTCAAGCCGGACGGCGTTTTTCTGTCGAACGGTCCGGGCGATCCGGCGGCGACTGGCGAATATGCCGTGCCGGTGATCAAGAAGCTGATCGATTCCGGGACCCCGACTTTCGGGATTTGTCTCGGGCATCAGATGCTGGGCATCGCCGTCGGCGGCAAGACGATGAAGATGCATCAGGGCCATCACGGCGCCAATCATCCGGTCAAGGATTTGACCACCGGCAAGGTCGAGATCACCTCGATGAACCACGGCTTCGCGGTCGACAAAGAGAGCCTGCCGAAAAATGTCGAGCAGACCCATGTGTCGCTGTTCGACGGCTCCAATTGCGGCATCGCGCTAAAAGACCGCCCGGTGTTCTCGGTGCAGTATCATCCCGAAGCCTCGCCCGGCCCGCGCGACAGCCATTATCTGTTCACGCGTTTCACCGACCTGATGCGGGCCGCCAAAGACGGCAAGAAGCGCAAAATTGCGT
>CAWEDE010000044.1:0-11169 GCA_963807665.1 uncultured Alphaproteobacteria bacterium | reverse complement strand
GGGCCGGAAACGTGCCTAGAACAGCGAGAGTTACGACAATGATTGCAAAGATCGGGCGCAAGAAGACCTCCCACATAGCGTGTTTGGAATATTCTTCTGGCGAGATAGGTATCCAGATCAGGCGGCGGTAGGGGCCTCACGCCCACAAACGCTCGCCCTCCATGCCCTTGTATATGTCGGCGACGAATTCGCCGTAGCCATTGAACATCAAGGTCGGGCGCCGCTCGCCGGTGCCGATCACCTCTTCGCTCGCCTGGCTCCAGCGCGGATGCGGCACGTCGGGGTTCACATTTGCCCAGAAGCCGTATTCGGCCGACTGCAAGGCTTCCCAATAAGTGCTCGGCCGCTGGTCGGTGAAAGTAAAATGCGTAATCGACTTGACCGACTTGAAACCGTATTTCCACGGCACCGCGAGGCGCAGCGGCGCGCCATGCTGCTTGGCCATCGGGTGGCCATAGGCGCCGGTGGCGAGGAAGGCGAGATCGTTGCTCGCCTCGGCCATGGTGAGGCCCTCGGTATAGGGCCAGGGAAACCAGGTCTGCTTCTGCGCGAAGGCAACCTTGGGATCCATGAACGTCTGCATCTTGAGATATTTCGCCGAGCCGAGCGGCGCCGCGAGCTTGACCAGCTTCGACATCGGAAAACCGGTCCAGGCGATTGCCATCGCCCAGGTCTCGACGCAGCGGTGACGATAGGTGCGCTCCTCTAATCCCACTTTGCGGATGAGATCGTCGATGCCGATCTCAAACGGTTTCTCGACCATGCCGTCGATCTTGATCGTCCAGGGCCGCGTGTTGAGCGCCTGCGCAGTGGCGGCGATGGTTTTCTGCGAGCCGAATTCGTAGAAATTATTGTAGTTGCCGTTGATCTTCTCGTCGGTGATCGGCCGGTCGAGGACATATTTCTCATTGCGCTTGGCCGGATAAAGATCGGCGGTCGGGTCCGGCAGATTGGCCAAGTCGGTGACGCGCTGCGCTATGGCAGCGCGCGGGCCTAGCGCCAAGACGCTCGCCCCGCCCGCCAAAAAACCGCGGCGGTTGAAAAACAAATGCTCCGGCGTGAGTTCGCGCTCCGGAATTTCCCAGCCGCGGCGGCGAATGATGTTCATGGCTCTACCCCTTGGAATCGTACCCAAGAGGTACGGGCACAAGCGTTCACAGGCAAGTCACTTCCCGTTCAAGTCACGGATGCGACAACTTACGCCGCCGCCGCGCCCTTCTTGGCCGCCACAATCTGGTCCGCCGTGCGCCCGGTCAATTCGGCCATGTGGTCGAACTTGAAGACGAACGAGCCGACGCCGGCGGTGGCCGAGCGCACCTCGATGATGAGGTCGCCGATCTCGGCTTCCGCCATCTGCGCGCGCACGGTGTCCCAGCCGGTCCAGCCCTCGCGGGTGTCGAAGCCGAGAATATGCCCGCGCCGGCCGGACAGAATGGCGTTCATCTTGGCGGTGGCCTCGCTCGGGCAGACGATCTCGACCAGATGGATCGGCTCGAGCAGCACCGGCTGGCATTGCGGCAGGCCTTCCACGATGGCGATGCGGCCGGCGATGCGGAACGCCATGTCGGATGAATCCACCGTGTGGAAGGAGCCGTCGATCAGCGCCACCGCGACATCGACCACCGGAAACCCGAGCGGCCCGTGCTTGAGGCCGTCCTGCACGCCCTCCTCCACCGCCGGAATGTAATTGCGCGGCACCACGCCGCCGGTGATCTTGTCGTCGAATCTAAAGCCCGATGAGCGCGGCAGCGGTTTGATCTCGACCACCACGTCGCCGAACGCGCCATGACCGCCGGATTGCTTCTTGTGGCGGCCGCGGATGGTGATCGGTTTGCGGATGGTCTCGCGATAGCCGACGCTCGGCGGCCGCGTCGTCACCGGCACCGCGTAGCGATCGCCGAGCCGCTCGGCCGCCACGCGCAGATGCATCTCGCCCTGGCCCCAGATCACCACCTCGTGGCTCTCGGCATTATGTTCGACCGTCAGCGACGGATCTTCCTCGGTGAGTTTGGTGAAGGCGGCGCCGAGCTTGACGTCGTCCTTGCGCTCCTTGGCCTGCACCGCGATGGCGAGCACCGGCGGCACGGCATGCACAATGCCGAGCGTGCCATGGGACTGCTTGCCGGTGGACAGCGTATCGCCGGTCTTGGCGGCATCGAGCTTGCCGAAGGCGACGGTTTCGCCGGCCGTGGCCTGGCCGCGCTTTTCGAAGCGCTGGCCCATCAGGCTGAATACAGCCGAGGCGCGGCCGGCTTCGCCCGTGGGCGTCTTGAAACTGGCGCCATCGCCCGCGGCGCCGGCCAACAAGCGCGCCACCGACATCTTGCCGCCATGCGGCGTGTGAAACGTCTTGAGCACCAGCGCCACGCAGTCGCTGCCGGATCGAACGCCGATGCGCTTGGCGGTTTCCGCGACGCCCGGCGCCTCATGGCGTAGCGCTTTCAGCAGCCGCAGCACGCCGTTGGAGCGGATCGCGGCGCCGAGCAATACCGGACAGACGATGCGTTCGCGCAATTCCTTGGCCAGATCGTCGAAGATCTTATCGCGCGGCGGCTCGATGTCCTCGAGCAATTGCTCCATCAATTCGTCGTCGTGATCGGCCAGCGTCTCCAGCATGGAGAAGCGCGCTTCCTTTTCACGGTCCTTGTCTTCGCCGGCGAGTTCGACGATTTCGGATGCCGCGTGTTCCTTGTAGACAAAGGCGCGCTCAAGCGCGAGATCGACGAAACCGGCGATGATGTCGTTTTTCCAGATCGGAATTTGCCGCAATAACAGCGGCACGCGCGAGGCCGGCTGCAAAATTTTGAGCGTCTCGCGCACGCGCTTGTCGGCCTTGTCGATTTTATTCAAAAACAGAAAATGCGGAATGTTCTGGTCTTCCAGCTCGCGCAAAATCAACTGAAGCTGCGGCACCTTCTTCTCGTCCGCCTCGCAGACCACCACCGCGGCGTCGACCGCCGGCAGCACGGCGCGCATGTCGTGGATGAATTCGATCGAGCCGGGGCAATCGACAAACGTATAATTGTCGCCCATGAAATTGGTCGTGGCGAAACTCGCCTCGACGCTCATTTTGTGCTGACGCGCTTCTTTGCTGGCGTCGCCGACCGAAGTGCCGGCATCGACCGAACCGGGCCGCGCGATGGCGCCGGTGCGCGCCAGGATCGCCTCAAGAAGCGTGGTCTTGCCGCTCTGGAAGGGGCCCACCAGCGCGATGCACCGGGGACCCTTTGGGCTACTGCCGTTCTGTACCATGGCAACCTCCCTGACTGGCCGGGAGTTGGACCAATGATCTGGACCAAGTTACCGGCCCGCGCGGCTATCGTCTCAGGCGGAGGCAGAGGTGGCAAGGGCGCAAATTGTCATTCCGGGGCGTGTGCATAGCGCACGAACCCGGAATCCAGATATAAGTGCAGTGCCCCTTGCCGGATTCCGGGTCCGGCGCTTCTCGCCGTCCCGGAATGACGCTAACGCGTCACTTCAAATTGCCGCAAAAACGCTGGATGCGCCGGCAGGCTTCTTCCAGGTCCTCGGTCTTGGTGGCGTAGGAAATGCGGAACGCCGGACCGAGCCCGAAGGCCGTGCCCTGCACGACCGCGACGCCTTCGGCTTCCAGCAGTTCGGTGACGAAATCTTCGTCGGTCGCCAGCTTTTTACCGGACGGCGTTGTCTTGCCCATGGTGCCGGCGCAGGACGGATAGACATAGAAGGCGCCCTCCGGCATCGGGCACTTGATGCCGTTGGCCTGGTTGAGCATCGACACGACCAGGTCGCGCCGCTCCTTGAAAATCTTGTTGTGCTTGGCGATGAAATCCTGCGGCCCGTTGAGCGCTTCCACCGCCGCCCATTGCGACACCGCCGTCGGGTTCGAGGTCGATTGCGACTGGATCATCGCCATCGCCTTGATCAACGGCTCCGGGCCGCCGGCATAGCCGATGCGCCAGCCGGTCATGCAATAGGCCTTCGAGCAGCCGTTGATGGTGAGCGTGCGGGGATAGAGCGACGGCTCGACCTGCGCCGGCGTCGTGAAGACGAAGTCGTCGTAGACCAGATGCTCATACATGTCGTCGGTCATAACGTGCACATGCGGATGCTTCACCAGCACGTCGGTCAATGCCTTCAACTCGGCGCGCGTATAGGCGGCGCCGGTCGGGTTCGACGGCGAGTTGAGCAGCAGCCATTTGGTCTTCGGCGTGATCGCCTTTTCCAGCGCGGCCGGTTTGAGCTTGAAGCCCTCGTCCATGCGGCAGACGATTTCCACCGGCTCGCCGCCGGCCAGCAGCACCATGTCGGGATAGCTCACCCAGTACGGCGCCGGGATGATCACCTCGTCGCCCGGGTTGAGCGTCGCAACAAAGGCGTTGTACAGCACCTGCTTGCCGCCGGTGCCGATGGTGATCTGCGACGGCTTGTAGTCGAGGCCGTTCTCGCGCTTGAACTTCTTGGACACGGCGTCCTTGAGTTCGGCGATGCCGTCCACGTTGGTATATTTCGACGCGCGGCCGCTCTTGATCGCCTCGATCGCGGCCTGCTTGATGTTGTCGGGCGTGTCGAAGTCCGGCTCGCCGGCGCCGAGCCCGATGACGTTACGGCCCGCCAATTTAAGCGCGCGCGCCTTGTCGGTGACCGCGATGGTCGCGGACGGCTTGATGCGCTTGAGGTTGTCGGCGAGGAAGGCCATCGAAGGCTCCGAATCTAGGGTTCGCTGAACTCGTTATAGTGTCGTAATCGGGCAAAAGCCTGACAGCAAGACGCATAAATATGATGCATTCATCAAGCCTGTTGATGGGCTTCTTATTGGAGCATGATCTTATCCGAAAACCGGGGCCCACTTTTCGGGATCATGCTCTAACCCTCCCTTAATTCACCGCTGCTAAGACCCGGCCTATGCCCGGATTCATTGATATTCTGCGCTCCGGCGCCTGGCTGACCAGGGAGCGCATGCGGCTGATCGGCTTGGCCCTATTGGCCGCTTCGGTCATCGCCATCGGCTTTCTGGTCGCCACCTCGGACGGGCTCAACGACCGTTTCGGCCGCCCGCTGGGGACCGATTTCTCCGCCGTCTATGCCGCCGGCAGTTATGCCCTGGAGGGCAACGCCGCCGCGCCCTACGACCCGCCGCAACTCTACGCCCGCGAGCAGGCCATTTTCGGCAACGCCACGCCGTTTACCGGCTGGCACTATCCGCCATTCTTCCTCGGGCTCGCGACACTGTTGGCGGCGATGCCCTATTGGCTCGCGCTATTGGCATGGCAGGGCGTGACGCTGGTTTTGTATTTGCTGGTCGTGCGAAAGATTGTCTTACCTATCGTTCCTTCGCAGGGCGAGATGAAGGAAAAAGACTGGCTCCTCGCTCGCGCTCGCCTTTCCCGCCGTGTTCATCAACCTGGGCCAGGCCCATAATGGCTTTCTCACCGCGGCACTGATGGGCGCCGCGCTCCTGCAACTCGACCGCCGGCCAATAATCGCCGGAATCCTGTTCGGCCTCCTGGCCTACAAGCCGCAATTCGGATTGCTGATCCCGCTGGTGCTGATCGTAAGCGGACGCTGGCGCGTCTTGGCCGCCGCCGCCGCGACGGTGGCGCTGCTGACACTCGCCGTCACGCTCGCCTTCGGGCCAGATGTATGGACCGCGTTTCTGGCCTCGACCAAGTTCACGCGCACGGTCGTGCTCGAACAGGGCGGCACCGGCTGGTACAAAATCCAGAGCGTGTTTTCCTGGGTGCGCATGTGGGGCGGCGGCATAACGCTCGCCTACGCGCTGCAAGGCGCGGTCACGCTGGCTGCTGGCCGCCGCGCTGGCCTGGCTGTGGCGAAGCCGCGCGGGTCTTTGCGCTCAAGGCGGCGGCGCTGATCATCGGCTGCGTGCTGGCGACACCCTATAGCCTCGACTACGACCTGATGCTGCTGGCGCCGGCAATCGCCTATCTCGCCGCCGACGGAATGGCGCGCGGCTTTAGCCCTTACGAAAAAACCATGCTGGCCGCGCTCTGGATCGTGCCGCTCATCGCCCGTTCGGTGCCGGAATACACATGGATGCCGCTGGCGGTGCCGGCGATGGGCTTGCCTTCGTCCTGTTGCTGCGGCGCGCCATAATCGAAACCGGCGCCTCGCAAGCCAGTGGCGTTTTCCGGCCGGTGCCGTAAAATAGCGTTCAAGAGCCGGGCCACCGGCCGAAAACACAGGGAGCGCCGCCCATGAAGCTCACGCCGGAGCAGATCAAGGCTTTCGACGAGCAAGGCTATGTCTTCTTCCCGGATTGCTTCTCCGAGGAAGAGATTGCGCTGCTGCGTCTAGAAGCCGGCAACATTCTCAAGCTCGAGCGCAAGGAAGTCTGGCGCGAGAAATCCGGCGCGCCGCGCACCGCCTTCGCCGCGCATAAGTTCAACAAAGTATTCGAGGTGATGTCGCGCCACCCTCGCCTGGTCGAGCCGCTGATGCAGTTGTTCGGCGAGCCGGTCTATGTCCACCAGTTCAAGCTCAACGCCAAGGCCGCCTTCGAGGGCGACGTCTGGCAATGGCACCAGGATTACGGCACCTGGGCGCGCGACGACGGCATGCCGGAGCCGCGGGCGATGAATATCGCGATTTTTCTCGACGACGTGCTGCCGATCAACGGCGCGCTCATGATCATTCCGAAAAGCCATAAGCAGGGCGTACTCGCCGCCGGCCACGACAAGACCACGACGTCCTATCCGCTATGGACGCTCGACAAGGACACCGTGACGCGGCTTTGCGCCGAGGCCGCCGGCCCCGACGGCGTCGGTATCGTCGCACCGACCGGCAAAGCCGGCTCGGTGCTGATGTTCCATGGCAATCTGGTGCATGCCTCGCCGCCCAACATCACGCCCTATCCGCGCAAGATCGTTTATTTGACGCTGTGCGCCTGCTCGAATCACATCACCAAATTCACGCGCGAGGAATGGATCGCGCACCGCGACTTCACGCCGATCGAGATGGTAGAAGACGACGCTTTGGTAGAATATGCCCGCGCGCATAGGGTAGCGGCGGAATAAATTTCTGCTTCCGGCGCCGCGCGCAGACGTTCGTTCCTGCGACGGCCACGCAATTGCCGAACTTTGCCTGCCCTATCCCGCGCGGCGACTGCTTCGGGGCGCCGTTAGAGGCTGAACATGTACACGCTCTATTCGATGCAGCGGTCCGGCAATAGCTACAAGGTCCGCCTGGCGCTGGCCCGGCTCGGCATTCCGTATAATTTGGTCGAGGTCGACATTCTGAAAGGCGAAAGCCGCACGCCCGAATTCCTCGCCAAGAATCCCAACGGCCATGTACCGCTGTTGGAAGTCGCGCCCAATCGCCATCTCGCCGAATCCAATGCCATCTTGTGGTACGTCGCCGGTGGCACCACGCTGGCGCCGGAAGACCGCATCGAGCGCGCCGAAGCGCTGCAATGGATGTTCTTCGAACAGCACAGCATCACGCCGAGCATCGGCGCGGCGTTTTTCTGGCTGGTGCTGATCAAGGGCGGGCGCGACCTGCAAAGTCACGCGCTCGAGGACTGGATGGAAAACGGCTATCGCTCGCTCGGCGTCATGGAAATGCACCTGAACAAATATCCGTTTTTCGTCGCCAACCGTTTCACCATTGCCGACATCGCGCTGTACGGCTTCACCCATGTAGCCACGCAGTGCGATTTCGACCTCGGCCGCTATCCTGCCGTGCGCGCCTGGCTCGATCGCGTCGCCGCCGAGCCCGGCTATATCTCGATGGATTGGCAGCCCGAGCAACTCGCCGCTGCGCAGTAGCCACGCGTCAAAGTCACGTTCCAGGCGTGTGGAATTAACCTTCCATTAACCATGTTCGCCACGAAAACGCCCCGGTTCCTCAGCGCCAAAGCCGCAATCGGGACGAACCAACGCCCGTTTCGCGCGTTACTCCTGTCACATCGAAAGAGTGGAATTCATCGCACCTTTGACAGGTTCGGCCATGTTCGACGCTTTGCACGACGCGCAGGATTGCATTCAAGATGACGGCGCCATTAAAGCCGCGGGCTTTGCCGCGCCGGCGGAACATGCGCTTGGCCGGGAGCGGCGCACGGTCGCGATCGCCGCTCTGATCGCCACCACCGCGCTCGCCGTTTCGACCATCGTGGCCGCCACCGTCGTGTCGGTCGGGATTGCGCGAGCCGGCGTCGCCGACGGCGTGGTCGGCAATGAGGGCAGCGTGTTCACGGTCGCGCTTGTGCTGGGCCTGATTTTCATCGGCATCGGCGGCTTTGGCATCCTGCCGACGCGCTCGCGCCGCCATCGGCAATAGGGTTACCCATCCCTCATCATTTGTGGAACACAAAAAACGCGCCGGCCGCGATCAACACAAAGCCGAAGCCCTGGCTCCAGGTCAGAGGCTCCTTGAGATAGGCGTAGGAAAAACCCGCGAATACCAATAGCGTGATCACTTCCTGGATGGTTTTGAGTTGCGCCGGGGAATAGACCGCGCTGCCATATCGGTTGGCCGGCACCGCCAGGCAATATTCGAAAAACGCGAGCGCCCAACTGATCAGGATCACGCTGAACAGCGGCACTTCCTTGTAGCGCAGGTGCCAATACCACGCGGTGGTCATGAAAACATTGGAGCCGACCAACATCACGATCGGCATCAGATAAGTCCACTGGATGGGCATGGAAAATCTCTGGTTATGAGGCCGGCGGCTTTTTAGCGGCTTCGCCGCGCACATTCCACAATGGATTTGTCACTGTCCCGTCATGGGCCCGCGTTAATAAGTCTCGTTACCGACGTTTAGTTGCGTCCTGCGTAAAGCCCCTATAGCGGTTCCGTTCGGCGCCATTGCCCTGCGGGACCGCATTTTTTTCCAGCCGCCAAGGCCCTGCGCGCGAAGCCCCATGCTAGGTTCGGGCCATGCGCAAAGCCCGCTTTCAAATTGTTTTTTCCCTGTGTGCGGCGGCCGCCATGTGGATCGTCGGCACACTTGCTGCTTCAGCACAAAATCAGCCCGCGGGTCCGTATAAACCCGTGGCCATCACCCCACCCGCGCCGGTCAGCGATCCTGCCTTCGAAGCCATGCGCCAGCAGCTCGGCGAAGTCGCGCAACGCAAGGATCGCGCGGCGCTATCGGCGCTGGTCGTCGCCAAGGGTTTTTTCTGGGAGCGCGAAAACGGCGACCGCGCCGACAAGCGCAAATCCGGCGCCGACAATCTGGCGGTCGCGCTTGGCCTCAACAACAAAGGCGGCGTCGGCTGGGAAATTCTTTTCAGTTTTACCGACGACCCGACCGCTTCGGCTTCACCCGAGCATAAGGGCGCCATATGCGCGCCGGCCGAGCCTGGCTATGACGCGAAAGCCTTCGACGAATTGCTCAAGGCGACGCAGAGCGATGAATCGGAATGGAGTTATCCGGTCGCGGCCGGCACCGAGGTGCGCGCCACGCCGACGGCCAATGCGCCGATGATCGAGAAGCTCGGTCTCGCATTCGTTCACGTGAGCCCTGACAACAAGCCGACACCGGCCTCCTATTTGCGCGTGATCACGCCGTCGGGAAAAGCCGGCTATGTCCTGGCGGACGCCATCGCGCCGGCCAGCAACGACCAGCTTTGCTACGTCAAGGACGGCGGCGCCTGGAAGATCGGCGGCTATGTCGGCGGCGGCGAACCGGATTAGCCATGCTTGAGCTTCATCGCCAGGATCACCGCCATCAACACCAGCGTGACGGCGTTGGCGCCGATCAGCGGCCAGTCGCCAATGGCCATGCCATAGACCAGCCAAAGCACCACGCCGACGGTAAAGGCCGCGGTCGCCGGCAACGATAGCGCACGCGTTTCTTTCTCGCGGATCACCTTGATCGCCTGCGGCAGCCAGCACAGCGTGGTGAGCGCGGCGCCGCCGGCGCCGATGAGATCGATGACCGCCGGTATCGCCATTGCCATTGCAATAAGGCCGATTCGATTCTGTAATGTGACAGCCGCACGTTTCGCACGGCCGAGACCTAACATGCCGCCACCAACCGCCATCGCGCCGCGACATATCACCTGCGCCCGCTGCGGCGCGGCTTTCGAATGCGGACTGGCCGGCGATTGCTGGTGCGCGGCCGAGCCTTCCCGGCTGCCCATGTCCAACGCCGCAACGGCTGCACAGGAAGATTGCCTGTGCCCGGCCTGCTTGCGCCGGGAAGCGGCCCACGCCGCCAATCATTCGCCTTGAAACTTATGCGCGGCACGGCCTCCCCCTTTCGGGGGGCGGTAAAGAATGCGAAAAGACAAGCTCGCCTTTGCA
Source organism: uncultured Alphaproteobacteria bacterium (assembly GCA_963807665.1). Lineage (GTDB taxonomy): Bacteria > Pseudomonadota > Alphaproteobacteria > Rhizobiales > Xanthobacteraceae > Pseudolabrys. The sequence goes on along the minus strand of CAWEDE010000044.1, from coordinate 924 downwards.
GCATTCCTCCAGCCGAGACCCAACCATGATCCTCGAAATCGCACAGATCGACGTCAAGCCCGGAATGGAGAGCAGTTCGAATCCGGCGTCACCAAGGCCGCGCCGATTTTCAAGCGCGCCAAGGGCTGCAAGGGCATGACGCTGCAGCGCTCGGACGAAAATCCGGCGCGTTACCGGCTGTTCGTGCAATGGGACACGCTTGAAAACCACACCAAGGATTTCCGCGAGTCGGCCGACTTCCAGGAATGGCGCAAGCTGGTCGGCCATTGCTTCGCCGCGCCGCCCGCGGTCGAGCATGTCAAAGAGGTGGTGAAGGGTTTTTAGCGCACGATCCCGAAAATTGGGCACCGGTTTTCGGGAAAAATCATGCGCAATAGAAAGACTCTTTCATGAAGCGCAGCACCGACCGCATTCTCACCACCCACACCGGCAGCCTGCCGCGCACCGCCAAGGTCGTCGAACTGCTGCTGGCAGAGCAGGCGCAGCCCGGCGCGCGCAAGGCGGAATTCACCGCCGCGGTGCGCGAAGCCATCGCCTATGTCGCCGGCAAACAGGTCGAATGCGGCCTCGACATCATCAATGACGGCGAGCAAGGCCGCACCGACTACACCGTGCATGTGCTCGACCGCCTCACTGGTTTCGAAGGCGAGAGTTCGCCGCCGCATGGGTACCGGCGAGCCGGAATTTCCGGAACTGGCGCAACTGCTCACGCATTTTGCCTCGCCGTTCCAGCATCGCCCGACGTGTTCGGGCGACGTCGACCTGGAAGGATTGGCCGGCGGCGCTGGCCGATATCGCGCTTTCGAATGACGCGATGAAACGGGCTTTGCGGAAGGCCGAGGAGCAATTCATGACCTCGCCGTCGCCCGGCCAGATCGCGCGCTATCTCAAGAACCGCCACTACAAGACCGAAGAGGCTTATGT
>CAWEDE010000043.1:0-91372 GCA_963807665.1 uncultured Alphaproteobacteria bacterium | reverse complement strand
GGCCAAAAAGCAGGGCGCCGTATTGGCATGGGGAAATTTTCTCTCAATCACAATTAATTTCCTTATTATTGCCTTTGTGCTGTTTCTGGTCATCCGCGAGCTCGGCAAATTAATCAAAAAGGAAGCCGCTAAACCAACGCCGCCAACAGTCCAAGAGCAGCTGCTCACCGAAATCCGCGATCTGCTCAAGCAGCGCTAAAGGCCTATATAGAGCGCCATGGCTGCAAAACCGGAACGCAAATTCAAGGCGGTCGCCGAGAACCGCAAGGCGCGGTTCAATTATGAAATCGGCGAGGTAGTCGAAGCGGGCATCGTGCTGACCGGCAGCGAGGTGAAATCCTTGCGCGCCGGCAAAGCGACCATCGCGGAGTCTTATGCCGACGCGCGCGACGGCGAGATCTGGCTGATCAACGCCAATATCCCGGAATATCTGCAGGCGCATCGCTTCAACCACACGCCCAAGCGGCCACGCAAGCTGTTGCTGCATATCCGCCAGATCAACAAATTCGCCGGCGCGGTCGAGCGCGAGGGCATGACCATCGTGCCGCTGCGGCTTTACTTCAACGAAAAGGGCCGCGCCAAGATCGCCATCGCGCTCGGCAAGGGCAAAAAACTGCACGACAAGCGCGAGACGCTCAAGAAGCGCAGTTGGGACCGCGAGCGCGGCAGGCTGATGCGGGAGAAGGGCTAGATCTCATGAGTGTGCCGACCAAGCTCGATCATTGCGTAATCAAGATCACCGAGTGGCAGCGCTCCAATACGTTCTATTCGCAGGTCATGGGCGCCGAACTGGTGCAGCGGCCAGCGGGCTGGGCCTACCGTTTCGGCGACAAGCAATTAAACGTGCATGGCCCGGGCGTTGCGCCGGCCGAAGTGGCGCGGCTGCCGGTGCAGCCCGGCAATTCCGATCTGTGTTTCGAATGGGGCGGCCCGATCGAAGCCGCGATGGCGCATTTGAAGGCGCATGGCGTCGCGGTCGAGCGCGGGCCGATGCAGCGCTTCGGCGCCAAGGGGCCGGGCACATCGGTCTATTTCCGCGATCCGGATGGGTCGTTGATGGAGTTTATGAGCTACATATAACCGTCATTCCGGGGCGCTCGCGTGAGCGAGCGAACCCGGAATCCAGAACGGCCCACGGAGAGTTCGTCAGGATTCCGGGTCCGGCACTTCGTGCCGTCCCGGAATGACAAAGGAAAGGAAACGGCCGATGACTGAAGCGTCCGGCATGCATAATCCAAATTTCCTGCCGCCGGATATTCCGGCGCCGCAGGATGACGGCGCGGCCAAGCATTTGCCGTCGACGAAATTGCCCGACCTGGCGCTGCCGGGCACCGACGGCAAAGCCGTCAATCTGTCGAAACTCAAAGGCCGCACGGTTGTCTATATCTATCCGCGCACCGGCGTGCCGGGCGTCGATTTGCCGCCGGGCTGGAATGAGATCCCCGGCGCGCGCGGCTGCACGCCGCAATCATGCTCCTTCCGCGATCATTTCGACGCGTTGAAGCGGCTGGGCGTGGCGCAGCTCTTCGGGCTTTCGACGCAGGACACGGCTTATCAGCTTGAAGCGGCCACGCGCCTGCATCTGCCGTTTGCGATCCTGTCGGACGAGAAGCTCGCGCTCACCAAGGCGCTCAATCTGCCGACATTCGTCACGTCCGGCATGACGCTTTTGAAGCGCATGGCGCTGGTGATCGACGACGGCGTGATTACGAAAGCGTTCTACCCGGTGTTCCCGCCCGACAAAAGCGCGGCGGAGGTGGTGGCGTGGCTTCAAAATCCGTCATCCTGAGGTGCGAGCCGCTTTTGCGGCGAGCCTCGAAGATGAACGGCCTGGGCCTTGAGGTGGCCGTCGCCCTTCGAGGCGCGCTTTCGCGCACCTCAGGGTGACGGTTCTAGTTTTCATGTCTTATCTAATAACCGCGCACTTTCTCAAAAACATTACGAAACATCTTGGGGGTCAGCACGCCGGTATTGGTGTTGTAGCGCGAGCAGTGGTAGCTCGAAAACAACGCGATCTCACCAATTGTTTTCGTGCCTAAGCATATTCTTGCCGGCATGTTTGAACACGGTCGCCGATTTTTGGCACCGAAAGCGCTCACGACGCTGTTATGCGCAACGTGGCCGAGCACGACGATGGCGCGCAAGTTTTTCATCTCGGCGATGGTGGGTTTTAGAAAATCGCGGCAGGTGTTGATCTCTAGCGGCGTCGGCTTGTTTTCCGGCGGCACGCAGCGCACCGCGTTGGTGATACGGCAATCGATCAGTTCGAGGCCGTCGTCGGGCCGCGCATCGAATTGGCCGCGCGAAAAACCGTAGCGCGCCAGTGTTTCGTATAGCAGCACGCCCGCGAAATCGCCGGTGAAGGGACGCCCCGTCCGGTTGGCGCCTTGCACGCCGGGCGCAAGGCCGACGATCAGCAGGCGCGCATCGCCGGGTCCGAAGGAGGGCACCGGCGCGTTGAACCATTTAGGCTCCTTGGCGCGGCATTGCTGGCGATAAGCCACCAGCCGCGGACAGAGCGGGCAGTCGCGCCCGGGCTTGTCCTCGGCCGGCTTTCTTGTTTGCGCATGATCTTTTTCCGAAAACCGGTTCCCACTTTTCGGGATCATGCGCGCGAGCTTAATCTTCGAACTCTTCGTCGTCATCCAAGCCGCCGGCAACCGCAGGAGCGCCGGCGCGCGGCGGCGCGGGCGGGCGTTGCAGGAAGGCGGGATGCTGGCCCGGATCGGCCGGGCCGCCGACATCGCGCGGTGGGCGCGCGGCGCGTTCGGACGGATCGCGGCCGATCTTGCCTTGCAGCGTGACGATGTCGGTGAAGACGTCGGCCTGGCGGCGCAATTCGTCGGCGATCATCGGCGGCTGCGTCGAGATGGTCGAAATCACGGTGACGCGCACGCCCTTGCGCTGCACGGCTTCCACCAGCGAACGGAAATCGCCATCGCCGGAAAAAAGAACCATATGGTCGATGGTGCCGGCGATCTCCATGGCATCGACGGCGAGTTCGATGTCCATGTTGCCCTTGATCTTGCGCCGGCCGGTCTGGTCGACGAATTCCTTGGTCGCCTTGGTGACGACGGAATAGCCGTTGTAGTCGAGCCAATCGATGAGCGGGCGGATGGATGAATATTCCTGATCTTCGATCACCGCGGTGTAATAAAGCGCGCGCAACAAATAGCCGCGCGAACGGAATTCCGTCAGCAGCTTCTTGTAGTCGATATCGAAACCGAGCGATTTGGCGGTGGCGTAAAGATTGGCGCCATCGATGAACAATGCGATTTTCTCACCGGGTACGGTCATGGGGTCTCTCACAATCCTCGCAATAAGTCTCAACTTCCGGATCCGGGGCGGCCCCGACGCGCGAGATGCGCAAGGCCACACGGCAATGGATCGGCGTTCTCAGAACAGTGGACGGCGCCCTCGATCAAAACGGCTGGCGCCGCGTAACCATGCCGTTTTCCGATGAAATCCGTCTCGGCGGGCCTGATTACTGTGGGATTCGGTAACAGACGGATTGGGCTAAACCAAGACAAAAATGCTTGAACTTTGGCCCGGTAGGGGATACCTAGCAGTGGAATTCAAGACATTGTTCCACCGCAGGAGTGACGAGCCAATGGCCCGTGTCACCGTAGAAGATTGCATCGACAAGGTTGAGAACCGCTTCGATCTGGTACTGCTGGCCAGTCACCGGGCGCGCATGATCTCTTCCGGGTCGCAAATTACCATCGAGCGCGACAACGACAAGAATCCGGTCGTGGCGCTGCGCGAAATCGCCGATACGACAGTGTCGCCCGGCGATTTGAAGGAAGACCTAATCCACAGCCTGCAGAAGTATGTCGAGGTCGACGAGCCCGAACCCGAAGTACCGCTGATTGGATCGGGCTCCGGCGCCAGCGTCGATTCCGACGATACGGATGTGACGGCCGACCGCATGACGGAAGAAGAGCTGCTCAAGGGCCTCGAGGGCCTGGCCCCCCCGGAAGAGGTTCCGGAAGACGATTCGGAATAGGCCGTTATTTCGGTTTCAGCCAATGTTTTAGCGAATTGCCCGGCCTTTGCGCCGGGCTTTTTGTTAGCGAGGCCCAATTGTTAACGAGGTCAATGATTAACGGCCCCGGAATCCCTTGCGGGCCCACTGAAATGCCTTGATATCTGATAGAATAACGGCAGGCGCGGCGTCACCGTGCCTCTATGCTGGGTTCAAGGGCCGCAACAATGTCGCGCACGCGCTCCGATTTGCCGCGCATGCAAAAGCAGTCCCCCACCAGGGCGCCGCTGGAACGGCCCGTGGCCGCGGTTGCGCAAGCCGTTGAAAAGCCAGTCCAAACGAAAAAGCCGCCGCGCATGATGCGGCAATATGACTTGATCGAGCGGGTCAAGCGCTACAATCCCGCTACTAACGAGGCGCTGCTCAACCGCGCTTATGTCTACGCCATGAAAGCCCATGGCGAGCAGCGGCGCGCCTCCGGCGATCCCTATTTTTCCCACCCGATCGAGGTGGCGGCCATTCTCACCGACCTCAAAGTGGACGATGCAACCATCGCCGCGGCGCTTTTGCATGACACCATTGAGGATACCGCAGCCACGCGCACCGAGATCGACACGCTGTTCGGTCCCGACATCGGCGCGCTGGTCGAGGGACTGACCAAGCTCAAGAAGCTCGATCTCGTCACCAAGGAAGCCAAGCAGGCGGAAAATCTGCGCCGGCTTTTGCTGGCGATTGCCGATGACGTGCGCGTGCTGCTGGTCAAGCTCGCCGACCGGCTGCACAACATGCGCACGCTCGATTACATGCCGATCGAAGCGCGCAAGCGCTCGGCCGAAGAGACACTGGAAATCTATGCGCCGCTCGCCGGTCGCATGGGCATGCATGAAATGCGCGAAGAACTCGACGACTTATCGTTTCGGGAATTGTACCCGGAAGCTTACGCCGTGGTGAGCGGGCGGCTCAATTCGCTGGCCGATCGTAACCGGCTGCTCATTTCCGAAATCGAAAAGCAGCTCACGCGAAAATTGGCCGACCGCGGCATCGAAGCGAAAGTGACCGGGCGGCGCAAGCGCGCCTATTCGATCTGGCGCAAGATGGAGCGCAAATCCGTCGGCTTCGAACAATTGTCCGACATTTTCGGCTTTCGCGTGATCGTCAAAACCGAAGCCGATTGCTACCAAGCATTAGGCATCGTGCACACGACCTGGCCGGTGGTGCCGGGACGCTTCAAGGATTACATCTCGACGCCCAAGGCCAACGAATATCACTCGATCCACACCACGGTGATCGGGCCGAGCAACCAGCGCGTCGAATTGCAAATTCGCACCGTCGCGATGCATGAGCTCGCCGAATACGGCATCGCCGCGCATGCGCTCTACAAGGACGGCGTCGGCTCGCCGACCGAACTTGCTGTCGCGCGAGTCGACGGCTTACGCCTGGCTGCGCCGGACTATCGAGCTGCTGGCGGAAGGCTCCAACCCGGAAGAATTCCTCGAACACACCAAACTGGAACTGTTCCACGACCAGGTGTTCTGCTTCACGCCCAAGGGCAAGCTGATCGCGCTGCCGCGCAAGGCGACGCCGATCGATTTTGCCTATGCCGTGCATACCGATGTCGGCAACGCCACGGTGGGCTGCAAGATCAACGGCCAAGTTTCGCCACTGACCTCCGAACTCGGCAATGGCGACGAGGTCGAAATCATCACCTCGAAGTCGCAGGAATCGCCGCCCACCGCCTGGGAGTCGATTGTGGTCACCGGCAAGGCGCGCGCCGCCATTCGGCGCGCCACGCGTGCCGCGGTGCGCACGCAATATTCCGGGCTGGGTCGCCGTATCGTCGAGCGCCTGTTCCAGCGCGCCAAGATTGCCTATTCCGACCATAAGCTCACCGGCGCGCTGCCGCGGCTGGCGCGCTCCTCGATCGAGGAGGTGATGGCGGCGGTGGGGCGCAGCGAGTTGCGGGCCTCCGACGTCGCGCGCGCGATGTATCCCGACTACAAGGAAGAACGCGCCGCTTCCATGGCGGTCAAACCGAAAGCCGAGAGTGGCTGGTTCGGCTTGAAGAAACTCACCTCCGTCAAATTCAAGGTGCCGGGCGTGAGCGCGCCGGGGCCTGCGATCCCGATCCGCGGCATCAACGGCGATTTGCCGGTGAGCTTTGCGCCCGAAGGCGGCGCGGTGCCGGGCGACCGCATCGTGGGCATTCTCACGCCGGGCGAAGGGATCACCATCTATCCAATCCAATCGGCGGCTTTGAGCAAGTTCGAGGACAAGCCGGAGCATTGGCTCGATGTGCGCTGGGACGAGGAAGAGAGCACGCCGCAGCGTTTTCCCGCGCGCATCACCGTGCAATCGGCCAACGAGCCCGGCTCGCTGGCGCAAATCACCCAGGTGATCGCCGAGCATGACGGCAATATCGACAATATCCGCATGACCCGGCGGGCGCCCGATTTCACCGACGTGCTGATCGATCTGGAGGTCTATGACCTCAAGCACCTCACCGCCATTATTGCGCAGTTGCGCGCCAAGCCGAGCGTGGCGAAGGCGGAGCGGGTGAATGGGTAACCGCATGATCCCGAAAAGTGGGAACCGGTTTTCGGATAAGATCATGCGGAGCGCGAAATGACTTTGCGGCTCGGCGTCAATGTCGATCACGTCGCCACCATCCGCAATGCGCGCGGCGGTAGGCATCCCGATCCGGTGGCGGCCGCCAAGCTTGCGATCGCGGCCGGCGCGGACGGCATTACCGCGCATTTGCGCGAGGACCGCCGCCATATCCGCGACGACGACATCGCGCGCCTCAAGGCCGAGATCGACAAGCCGCTCAATTTCGAAATGGCGGCGACCGATGAGATGCTTGGCATCGCGCTCAAGACCAAGCCGCACGCGGTCTGTTTGGTGCCGGAAAAGCGCACCGAGCGCACCACGGAAGGCGGGCTGGATGCGGTCCGGCAACGCGCACAATTGGCGCCAGTAGTGGCGGCGCTCAAATCCGCCGGCATTCGCGTATCGCTGTTCATTGGAGCCGGCACCGGCGCAGATCGACGCGGCTGTAGCGTTAGGCGCTCCGGTCATCGAGATTCACACCGGCGCCTGGTGCGACGCGCTGACCGAAAGGAATGCGGCGGCGGCCGAGGCCGAGTGGCAGCTCATTCGCGCCGGCGCGCTCGCTGGCCAAAAGCCTCGGCCTTGAAGTTCATGCCGGCCATGGCCTCGATTATGCCAGCGCCGAAACCATCGCGGCGCTGCCGCAGATCGTTGAACTCAATATCGGACATTTCCTGATTGGGGAGGCGGTGTTCGAAGGCCTTGATCGATCCGTGAAATTGATGCGCGCGGCGATGGATCGCGGAAGGGCACGCGCATGATCCCGAAAAGTGGGCACCGGTTTTCGGATAAGATCATGCGCCAGGGACCAGCGACATGATCATCGGCATCGGTTCTGACATTGTCGATGCGCGGCGCATTGCGCGGGTTCTCGATCGCCACGGCGATCGGTTTCTCGATCGTATTTTTACCGCGACCGAGCGCGCCAAGGCCGAGAAGCGAGCCAACCGGGCGGAAACCTATGCCAAACGTTTCGCGGCCAAGGAGGCCTGCTCCAAGGCGCTCGGCACTGGTTTTCGGCGCGGCGTATTCTGGCGCGACATGGGCGTGGTCAATCTGCCGTCGGGGCGCCCGACCATGAAGCTCACCGGCGGCGCCTTGGTGCGATTGAAGGCAATCCTGCCGGCAGGCTGTGAGGCCCAGATCGATGTGTCGCTAACCGACGAGGGCCCCACCGCGCAAGCCATTGTCATCATTTCGGCGGTACCGAAAGCGTGATCGCTTGATGCGAAAAATCCAAGTGCAACCAACCGCTTATACGGTGTTTTCGGCATTCTTGATTGCGGTCCGAGAATCCAGCCGCTACAAGGTCGCCGGGGCGCGAATTGCCAGCGGGACCAAAGGCCGATGAGCGTGACTTCCGGAACAAAAAAATCAGAAGGCGGGATCGCCGAAACGATCCGCGTCATCGTTCACGCCTTGATCATCGCTTTGGTGATCCGCACCTTTCTGTTTCAGCCGTTTAATATTCCGTCCGGTTCGATGAAGGCCACGCTGCTGGTTGGCGATTACCTGTTCGTGTCGAAATATACTTATGGCTACAGCAAATTTTCGCTGCCTTTGTCGCTGCCTCTGTTTTCGGGCCGCATCCCCGGCGGATTTACGCCGCAGCGCGGCGACGTGGTGGTGTTCCGCCTGCCTAGGGATACCTCCACCGACTACATCAAGCGCGTGATCGGGCTGCCCGGCGACACGATCCAGATGGTCGATGGCGGAGTGGTCCTCAACGGCGTGCCGGTCAAACACGAGCGGATTAGCGATTTCATCGAAACCGAAGAGGGCACGCGCGAGGCGCCGGTCAAGCGCTGGAAGGACACGCTGCCCAGCGGCGTGAGTTTCGAGACGCTCGATCTGGTGGATAACGGTTTCGCCGACAATACCCAAGTCTACACCGTGCCGCCCGGCCACTATTTCATGATGGGCGACAACCGAGACAATTCGACCGACAGCCGTTTTTCGCAGGTCGGCATGGTTCCGTTCGAAAACATCGTCGGCAAGGCGCAAATCATCTTCTTCTCGGTCTATGAAGGCGAGCAGGCCTGGCAATTCTGGCGCTGGCCGTTCTCGGTGCGCTGGAACCGGCTGTTCACGATCGTGCGATGAGCCGCAAGGCCGCCAAGGACAGACAAGCGCTCGAGGAGCGGATCGGCTACAAATTCGCCGACAAGGCCATGCTCGAGCGTTCGCTCACGCATATTTCGGCGCTGTCGGGCGGTCCGCAAAAGCGCACCGACAGCTATCAGCGTCTCGAATTTCTCGGCGATCATGTGCTCGGACTTGTGATCTCCGACATGCTCTACCGCGCGTTTCCGAGAGCGAATGAGGGCGAGCTGTCGCGCCGGCTCGCCGATCTGGTGCGCAAGGAAACCTGCGCCGAGGTAGCCAAAGCGATGGATCTGGGACCGGCTCTCAAGCTCGGCAATTCGGAATCGCATGCCGGTGGGCGCCTGCGCGCCACGATTCTGGCGGATGCCTGCGAGGGCCTGGTTGGCGCGGTATTTCTCGATGGCGGTTATGCGGCTGCCGACGCGTTGATCGCGAAATTCTGGAAGGCGCGCATGCTCAAGCCGCTGCGGCCTTTGCGCGATCCCAAAACCATGTTGCAGGAATGGGCGCAGGCGCGCGCTCTGCCGACGCCGGCCTATCGCGAACTGGCGCGCACCGGCCCGCATCACGATCCCGAATTCCGCGTCGCCGTTGTGCTGCCCGACCGGCCGCCGGCCGAAGGCATGGGCTCGTCGAAACGCGCGGCCGAGCAGGCGGCCGCTGCCGCCATGCTCACGCGCGTGGGCGTCGCGGTGGACAAGCTTGATGGTTGAACATAAAGCGCCAAATGGCGACACCAGTTGCGGCTTTGTCGCCTTGATCGGCGCGCCCAATGCCGGCAAATCCACGCTGCTCAATGCGCTGGTCGGCTCCAAAGTGACGATCGTCTCGCACAAGGTACAGACGACGCGCGCGCTGATCCGCGGCATCACGTTAGAGGGCAAGTCGCAGATCATCTTTGTGGACACGCCGGGCATTTTCGCGCCCAAGCGCCGCCTCGACCGCGCCATGGTGACCACCGCCTGGAGTGGCGCGCATGAGGCCGATCTGGTGGCCGTGCTGATCGACGCGCGCAAGGGCATCGACGAAGAGGCCGAGGCGCTTTTGGGCCGGCTGGCCGACGTCAAACCAACGAAAATCCTGATCCTCAACAAGATCGACTTGATAGCCCGCGACGCGCTGCTGCTGCTGACCAAAATCGCCAACGAGAAGGCCAAATTCGATTTCGACCTTCATGATCTCGGCGCTCAAGGGCGACGGCGTCGCCGATCTCAAATCCTGGCTGGCCGAGCGCATGCCGCCAAGCCCCTGGCTTTATCCGCCCGACCAGATGTCGGACGCGCCGTTGCGCCAGTTGGCGGCCGAGATTACGCGTGAAAAACTGTTCGAGCGCCTGCACCAAGAATTGCCCTATCATTCCACGGTAGAAACCGAGTTGTGGAAGGAATTGCGTGGCGGCGAAATAAGGGTCGAGCAGACGATTTATGTGGAGCGCGAAAGCCAGCGTAAGATAGTGATCGGCAAGGGCGGGCAGACGCTCAAATCGATCGGCGAATCCTCGCGCCGCGAAATCACCGAAATCGTCGAGCACAAGGTGCACCTGTTCTTGTTCGTGAAAGTGCGCGAGGGCTGGGGCGACGACCCGGAGCGCTACCGCGCCATGGGGCTGGAATTTCCGAAGGAGTAATATTTCTGTCATTCCGGGGCGCGCGATAGCGCGAACCCGGAATCCAGATGCTAGTTTAGTGTACTTGTCTGGATTCCGGATTCGCTCGCCATAGCGCGTTGAAGACGCGCGTGAACGCGCTTAAGGCGAGCGCTCCGGAATGACGAAGAAGCAACATGCAATGGACCGATGAAGGCATTGTAATCGGCGTCAAGCGGCACGGGGAGGCGAGCGCCATTCTCGAGCTGATGACGCGCGAGCATGGCCGTCATCTGGGCCTTGTGCGCGGCGGTTTCGGCACGCGGCTCAAGCCGGTGCTGCAAACCGGCAATAGCGTGAGCGCGGCCTGGCGCGCGCGGCTCGACGAACATCTCGGCAATTATACGGTTGAGCCGATGCGCCAGCGCGCTTCGAATTTCTTCGGCGCCCCGCACGCGATTTACGGCGTCACCCATCTCGCCGCCATGATGCGGCTGTTGCCTGAGCGCGATCCGCATCCGGGGCTCTTTTCGGTATTCGAGGAAGTGCTCGACCGGCTGGAAGATCCGGTGCTGGCGGCGCCGCTGGTGGTGCGGTTTGAGTTGCAACTGCTCACCGAGCTCGGCTTCGGCCTCGATCTGGCGCAATGCGTGTCGACCGGCGCCACCGACGATCTCATTTACGTATCGCCGAAATCCGGCAACGCGGTGTCGCGCCTGGCCGGCGCGCCCTATGCCGACAAGATGCTCAATTTGCCGGAATTCCTGCGCGATCTCGGTACCAAGCCGCAAGGACGCGATCTCGCCGACGGCTTTGCGCTTACCGGCTATTTTCTAGAGCGCCATGTGTTGGCGCCGCGCGGGCTGGCGCTCACCGACGAGCGCGCGCATTTCATCGCCGCGCTTAGTAGGGCGTTGGCCGCATGATCCCGAAAAGTGGCATCCGGTTTTCGGATAAGATCATGCGGAAAGGAATAAGCCGCATGATGAAGAATATTTTTTCAATCGCGATCGCCACGATGCTGAGCGGCACGGCGTCCGCGCAGTCCAACGATCCGCCGGTGCTGCATCGCCACCAGACCTATATGGAAGAGGTCATGCGGCCGGCGACGTTGGACGTGAAGGACCCGATGGCGGTGTTCGCCTTCGTCTTGAACAGCCTGCCGGACCGCGTGAAGGTCTATCCGACCGAGAATTATTATTATTTCACCTTCGACCTCAACGGCTCGCCCTATGCCGGCAATATAAGGCTCGACGCCAGCGACCGCGACCAGGGCAAGGTGCAGTTCGATTATTACGAACAGACTACCGGCTGGCTCGACGATACGCCCGGCGAGTTTCGCGTGCTCGACGAGAAAAACGGTGTCAAGCTGGAAAAGCTGGAACGCTTCGTCTACCGGCTGTCGTTTCGCGGCAAGAGCGTCATTTTCGAACTTAACGATCTGTCGCAGGTCAAGCCGCCGGCCAATGCGCTGGCGCCGGGCGAAACCTTCATCGGGCCGGTGTTCGACGATGCAGGCATTCGCTTTTTTCTGATCTATAGCGCGGCGGTCAATAATTTCCTCTACATTCTCGATGAGACCGTGAAGGTCGCCGACGATTTCGCCAAAGAGCCCAAGATCGACCGCATCCTGATCGGCAAGCGCACCGGCTTTGTCTATTACAGCGACCGGCGGCTGGATCGGAAAATCCTGATCGGCGTCTATGAGGAGAATGTACGGGTCAATAATTATTTCGACGGCCCGTTCGATCAACTGCCGGACAATTTCGTCGAGGGTGATACGCTGCGAAAATTCATCCTCAAGGTCGAACCCAAGCTCAAAGGCCAGATCGACCGCTTCGGTGGCACGGCGGACGGCGAGGTGCGCTACATGATTGCGCCCTACAAGCTCTACAAGGATGTGAGCGAACTCGATCCCGTCGATCGCTGCGCCGCCCGCAAGCACGCCTCAGCCAAATCCTATTATGGCTGCTTTATCCTTGACCACTCGCCGCAGGATTTCACGGCGCGGCCCCAGATCAAGCGGCCGAACGATTAGCGCAAAACAAAACGGACCGGCGTCGCCGCCGGCCCGTCAATATTTCAATCAAACCGGAAGCCGCCAAGCCTAGCAGCGATAGAAGCGGCTGCGGGTGCGGTAGTGGCAACGGCGCCAGTGACGGCGGCTGCCCCAACGCCAGTGTTGAACCTTGGTCACATTGCTGTTTTGGGCAGCGCCTTCGCTCAGCCCAAAGCCGCTGGCCGGGGCCGCATTGACCGTTGGCGTAAAGCCAAGGCCGATACCCACAGCAACGAGCACCGCAAGAATAATAGCGCGCATTCTCAAGCTCCTCTCCTAGAGACCTCATTAAACGGACAGCGGCATTATTAGTTCCATCGGAACATGATGCAACTGGCCGTTACACAGGTACGACACCTGCCGTTGATTGCGACCTTACCCCGGTAAAGCCACACCCGGCCTGAGCCGGTTATTCACATGTTGTTCATCCGCCCGGCCCGAGGTACCCAAAAGGCATGGGCAAGAGACTGATTTCCCCCGACAAGGGCGCGGTCGAAGAGGTTGCGCTGCGGGAGGCGCTGGAGGAGCGCTATCTCGCTTACGCGCTCTCGACGATCATGAATCGCGCGCTGCCGGACGCGCGCGACGGCCTCAAGCCTGTGCACCGCCGCATTCTCTACGGCATGCGGCTACTGCGCCTCGATCCCGGCTCGGCCTTCAAGAAATCGGCCAAAGTCGTCGGCGACGTCATGGGCAATTTCCATCCCCATGGCGACCAGGCGATCTATGACGCGCTGGTGCGCCTGGCCCAGGACTTTGCCCAGCGCTATCCGCTGGTCGACGGGCAGGGCAATTTCGGCAATATCGACGGCGATAACGCCGCCGCCATGCGTTACACCGAAGCCCGGCTGACGCAGGTCGCGGGCCTGCTGATCGATGGCATCGACGAGGACACCGTCGATTTCCGGCCGAGCTATGACGGCACCGGCGAAGAGCCGGTGGTGTTGCCGGCGGCGTTCCCCAATCTGCTGGCCAACGGCTCGCAGGGCATCGCGGTCGGCATGGCGACCTCGATCCCGCCGCACAACGCCGCTGAACTTTGCGACGCGGCGCTTATTCCTGATCGACAATCCCAAGGCGCGCAGCCGCACGTTGATGAAATACGTCAAAGGTCCGGATTTTCCGACCGGCGGCGTCGTGGTCGATCCGCCTGGCGAGATCGCGGAAGCCTATACGACCGGGCGCGGCTCGTTTCGCGTGCGCGCGCGCTGGACCAAGGAAGACACCGGCCGCGGCACCTATAATATCGTCATCACCGAAATGCCGTGGCTGGTGCAGAAGTCGCGCCTGGTCGAAAAGATCGCCGAACTCCTCAACGACAAGAAACTGCCGCTGGTCGCCGACGTGCGCGATGAATCGGCCGAGGATGTGCGCCTCGTCATCGAGCCGCGCGCGCGCACGGTCGATGCCGAATTGCTGATGGAGTCGCTGTTCAAGCTGACCGAGCTGGAAAACCGCATTCCGCTCAACATGAATGTGCTGGTCAAAGGCCGCATCCCGACGGTGATGGGGCTGGCCGAGGCGCTGCGCGAATGGCTCGATCATCGCCGCGACGTGCTGGTGCGCCGCTCCAAGCATCGGCTGGCGGCAGATCGAGCACCGGCTCGAAGTGCTTGGCGGTTTTCTGGTCGCCTATCTCAACCTCGACAAGGTCATCAAGATCATCCGCAAGGAGGACGAGCCCAAGCCCGTCCTGATGAAGACCTTCAAGATTTCCGACGTGCAGGCCGACGCCATCCTCAACATGCGGCTGCGCAATTTGCGCAAGCTCGAGGAAATGGAAATCCGCAGCGAGGAAAAAGAGCTCGAGGAAGAGCGCACCAAGATCAAATCGCTGATCGGTTCGGAAGCGCAACAGTGGAAGACCATCGCCGGCCAGATCAAGGAAATCCGCGACACTTTCG
The DNA here is from genome assembly GCA_963807665.1 of uncultured Alphaproteobacteria bacterium. Lineage (GTDB taxonomy): Bacteria > Pseudomonadota > Alphaproteobacteria > Rhizobiales > Xanthobacteraceae > Pseudolabrys. The sequence goes on along the minus strand of CAWEDE010000043.1, from coordinate 77,126 downwards.
GCCCCAAGACCGATATCGGCAAGCGGCGCACGACGTTCAGCGAAGCGCCCGAGCACGACGAGGCGGCCATCGAAGAGGCCATGGTGGTGCGCGAGCCCATCACGGTCGTCGTCTCGGAGAAAGGCTGGATCCGCGCGCTGCGCGGCCATGTCACGGATATGTCGGGCGTCGCCTTCAAGACCGACGACGCCTTGAAATTCGCTTTCCCGACCGAGACCACGGCGAAGATTCTGATTTTCGCCGGCAACGGCAAATTCTACACGCTGGAAGCCTCGAAGCTTCCCGGCGGGCGCGGCCATGGCGAACCCGTCCGGCTTTATTTCGACATCGAGCAGGACGCCGATATCGTCGCGGCGCTGGCCTATGAGGGCAAGCGCAAATTCCTGGTGGCGAGCTATGGCGGCAACGGCTTTGTGGTGCCCGAGGATGAAGTGCTCGGCACCACGCGCAAGGGCAAGCAGGTGCTCAACCTCAAGGCGCCCGACAAGGCAGCGGCGCTCACCACCGTCGAGGGCGAACTGGTGGCGTCGATCGGCGCTAACCGCAAGATGGTGATTTTCGGCATCGACGAGATTCCGGAAATGACGCGCGGGCGCGGCGTGCGCTTGCAGAAATACAAGGAAAAGGGTCTCTCCGACGTCACCACCTTCAAGGCGGATACGGGACTGAGTTGGGTCGATGGGGCAGGGCGCACCCAGACGCTGACGATGAAAGAGCTCAAGGATTGGCGCGGCAAACGCGCCGATGCCGGCCGCATCGCGCAAGGCTTGCCGAAAAACAACAAATTCCGCGCCGCGCCGACCGCGGGCAAGGTTGAGGACTGACGCTACCCGTCAACTCGCCAAAAACAGCAGCGAACACTCGGCCTCTTCGAGCAGCGACGAGGCCGTGTCGCCGAAGAACAGCTTCTCGCCAGGCCGCGCCCGACGCCCATGACAATCAGATTGTTCTTGCGCCGTTTGGCTTCGCCTAGAATGGCTTCGTCGGCCGCGCTGTCGGCCAGCACGGCGGTGCGGATGCTCATGTTGTAGCCGTCGGCGATGGCGACAATGTCCTTGAGGATGGCCTCCTCGTGGCGGCGCGTGCGCAGGCCCCGCCGGGCGCCTTCCTTGCCGGCGCCGCGCACCGAGACATAGAGCACCGTGAGCGGGGCCTTGGTGGCGCGCGCCATGGTGATGGCGACTTCGGCGGCGCGCCGCGACGGCTCGGTGCCATTGACCGGCACCAGAATGCTCAATTTGCCGGCGGGTTTTTCTTCCAAGTCGCCGCGCACCGCCGTGATCGCCAGCGGCCCGTCGAAGCCCTTGGCGAGGTTCGTGACGCCTTCGTGGAAATCCTTGCCGCGATGGGTGGTCTTTTCCAGGCCGATGATCATGAGGTCATAGCCTTTCTCGGCTTCCTCGGCGATGGTGGCGGGGCTGGGCGCTTCATGCACGATCGTCGTGACTTCGACTGGCGTATCGACCTTTTCTTCTTCCTTCTGCTTGCTCTTGATCTGCTCGGCCGCCTGCTTGACGGTATCGCCGGCCTTTTCGGCTTTCTTCTCGTCTTTGGGCGAAGGCTTGTCGTCTTCGACTTTTTGGGATTGTTTTTCTTCGGCTTTTTTCTCGGCCGCTTTGGTCTCGACTTTAGGCTCCTTGGTCGGCGAATCCTTGTCGACTATCTCCTTATCCTCGATCTTGGCGGCGTCCTTGATGTGCAGCACCGTGGTCGGCATGCCATGCGTGCCGGCCAGCATGCCGGCGACGCGCGAGGCGAATTTGCCGTTGGCGCTGTCATCGACCGCGATCAAAAGCCGCTCGAGATTCGAGACGAAGCCTTTTTCCTCCTGCTCCTCGCGCTCCAGCCGCTGCTTTTCCTCCTTGCGCATCGGGATGCGCGACAGCGCCCAGCGCAGTGTCGGCGGCATGGCCATGGTCGTAATCACCGCCATGGCGACGATCATGGTGAAAAGGTTCTGATTGAGCGCGCCCATGGACAAGCCGATGGTGGCGATGATGACTTCGGTCGAGCCGCGCGCATTCATGCCGCAGGCCAGCGCAAAACCTTCGCGCCGGGTCAGCCCGCCCATTTCCGCGCCGATAAAGGCGCCGCCGAACTTGCCGATGCTGGCGATCAAAATAAGCCCAAGTGTGAGCAAGGCGATCTTGCCATCTTTCATGATGGTGAGATCGGCGCTCAAGCCCGCAATGCCGAAGAACACCGGCGCGAAAAACGCCGTAATGATGCCACGCAATTGCTCGTCGATATGTTTGGTGAGAATCGGGGATTTGCCCACCAATATGCCGGCGACGAAGGCGCCGAGCACGGTATGCACGCCGATGGCATTCGTGATCATCGCCATGCCGCACATGATGGCGAGGATGGCGGTGATCACCGCGAATTCGCTCACGAAGGTGTCGTTGACCCAGCGGATAATGAAAAACACAATGCGGCGCCCGACGGTAAGGCTCACCGCCATGAATATGAATGTGCCGGAGATGCTTTGCGCCAGCGACCAGCCGTCGACTTCGCCATGCAGCGCCAGGCTGAAGATGATCGACACGATGATCCAGCCGACGGTGTCGTCGATGATGGCCGAGGCCATGATCACTTGCCCGACCACGCGCCGCATGAAGTTCATTTCGCGCACCACCATGGCGACGATCTTGACCGAGGCGATCGACAGGGCGGTGCCGAGAAACAGGGCCGTGATCAGCCGCTTGCTGGGGTCGGGCAGCAGCGATTCCGGCATGAATTCGCCGAGCGCGACGCCGCAAATAAACGGAATGAGAATGCCCATCAGCGATGCAAACACCGCGGCGCGCCCGGTCTGGCGCACCAGCTTCAGGTCGGTCTCCATGCCGGTCAGAAGCAACAGAAGAAGAATGCCGAACTGCGAGACCGCGTCGATCATCGCCTTCTGTTCGGGGTTCTTGGGAAACAGAACATGCTGAATGTCGGGCAGCAGGAAACCAAAGACGGAAGGCCCCAGCAGCAGCCCGGCCAGCAGTTGGCCCATGATGGCCGGCTGGCCGAAGCGCAGCATGGCTTCGCCGAGCAACCGGCCGGTGATCATGAGCGCCAGAATTTCCGCGATGAAAATGGCTTCGGACGGGCCCTTGGGCGCATCGCCGGCAGCATATGCCGATCCCGCCGCCAGGGTGCCGACCGCGGCCAGTGCAAGCAGCGCATACACCGACGTCGATCGCGCTCGAAGGACGGTCATCGCGTAGGGCACCCCGCAGCTTGAAGCCACGGAATAACTCAAGCGAACGGGCAAAGTTCCATGCCGGCGCCCCAGGGTCCGTTCGGACTAGAAGCGCATGGATAGGCCGACAAAGGGATTGATCCGGTCGGAGGCCGGCGTCACACCAATATTGATTCCGGAATCGACCTGTAGGTTTTTGGTAAACTGGTAGGAAAATCCGGTCGCGACGATGACGATTTCGCCGCGCGGATCGTGTGTGCCAAAGCGGGCCGCCACCTCGTAATAACTGCTCAGTTGCGCGGTCCAATCGTAGGACAGCGATGCCGAGGTCAGATATTCGGGGTGATAGCCGGTGGTATCGTCATTATGCACGACGTTGACTCCGGCATTGAGGCTGAGATCGAATTTTTCAGTCAGCTTGATGGCGAAGGGTAGAATAAAGCCGCCCTCGATCGCGTCCGGACTGATGCCGTTGCCGCGATCGGTCGGCAGGCTGACAAAGGGTAAGAGGCCGAGCGCCGTCGCTCCGGGTTTTTCGAAGCTGTCATTGCCCCACAGATTGACCTTCCCGCGAATTTCCAATCCGCCAATTCCGGCACGGCTGGTCGCGGTCGCCGGATCGACCGGATGCGTTCGTACAGTCCCGTAAGGCTGCCATATGAAGTTGATCTCGGAGGCGTTCGTGAGACCAATTCTGACATTGGTCGTGCCGACCTCGTAGCTATCCGTGACCGTGCCGCTGGGGTCGGGGCGCGAGCGCGTGTAGCCGAAGAGTGTCGTCTCGAACAGAAAGTGACCGGCATCGACCGTGAATGGGCTTTCGGTCACGTCGGGCCGGTCGGTGGTCAGTTCGCGCAGCAGCCGGTCCGGCGTCGGATTGAAGAGGGTGTACTGGCTTTTATCATCCTCAGCGGCGGCCCCGTGTGCGCCAAGCGCCCCAAGCATCGCCGCAGCTGCCGCCCATGGTCTGGCTGCAAGCGCTAGCCGCCGGCAGCCCGCCGCAGCGCTCATTCCGTCCCGCCAGGCCGCCATCGACGCCGCCCCCAGTTGCGACTTACTCGCAACTAGCTTGACGGCGGCGGTCCGGTCTGTCAAGTTGTTGCGACTGATTTGCAAATGCAAATTCGCGGGGGCATGCTATGACAGCGCAAACGAATTCGGTTGAGCGCTCGCTGGAAAGGGCCATGGCGAAACCGCGAAACCTCACCGAGCGCACCGTGGCGGACGCGCAGGGCATCCTGAGCGGCGAGCGCCGCGGGCCGGGCGCCTATTTGGCCTTTGCCGGTCCCGCCGTCGTTGCCTCGATCGCCTATATGGACCCCGGCAATTTCGCGACCAACATCCAGGCCGGCGCCAAATATGGCTACACGCTGCTCTGGGTGGTCCTGCTCGCCAATATCATCGCCATGCTGTTTCAGGCGCTGTCCGCCAAGCTCGGCATTGTCACCGGGCGCAACCTTGCTGAATTGTGCCGCGAGCAGTTCCCCACGCCAGTGGTGCTGGCCATGTGGGTGGTGAGCGAAATCGCCGCCATGGCCACCGATCTCGCCGAATTTCTCGGCGGCGCCATTGGTCTCGCGCTGCTGTTCAAGATGCCGCTGATCGCCGGCATGGGCGTGACCGCGATCATCACCTACGCCATTTTGATGTTCGAGAGCCGCGGTTTCCGCCCGGTCGAACTCATCATCGGTGGTTTGGTCGGTATTATCGCGCTTTGCTATCTGATCGAGGTGTTCATCGCCCATGTCGATTGGGCGGCGGCGGCCTATCATTCATTCAAGCCGGAAATTCCCGATGCCGAGGCCTTGCTGATTTCGGTCGGCATTATCGGCGCCACCGTCATGCCGCATGCGATCTATCTGCATTCGGGCTTGACGCAAGCGCGCTCGCCCGGCCTCGATCTGCCGCAGCGGCGCAAACTGGTGCGGTTTTCCAACCGCGAAGTGATCGTCGCGCTGGCGCTCGCAGGCCTCGTCAACATGGCCATGGTGATGATGGCGTCGAGCGCCTTTCATGACGGCCATCCCGATGTCGCCGAAATCGAAACCGCCTATCACACGCTGGCGCCCTTGCTCGGCATTGGCGCCGCCGGAATATTCCTGCTCTCGCTGATTGCTTCCGGCATATCGAGCTCGGTCGTGGGTACCATGGCCGGCCAGATGATCATGCAAGGCTTCGTCGGCTTCAAGATTCCGATCTGGCTGCGCCGCGTCATCACCATGGCGCCGGCCTTTGTCGTGGTCGCCTATGGTGTCAACGCCACCGAAGCGCTGGTTGTGAGCCAGGTGGTCCTGTCCATCGCACTGCCGTTGCCGATGATCGCGCTGCTGATGTTCACGCGGCGCGGCGACATCATGGGGTCATTCGCCAACGGCCGCATAACCCAAATCGCCGCCGTGGCAGGGACCGTCGTGGTGCTGGCGCTCAATATTTTCCTGATCGCGCAGCTCTTGGGCGTGCCGATCCCGGGGCTGGCGGGCTAAGCGGCCAAGGCTAAAAAGCTAAAAGGCTAATCCAAGCCGGCGCGGCGGAAGGCTTCCAAATAGTGCTCGCGTTCGGACGCCATTTCGATCGGCATTTGGCTCGCAATCCAGGCCAACGAGATATTGGGCTGTGCGCGGCGCAGCTCCTGTAATGCGGCCTTGGCGATATCGGCCTGACCGGCCATCCCGGCGGCGGCGGTCAGCACGCGGTGGGCGCCGACGAAATCGCTGCGTTGACGGATTGCCTCGCGCGCCAGCTGCATCGCCTCGTCGTAATTGCGTCCGATGAACTGGGCATAGGCGGCGATGCCATAATAGACCGCCGAGAACGGATCGCGCGGGCTCAGACGCATCGCGCGCTTCGCGGCCTCGTCGGCCTCCTGCCAGCGCCCGCAATAGGACAAGCGCAGGCCGTAATAGCCTTGCGCCAGCGAGAAATTCGGATTGAGCCGCAGCGCCAGCTCGAACTCGGCCAGCGAGTTGTCGAAGCGCCGCGTGAACAGATAAACGCAGCCCAGCGCGTGGTGCGCCCAGGGGTCCTCGCTGTCGGCGCGAATCGCGGCCAGTGCCGCGCGTTCGGCGACGGGCACGGACTCGCGCCATGTCCTCCCAGCCCATATGCGCACTGAACGTATGGCTGGTGGCAAGAACGCCGAGCGCCTGGCCGTAATTCGGATCGATACTGATCGCCTTCTCCAGCAGCGCCTGCGCCACGACATTGTCCTGCCGCGTCACGCGCCAGTAATGCGACAGCGCCCGCATCACCAGATCCCAGGCATCCATGCTGTCCGGCGGCTTGCGCTGGGCGCGAAAATTCTCCGCGGCATAAAGCTGCGGCTCGATCGCGGCGACGATGGCCTCGGTGATCTCGTCCTGCACGGCGAACACATCGGCGAGGTCGCGGTCGTAGCGCTCCGCCCAGATGTGGCTGCCGGTGGCGACGTCGTTGAGCTGCGCCGTGATGCGCACGCGGTCGCCGCCCTTGCGCACGCTGCCCTCGACCACGTAGCCGACGCCGAGTTCCTCGGCGACCTGCTTCATATGGACGGCTTTGCCTTTGTAGATGAACGACGAGTTGCGCGCGATCACGAAGAACCAGCGCAGCTTCGACAGCGCGGTGATGATGTCCTCGCTGATGCCGTCGGAGAAATATTCCTGTTCCGGATCGCCGCTCATATTGGTGAAGGGAAGCACGGCGATGGCGGGACGGTCGGGCAGCGGAAAAATCGGCGCGGCGGCGGGCGCCGAACCTTCATCGACCAAGGTGCCGACGAAGCGCATGCCCTTGCGCGCAATGGTGCGGATCAGTTTTTGCTCCTCGCCGCTGTCGCCGATCGCCTTGCGCGCGGCATTGATGCGGCTGGTCAGCGTCGAATCCGACACGATCCGGCCGCCCCAGACCGACGCGATGAGATCGTCCTTGCTGACGACGCGGTCGCGATTTTCGACCAGGAGAACCAGGAGGTCGAACACCTGCGGCTCGACCGCAACGGGCTCGGAGCCGCGGGCAATTCGCGCTTTCCGGTGTCAAGTGTATGATTGTCAAAGAGAAACCGCACTTCCGGGTCCCGCAACCGGCCGCAAGCATGCTCTCAGGAAACAATCAGGCTGTTCTCAGGCGAACAAATCAAGCTCCAGACAAAGCCTTTAGACCGCGCCCGCGCCAGTCTGCGATCCGTCTCGATTGCGATTCTCAGGCGATCGAAACGAACAGGAGATTCCCATGGGGCGGTTGATCGCATTTCTCTACGGTCTCGTATCCTACGTCGTTTTCTTTGCCAGCTTCCTTTACGCCATCGGCTTTGTCGAAGGTCTGGTGGTGCCGAAGACAATCGACAGCGGCGCAATCGTGCCATTGGCGGAGGCGCTCGTCGTCAATCTCCTGCTGATGTCGTTGTTCGCCATTCAACACAGCGTGATGGCGCGGCCGCAATTCAAGCAGTGGTGGACGCGCATTAGTGCCGAAATCGGTCGAGCGTAGCACCTACGTGCTGTTCTCAAGCCTCGCGCTCGTATTGTTGTTCTGGCAATGGCGGCCCATGCCGGCGGTGGTCTGGCAGATCGTCAATCCGCAGGTCGCGATGGCCGTTATGGGTCTGTCGTTTGTCGGCTGGCTGATCGTGCTGACCAGCACATTCCTGATCAACCACTTCGAATTGTTCGGGCTGCATCAGGTCGCCAACAATCTCACCGGCCGCGCTATGCCGACGCCGATTTTCCGTACGCCGCTTTATTACAAATTCGTGCGCCACCCGATCTATCTCGGCTTCATCATCGCATTCTGGGCGGCGCCCACGATGACGATGGGGCACCTTCTGTTCGCGGCTGTCACCACCGCCTACATCTTCGTGGGCGCAAGCTTGGAAGAGCGCGATCTGATCACGGTGTTCGGCGACGAATACCGGCGCTACAAAGGGCGCGTGTCGATGATTGTGCCCTGGCGCAAATCGGCGCGCAAATCGGCCTGAACGACTGCGCTAGCGCTCCGTCAAGGCGCGCTAGCGCTCCACCCTCGACCAGCCCGCCTGCATCAGGCGTTCCTGCGGCAGGAAGCGGCCTTTGTAGTCCATCTTGCGCGAGCCCGGCACCCAATAGCCGAGATAGACGTAAGCCAGGCCCATCTTCTTGGCGCGCTCGATATGGTCGAGGATCATCAGCGTGCCGAGCGAGCGCTCGCCGGCTTCCGGATCGAAGAACGAATAGACCATCGAGAGCCCGTCGCTCAAAACGTCGGTGAGCGCCACCGCCAGCAATTGCCCGGCGCCGCGCCCGTTAATGCCGCTGTCGGGCCCACGCCGGCGATATTCGATGAGCCGCGTCTCGACATGGCTGTCCTCGATCATCATGGCGTAATCGAGCACCGTCATGTCGGCCATGCCGCCGTCGCGGTGGCGGGCGTCCAAATAAGAACGGAACACCGAATATTGCTCGGACGTGGGCGCCGGCGTTCGCATGTCGCCGATCATGTCGGTATTGCGCTCGGCCACGCGCCGCATCGTGCGCGAAGGCTCAAATTCCGACACGATCACGCGCACCGACACGCAGGCACGGCAAGTCTCGCAAGCCGGCCGATAGGCGATCGACTGGCTGCGGCGGAAACCGCCGTGGGTGAGCAGGTCGTTCAATTCGCCGGCGCGCTCGCCCACCAGATGGGTGAAAACCTTGCGCTCCTCCTGGCCTTCCAGATAGGGGCAGGGCGACGGCGCGGTCAGGTAGAATTGCGGGGTATCGCGGGAGTGCTGGGTCACTAATCAAGCCGTCATTTCAGCGGTGTCCTGGATTCGGTCCCCAGCATCGCGCGCCGCAGGCGTCGCGTCAAAGGACTTAATTTGGGACTTATATGGCCGTTTAGGCGCGGGCGAGGCCCGGCCGCAAAGCGGCCGCGCGCACCGGATTATTGATCACCACGGTGCCCAGCACGATGTCGTGCAGCAAGCGCCGGCGCTCGTTGAAAAAGGCCACCAGCAGCACAAAAGGGGTAAAGAACGACACCGAAAACCAGAAGGCGATGGCGTGCACCGCGCCGAGCACGAAATAAGCCGGAGCGCCGTACCAGGTGCGCATTTCCAGGTCCATGATCCGCATGCCGACGGTGGCCGAGCGCGCGCCGCCCAGGGTGACGCCGAAATAGACAATGGCCCAGACCACCGAGGCCGGCGGCAGCAGCCAATAAAGCGCCCAGCCCAGCCCCAAAGTGACGATACCGAAGGCGAAAATGAACATGGCGCCCAGCACGATCGGCACCGAGATCACCAGGAAATCGATCATGAAAGCCACCACCCGGCGCGCCAATACGCCCTCGAACAGCTCGGGGTTCGTGGCCGGGTCATAGGCATGCGGTTTGACGTCGATCGCCATCCCACCGAGATGGCGAAAGAATCGGACTTGCGCAAGAGGGGTTCCGGCTGGAAGGTGCGCGTTGCAGGCGAGGAATTAGGCGTTGAGCATTACGATCAAAGACATAGAGGCCGCGCGCCGCGTCATCAAAGGCGCGGTGTTGCGCACGCCGATGCTGCCGGCGCCCCGGCTTTCGGCGCTCACGGGCGCGGATGTCTACGTCAAATACGAAAATCTGCAGGTCACGAACTCATTCAAAGACCGCGGCGCGCTGGTCAAGCTCACTTCGCTGAGTGAAGCCGAGCGTAAACGCGGCGTCGTCGCCATGTCGGCCGGCAATCACGCCCAGTCGGTGGCCTATCACGCCGCGAGGCTCGGCATTCCGGCCACCATCGTGATGCCGGTGACGACGCCGTTCGTGAAAGTCGCCGCCACGCGCTCGCATGGCGCCGAAGTCGTGCTCGACGGCGAGACCGTCGCGGAAGCGCAATTGCGCTGCGAGCAGATCCAGTCCGAGCGCGGCATGACGCTGGTGCATCCTTACGACGATCCGCTCATCATGGCCGGGCAGGGCACCATCGCCTGCGAGATGCTCGAAGATGCCGGCGATCTCGATTGCCTGGTGATCCCGATCGGCGGCGGCGGTTTGATCGCCGGCAACGCCATCGCCGCGCGCGCGATCAAGCCGGACATCGAGATTGTCGGCGCCGAAGCCGCGCTTTATCCGGCGGTGTGGAACGCGCTTCATAACGAAAGCCGCCCGATCGGCGGCGCGACCTTGGCGGAAGGCATCGCGGTCAAGAATGTCGGCAAACTCACATTGCCGGTGATCCGCGAATTGGTGTCCGGCATCGTCCTCGTCACCGAAGCCGAGCTCGAGCGCGCGGTGAACGCTTATCTGACGTTGCAAAAGACCATGGCGGAGGGCGCCGGCGCTGCCGGCCTGGCCGCATTACTGGCCGAGCCCGCGCGGTTCCGCGGCAAGAAAGTCGGCCTGATCCTGTGCGGCGGCAATATCGACCCGCGCATTCTCGCCTCCATCATGGTGCGCGAGTTGGAACGCGAAACGCGCATCGTCGTCGTTCCGGCTCACCATTCCCGACCGGCCCGGCGTGCTCGGCATTATTGCCACGCGGCTTGGCGAACTCGGCGCCAATATTCTCGAAGTCGAGCACCGCCGGCTGCTGCTCGACGTGCCGGCCAAGGGCGCCAAGCTCGATGTCATCATCGAGACGCGCGACGCCGCGCATGCCGCCGAGATCATGGCGCGCTCGCCGCCGACGGTTATCGCCCGGTGCGGCTCTCGGGCGGCACGCAAATCTAATCGAGCGCAATCAAGTCTAATTATTTCTTCTGCATCGCGCGCCAAACGCGCTCGGGCGTCGCCGGCATCTCGATATGGTTGATGCCGAATTCGGCCAGCGCATTCGACCAGCGCATTGGCCACCGCGGGCATGGCGCCGACATTGCCGGCTTCGCCCGCGCCCTTGGTGCCGAGCGGGTTGGTCTTGGTCGGCACCGGATTGGCTCTCGACATCGATGTTGCACAGGTTATGCGCGCGCGGCATGGCGTAATCCATGAACGAGGCCGTGACCAACTGGCCCGCTGCTCGTCGAAACTGGATGTCTTCCATCAAGATCTGGCCGACGCCTTGCGCGACGCCGCCATGGATCTGGCCGTGCAGCAGCAGCGGATTGAGCACGGTGCCGACATCGTCGACCACGCAATAGCGCACGATCTCGACTTCGCCGGTTTCCTGGTCGATCTCGACTTCGCAGACGTGGCAGCCGTTCGGAAAATTCTGCGCTCGGCGCCTTGTAGATGGCGGTCGCGACAGGCCGGGCTCCATGCGCGGCGGGAACCTTCGCCGGGATTGGTGGCGTCGACCGCGACTTCCTTGATGGTCATCGTGCGATTGGTGCTTGGGCGACGGAGAACACGCCGTCGGCGAAATTCGACCGTCCGCCGCGTCGACCTTCAAGCGCATGCGCCGGCGATGGCCTTGCCCTTTTCGATGATCTTGTCGGTCGCCATCAGGAACGCCGCGCTCGACATGGTCGAGGTGCGCGAGCCGCCGGTGCCTTCGCCGTAAAACACCTCGTCGGTATCGCCTTGGACGTAACGCACTTCGTCGGGATTGATGCCGAGCTGGTCGCAGACCAGTTGCTTGAACACGGTTTCGTGGCCCTGGCCGGCGGTGACCGAGCCGGAGAACATCGTCGCGCGTGCCGCTGCGGTCGAAGCGCACTTCGGCGCCTTCGGTGCCGCGGCGCCGCGGCGCGCTCGATGGTATTGGAAATGCCGAAGCCGCGCAGCTTGCCGCGCTTGCGGGCCTCGGCCTTGCGCGCCTTGAAGCCTTTGAAGTCGGCCAGTTCGAGCGCCAGGTCCATGTTCTTTTCGAACTCGCCGCAGTCGTAAGTGAAGGTGAGCCCGGTCTTGAACGGCATCTGGCTCGGGCGCGATGTAATTGCGGCGGCGCAGTTCGACCGGATCGATGCCGAGTTCGGCGGCGGCCAGATCGACCATGCGCTCGATGACATAGGCCGCCTCCGGGCGGCCGTTGCCGCGATAGGGCCGCACCGGATTGGTATTGGTAAAGACGCCGGTGACATCGACGAAACATCGCCGGCGTGCGATAGGTGCCGGCGAGCGTGCCGGCATTGAGGAAAAAGGCCGGCATGTTGTTTTGCAAATAGGCGCCGATAGCGGCGATCGATCTTCACGCGCATGCCGAGGAAATGCCGTCCTTATCGAGCGCCAGTTCGGCCTCGGTGACATTGTCGCGCGCCTTGCGCGTCGCTGAGAAAGGCTTCGGTGCGCGTGCTCATCCATTTCACCGGCCGCCCGGTGAGTTTGGCGGCGAGCAGCATCAGCGGCGCCTCATTGAACACCGGCGTTTTCATGCCGAAGCTGCCGCCGACATCGGTGCAGATGACGCGAACTTTGCTCTCGGGCACTTTGAGGACCTTGGCGCGCGATTTCGCTGCGGTAGGGGTGCGAGCGCTGCACCGGAGAGTGGATGATGTAGCGGTCTTCCGCCGGCAAATAGACGCCGACCGCGCCGCGCGGCTCCATGGCGGCGGCGGTGACGCGGTTGATGACAAAGCGGTGCTTGACGACATGCGCGGCCTTGGCAAAAGCCGCGTCGGTTGCGGCCTTGTCGCCGATCAGTTCGACGAAGCTGATATTGTCGGCGCAGCCGTCCCAGACTTTGGCGGCGTCGGGCGCCATCGGCTTGGGCGGTCGAGACCACGGCGGGCAGCGCCTCGTAATCGACTTCGATCATTTCCGCCGCGTCCGCGGCCTGCGCCTGCGTGTCGGCGACGACAAAGGCGACGGGATCGCCGACCCAGCGCACGCGGTCTTGCGCCAAGACCGGATAAGGCGGCTTGAACATCGGCGAGCCGTCGCGCAGCTTGAGCCCGCCATGCGAGGGCAATTCGCCGAAGCCCGATTTCTTCCATTCGGCGGCGGTGATGACGGCAAGCACGCCCGGCGCGGATTTCGCCGCCGTCGTGTCGATCGAATTTATCTTGGCGTGGCCGTGCGGCGAGCGCAGCACGACGCCGAAGGCCATGCCGGGATAGACCACGTCGTCGATATAGCGGCCGCGGCCTTGCACCAAACGAGGATCCTCGAAGCGCGGCACGCCTTGACCGATTGCGAATTCACCCATGGCAACGAAGGCCTGTCGATTTCAGGAGTCACTGGCGTGACAAGGAAGGGAGGAAACTTTAGGAGATTTGTTTGAGTTTTTCCGCCACGCGCGGCGCAAAATAAGTAAGCACGCCGTCGGCGCCGGCGCGTTTGAAGGACGTTAGGCTCTCGATCATGGCGCGCTCGCCATCGAGCCAGCCGTTTTGCGCAGCAGCCATGATCATCGCGTATTCGCCCGACACCTGATAGGCGAAGGTCGGCATGCCGAAGGTCTCCTTCACGCGCGCAACGATGTCGAGATAGGGCAGGCCGGGCTTGACCATGATCATGTCGGCGCCTTCCTCGATATCGAGCGCGACCTCGCGCAAGGCCTCGTCGGTATTGGCCGGGTCCATCTGGTAGCTGCGCTTGTCGCCGGCCAGTGTCTTGGCCGAGCCGACCGCGTCGCGGAACGGGCCATAAAAAGCCGAAGCGTATTTCGCCGCGTAAGCCATGATCGATACATTGGTGAAACCCGACGCATCGAGGCCCTTGCGGATGGCGCCGACGCGGCCGTCCATCATGTCGGACGGCGCGATGATGTCGCAGCCGGCTTGCGCCTGCACCAAAGCCTGGCGCACCAGCACGGCGACGGTTTCGTCATTGAGGATTTCGCCCTCATGCAGCAAGCCGTCATGGCCGTGGCTGGTAAAGGGATCGAGCGCGACGTCGCACAGAATGCCGACGTCCGGCACTTCTTTTTTTATCGCGTGAATAGCGCGGCAGACTAAATTGTCCGGGTTGAGCGCCTCGCTGCCGGTCTCGTCGCGCAAGCTTGGATCGGTATAGGGAAACAGCGCGATGCAGGGGATGGTCAGCTTGGCCGCGCGTTCCGCTTCGCGCACGGCCTGATCGACCGTAAGCCGTTCGACGCCGGGCATCGAGGCGATGGCTTGCCGCGCATTATTGCCGTCCATGACGAACAGCGGCCAAATCAGGTCGTCGGTGGTCAGCGTATGTTCGCGCACGAGGCGCCGCGCCCATTCGCTGCGCCGGTTGCGGCGCAGCCGCGTCGGCAGATCGAGCGGCGGGCTTGCCGCGTCGCGGCTTTCCGGCTCGATCGGCACGAAGCCGATTTTCTGCTGCAGTGGACGGCCGAACTTGATCGCCATGGGGTGCTCCTGCGGAATGTTTTAATGCGAACTTGTGCCAAGGTCGACTCCCCCCCTGCAAGGGGGAGGGTTGGGGTAGGGTCAGCAACCGACCACCCGCCCGATTTGCTATCGCAAATCGACCTCCCCCTTGCAGGGGGAGGTAAGGTTACGGCGAGACTTGACCAAACAAGCCATCCTAGGAAGGGTGCCGGGCATGGATTTCGCCCTCAGCCAAGAACAACAGGCCTTCCAATCGACCGCGCGGCAATTCGCGCGCGACGAAATGATGCCGCAGGCGCGCGATTGGGACGAGCGCGAGGTATTCCCGGTCGAGGCGCTGCGCAAGGCGGCGGCGCTCGGCTTCGGCGGCATCTACGTGAAGGAAGATGTCGGCGGCTCGGCGCTCACGCGGTTAGACGCCGCCATCATCTTCGAGGAACTGGCGCAGGGCTGCACCTCGACCGCCGCCTATATCTCGATCCACAACATGGCGGCCTGGATGATCGACGCTTACGGCGCGACGCCGGCGCGCCAGAAATTCCTGCCCAAGCTCTGCACCATGGAGCATTTCGCCAGCTACTGCCTGACCGAACCGGGCTCCGGATCGGATGCGGCGAGCCTGACCACGCGCGCGCGCCGCGACGGCGATCACTACGTGCTCGACGGCACCAAAGCCTTCATCTCCGGCGGCGGCGTGTCCGACATTTATGTGGTGATGGCGCGCACCGGCGAAGCCGGGCCCGCGCGGCATTTCGGCCATCGTGGTCGAGAAGGGCACGCCCGGGCTCTCCTACGGCGCGCAGGAGAAAAAGCTCGGCTGGAAATCGCAGCCGACCGCGATGGTGATGTTCGAGAATTGCCGCGTGCCGGCGGGCAATCTGCATCGGCGCGCGAAGGCGCAGGGCTTCAAGATCGCCATGGCCGGGCTCGACGGCGGCCGGCTCAATATCGGCGCCTGCTCGCTCGGCGGCGCGCAGTTCTGCCTCGACCGCACCGTCGAGCTATATGAAAGAGCGCAAACAATTCGGCTCGCAGCTCGCCGATTTCCAGGCGCTGCAATTCCGCATCGCGGACTATGCCACCGAAATCGAGGCCGCCCGCCTCTTGCTGCATCGCGCCGCGGTCGCGGTCGGCGACGGCGAGGGCGGCGGCCACGCAGGCTCGCCGCGCATGGCCAAGCGGCTTGCTACCGATACCGGCTTCGACGTGGTCAACGGCTGCCTGCAGTTGCATGGCGGCTACGGCTATTTGCGCGACCACCCGATCGAACGGGTCTTGCGCGATGTGCGCGTGCACCAAATACTCGAAGGCACCAACGAGATCATGCGCGTCATCATTAGCCGGGCGATGCTGGGAAACTGACGCCTCCGGCGCCTGCTGCCATTGGAAAAACGGCGGCTAGCTGGCGGCCTGTCTCTGCTATTTGAAGTTGCATTCACCCATGGTACACTAAAGCCATCGGGGGGACGGATGCGCGGCATTTGCTGGAGCCTGTTAGTCGGCTTGGCGACCTTGGCGGTGACGGCAGCGCTCAGCCACGCGCAATTTATCATCCCCGACGTCAGCAAGACTATCATCAATGTGCCGGAGCCAAACGCCGTGGCCCCGTCGGTGGCGCCTGGTTCACAGATCAAATCCAGCGCCGACGCGGTCACGCCGCCGCCTCCCGATCCGCGCTGCGCGCGGTTGCCGGAAACATTACGGCTCACCACGCCTGGGTGTCACTGATGGCCTGGCGGCACATTTTCATTTTCGCAGTCATGGCGGCCCTCATCATTGCGGGGTCGCGGACGCCGACTGTGGCGCAAGCGGCGCCAGCGGCCGAGCCGACGCGCGAGGATTTGCAATTACAAATCTCGATCATGAAGGACTACGTCGCCAAACTCGAGCAGCAGGTCAGACAGCAGCCTAATCAGCAGAGCAAAACAAACGGGGAGCAGCCGCCGACGGCCGTCGATCCGTAGGTGCTCGAAGCCTATACGAATGCGCAACTCAAGCGATATGCCAGCGTGATCAAGCAATACGACACGTTGAACGCGCAAACCGATCTCATCACTCAGTCGTTCATCGAGCACCGCATCATCTTGCGCATTTCGCTGGCTCTGGTTGCGCTGGTTGTCGTCTCGGGTGTGGCATTTTCCGCTTTGCAGCTATGGCAGAGCCTAGGCGTGGCCGGCGCGACCATGAGCAACGATCTGGAGATATCGGCGTCCAAGATAAGGCTCACCTCGTCGGTCATTGGCGTGATCGTGCTGGCGATCTCGCTCGCCTTTTTCTATGTTTTCTTTGCCACTAGCCTGAAGGTAGAACTCGCCGGCACTTCGTCGCCCAGCGTGCAGGCTCTGGCCGGCAAATAGCGCCGCACCAACAGGCCCGGTACCGCAGCTTTCAACTGGAACTAGGAGATGCAGCCATCGCGCGGCTTGGCTATGCTATGCCGCACAACGAAAAACCATCGAGGAGGCTGCGTCATGGAACAACTTCCGAGAATTTACGTCTCGAAAGACGAGATGATGAAGCGCGTCGCGCGCTTCAAGGACCTCAAAGGCTCCGACGGCGGTTTGCCGGACAGCAAGATGCCCGGCTGTGAGCGTACGCTCTATAATGTCATCGGCTTCCAGCCGCCGCCGAATTTAGGCGAAGGCGGCGTGACCTCGCCGGTCGGCGAAAAGGCGGCGCAGCTCGCGGCCATCAAGATCAGCGAAGGCTTCAACCTCGGCTACTGCAAGGCCAAGCCCGGCCACGGCCCCGAAATGCACAACCACGACACCAACGAGACCTTCATTCCCATGACCGGCACCTGGCGCGCCAGTTGGGAAGACAAGAACGGCAAGCTCGAATTTGTCGATCTTGGCCCGCTCGACGTTGTTTCCTTTCCGCCCGGCATGATCCGCCGCTTCGAAAACGTCACCAAGGGCGATCCCAATGTGGACTCGATCCTGATGTTCGTTATCGGCGGCGATGGCCCGCGCGCCGAATTCACCGATGAGGCGATGAAACGTCTGGAAGACGCGGGTGCGTGGACACCTGCCTGATTCCCCTCCCCGCACGAGCCCTAGCGAGTGGCGGGGAGGGGTTAGGGGTGGGGGGCGAAAATGAAGAAGGAAAAAAATTGGCTGTATATAAATTCGATAAGCCCTCCACCCCGGTTCTCATCGTTTGCGCGACGAAAACCGACCCTCCCCACCGCTTCGCGGGGGGAGGGTAAGGGCGCCCGCGAATGACAACCGACATCCTCTTCGAACGCATAGGCGCAGCGGGCATCGTCACGCTAAATCGCCCGCAGGCGCTCAACGCCGTCACGCACGCGATGGTGCTGGCGTTACGCGTTCAACTCGACGATTGGGAAATGGACCCAGCAGTGACGCGGGTGGTGATAAGAGCCGCTGGTGCACGCGCCTTTTCGGCCGGCGGCGATATTCGCGCGCTTTACGATCTGGGCAATGCCGGCCGCCCGCAAGAGGCGATGGCATTCTGGCGCGCCGAATATCCGCTTAATGCCGCGATCAAGAATTACCGCAAGCCCTATGTCGCGCTCATAGACGGCATTGTCATGGGCGGCGGCGTCGGCATTTCGGTGCATGGCTCGCACCGCGTCGCCGGCGATCGCTATCAATTCGCCATGCCGGAAGTCGGCATCGGCTTTTTTCCCGATGTCGGCGCCACCTGGTTTCTGCCGCGCATGCCGGGCGAGCTTGGAACCTATTGCGCGCTCACCGGCGAGCGTTTCAACGCCGCCGATGGGGTAGGGGCGGGCATCGCTACCCACCGCGTGGCGTCGGCGCGCTTTGACGACGTTATCAACGCGCTTTGCGGCACGACTTCGGTGGACGCGATCCTGGCGGCCTTTGCCGAGCCCGCGCAGGGCGCGGTGATTGTGCCGATGCGGCCCGCGATCGACCGGCTGTTTGCCGGCGCGCGCGTCGAAGACATCCTTGCAAACCTCGACCGCGAAGCGGGATCCGGCAGTGCCGACGCCGCCTGGGCCGGCAAAACCGCAGCGCTGATACGCACCAAATCGCCGCTAAGCCTCAAGCTTGCGCTGGCGCAGGTTCGGCGCGGCAATCCAAATGCTTCCGAGACTTGGGATTTCGAGACGTGCATGCGCGCCGAATTGCGCATAGTGTCGCGCGTGATCGAGGGCCATGATTTTTATGAAGGCGTGCGAGCCGTGATCGTCGACAAGGACAACAGACCGCGCTGGCAACCGGCGGCGCTCGCCGATGTGAGCGAAGCGGAAATCGAGCGCCACTTTGCGCCGCTTGCCGATGAATTGGTGTTGTCATGAGTGAACCCGGCGCCGCCAGAAATATGCAAGGCAATTTTCAAGGCAATGTCCAAGGCAATGTTCAGGGTTTGGAGCCCGTGCATGAGCACGAAGGCGAGCCCTCAATCGGCCTCTGGACGCGCCGTCTGGTCGTGTTCTTGCGCGTGATGGCGGGCGTGTCGATGCTCAAAGGCCTCTATCACTGGAGCGAAGTGTGCGGCATCGGCTTCGGCGCGCAAGAGCCGTTCGAAAATCATTCCATCGCCTGGCAGACCGCGACGGTATTTTTCGCGGTGATCGATCTGGTCGCCGCCGTCGGCCTCTGGCTCGCCGCCGCCTGGGGCGCGGTGATATGGCTCACCTCCGTTGCCTCCATGCTGGCGGTCGAAATATTTTTCCCGCTGGTGTTCGGCGGCGGATTTTTGACCGGGATATTGGAAGCCGGATTGCTCGCGGTCTATCTGTGGCTGGCGCTCAAATCGGCGCAGGAACACGTGCAATAAAAACGAACAACTAAAGGGAGGAGGGGGCGATGGCGCGCATAGGATTCATCGGGCTCGGCAATATGGGCCTGCCGATGGCGGTCAACCTGATCAAGGCCGGACACACGGTCGAAGGCGTCGATGTCAATCCGGCCACGGTCGACAAACTCAAAGCCGCGGGCGGTACGGGCGTCGAATTCGCCAAGGTGGCGGCGGCGCGCGCCGACGTGGTCATCACCATGCTGCCGGCCGGCAAACAAGTGCGCGAGGTTTATCTCGGCGCCGGCGGCATTATCGAGAACGCCAATGAAGGCACGCTGCTGATCGATTGCTCCACCATCGATGTGGAAACCGCGCGCGCGGTTGCAAGCGCCGCCGAAAAGAGAGGCCTGTTGATGCTGGATGCGCCGGTGTCCGGCGGCGTCGGCGGCGCGACGGCCGCGACGCTCACCTTCATGGTTGGCGGCAGCGCGCAAGCTTATACCCGCGCGCTCTCGATCCTGGAGAAAATGGGCAAGACCATCGTGCATGCCGGCGGGCCCGGCAATGGCCAAGCCGCCAAAATCTGCAACAACATGATCCTCGGCGTCTCGATGATCGCGGTGTCGGAAGCTTTCGTGCTGGCCGAAAAGCTCGGCCTCGATCACCAGAAACTGTTCGACATTTCGTCGAAGTCTTCCGGCCAGTGCTGGTCGATGACGTCTTATTGTCCGGTGCCGGGCCCAGTGCCGACTTCGCCCGCCAACCGCGACTATGCGGCCGGCTTTACCGCTGCGATGATGCTTAAGGATTTGAAACTATCGCAGGACGCCGCCAAGGCATCTGGCGCCAAAACGGCGCTCGGCGCCGAGGCTGAAAGGATTTATTCGGCCTATGTCGAGAGTGGGGAGGCGGGCCGCGATTTTTCCGGCATATTCCGCTTCGTGCGCGGGTGAAACGGACCGCTAAAGGTGAATTAACTCTTGCGCCATTCGCTTCAATTGCATCATCAACGAAGCATTCACCCTTGTAAATAAACCTAATCTTTATGGTGTTATTTAAGCCGATTTTAGACTGCCCCGCCTAAGTTGGCGCATCTGGAGCGAGGAATAACAGGGCCTCGTAACCAGAGACGTACGATGAAAAAACAGGGGCGTTGAAAATGAAAGCCGTAGCGAAGACGGTCGAACCGGCCGAGAGCGAAGCCCGTTTCGATCATATCCGGCCTCTCTATCATGAGGCGCTGACCTTGGTGGAGCGGCTGCATCGCCGGCTGCTTGACGTGATCAAGGATGAATTCGACCGCCGCGGCCGCTCCGACATCAATTCGGTGCAGGCGCTGCTTTTGTACAATATCGGCGACAAGGAGTTGACGGCCGGCGAGCTGCGCACGCGCGGCTATTATCTCGGCTCCAACGTGTCGTACAACCTCAAGAAGCTGGTCGAGATGAATTTTCTCGATCACCAGCGCTCGCGCGTCGACCGCCGTTCGGTGCGCATCAAGTTGACCGACAAGGGCCGCGAAGTGCGCGACATTGTCGAGACGCTGTACCAGAAGCATGTTCGCACCGTCGAACAGGTCGGCGGCATCAATGCCGACGAATTCGCGACGCTCAACAAGTCGCTGCATAGGCTCGAGCGTTTCTGGACCGATCAGATCCTCTACCGTCTGTAATAATCCTCCAGGCACAGGCGGCGAATGCGACTTGCCCCGGCCGAAAGGCCGGGGTTTTGTCGTTTTGGCCCTAGATATTGCGGTCCCCGCCGCCCACATGGCTATGCTTGGCGGTTGGCGGCACTTATGCTATTTCCAGCCAACCCCGGATTTCACCGCAATTGCGGCGCCGGTCGCGCTGCCGGCCGCCAGGAGACCATGATGTCGGCGACATCGAAGCCCGTTCCGTCAAGCGACGCGGAAGCCCTGTTCTCGGCGCCGCTGTCGCAGGTCGACCCGCAGATCAACGACGCGATCAACAAAGAACTCGGCCGACAACGCGACGAGATCGAACTGATCGCCTCGGAGAACATCGTTTCTCGCGCCGTTCTGGAGGCGCAAGGCTCGGTGCTGACCAACAAATATGCCGAAGGCCTGCCGGGCAAACGCTATTATGGCGGCTGCCAATTCGTTGATATTGCCGAGACATTGGCGATCGAGCGCGTCACCAAACTGTTCGGCTGCGCAGTTCGCCAATGTGCAGCCGCATTCCGGCGCCTCGGCCAATGCCGAAGTATTCTTCGCGCTGCTCACGCCCGGCGACACCTTCATGGGGCTCAATCTCGCCGCCGGCGGACATCTGTCGCACGGCATGGCGCTCAACATGTCGGGCAAATGGTTCAAGCCGGTGCCTTACGGCGTGCGCCGCGACGACCAGCGCATCGACATGGAAGAAGTCGAGCGCCTCGCCAAGGAGCACAGGCCAAAACTCATCATCGCCGGCGGCTCGGCCTATCCGCGCATCATCGACTTCCGCCGTTTCCGCGAAATCTGCGACGAAGTCGGCGCGCTGTCTGATGGTGGACATGGCGCATTTCGCCGGACTGGTAGCGGGCGGCGTGCATCCCTCGCCATTTCCGCATGCCCATGTCGTGACCACGACCACGCACAAGACCCTGCGCGGCCCGCGCGGCGGCGTGATCCTGACGAACGACGAGGCGCTGGCCAAGAAATTCAATTCGGCGGTGTTCCCCGGCATGCAGGGCGGTCCCTTGATGCATGTGATCGCCGCCAAGGCAGTCGCTTTCGGCGAAGCGCTGCGGCCGAGTTTCAGGATCTATGCCAAGAACGTCGTCGAGAACGCCAAGGCGCTGGCCGAGACACTCAAGTCGCATGGGCTCGATATCGTCTCGGGCGGCACCGACACCCATTTGATGCTGGTCGATCTGCGGCCGAAAAAACTCACCGGCAAGGTCGCCGAACTCTCGCTCGGCCGCGCCCATATCACCTGCAATAAAAACGGCATCCCGTTCGATCCGGAAAAGCCGACGATTACGTCCGGCATTCGCCTGGGCACGCCGGCCTGCACCACGCGCGGCTTCGGCATCGCGGAATTCCGCCAGGTCGGCGAGATGATCGTCGAGGTGCTCGATGTGCTGTCGCAAAAGGGCGTCGATGAAGATTTGCTTATCGAGGCCGCGGCCAGCGCCAAGGCGAAGACATTGCTGTCGCGTTTTCCGATTTACCAGATAGGGGCCAGTCATGCGTTGCCCGAGTTGCGCAAGCCTCGACACCCAGGTGAAGGATTTGCGCCCGACCGAGGATTCGGCGGTGATCCGGCGCCGCCGCGTTTGCCTGACCTGCAATTTCCGCTTCACGACCTTCGAGCGTGTGCAGTTGCGCGAACTCACCGTCATCAAGCGCAATAGCCGGCGCGTGCCGTTCGATCGCGATAAACTCATGCGCTCGGTGCAGATCGCGCTGCGCAAACGCGCGGTCGAGTCGGAGCGCATCGAGCAAATGGTATCCAAGATCGTGCGTGAACTGGAAAGCGCCGGCGAAAACGAAGTCTCGTCCGAAACCATCGGCGAGGCCATCATGGAGCATCTGCGCGAGCTCGACGATGTCGCCTATGTGCGCTTTGCCTCGGTCTATCGCAATTTCCGCGAGGCCAAGGACTTCCGCGCCGCGCTCGATGAGTTGTCGAGCGACGAGGCGGCGGCCGCCGCCAAACCAAAATGAACGAACAAACATCGCCAGCCCCTGCGGCGACCCAATCCGAGACCCCAGCCGACGACGCCCGCTTCATGGCGCTTGCGCTCGCGCTCGGCCGCCGTGGCCTGGGCAATACCTGGCCCAATCCGGCCGTCGGCGCGGTCATCGTCAAGGACGGCGTAATCGTCGGGCGCGGCTGGACGCAGCCCGGCGGGCGCCCGCATGCCGAGGTCGAGGCGCTGCGCCAGGCCAAGAAAAACCTGCGCAGGGCGCAACGATGTACACCACGCTCGAGCCTTGCTCGCATACCGGCAAGTCGCCGCCTTGCGCTGACGCCATCATCAAAGCTGGAATAGCGCGCGTGGTGTCGGCGCTGGAAGATCCCAATCCCGAAGTGGCGGGGCAGGGCCATGAGCGCATGCGCGCCAAGGGCATCACCGTCGATGTTGGGCTTTGCGCCGACGAAGCGCGCCGCGCCCATGCCGGCCACATCACGCGCATTCAAAAGTCTCGGCCTTTCGTGACGCTCAAGCTCGCGGTCTCGGCCGACGAGAAAGTGGGTCTCGCCGGCCGCAAGCCGGTCGCGCTTAGCGGCGAAGAGGCGCGCAACCGCGTGTTTCAAATGCGCGCGCAAAGCGACGCCATCCTGGTCGGCATCGGCACGATACTGGCGGACAATCCGCAACTCAATTGCCGCTTGCCCGGCATGATCGAGCGCTCGCCGGTGCGCGTGGTGCTCGATGCCTCGCTCAAGCTGCCGCTGTCGATGTCGGTGGTGGCGACCGTGAACGCAGACGCCGACTTGGGTCTTTACCTCGCGCAAACCTTCGGCCATTGCCGAGGAAATTTTGCAGCAGAAGGGCTGCAAGGTGTTTCGCGTCGATGACCGCAACGGCATGCTCGACCTCGACGCGGTGCTCAAGGAACTCGCCGCGCAGGGCATTACGCGCCTGATGGTCGAAGGCGGGCCGATTGTGGCTGCGGCTTTTGCCGACGGCGACTGGATCGACGAGGCGATTTTGCTGCGTGCCGAAAAGACCATCGGTGAAGCCGGCGTCGATGCGCTCGAAGGCATGGCGCTGAGCGATCTGACCGGCGTTCTGCATGCCCGCGGCAGCGAGAAGCTCGGTGCGGATACGCTTGAAACTTTTGAGAGAACGAGCGCATGATCCCGAAAAGTGGGAACCGGTTTTCGGCCAAGATCATGCGCAGGCAATAAGAATGTTCACCGGCCTGGTCACCGACATTGGCGAAATCCGTTCGGTCAAGCCGCGCGCCAATAATCTGCACCGTATTACGATTTTCTGCCGCTATCCACGCGCCGAACTGATCGAAGGCGCGTCGATCGCCTGCGCTGGAGTATGTCTTACCGTGGTGGAGACCGGCGAGGAGGACGGCCGCACTTGGTTCGGCGTTGACGCGGCCGATGAGACGCTGCGTGTGACCACCGTCGGGCAATGGCGTCACGGCAGCCAGATCAATCTCGAGCGTTCGCTTAAACTGGGTGACGAATTGGGCGGCCATCTGGTCGCCGGTCATGTCGATGGCGTCGCGAGTGTCATCGCGCGCGAGGACATGATGGATATGGCGCGCTTTACGCTACGCGCGCCGCCGGAGCTCGCGCGCTTTATCGCGGCCAAAGGCTCGGTGGCGCTCGATGGCGTGTCGCTCACGGTCAATGCGGTGCAGGGCGATACCTTCTCGGTGCTGATCATCCCGCACACCTTGCAAGTGACGACATTCGGCGCGCTGCGCGAAGGCGGCGCAGTTAACCTCGAAATCGACACCATGGCGCGCTATGCCGCGCGATTGATTGAAATGCGCTAGCCACTTGTTAAGGTCGCTGCACGCTTGCTACCACGCGGCTCAACAAGGACTTATCTCTATGGCCAAGAAGAAAAGCGCTCCCGCGAAAAGCAAAGCGGGCGCCAAATCGGCATCGAAAAGCGCAGGCTTTCGCATCCTGATCGTGGAAGCGCGTTATTATGAGAACATCGCCGCGGCGCTGCTCACTGGCGCGGGGCGCGTGCTCGATGCCGCCGGTGCGACCTACGATGTCATCACCGTGCCCGGCGCTCTGGAAATTCCCGCCGCCATTGCCATGGCATACGATGCCAAGGGCGCGTCGTATGATGGCGCCGTTGCGCTCGGCTGCGTCATCCAGGGCCAGACTTATCACTTCGATATCGTCTGCAACGAATCGGCGCGCGGCCTGATGGATCTGAGCCTGCGCGGCGTGCCGCTCGGCAACGGCATTCTCACCGTCGATAACGAGGCGCAAGCCTTTGTCCGGTCCACCGATGAGCGCAACAAAGGCGGCGAGGCGGCACGCGCGGCGCTCGCCATGGTCGCGCTCAAGCGCCGCCTCAAAAAATCCTGATGGGCGCGGCCAAGCCCATCGGCGACAAGAACGCGCCAGCTGAGAAGGACGCGCGCAAAGCCAATCGGCGCGGCGCGGCTCGGCTCGCCGCGGTACAGGCGCTCTATCAGATGGATCTCGCCGGCGCCGGCCTGAACGAAATTCTCGCGCAGTTCGAGACGCATGTGTTGGGGCGCGAAGTCGAGGGCGAACAATATCTGCCAGCCGAAGCGGCGTTTTTCCGCGACATCGTGTCGGGCGTGGTGCGCGAGCAGGTAAAGCTCGATCCGCTGATCGACGACGCTTTGGCCAAAAGTTGGCCGCTCAAGCGCATCGAAACCGTGTTGCGCGCGGCGCTGCGCGCCGGCTGCTACGAACTCGATCACCGCCGCGACATACCGGCGCGCGTCGTCGTGTCGGAATATGCCGATGTAGCTGCCGCCTTTGTCGAGCGCGACGAGACCGGCATGGTCAATGCGGTTCTGGACCAATTGGCGCGCAGATTGCGCGCGGCGGAATTTGCGGCCTAGCCTGCGGGGGCGCCCACGATGAATTCCGAGAACGTATGACATCTCCCCCGAAGATCGCCTGATCGCGAAATTCTTCGCGCCGATCGCGACGCATCCCGGCGCGCTTGGTCTTGGCGACGACGCTGCCTTCATCAAGCCGCCGGCCGGCTGCGATCTGGTGCTCAAGACCGACGCCATTGTCGGCGGCGTGCATTTTTTCCCCGACGACGCCGCGCATACGGTGGCGAGCAAAGCCCTGCGCGTGAACCTTTCCGATCTTGGCGGCCAAAGGCGCGCGCCCGCTTGGATTTCTGTTGTCGCTGGCGCTGCCGAAAGAAATCGACGAGGCCTGGCTCGGCGATTTTGCCAATGGCTTGCGCGGCGATGCGGTGCTGTTTTCGTGTCCGCTATTTGGCGGCGACACGGTGCGCACGCCAGGGCCAGTAACGATTTCGATTGCCATGTTCGGTAGCGTGCCGGAAGGCAGCCATGGTGCGGCGCGCCGGCGCGAAAACGGGCGACCATATATTCGTGAGCGGCACGATCGGCGATTCCGCGCTCGGTCTCGTCTTGCGCAAAGGCGAAGGCGCCGCCTGGAACTCAGCGCAGTGCAACGCCAGCATCTCATCTCGCGTTATCTCTTGCCACAGCCGCGCAATGCGCTGGCCGAGGCCGTGCGCGAGCATGCCTCGAGCGCGATGGATGTGTCGGATGGGCTGGCCGGCGATCTCGCCAAGCTGTGCGCGGCCTCAGGCGCGGCCGCCAAGATCGACGTAGCGACTGGTGCCGCTCTCCGACGCGGCCAAGGCTGTGATTGCTGCCGACCCAACCATGCTGGAGCGTGCGCTTGACCGGCGGCGACGATTACGAAATCCTATGCACGGTTCCGCCCGATAAAATCGGCTGGCTTTCCGCGCCGCCGCCAAAGCGGCCAATGTCGCGGTCGACCGATATCGGCAAGATCGCGGCCGGCAAGGGCGCGCGCTTTATCGCAACCGGCGGCAAGCCCCTTAAGTTCAAGCGCCCGTCCTTTAGCCATTTCTGAAATCGAGCGGGACGCGCGGGCGCAAAGTCGGCTATAGTGGTAAAAAATAGCGAGACCTCAGGGAGCGACGTGCCATGCACGACATGACGGCAAAACCGGCCACGATCACGCCGGCCGGCAAACATAAAAATTTCGACAAGCACCACAAGCGCTTTCCCACCAGCGCCTGGATGCGCAAACACGCGCCGCGCAACGTGCCGCATTTCGCCTTCGAATATGGCGACACCGGCGCCGGCAACGACGTCGGCATCGCCGATAACTGGTCGGCCTTTGACGCCATCAAGGTCGTGCCGCGCTACGGCGTGATGAACTCGCTGCCGCCCACGCAAGTCGATCTGTTCGGCACCCGCTATGCCGCGCCAATCGGCATCGCGCCCATGGGCGGGCCGTCGCTGGTGTGGCCGGCGGCCGATCTGTTGATGGCGAAAGCCGCGCAACGCGCGCGCGTGCCTTACACGCTTGGCGTCGCCGGCGGCGCCACCATCGAGGCGGTCGCGAAAGTCGCGCCCGACGTGTTCTGGCTCCAGCTTTATCGCTTCGGTCTCAACGACCACAAAATCGGCTTCGATCTGCTCAAGCGGGCGGAGGCCAATGGCGTCAAAGCGGTGGCGCTCACCATCGACGTGCCGGTGCGCACCACGCGCTCGCGCGAAACCTATGCGGGGCTGGGCGGCGAATTCAAACCGACGCCGCGCATGATTTACGAAATGATGATCCGGCCGAAATGGCTGGCGGCGCTGTTGCGCAACGGCTATCCGCGTTTCGCCACCATCGGACCCTATGTCGGTCCGCGCGCCTCGACCAACGAGATCATCCGCTTCGCACGCCAGGAAATGGGCGGCGCTTTCACGTGGGACGAGATCGCGCGCTACCGCGAGCGCTGGCACGGGCCGCTGCTGCTCAAGGGCGTCATGCATCCCAAGGACGCCGAAAAAGCCGTGAAGCTCGGCATCGACGGCATCTGGGTGTCCAACCATGGCGGCCGCCAGATCGAGGCGCTGCCGGCGTCGATCGATTGCCTGCCGGCGATCAAGGAAGCGGTCGGCAAAAAAGGCCACCGTCGTGCTCGATAGCGGCGTGCGCTCGGGCGAGGACGTCATGCGCGCGCTGGCGCTTGGCGCCGACGCTGCCTTTGCCGGTAAGTCTTTCCTTTGGGCGGTCGGCGGCGCTCGGCGACGACGGCCCGGCGCAACTGATCGACCTTTATATCGACGAGTTGCGGGCATCATTGGGCCAGATCGGCGCGCAATCGCCGGCAAAGGCCCGCTTGGCCGAAATCCGCCATCCGGGCGCGATCAAGTTTTAGTTTTTGTCATTCCGGGCGCAGCGCCGACATGCGCGAACCCGCAATTGCAGAGAAAATCGGCGGGTCGTTCATCTTGAAATGCGCGAGTTCGCGGGTCTAAGCGCCCGCGCCGCCGGAATGACTAGCGAATAATCAACCCAGCTCTGCAGCCCCCGACTAGTAGCCCCATTCTCTTTTCGCCGCTAAAGAGAGAACGCTTTCACCGGGAATCGCCAAATGTCGGCCGTCGCCGAGCCCATCCAGCACGAGATTTTCGACGACCGCTTGGCGCGCCGCAACGCCCTGGTGCTGTCGGTCGCGCAGGCGCTGGCCGGCGGCAACAATACCGTGATCGTTTCCACCGGCAGCATCATCGGCGCGATGCTGGCGCCCGATAAGGGGCTCGCCACGCTGCCGATCACCGCCATGGTGATGGGCATGTGGATCGGCACGCTGCCGGTCGGCTATCTCGCCCGCACTTTCGGCCGCCGCTTTGCGTTGCAGACCGGATCGGTGTTCGGCGTCTTGTCGGGGCTGATTTCCTACAGCGCCGTCATGCAGGGCAATTTCTGGCTGCTGTTGTGTCGGCACGTTTTGCGGCGGGCTCTATGCCGCCGCGCATCAGTCGTATCGTTTTGCCGCGACCGACACCGCCAGCGAGTCATTCCGGCCCAAAGCCGTATCCTGGGTGCTGGCCGGCGGCATATTCGCCGCCGTGATCGGGCCGCAGCTTGTCATCTTCACCAAGGACATGCTGCCGCCGCATCTGTTTGCCGCGAGCTATCTCGGCCAATCGGTTTGCGCGGTGATCGCCGCGTTGGTGCTGATGGCCGTCAAGGTGCCGCCGATCCCGCCAAAGCGCATCGTGACGTCGCGCCCGCTGCACGAGATCGCGCGCACGCCGCGCTTCATCGTGGCGGCGTCCTGCGGCGTCGCGAGCTATGTCACCATGAACATGATCATGACCTCGGCGCCGCTCGCCATGGTCGGTTGCGGCCATTCGGTGACGGACGCCACGCTGGGCATTCAGTGGCACGTGCTGGCGATGTATGCGCCGAGTTTCGTCACCGGCTCGCTGATCGCGCGCTTTGGCGTCGAGCGCATCACCGGCATCGGCCTGGCGTTGATCGGGCTGGCCGCGGTCGCCGGCGTCACCGGATTGACGGTGGCGAATTTCTGGACCGGGCTGGTGCTGTTGGGGCTCGGCTGGAATCTTGTCCTTTATCGGCGCCACCACCATGGTGACCCACTGCCATAGCCCGGGCGAGCGCAACAAGGTGCAGGCGTTCAACGATTTTCTGATTTTCGGCAGCATGGCGGTAAGTTCGTTCTCGTCCGGCCAGTTGCTGCAATATTTCGGCTGGGCCGCGATCAACGAAGTGATCTTCCCGACGGTTCTGGTCGCCGGCGCGCTGCTGGTGTGGCTGGTGCTGCACAAACGCGCCGAGGCGCAGACGGTTTAGGGCCATAATCCGCTCATTCCCGCGCGCCAATGTCGGGCTTACCCGAGGTTGGCCTCTAAACCTGCACAAGTCGGCCAAAACCGACTTGCGACGGGAATCCAAGGCCAAGAACTCAGATTTGACGGTTATCGCCCTTAGTCCCCGATTTCGCTGGGACGAGCGAAAGAGGGCCCACGCATAAAGACGAGGGAAAAGCCCAAACTGCCCGAAAATTGCGCATTGCGCTGGACGACCGTTTTTGGCTATATCCGCGCGCTTTCCCGGTCGGGGTGAAGCGCCCTCAAAGCGGCCATCCTCGACGCTCCTGTGCCGGCGGGAGCGTTCTTCCCGCCTGCCTTATTACTGAAACTTGAGGGCAACCATGACTACTCTATGGATCATCGTCGGCTGTGGCCTGCTTGCTATCGTCTATGGCATTTGGGCGACCCGTTCCGTGCTTGCGGCCGATGCCGGCAGCAAGAAAATGCAGGAAATTTCCGCCGCCGTGCGCGAAGGCGCGCAGGCCTATCTCAAACGCCAATACACCACGATCGCCATTGTCGGCGTGGTGATCCTGGTCATCATCGGCTACACGCTGGGCTGGCTGGTCGCGCTCGGCTTTGCCATCGGCGCGATCCTGTCGGGCGCCACCGGCTTTATCGGCATGAATGTGTCGGTGCGCGCCAATGTGCGCGTCGCGCAAGCCGCCACCAAGACCTTGGCCGGCGGATTGGAACTGGCCTTCAAGGCTGGCGCCATCACCGGCATGCTGGTCGCGGGGCTCGCGCTTCTCGGCGTCACGCTTTATTTCGGCTTCCTCACCCACTCGCTGCATTATGCCGCGAATGACCGCACCGTGATCGACGCGATGGTCGCGCTTGGCTTCGGCGCGTCGTTGATTTCGATCTTCGCCCGTCTCGGCGGCGGCATCTTCACCAAAGGCGCCGATGTCGGCGGCGATCTGGTCGGCAAGGTCGAAGCCGGCATTCCGGAAGACGATCCGCGCAATCCGGCGACGATCGCCGATAACGTCGGCGACAATGTCGGCGACTGCGCCGGCATGGCGGCCGATCTGTTCGAGACTTATGCGGTGACGATCGTCGCCACCATGGTGCTGGCCTCGATCTTCTTTAACGCCGATCCGGTCTTGCTGGTGAAGATGATGACCTATCCGCTCGCCATCGGCGGCGGCTGCATCATCACTTCGATCATCGGCACGTTCTTCGTGCGGCTTGGCGCCAGCCAGTCGATCATGGGCGCGCTCTACAAGGGCTTCATCGCTTCCGCGGTGCTTTCGGTCGGCGTGATCTGGTTCGTCACCGACCAAATGATCGGCTTCGGTCCGATCTCGGGCGTGGCCTATACCGGCATGTCGCTGTTCATCTGCGGCATTGTCGGCCTGCTGGTGACCGGCTTCCTGATCTGGATCACCGAATACTACACCGGCACAAACTTCCGCCCGGTGAAGTCGATCGCGGCAGTCCTCGGTCACCGGCCACGGCACCAACGTCATCCAGGGTCTCGCGATCTCGCTGGAATCGACCGCGGCGCCGGCCATCGTGATCATCGCCGGCATTCTGGTGTCGTATGGACAGGCCGGATTGTTCGGCATCGCGATTGCGGTTACTGCGATGCTGGCGCTGGCCGGCATGGTGGTGGCGCTCGACGCTTTTGGCCCGGTCACCGACAATGCCGGCGGCATTGCCGAAATGGCGGGACTGCCGAAGTCGGTGCGCAAATTCACCGACGCGCTCGACGCGGTCGGCAACACCACCAAGGCGATCACCAAGGGCTATGCCATCGGTTCGGCGGGCTTGGGCGCGCTGGTGCTGTTTGCCGCTTATAACCAGGATCTGCTGTTCTTCTCCAAGGACGTGGCGGCGCATCCTTACTTCGCCGGCGTCAAACTCGATTTCGCGCTGACCAATCCTTACGTGGTCGTCGGTCTCTTGTTTGGCGGCTTGCTGCCTTATCTGTTCGCATCGATGGGCATGACCGCGGTCGGGCGTGCGGCTTCGGCGATTGTCGAGGAAGTGCGCCGGCAATTCCGCGAACATCCCGGCATCATGAAGGGTAAAGAGAAGCCCGATTACGGCCGCGCGGTCGATATGCTCACCAAGGCCGCGATCAAGGAAATGATCGTGCCGTCGCTGCTGCCGGTGCTCTCGCCGATCTTCTGCTACTACGCGATCTATCTGGTCGCGGGCGGCGGCGCGGCCGGCAAGTCGGCTGGCTTCTCGGCGCTCGGCGCCATGTTGCTCGGCGTCATCGTCACGGGGCTGTTCGTCGCCATCTCGATGACCTCGGGCGGCGGCGCCTGGGATAACGCCAAGAAGTATATCGAGGATGGCCATTACGGCGGCAAGGGCTCGGAAGCCCACAAGGCTGCCGTCACTGGCGACACCGTCGGCGATCCCTACAAGGATACGGCTGGCCCTGCGGTAAACCCGATGATCAAGATCACGAATATCGTGGCGCTCTTGCTCTTGGCGGTGCTGGCGCATTAAGCGCTGGCGCGAACCGAAAAATAAAAAAAGGCCCGCGCATTGCGCGGGCCCTTTTCAATTCCAGCTTGGCTCGACGTTAGCCTGGCGCCGCCATCCTCGGCGAGAAGCTGCGGAAAATGCCGCGCAGGTAATTGAGATCGTTGCCGCCGGTTGCCGTCGTCTGTGTCAGGAAGTCGAAAACCTTGCCGTCCTTGAGGCCGTAATTGGCCATCCGTTCGACGCGGCGGTCCTTGTCGAAATAGACCGCGACCACGCGTTGATCGATGACCTCATGCGGCATGAAGGCGGCCGCGCGTTCGGTCTTTTGCGAAATGTAATAAAACGCATCGCCGTTCACGGTCGCGACCGTCGATGGCGTACCCAGCACGATCAGCACTTGCTCCTGGCTGGAGCCGATCGGAATCTGCTCGAGCGCGCCTTCGGGCAGCACATAGCCGCGCTGCAACGTCTCGCCAAAGCCGCTGCAGCCGGCAAGCGGCAACGCGCAAGCCAACGCCAACACGAGGCGCAGCGCGACAGAACGATTGGGCGTGATTTTCGACCCCAAACCCGGCACTCTCATTTCGGCTCAGCTTTGCGTATAATACTTGCATCCGCGGGGGCGTTGACGTACCCGGCCAACACGATGATTTTTTCCCGCTTTCGCCGCCCTGCGCGGACCGACACCATTTCCGCCCTGTATGGCATGATCGTGGCGCAGGCGCGATTGCCGTGTTTTTACCGCGACTATGCAGTCGCCGACACGGTTAATGGGCGTTTCGACCTGATCGTGCTGCATTTGGCGCTTTTATTGGATCGCTTGGCGCAGGAAGCCGCGCTGCGCACGCTCGGGCAGGGCGTTTTCGACCGGTTTTGCGAGGATATGGAACATAATCTACGCGAAATGGGCATTGGCGACCTCAAGGTGCCAAAGGAGATGCAGCGCATGGGTGAGGCGTTTTATGGCCGGGCGCAGGCCTATCAGGCGGCTTTGGCGGCCGACGGCGACGCGGTATTGACCCAAGCCATCGCGCGCAACATCTATGGCGGCTCGCCGCCCAAATCGCCCAAACCAGACTTGCCGGACGTGCCGGACTTGCCGGACTTGGCGGCGCGGCTTGCGGCCTATATGCGTCTGGCGGTACTTGATCTGAGGGCTCAGTCGCCGGCCAGCCTTGCGCAAGGCAATCTGCGCTTTCCCGATCCGGCCGCGGCCCCTGTTGGCTCGCGATAAAGGCATGACCCCGATGGAAAAGGCCGCCAATTCCTCGATTGCCGCGCCCGTGTGGAGCGTGCCGGTGGCCGTGGACGATATTCCGGACAGTGGCCGGCATGTCGAAATCGAGGCTTCGGCCGCAATCCGCGCCAAGGTGCTTGAGTTGGTGGCCGGACTTGGCGCCGTGCAAGAGATCAAGGCGCTTTCGGGGGTATTCGACCTCACCCGCAAGGGCACCAAGGTCCACATTACGGGGCTGGTCAGTGCCGTCGTGGCGCAGACTTGCGTGGTAAGCCTGGAGCCGATCGAAAACAGCGTTGAAGAGGCGGTCGATGTCCTGTTTGCGCCGGTGGCGGGGGAGGCAAAGACCTCCTTCGACGAAAACGCGCCGCTTGAGGCGCCCGACCCGCCCGAGCCGCTGGTTGGCGGAAACGTCGATCTAGGGGCGCTGGCGACCGAATTCCTGGTCATTGGCGTCGATCCCTATCCACGCAAAGCCGGTGTCGAATTTGCCCCCCTCAAAATAGGCGATGACGGTCCGCGCCACTTTGCCGCTCTGGAAGCGCTCAAAAAGCGTTTCGGTGGCGAGCAGCCTTGACCGGAACCGCTATTATGGAACCCGGCCAGAACCGGCTTGTCTATGCCGGGCCAGCCGTTATGTTCGCCGGCGTGCATCAAACCCCGATGACCGCGTTGCCGGCGCAAAAGCCATCGCCGTTAGGGTTGCTCAATGCCCGATAGTGTTCGCATAGCGATTGACGCCATGGGCGGCGACCATGGTGCCGCAATCCTGTTGCCCGGTGCCGAGCTTTCGCTCATCCGCCATCCCGACATTGAATATTTGCTGTTTGGCGATAGCGCCTTGGTCGAGCCTTTGCTCGACAAGCTCCCGAAGCTCAAGGCCAAGTCGAAATTCGTGCACACGGAAGTCTCCATCCGCATGGACGACAAGCCGAGCCAGGCGCTGCGTTATGGGCGCTGGAAATCCTCGATGTGGCTGGCGATCGATGCGGTGAAAAAGGGCGACGCCGATGTCGCGGTTTCGGCCGGCAATACCGGCGCCTTGATGGCGATGTCGCGAGTTTAACCTCAAGATGATCGAGGGTATCGAACGCCCGGCCATTGCCGCCCTGTGGCCGACGCTGCGCGGTGAGTCGGTGGTGCTCGATGTCGGTGCCTCGATTGGCGCCGACGCCGCGCATCTGGTCAATCTGGCGGTCATGGGCAGCGCCATGGCGCGGGTGCTGTTCGATATCGAACGCCCGACGGTGGGCTTGCTCAACATCGGCGTCGAGGAGGTCAAAGGGCTGGAGGAGGTGCGCGAGGCCGGCAGCATCCTGCGCGAGGGCAAATTCCCGCATTTCGAATATCAAGGCTTTGTCGAAGGCGACGATATCGGCAAAGGCGTCGTCGATGTCGTCGTAACCGAAGGCTTTGCCGGCAATATCGCGCTCAAGACCGCGGAAGGCACCGCGCGCCAGTTCGCCCAATATCTGCGATCGGCCATGAGCCGGACCTGGACGGCGCGGCTTGGTTATCTGCTCTCGCGCCAGGCGTTCCAGACGCTGCGCGACAAAATGGACCCGCGTAAATCGAATGGCGGCGTGTTTCTCGGCCTCAACGGCGTCGTTATCAAAAGCCATGGCGGCGCCGACGCCGAGGGCTTCGCCGCCGCTATCGATATGGGCTACGACATGATCCGCTACGAATTGCTCGCCAAGATCGGCCAGTCCATGGCCCGCGACCGGCAAGCCTCGGCGCATTTGGCGAGCGGGGCGGCCTCGTGACCCAATTGCGTTCGGTCGTGCTCGGCTGCGGCAGCTATCTGCCGGCGCGAATTCTCAGCAATGATGAGTTGGCGCGTTCAGTCGAGACTACCGACGAATGGATTGTGCAGCGCACCGGCATTCGCGAGCGCCATATCGCGGCAGCCGGCGAAATGACCTCCGATCTCGCGCTTCATGCGGCGCGCGCCGCGCTCGCCAATGCGCATATAGAGGCAAGTTCCATCGATCTGATCGTGCTGGCGACGTCGACGCCGGATCAGACTTTCCCGGCCACCGCGGTATCGGTCCAGGCCGGCCTTGGCATCACCCATGGCGCCGCCTTCGATTTGCAGGCGGTCTGCTCTGGGTTTGTCTATGCGCTGTCGGTGACCGACGCTTTGCTACGCGCCGGCAGCTATAAACGCGCTTTGGTGATCGGCGCGGAGACTTTTTCACGCATTTTGGATTGGAATGACCGCACCACCTGCGTGCTGTTTGGCGATGGCGCCGGCGCTTTGGTGTTGGAGGCGCAGGATCAGCCGGGAAACCAAAGCGACCGCGGCGTCCTCACTACCCATTTACGCTCGGATGGCCGGCATAAGGCCAAACTTTATGTGGATGGCGGGCCGTCCTCGACCCAGACCGTCGGCCATCTGCGCATGGAGGGCCGCGAAGTGTTCAAGCATGCGGTGGCCATGATTACCGACGTGATTGAGGACGCCTTCAAGGCCACCGGCTATAGCGCCGCCGACATCGATTGGTTCGTCCCGCATCAGGCCAATAAGCGGATTATCGACGGCTCCGCCCACAAACTCGGAATCGCGCCCGAGAAGGTCGTTATTACCGTGGACCGGCACGGCAACACCTCGGCGGCCTCGATTCCACTGGCGCTGGCGGACGCGGTCGCCGACCGGCGCATCAAGCGCGGCAATCTTATTCTCCTGGAGGCCATGGGCGGGGGCTTCACCTGGGGTTCGGCCCTGTTGCGGTGGTGAGTTGTTTCAGGCGGTCTGGACCGGGGCGGGCCAGGGGGGAGCCCTGCACAATGTTAATTCGCCCCGTTGACCCATTCGGTTCTAGCGAATATCGTCGATAATTCAGCGGGATATCTTCGCCGGGGGCTGCGTAGGCGATGTCTGGTAAAACGGTAACTCGGGCCGACTTGTGTGAGGCGGTCTATCAAAAAGTGGGCCTGTCACGGACAGAGTCCGCCTCGCTCGTGGAATTGGTGCTCAAGGAGATCACCGATTGCCTGGAGCGTGGCGAAACCGTGAAATTGTCCTCTTTCGGCTCGTTTGTCGTGCGTAAAAAAGGCCAGCGTATTGGGCGCAATCCCAAGACCGGCATGGAAGTCCCGATTTCGCCGCGCCGCGTGATGGTGTTCAAGCCGTCGGCGATCCTTAAGCAGCGTATCAACGGCCACGCCGTCGCCGACGAAGCTTAAAGCCGCGCGATCTTGAAAACCTGAACCGGTTTTTTGACAAGATCGCACCGTAAAAAACTTCAGCGTAAAAAACTTCAGTAACGCGTTTAACCCAATCGACGAGAGAGGCCGCTTTGGACAACAAGGCGCCGGACGCATTTCGTACTATCAGTGAGGTGGCAGACGAGCTCGATCTGCCGCAGCACGTGTTGCGTTTTTGGGAAAGCCGGTTCCGCGAAATCAAGCCGATGAAACGCGGCGGCGGGAGGCGCTACTACCGCCCCGAAGACGTCGATCTCTTGAGCGGCATTCGCCATTTATTGTATGGCGAGGGCTACACCATCCGCGGCGTGCAGCGGATTTTGCGCGAGCAGGGCACAAAATTCGTCCAGGTGGTGTGGCTCGAAGGCGCGCCGCAGCCGCCGCATGGCGCGAGCGATGACGAGGAATTCGCCGATGACGCAATGGCGTCCGAGGCCGAGCCGGTTGTCGAGAGCCGCGGTCTGCGCGAAAGAATTTCCTCGCTGATTGGACGCGATCTCGGCGAGCGTGACGAGCGCGCAGGACGGCACGAGCCGCCCTTCGCCAGCGCACCGGAACCGCGCGTCGAGCCGACCGACCGCGCGATCCACGGCGCTGTTGAGCCGGAGCCGGCGCTGGAACCGGAGCCTTCGATGGTGGAACCGGCTGCGCCGCACGCGCGCGAGGTTTCGTTCAATGCCGGGCGCGCGCCTGGCCACGATGGCTCGCTCACCCGCGAGGATGTGCGGAAATTACATGCTGTGCTGCATGAGCTGGCCGAATGCCGCAAGCTGATCGACGCGGTAGTGGCGCGCGCCGCATGATTTCGTCGCGCGCGATCATGCGCGATTGAACCTATCCGCGGTGGCGGCGCCCGTCGTTTGGCTTTGCCGGGCCTCGCATGCTAGCAATTCCTTCCGCTATTTGGATGAATGAGACGCATGAGCGCGCCGGATCTGCTGCTGATCGAACGCCCGTCGAACGACATTGTGGTGTTGCGGCTCAACCGGCCGCAGGTGCGCAACGCGCTCAATCTCGAACTGCGCAAGCGTCTTTCCGACGAGGT
Organism: uncultured Alphaproteobacteria bacterium; assembly: GCA_963807665.1. GTDB lineage: Bacteria > Pseudomonadota > Alphaproteobacteria > Rhizobiales > Xanthobacteraceae > Pseudolabrys. The sequence continues at coordinate 39,830 of CAWEDE010000043.1, read as the reverse complement.
CACGCGCTTTGGCGCCGATCCGGAAATACGCTGCCTGATCGTGACCGGTTCGGATGCGGCCTTCGCCGCCGGCGCCGATATCGGCGAGATGGCGCAGGCCGGTCCGGTCGAGGTCATGGCGCGCAATGTGCAGAAATATTGGCGCGCGCTCACCGAATGTCCCAAACCTCTGATCGCGGCGATCGAAGGCTATGCGCTCGGCGGCGGCCTGGAGCTCGCCTTATGCGCCGACATTATTGTGGCGGGCGAGGGCGCGCGCCTTGGCCTGCCCGAGGTCAAGGTCGGCATTTTGCCGGGCGGCGGCGGCACCCAGAAACTGGCGCGGCTTGTGGGCTCAAAGCGCGCCATGTTGCTGTTGATGACCGGCCGGATGTTCGGGGCGGCCGAGGCGCTCGCCATGGGCGTCATTAGCGACGTTGCGCCTACCGGGCGGGCGTTGCCGCGCGCGCTGGAGATCGCTTCCGAAATCGCCGCGCTGCCGCCGATTTCGATCATGCAGATCAAGGAAATCGTCAATGCCGGGCTCAACGCGCCGCTCGACAGTGCGCTGATGCTGGAGCGCAAGGCATTCGCGCTGCAATTTGCGACCGGCGACCAGAAGGAAGGCATGGCGGCCTTTCTGGAAAAGCGCAAACCGAAATTCGAAGGGAAATAAGTGCGGGACCTGGCGCATCCCGATCTCGTGGCGGCGGTGTTCGGCGCCGGCACCATGGGCCGCGGCATCGCGCAGGTTTGTGCGCAGGCCGGCGTTGCCACATTGCTGTTCGATGCGCGCGCCGGCGCGGTGCGAGATGCCATTGCGGCCATCGACAAGGGTCTCGACGGCCTGGTGTCGAAAGGCCGCATGAGCGCGCCGGAAAAGCAGGGCATTCTCGATCGTCTGCGGCCCATCGAATCGCTCGATGACGCGGCCTCCGCCGGCATCGTCATCGAAGCCATTGTCGAAGACCGCGGTGCCAAGATCGATCTGTTTCGCGAATTGGAAAAACGCATCGCGCCCGATGCGGTGCTCGCCACCAACACGTCGTCGTTGTCGGTGACTGAAATTGCCGCCGGCTGCGATAGACCGGAGCGCGTGGCCGGCCTGCATTTTTTCAATCCGCCGCCGTTGATGAAACTGGTCGAGGTGATTGGCGGCTTGCGCACCGACGCTGGCCTCGTCACGGCGCTTTCGGACTTTGTGCGCCGGATCGGCAAAGTCCCGATTATCGCGGCCGATACGCCGGGCTTCGTGGTCAATCATGCCGGCCGCGCTTATGCGCCCGAGGCGCTACGTATATTGGCCCAGGGCATCGCCAGCGCCCGCGAGATCGATCTGCTGATGAAGGAAGCTGCCGGTTTTCGCATGGGGCCGTTCGAATTGCTCGATCTGGTCGGCGCCGATGTCGCGCATGCGGTGATGGTGAGCATCTATGAGCGCTATTTCAACGAGCCGATGTATCAGCCCTCGCCGCTGTTGGCCGCGCGTGTGGCCGGCGGCTTATTGGGGCGCAAGACCAAACAGGGCTTCTACGATTATTCCGGCGCGCCAAAAGCCGATGCGCCGACAATCGCAATCACCCCGCAGCCGCTGCCGAAGTCGGCCTGGGTCGCGGATGAGAACGGCGGCGGCGATCTTGCGGCGCTCCTCGAAGCTGCCGACATCAAGACCCAACTCGGCGGCGCGCCTGGCGTGGACGCGCTATGTTTCGTCACACCGCTCGGCGAAGATGCAACCACCGCCGCGCTGCGGCTCAAGCTCGATCCGGCGCGCACCGTCGCGGTCGATATGTTCGGGCGCTTCCAGGCCCGCCGCACTTTGATGAAAACGCCGCTCACGTCGCCCGCGGCTTTGGGCGCGGCCGCTGCTGCTCTGGCGGCGACCGGCGCTGCCGTCACCGCGATCAACGACAGTCCGGGCTTTGTGGTGCAGCGTATACTCGCGATGATCGTCAATATTGGCAGCCGCATCGCGGAACTGCGTATCGCTGCGCCCACCGATATCGATACCGCGGTCGAATTGGGCCTCAATTATCCCAAAGGCCCGCTCGCACTCGGCGACAAATTGGGCGCGGCCAGCGTGCTGGCCGTGCTCGACGGCATGCACGCCGTCACGCGCGATCCGAAATACCGCGCGACCGCGTGGCTGCGCCACCGGGCGGAACTCGGGCTATCATTGCTGATGCCGGATTGAGGGAAGGAAATTGGTCGGGGCGGCGAGATTTGAACTCACGACCCCTTGTCTCCCAGACAAGTGCGCTAACCGGGCTGCGCCACGCCCCGACCGTAACGGCGCGGACTATAGGGAGGCAGCTAATGCAGCGCAACATCGGAAAATACCGGCGCTTTGCTGGGCGTTGTTAGTGCTGGCAAGTAGTACGCGCGCTAGAATGTGCGCCGGGGCCGTGCCGACCCGTACGGACCAAGGCGTGTAATGCCGAGCTCTTTCGTCTGGACAATTCTACGAACCTGCCGTGATGCGCCGATCAGCCGATGCAAAATAAATTTGGCCCAACGTTGCGCAGACCAAAAAAGGCCTCGATCTATCGAAAACGACCGCAAGGCATAAGCCTTTTTTGCGCAAGCAAAGTCGTATGCTCGTTTAATTGGATCGTCGTAAAATGTCGCGATTTTGTCCCGGCCCATACCCGGCCCGGCAAACCAGCGCGGGATATGTACGTTGCAGAGCAGCTCGACGTCCATCAATGCCTTACCCGCGCCGTTTCCGGCTGCGGGACACGACGTTGCAAACGCGTCACCTATCAATACGACGCCAGGCTGCCGCTGCCCTTCGGTAACGTAAAGATCGACCGGCCGGATCTTGACTAAGCCATCTACCTCGCAAGCTCCGAGGAGCCTCTCCAACTTCGGCATCGCCGCAAGCATTGTCTGCTTTGGAGCCTCCCGAAATTGCCTGAGCCAAGGATCATGCATGTCGCGATAAACAAAAAGATTGACCCGCGTCGCCGTGCCAATCGGAAAAAAAGCAGCGTACGCTATCCGCGTTTCCGGACCTTCGGAATAATATGTCAAAGCGGAGAAATCGAATGCTGGCCGGCCGACTGGTTTTATGTCGAAGCCAATTGAGACTGAATGGTTCTCACTTAGAAGCTTGCGGTCGATCCCGAGCTTATGACGGAGGCTGATATTCAGGCCGTTTGCCAGCACAAACAGGCGCGCAGAAATCTCTTCGCCGGTCGATAGGGTGATGATCTGCCGGTCGGGGCTGGTCGAAACCGCCGTGACCTTGGCGGCAATAAACGTGGCGCCCCGAACCTCGGCGCGAATGATATTAACGAGGTTGTGGTAGAGTATGCCGCACTGCGCGCCTTCGCGCTTGTCAACCAGTGGCCAAAGCGTGCTACCCAGAGGCTCCGATCGGGCGTTGCGACCTTTAAAACCGCTTCGGCTAGACCTGTTTTTTTTAGTATTTCGATTTGGCTTCGATCGAGTTTTTCGCAGCGAAAATCCGGCGGGTAGGCTGGGTGCGGATCGATCAAAATTACATCGTAACCCGCGCGCGCCAACATTGCCGCGGCGGTCGAACCGGCAATGCCTGCTCCGGCTATTACGATGTCGGTTTCGCGCATTGTGCGACAATTATGCAATATTCTTTCACAAGGCGTTACGCGCACCGAAGAAAATTGGGTACAGGAACTCTTTAAGATTAACCGTTTGTACAAGCCGCGTATTTTAGTTGGATATGTTCGGTTGCGGGCGGTGGAGTTAAAGATTTGTCTACCTATTGCGAAGGTTTTTTCCAATTCCGCGGCGGTATTTATGATACTTGGCCCTTAGCGGCTTATGTTATGCGCTAACGAAGCCCGAACGGACCGGCGGTTATGGCTCAAATGAAGCATGCAGTATTCGATGCGCGGATCGATGCCGAACTTCCGGATCTGAAAGGCGATATCGTTATTTCGGCAATCGGATTACTTGCCGACATTCGGCTTTCGCTTCATTTCGACCTTTTAGAGGTCGAGAGCGATTGGCGCGATTTCGAAAAGGAAGCAGACTGCACTGCCTTTCAGAATTTCGATTGGCTTTCGATTTGGTATCGCCATATCGGTACGCGCGAGGGGGTGAAGCCTGCAATCGTAGTCGGGCGCCATAACGGATCAATAATCTTTATCTTGCCGTTAGCATTTACGGCTCGGACTGGGCTGCGTCGAGTAACGTGGCTAGGTGGCTCACTTTGCAATTACAACGCGCCGTTACTTGCACGCGGATTTTCAAAAATCGTGAAGCCCGCGCAATTTATACGTTTGTGGGGAGAGATTCAGCAGCTTTTGCGGAACAATCTTCGTCACGATCTTATTGATTTGGAAAAGATTCCAGCAACCGTTGGTGCGCAGGCCAACCCGATGCTCGCATTGCAGGTTACGCCGCACGCCAACGATTCTTATGTGACCCATCTGACTGGAAATTGGGATGAGTTTTATCAATCCAAGCGCTCATCGTCCTGGCGCAAGACCGACGCCAAAAAGCGTCGCCGTCTGGCAAAGTACGGTGATGTCCAGTTCGCAACAGCCGTTGATCGAGCCGACATCGAGCGGACCATTGACGCGCTTATCGAAGAGAAGAAAAGCTCATACGCCAGTCTTGGCGTCGCCAACATGTTCGAGTGGCCCGGATATCGCGATTTCTTTTTGGACGTTGCCGGCGATCCGCGTCGACATGCCCTGGTTCACGTCAGCAGTATCAAGGTCGGTTCGACAATTGTTGCCGCAAGCTTTGGCCTGACACTGCACGGGACCTACGATTACGTATTGGCTGGATATACCAATGGCGAAATGGAGGCCTGCAGTCCAGGCACAATCCATTTGCAGGAGCTAATGCGATATTTCACGGAGCGCGGGTTCAAGATGTTTGATTTCAACATCGGGGACGAGCCCTACAAGCATGAATGGTGTGACGCTGAAATAAAACTTTACGACCAGCTTTCGCCCGCGACATTACTGGGCTTGCTAGCCGCGACCGCGATACGGGCGGTGCGGCGGCTTAAGCGATCCCTCAAGCGAAGCCGGTTTATCTGGCCGGTAATCCGCAGGGCACGTTCGGTCATAGGCTCACTGGCGCGCTAAAGTTGACTGCTGGCGACGTCAGGTTGGGGATTGTAGCTCGTGACAATATGGACCGGGCCACGCAGCACCAGTACAACCGAGATTAGGGCGCCGCAGGTATAAATACCGGTGTAGACTTTCAAAAAACCGATGATGTCGGTTCCTGCCCATATAGGCGAAGGCCGATGTCGCTGTGAGCGCCACGGCAATGGTTACCCCAAGCTTGGCGACCTCCTTGAAGAAGCCGGAATGAACCAGCAGGGAGTGCGAAACCATTTGGGTAAGATTGGCAAATAGTAAAGCAACAAGAATGGGAGCTACTGCGGCGGGCATAACCGCAACGTGCCCGAGCAGAAGCGAGAAAATCCGATCGGCAGACACCATTAGAATGACGCACAGGATGGTGGCTGGGATAACGCACAAGATCGCAGCGAACCATGTTGACCGGATCAGCGTCGACGCATCACGTATGGCAAATGCTCGGGTCTGGCGCGGCACTACCAGATCACAGGCCGCTCCATAGAGTAGGCCCGCGCCACGAAGAATTTTTAAGGTTGTGTCGAGAATGATGGTTGGGGCACCAAGGCCAAAAAATGCTGACACCACGACATAAGGCAGGCTGTAAACGTAGATTTCCGTCGTCGCGTAAACGCCACTGCCGATTAACCCATGGCGGTTGTCATGATAAAAGGCGCGCAGATTTTGCGGGATTCCGCCCAGACGACACGTAAGCGCACCCTTTTGCACGAGTCGGACGATAGATGCCGTCACCAACGCCACCCAAAGCAAATTGATGACGATTAGAAATGCCAACACCGGAAATCCGATAAGCATGGCCAAAGTCAGCGCCATATTAGCGACACGACGTATCGCTTCTAGACTTTCAAAATAGATAAATTCGTCAATTGAAACGCTAAGGTTACGCAATGCGAACCAGACGAAATTGATCGCGGAAAATATGAAAAACAGCGTGAATTGCATCGCATTCCATGCCGAGACGGCAGGCAGTGCAGTAAATATTACGCCGCACAGCAACGCGCAAAACACAACAATAGCCACGTAAAATGCTACGACCGCCGTCGATTGCGCAGCAATGCTTTCTTCAATTTTACCTGTGAGGAATGTGGCCCGCATCCGGACAAATAGAAGCTTGACGATGCCGAAGTCGAGAAACGCGAGGGACATTCCGAAACTAGCCAACAGGACGAAAATTGAAAACTGTTCGGGGTTAAATACGCGGGCAAAGACAAAAGTTTGCACGAGCCCTGCAAATACAGCGCTGGCGGCGGTGGTCGCGCGCAGGAACATATAGCCGATCGAGACGAAGCGGTTGGCCGCGGTCAGCGCAGACCGCAGACCGCCGGCAATCGGCCCGCGTGGGCGCGGCAAGGGCGCAGCCTGGTTTGCCGCGGCTGCCTGTGGCGCTCGCCGATGCGTCGTCATCGCCTAAGCCTCTTTAAGTCCGTTAATGGGTTTGATGGCGGCACTAAAACATAGGGCTGGGGCGGTTAAAGACTAGATAAACCGCCTTCGTAGATTGCGGCGGGTTTGGAGCCCGCGATCAGGTAACGGGCGGTTAATCGCGGGCCGATAGGTTTTTGCAGCATTTCGGCCATTCCGATGGGCGCGCGAGCCATGAGAATATACGACGCCACCGTCAATACGCTGCGTGGGCTCGCTTGCGCCGCCAAAACCGAAGCGGCGCCGCGCCAGGAAATGGCCGTGCTGGCGGTCGCAATCCCGGTTGGTTTGCTGATCGCGCCAAGCGCGGGCTGGTATGTCGCGATGCTCGCTTCGCTGCTGGTGACGCTGGCGGTCGAACTGCTCAATACGGCCATCGAAAAACTCGCCGACCGCGTAACGATGGAGCATGACCCCGCCATCGGCAAGGTCAAGGATTTCGGCTCGGCCGCGGTATTTTGCGCGCTCTGTATTGCTGGCCTGACCTGGCTGACTGCGGCGGCCGTGCGTTTCGATATGCTTTAAATATCGCGACGGGCGAGAAGCGTGGTCCGCCGCGAGGCGGTCGTACAATCAATAATGCGCGGGACTTATTGGGCCAGTTGTTGTTGCGCGCGCGTCGTGGCTGCGAACAATCCCCATATCACGCCCAAGAGCAAGAAAAAATGCCGCCAGTGATCGGAGTTCGATCACGAAACCTTCGACGGCCTCGCCGAGGAAGGTTGCGAGCGCGGTGATGACATAGGGTTGCCACGGTGTGCGAACCATGGCGGTGCGAAATCCGACCCAAAGGGTCGATAGCATCAGCATGATGTAGGTCATGCCGCCGATCCAGCCATAAACAATGAACGCTTGTAGATAGACATTGTGCTGCTGCAGGCCATGGATACGAGCGAATTCGAACGGTCCCATGCCGTTTGGAGAAAGCAGCAAGGCATCGAGCCCGAGTTCCTGCAAACGGAAACGGCCGCCATCGCCGACATCGTATGAATTCAATAGATGCGCGCGTTCCTGGAACATGGTGCCGATCGAGTCGACCGACAGCAACACGACGACGGCCATCACCAGTATCGCGAGGCCCAGTCCGGTCAAAATGAAAACCCGCATGCGGCCCTTCGGCGAGGGCGCCGTTACAAACGTGAGCGCCAGCATCACGGCGCCGGATACCGCAAAATGAAACCAGGCGCCGCGCGAGAAGCTAAGCAGCAGGCCAACCATGATTATGCCGACAACAAGAATGTCCCTCAAGCTTATGCGGCGAGCCACCATCCGTTCGATCACGATCAGCGCCGGCCAGATCAGGAATGGGCCGTAGACATTGGGATCTTTGAACAGGCCCTGCGCGCGGCCATAAAGGGTCAACTGATCGTAGGCGCCGGGAAACAGGCTGAAATATCCGGCAATGCCGCACAGCGCTGCAATCACAGCGGTCAGCACATAAGCGTTGCTGATGACGGTTAGCCGCGGCATAGTGTTTTTTGCAAGGAGGCAGGCATAGAGCAGGGCGTCAACCGCGAGATAAATAGACGTGGCCGTGTATTGGACCGTCATCTCCTCGGTTGGCACATTGAGTAGCGACAACAGGCCGCCGATGTTGAATATTAGAAGCAGGAGCAGCGGCAGTACCAATATGCGCTCGAAGCGCACGCCGGCGATCAGGGCGGTCACCGCCAACAGACCCATCAATCCGTCATGGGGAGAAGGCTCGATGAAGGCAACCGAGCTTGCCAGCACGGACACGAACAGCACGGCCAGCAAAATGCGTTCGCTCAACGCGGCCGCCGGCGCCCGCGTCACGGGCGCTGTCGCCATGCCGCCAATCGTCATGTCCCGGGCGCTGATCAATAGGCGTTCTCGGTCTTAAGCAGCGCGAACGGCGTTCGCACCAGAATGTCGAGATCGAGCAGCACCGACCAGTTCTCGATGTAATAAAGATCATGCTCGACGCGCTTGAGGATTTTTTCCTGCGTGTCGGTCTCGCCGCGCCAGCCGTTGATCTGCGCCCAGCCGGTGATGCCGGGTTTCACCCGGTGACGGGCGAAATAGCCGTCGACCGCGTCGGCATAGAGCCGCGCTTCCGCCTTGGCATTGACCGCGTGCGGCCGCGGGCCGACCAGCGACAGGTTGCCGTTAAACACGACGTTGAACAGTTGCGGCAGCTCGTCGAGGCTGGCCTTGCGCAAGAATCGGCCGATCCGGGTAACGCGTGGGTCGTCTTTGGTGACGAGCGTGGCGGCGGTGGCGTCGCTTTTGTCGGTATACATCGTGCGAAATTTGTAGACCTCGATCAAATCATTGTTGAAGCCGTAACGCTTCTGGCGAAACAGCACCGGCCCGCGGCTGTCGAGCTTGATCGCCAGCGCAATCAGCGCCATGGCCGGCAGCGCGAGAATGAGTGCGAGACCGCCGACGATTTTGTCAAACAGCCACTTCATCACAACGTCCCAATCGGCGATCGGGCGGTCGAATACGTCGATCACGGGCACTTTGCCGATATACGAATACGAGCGCGGCCGGAATTGCAGCTTGTTGGTGTGGGCGGCGAGGCGGATGTCGAGCGGCAGCACCCACAATTTCTTGAGCATCTGCAGAATGCGGCCTTCGGCCGAAATCGGCAGCGAGAAAATCACCAAATCGACGCGTGTGCGCCGGCCGAACTCGACCAGATCGTCGACGGTGCCGAGCTTGCGCTGACCGGCGATTTCGGTGCCGCTGCGATTGTCGCCGCGGTCGTCGAACAGGCCGATGATCTCGACGCCGGAATCTTTCTGCTGGCGTAGTTCCTCGATCACGCGCGCGCCGAAATCGCCACCGCCGACAATCGCGGTACGGCGGGTGAGGCGCCCCTCACGCGTCCATTTGCGGACCAGCAGGAACAGCAGCCGGCGCGAGGCGACCAGCGCGGCGAGCCCGACGACATAAAACGAGCCGAGCCAGACGCGCGAGAACAATCCACCCGCCTTGGCGAAAAACGATGCGCCGATGGCGATCATGAACACGACCGACCAGGCCGAGGCGAGCCGCATATATTGCTTTTCGTAGCCGCGGAAGGCCTGCACCTGATAAATATCGGCGGTCTGGAATGCCAGCATTGAGAGCCCGGCGATGAAGAGGCTCGCCACTTGGTAGCGCCAGAACAGGCCTTCGTTCGACTGCAGATAGGCGGCAAAGATCGCCATCCCGACCACCACGATCAATATGAATTCGGCCATGCGCACGGCGCCGGCAAGCACGATCGGCGAGATCGATGCCGGCAACGGCCGTGCAGCGACGGCGATCGCTTCCGGCGTAAGCGTGGGTGGCACGGCGCGTCGCGGCTCGCGTATGCGGTCGAGTACGACGGCTACGCTCGATGCGCTCATGGTCGGACGGGTGTCGGTATCGGTCATATCGAGCGCTAGCAAACGGCCGTTCACGAGGCTGCGCGTGGCGGCACGGTTTGTCCCTAATTCATGGAAATTACTAGGGAAAGACTCTCAAGAAATGCTTATCGGCAGGCCCAAAATGGCGTTAATGGGAATTCAGTTTGGAACTCAGCGCGGCCTGATAGGCGGCGAGCACCCCTTCAACCATATTGTCGAGGGAGAAGCCCTCTGCCACGCGCTTCCGAAGGCTTTGGGCGAGATCGCTGGCCTGCTGCGGATTGTCGAGCGTGTTCATAATAGCACCCGCCAGCGTAGGAGCGTCGAGTGGCCACACTAGGTTATCAGTCAGTGGCCCATAGATTTCGGGGATTCCGCCAACCCGACTGGTAATTAATGTCTTGCCGGCGGCGGCCGCTTCCAGCACCACATAGGGCAGAGATTCTGCCCGGGAGGAGACGACCATAATCCGCCCCAGCGCTTGCGCCTTGCGCGCTGGCATGGCCGGCATAAATCGGATTGCCTTTCCTAGGCCAAGACGCTCGGCCTGCGCCCTCAACGCAGCGCGGTCTGGGCCATCGCCCACCAATGTTGCCGTCACCGGGCGGCCGTCACGATGCAGGCTTGCGATTGCATCGATCAACACATCGATGCCTTTCACCGGCCGCAATTCGCCGATGAACAACAGATCGGTCGCATCAGGCTGGATCGCGACCGGCTCAAACTCCGCGCCTGATACACCATTGTGAACGATGCGTGTGTGCTCGCCCGGGTTGCCGATCTTACGGCGGTATATCTCCGAGCTGTAAATGCTTTCAAACAGAAATAAATCGGTGGAAAGCATCAGCATACGCTCGGTCAACAAATAGAATTTTCCAGCCAGCGTATCGTTGCTAAACAACAAACTGCCACCGTGTGGCGTATAGGCGCGTATCGCGCGCTTTTTTGTGAGAGCTAGGCGGGCGTAGGCGCCACCTTTGGCGCCATGCCCGTGCAGCACGTCGGCATCTGACTTCGAGATATGGCGCATAATGCGAACGAGCGTTCCGATGTCGCCCGGATATGGATTGCGTTGCATCGGCAAGCGCGTGACGCCAAGCGCGAGTTTCGGCGCGAGTTCCGCGAAAACATCGTCGGCGCGCGCGCCGCCGGTGCTACTGTCGGCGATCAAGCCCACGCGGTGGCCGCGCGCGACCTGTTCCCGAGTAAGATCGATCACGTGGCGGAACAGCCCGCCGACCGGAGAGCGAAAAATATGCAGAATGTTTAGTGGCGGCATCGCGCGGGTCCGGCCGGGGAATGGTATCGCATGGCCGATTAGGCGGTCTTGATGGTTAACAAAACCTAACGACGGCAAACTTCGTGGCCGGGATTAACGCGGAAGCAACCATAATAGTTTGAGATCATTCCGGAGCCACAAAAGCGTGCGTCTGGAGTAGGGATGTTCTTCCGTAAAAAGTCGAAAGCTGCCATGGCGCCCGCGCCGGCGTTTGAGCCGCCCGTCATGGTCGGCGAGCCCGATATGCGCGGTTTAGGCCGCGCTTTATGGCAAAGTAAGACCCGGATCCTGGGCTTCACGCTGATGGCGGCGGCAGCCGCCTTTGTCGTCGTCAATGTCATGACGCCGCGATATCGCTCCGAATCACGCTTGCTGCTGGAGGTGCGCGAGAACGTCTTCATGCGCGCGGAAGCGGACAAGGGCACCAGCGATCGCACCAATATCGATCCGGAAGCCGTTGCCAGCCAGACCCAGGTCGTGCTCTCGCGCGATCTGGCGCGCGACGTGATCAAGAAGGAAAAGCTCAACGAAAATCCGGAATTCGATTCGGCGGGCGCTACGCTTCGCACGCTGCTCGGACTAATCGGTATCGGCCGCGATCCGACCACCTTGTCGCGCGAAGACCGCACACTGGATTCCTATTACGAACGGCTCAACGTTTATGCGATCGATAAATCGCGCGTCATAGCCATCGATTTTTCCTCGGCCAATCCGGATCTCGCCGCCAGCGTCGCCAATACGATAGCTGATACCTATCTCAGCATGCAGCAAGCCGCCAAGCAGGACCAGACGCGTGCCGCCGGCAATTGGCTAGCCGTCGAGATCGACAAAATGCGCACGAAGGTGGCTGACGCTGAATCCAAGGTCGAGGAATACCGCGCCAAATCCAATTTGTTCGTCGGCTCCAACAATACCTCGCTGCCCAACCAGCAGCTCACCGAAATTAATTCGCAGATCGCCGCCGCGCGCGGCCAAAAGGCGGACCTCGAGGCGCGCGCACGGCAATTGCGCGACCAAGTACGGTCCGGCAAGCCGTTGGAATCCTCCGATTTCGCCAATTCGAATGCGATGCGCCAGTTGGTCGAACAGCGCGCCGCGCTGCGCTCACAACTGGCCGAACAATCCGCGACGTTGCTCGATCAGCATCCTCGCATCAAGGAATTGAAAGCCCAGATCGGCGAAGCCGACCGCCAGATCAAGACCGAAGGCGAGCGTCTCGCGCGCCAGCTCGACAATGATGCGGTGGTCGCCGGCAACCGTGTTGAAACGCTCACGGCAAGCCTCGACACCGTCAAGAAACTCGCATCGCAAAGCAACGAACAGGACGTGCAATTGCGCGCGCTCGAGCGCGAGGCCAAGACTCAACGCGATCTGCTCGAATCCTATTTGACGAAGTACCGCGAAGCCTCGGCCCGCGACAATATCAACGCTACGCCGCCGGAAGCGCGCATTATATCTCGCGCCGCTCCCGCCGCGTTGCCGACATATCCGAAGAAAATGCCGACGATTCTGATCGCCGCTTTCGCCGCCTTCGCGCTTTCGGCTGGCTTTACCGTGACCGGCGCGTTGCTGGCGCCGACATCGGCGGTGGCGGCAGGTTACGCCTATGCCCCGGCCTTTGTGGCGCCGACAATGATGAGTACGTCTCCGATGATGAGCGCGCCGCCGGTACCGCGCATGGCGTCGCCGCCGCTTGTGCCGGCGGCCATGGCGCCAATTGCCACCGCGGCGGCGCTGCCCATGACCATGAGCACCGTGGAGCAGATCGCGCATAGTCTGCGGCAAGCCGGCGAAGCGGGCCGCCGCGTTACCGTGGTCGGCGCCACGCGCAATGCCGGTACCACTTTTGCCGGCATTACGCTCGCGCGCGCGCTCGCCAAGGACGCCAATGTCGTACTGGTCGATCTTGCCTTCGGCGCGCCCAATCTATCGGTGATTTCGACCGATCCCGATGCGCCTGGTATCGCCGATCTGGTGCGCGGCAGCGCGTCTTTTGGCGACATTATTACACGCGACCGGTATTCCAACGTCCATCTGGTGGCGACCGGAGCCGTCGGCAACGACGCCGCAATGCTCTCGGCTTCGCCGATGCTGGCGACCGTGATCGAGGCGCTGGTGCAAAGCTACAATCACGTGGTGATCGATGTGGGATCGGCCGCGGATGTGGCGCTCGAACGCTTCGCGCCGCTGGCGCATCGCGCGGTGTTGGTGGCCGCCGATCCGGCCAATCCGGCGACACGCGTAGCGCGTGACAGGCTGATGCTGGCGGGTTTTGCCGACGTGACGGTGTTGGCCGGCAACCCGCAAGCCGCTGCCGCTTAAGTCATCGATTAGACCGCATCCAGCAAACGCGCGATCATGTGCCGCGTCGTACTTGCCAATGCCCACAAAACGGGGTGCTGTTTGATGACGCGCTTGGCCGAAGCTCCCATGGCTAAAACGGGAGCGAGCAAGTGGCCTGCTGGGCTCAGCGCCAGGTAGCTGTCGAACAACGGCTCAGCGTCGCCGCAGAATAATGTTTTATATTGCGCTTCCCCAACGCCAAGATCAAAAGTGTCGAGGCCTCGCTCGCAGCAACTGCGCACGAGATTGACGATCAATTGCTCGCCCGGGCTTTCGATCGCGTAGCGGCCTTGCGCGATCGAATTGAACATGGCGCAAAAGCGCCCGCCGCCGACAATACCACCCAAGGTGGCCACGATGATGTCGTCGACGCGGAGCGCATAAAGTTCGATCGGGGACCCGCGTTCGGAGGCAACTTCGGTCGCGCCGGCTTCGATAAAGCGGCGCACACCGGGCGTAGCAAAGACATCCGCCACGCCGCGCGCGCGCATGCGAACACTTTTCTGCTTGAAGAAGGCATCAAGCACGCGACGCACGTCATGGGCGCCTTGCGCCCGCTCGAAACGAACCGTGCCGTAGCTGGCCAGCGCACGCTCCTTCTTGCGCATTTTCTTGCGCGTGGCGGCATTGGTGCTGGCGCGAAACAACGCCTCAAAGTCGGGCACCAACGCGCCGCTGACGCCGTAATTGGCCGACGGTTGGCGCGCCAGCAAGGCGAAAGGATTAGTGCTGCCAGCCCAGGTCAGCGGCTGGTTGATAAGCCGCACGATATCTACCCGCTGGGCGAGCAGATTGAGGACGGCGGAAAGATCGATTTGCGTAATGTTAGCCGCCGCGTCGCGGCGCCACAGCGCCATGTTGAAATTGGCGTGTTTGCCGCCGAGGAATTCCACCACCCGCAGGCCGCAAAGCTTCCGAATGCCGAATGGCCACAGGAACAGCGGCGTGCCGGCGGTGTTGAAGGCGACGACAATGAATGGGCGCATGCCGGCATCGGCGCCGACATGGCGTTGCCATAGGCTGAGAAAGTCGTAGCCTTGGTAGGGCGTTGCTAGGCTGTTGCCTCGCTCCAGCGCTCGCCAATTCGGCTCGGCCGCGGCCATGTCGTCGAATATCTCGACCCGCGCAATACGGCCATCGATGGCCGGCGGGATCCGGCTATCGGGGTTGGGCAGGCGAATAGCGACGACGTTCATAATCGGCCCTTTGGGCGGTAACGTTCTTTAGTTAATGCTGGTGATAAGCTCGCAAATATTTCTCAACAAAGGGTTGGGATATTAGAACGACTTAACTTTTAGGGCCTCAAACCTTGGCGGGAATGAAGAAAACCATCATCCGGACCGGGCTGGAAACGCTCTATTTCAGCGGAATGCATCATTTGATGCGGCCGCTGGTAGGCGGCGTTGGCGCCATTTTGACGCTCCATCATGTCCGCCCGCCGCGCCCGGAATTGTTCCAGCCGAATCGGCTGCTCGAAATCACCCCATTATTCCTCGAGCGCCTGTTGCGACGGCTGTCGCGCGCCCGCATCGACGTGGTTTCGCTCGACGAAATGCACAGGCGTTTTATCAGCGGCGACTTCAAGCGCCGTTTCGTTTGCATCACTTTCGACGACGGATACAAGGATTTGGCGCGCTGGGCTTATCCGCTACTCAAGAAATACGAATTGCCCTTCGCGCTTTACATCCCAACAAGCTTTCCCGATCGGCTGGGCGAATTATGGTGGGTCGCGCTCGAAGCCGTGATCGCGCAGAACAGCCGCATCGGCATGGTCATCAACGGCGAGGACCGGTTTTTCGAATGCGGCAGCGTGGGCGAAAAGCGCGAACTCTATGACGCGGTCTATGGCTATTTGCGCAGCATGAAGACCGAAGACGAATTGCGGAAATTCGTGCGCGACCTGTGCGCGACCTACAGGGTGGATATCGCCGCCTTTTGCCGCGACCTCTGCATGGACTGGCAAGAGATCGCGGATCTCGCGGCCGATCCTCTGGTGACGATCGGCGCCCATACCGTCAATCACATGATGCTCAAGAAGGTCGCGAGCGAGTCCAGCGTGCGCGCCGAAATGGAAATGAGCCGCTCGGTGCTGGAGGCCGCTCTCGGCAGGCGCCCGGAACATCTGGCCTATCCGGTGGGCGACCCGACCTCGGCCGGCCCGCGCGAATTCCGCATCGCGGCGGAACTCGGCTTCAAGACTGCGACCACGACACGGCCCGGCGTGCTGTTCAAAGTGCACCGCGAACATCTGACCGCGCTGCCGCGTATTTCGGTCAATGGCGAATTCCAGCAGCAGCGTTATCTGAAAGTTCTCATGTCGGGCGCCGCTACCGCGATGTGGAACAGATTCCGCCGCGTCAACGCGGCTTAATCGCGCGCCCCAATTAAGCTCGCGGCGCGTCGGGCCGAGACATCCAACTAATCAGTGGCATGGCTGGCAGCACCCAGCCCAAGCCCGCGACGACGTAATAGAGCGCCGCAACGAAGCCGTTGATATCGGTCAGGACCGATTGCGCCAGCGCCATCGCCAGCAGGCCCCATGCCGACACCAGCAGCAGAAGTGCCACGGTGCCAATCAATTTGCGGGTGCGCATGGACATGGCTGATCTTCTCGAAGTTAATTTGCGGCGCCGCCGCCATGACTATATGGTCCGCGCGGTCTCCTGCAAGAAAACAATTCGAGAAACATGTCCGATCAGGCGTCAGATTTCAATTTATCGCCCGCGCACGCTGCGGCTTTGGCTGCTCGTCGTGGCAGCAATGATTTTTATGACGCTTGTGGTCGGCGGCGCCACGCGGCTCACGGTGTCGGGCCTATCCATCGTAGAGTGGAAACCGGTGACCGGCGCGCTGCCGCCGCTGTCGCAAAACGATTGGCAGACGTGAATTTTCGAATTATCAGGCGACCCCGCAATACCGCGAACTCAACCGCGGCATGAGTCTTGACGAATTCAAGGTGATCTATTGGTGGGAATGGTCGCACCGCCAGCTCGCGCGCGCGACCGGCGTGGTATTTGGCCTGCCGTTCCTGTTTTTTCTGGCGCGCGGCTGGATACCGCCAGGTTTGCGCGGGCGGCTATGGACGATACTGGGCGCCTTCGGCTTACTCGCCGTGGTCGGCTGGTGGATGGTGGCGTCGGGATTGACCGGCGCGCGCGTGAGCGTGCAACCTTATTGGCTGGCGTTTCATCTCACGCTGGCGAGCACGATCTATGCCGCGGTGGTTTGGACCGCGCAGCAGCTCGCGCCGCTTGCACCTTCTCGAGCGCCAGCACGGCTGCGTAATACCGCCCTGGCGATCGGCGCCATGGTGCTGGGCCAAATCTATCTTGGCGCGCTGGTCGCCGGAAATAATGCGGGGCTCGTATTCAACACCTGGCCGCTGATCGACGGAGCCTTCATTCCGTCGGCGGAGCGGCTGTGGTTCATCGCGCCGCTATGGCGCAATTTTTTCGAGAACGCGCTGACCGTTCAGTTCGATCATCGCATGATGGCCTATGCGATCTGGTTATTGGCTCTGATTCACGCCAACGACGCTTGGGATATGCGGCGCGAAACCGCGGGCGCGCTGGTGCTCGCGGGCGCGGTGACCATGCAGGCCGCGCTCGGCATCGTCACGCTATTGCAGCAGGCGCCGATCCCGCTGGCGCTCGCGCATCAGGTGCTGGCGATTTTGGTGTTCACGATCGCGGTCGCGCATGCGCAGCGGCTGTGGCATCGTAGGGCCGTCTAGAGCCCGATTTCTTTCAGATATTTTTGCACGCCCGGATGGATGAGGTCAGCGCGCGGCGCCGCGGCGGCAGTATTGGCGGGCGTGGTCTCAGTAGGCCTGTGCCAGGCGCTTGGCGAGGCCGGCATGGCCTTTGTCGAGCGCGCGCGCGAGCGCATAAGCGATATCGTCCTCCAGCGTCGGTCTTGCCAGCACAAAACTCCAGGAGCCGACCGACGCGATCGCTTGCTGTTTGGCCAGCATAACTGTTGGCGGGCAGGGTGGTCGCCTTGAGAAAACTATGCTTGGCGCGAATACGTGTGGCTTCCTCGGGCGACGGCGCGATGAAGCGCCCGCCGGCCTCGGCCACCTTGGCAAAGCCCGGCCAGCCGACGCCGCCGCCCCACAGCGCCGCGGCGCGCCCGTCGAGCACCATGGCGGGCCCGTCGCCGGCCTTGTCGAGATAGATCGCCTGGAAATCCCTGACCTGGTCGAGGCCGAGCCCGTCGAGCACATAACGCGACAGGATGGTGAGACCGGAACCTTTGGCGCCGAACGCCACAGGCTTGCCCTTGAGGTCGGAGATCGTGCGCGCCGGGTTGTCGCCGCGCACCACAAACATGCCGGCGGTCGAATACATCGCCGCGACAATCTTGAGATCGCTGCGCCCGCGTCCGATGCCTTCCCAAGCCTCGTAAGCCGGCTCGCCGGTACATAGTCCGATATCGAGCTGGCCGGCCTCAAGCAGCGGAATGTTTTCGGTCGAGCCTTTGGTGTTGCGCGGCTCAACCTTCAACGACGCATCGGCCTCGTTGATGGCGTCGGCGAAAGCCGCGCCATAGAGCGGGAAGCCGCCGCCCGGCGTCGCGGTGCCGAGAATGACTTTCGTACTCACGAATTAAACGAGTGCCTGTTCGAGATCGGCGATGATGTCGGCCTTGTCCTCAAGCCCGATCGAGAGCCGCACTACGTCGGGTCCGGCGCCGGCCTGCACCTTCTGCGCGTCGGACAATTGCCGGTGCGTGGTCGAGGCCGGATGAATGATCAAAGAACGCGTGTCGCCGATATTGGCGAGATGCGAGAACAGCTTCACGTTCGAAACGAGCTTCACGCCGGCATCATAGCCGCCTTTGAGGCCGAAAGTGAATACCGCGCCGCAGCCCTTCGGCACGTATTTCTTGGCGAGCGCGTTGTATTTATCGCCAGTCAAACCGGGATAGCTCACCCAGGCCACTTCCGGGCGTTTCGCCAGCCATTCGGACACGGCCATTGCATTGTCGGAATGTCGCTGCATGCGCAGCGGCAGTGTCTCGATGCCGGTGAGAATGAGAAACGCGTTGAACGGCGAAAGCGCCGGTCCCAGATCGCGCAGACCCAGCACGCGGCAAGCGATGGCGAAGGCGAAATTGCCGAAGGTTTCGTGCAACACGATGCCGGAATATTCCGGGCGTGGCTCCGACAACATCGGATAGCGGCCCTCGCGCGACCAGTTGAAGCTGCCGCCGTCCACGACCATGCCGCCGATCGAATTGCCGTGGCCGCCGAGAAATTTGGTGAGCGAATGCACGACGATGTCGGCGCCGTAATCGAACGGCTTGCACAGATAAGGCGTAGCCAAGGTATTATCGACGATCAACGGCACACCGGCTTTGCGCGCGATTTTGGATACCGCCTCGATGTCGGTGATGACGCCGCCGGGATTGGCGATCGACTCGATGAAGATTGCTTTGGTCTTTCCGGTCACCGCCTTTTCGAACGAGCCGAGGTCGTCGGGATCGGCCCATACGACATTCCAGCCGAAATTCTTGAAGGCGTGGTTGAACTGGTTGATCGAGCCGCCATAGAGTTTACGCGAGGCGACGAACTCGTCGCCCGGCGTCATCAGATTGTGCATGACGATCACTTGCGCGGCATGGCCGGAGGCAACCGAGACGCCGGCGGTACCGCCTTCGAGCGCGGCGACGCGCTCTTCCAGCACCGCATTGGTCGGATTGCCGATGCGGGTATAGATGTTGCCGAAGGCTTGCAGGCCGAACAGCGAGGCCGCGTGATCGACGTCGTCGAACACGAAGGATGTAGTCTGATAGATCGGCGTGGCGCGCGCGCCGGTCGTCGGGTCGGGCTTGGCGCCGGCGTGAATGGCCAGCGTGTCAAATCCCGGAATGCGTTCGGCGTCGGCCATGGTCGGTTCCTCTGCTGCCGGACATTGCCGCCCGGTTCCCCGCTGGTTTAGCCGATGGCCGCCACGGGTCAAGGGAAGGGAGTTGCCGTTTTCAGGCAGGAAAGAGAACGGGTTTTAGGTTTTCCGACTGTTATCGATGGGGTTTAGCCCCATGCGCTGGAAGCCGGTGCCGTAACTTTGCGCGCGCTTGGACGAGAGCGTACGCGAATTGATGCCCATCCAGGAAATCTCCGAGGACAGGCGGCCATATTCGATCTTCGGGCAGCGATTCATAACCACCTTGATGCCGGCCGCTTCCGCGAGCGCCGCCGCTTCATTATCGCGCACCGTGAGCTGCATCCAGATCACCTGCGGTTTGGGCTTGAGTGTCAGCGCCTCCTGGACAATCGGCATGACAAAGGCGGAGGCGCGGAAAACGTCCACCATGTCGATCGGCTCGGGGATGTCGGATAATTTCGCGTAGACCTTTTGCCCGAGAATTTCCTTGCCGGCGTGGCCGGGATTGACCGGAATCATATGGTAGCCGCGCTCGAGCAGATATTTAAAGACGAAATAGCTAGGCCGGTTTTCCTTCGGCGATATGCCGACCATGGCGATGGTCTTCACCGTGTTCAGGATGCCGCGGATGTAACTGTCGGGATAGGCGTCGTGGTTCATTTTTCTTTTTCCGCGAGTGCCGCGCGCAGCCGCGCGTTCTCCGCTTCGAGCTCGGCAATCTTGGTTTGCACCTTTTCCAGCGCTTCGCCAATCTCGGCTTCGGTGAAACGCGTGACGATATGTGCCGAGCAATTCACATCCCAGGCTTCGATCGTGAACAGAATGGCCCGCTCGGGCTTGGCTTTATAACCTTTGTCGAACAGCCGCTCGACCAAAGCGGGGTCGTTTTCCACGACGCGGGCGCGGCCCCATAATTTGATGCGCTGACGGCGCACCGGATCGATCAGGAAAAGATAGGCGTGGTCGTTCTCGGTCAGATTGGCGAGCGTGATGTATTGCCGGTTGCCTTTATAATCGGCGAATCCGAGCGTGTGCTCGTCGATCACCTTGATGAAGCCCTTGGGGCCGCCGCGATGCTGAATGTAAGGTGCGCCTTGTGCATTGGCGGTCGCCAGAAACGCGGTGTCCTGCTCGGCGATGAAGGCGGCGAGTTCCGGCGTCACTTTGTCGGGAAAGCCTTCCTCGACGCGCCTCGCATAAGCCTTGGCCGAGCCACGCTGTTCTTGCGCCTTTTGCACCGCCGGCGTGAATACGAGGGACGAGTTGTTCATGGGGCCGATCGGCGAGGGCGCCGCTTTGCAGACGATGGCCAACAGATATAAGCGATCGATGCGCGGTCCGGAAGGGTCGCGTGTCTATCAAGACCGCGTGATGGAAACTATTGCCGCCATAGCCAGCGCACCAGCCACACGGCCGACAACATACCGATGAGCTGCGCGGCGATGAAGGCGGGCGCGTTAACCGGCGCAATGCCCGCGAATGTATCGGACAAAGATCGCGCGATAGTGACCGCCGGGTTGGCAAATGACGTGGACGCCGTGAACCAATAGGCGGAGGTGATATAAAGGCCGACGGCATAGGGAATGGCAGCGGGCGCACGCGCGAGGCAACCCAATATCGTCAGCAGCAAGCCGAAGGTCGCGACAAATTCCGCCAGCCATTGCCCGGCGCCTGTTCGCGCGTGCTGCGAGAATTGCCATACCGGCAGTTCGAACATCAAATGCGCCACCCAAACGCCTAACAGGCCGCCGGCGATTTGCGTCGCGATATAATTGCCGCGTCGGCCACGGCAGTTCGCCGTCGCAGCGCGAAGGCGATGCTCACGGCTGGATTGAGATGAGCGCCAGACAGCGGACCGAACACCAGAATAAGTACCGTGAGGATCGCGCCGGTGGCGAGCGTGTTACACAGCAGAGCAAGCCCCGCATTTCCGTTGGACAAATTCGCCGGCCATGATGCCGGAGCCGACGACAGCGGCGAGCAGGAAGGCCGTGCCCAGCCCTTCAGCGACAGCGCGGCGCGCGAGACTTGCCATCAGCCGGGTTCAGTGGCTTTTGCAGTTGCGCCTTCGATGCGGCCGATTTCCTTCAGCCGGTTTTTCAAGCTCAACTGATCGAGACTGCGGATCGGCAGCGCGACGAATATGCCGATGCGTCGCTCCAGCATACGGTAGGCGTCCTTAAAGGCGAGGGCGATTTCGGCGGGCGTGCCTTGCGTCGGCCGCCGGATCCGGAATGCCCCAATGCGCGGTCATCGGCTGGCCGGGCCACACCGGGCAGGTCTCGGCGGCGGCGCTGTCACAAACGGTGAACACGAAATCGAATTTAGGCGCGCCCGGTTTGGTGAACTCTGACCATGACTTCGAGCGAAATCCCGAGGTCGCATAGCCGAGCCCACCAAGCAGTTCGATGGTGTTGGGATTGACGGCGCCCTTTGGCTGGCTTCCCGCGCTGTAGGCGTGAAATCGGCCGAGGCCGAGTTTGTTTAAGATCGCCTCGGCAAGGACCGAGCGCGCCGAATTGCCGGTGCAGAGGAATAGGACGTTGAATGGTCGGTCGGACATAGCGGCCTCATTTACAGCAAGCGGACACGGCGGCCGGAGCGGGCGCAGCCTGCGGCACGCAACATGCCTTCGCATGCGCTACCCGCGCTTCGTTCTCGCCGCTGCCATTGCCGTAGCTGATATTGTCGCCCGTGGTGTGAAAGGTCTCCCAGGAAATGCCCGCCGGATCGTCGATCCAGGATTTTTCCGACTTGGCGTAACAGCAAGCCGTTTCACCTTGTTCGATGACCGTGCCGCCGGCCTCTTTAAGGCGGCCATAGACTTCATGCAGTTCGGTCTGATCCTCGACCTGAATGCCGAGATGATCGAGGCCCGGCTCGCGGCCGCGCGTCGAGATGGCGAAATTCATGCGCGGATCGTCGAGCATCCATTTCGCATAGTCGTCTTTGACGACGGCGGGCTTGGCCGCGAACAGGGCCGAATAAAACCCGACGCCTTTGTCGATTTCAGCGACCGAGACGTGGACATGCAGACGTTTCATGACACGGCAACCTTTGCTTTTTTCGTGCGGGACGGCTTGCAAACCGCGGGCGTGCAAGCCTCCGACGCGCCTTCGCAACAATTCTCGGTGAGAAAACCGAGCAGGCCGTTCATGGCCTCGAAGCGCGCGGCGTAAATCATCGAGCGGCCATCGCGACGGACCGTGACCAGTCCTGCGGAGCGAAGACGGTCGAAGTGGAACGTCAGCGTGTTCGGCGCCAGCTTGAGACGTTCGGCGATCAGGCCGGCGGGCAGGCCATCCGGCCCGGCCTGAACCAGCAAGCGGAACACATCGAGTCGGTTATCCTGGGCGAGCGCTGCCAAAGCAGCAACGACATCTGATTTTTCCATATTTCAATGATTATCGAAATAAAATCAGGCTGTCAAGAAATATTTCAATGAATATTGAAATGAATTATTTGTCGCTGCCATTTTGGCTCGCGCTTCTCGATGAAGGCGCACAATGCCTTCCTCCGCGTCACGCGCCATCATGTTCTCGGTCATGACTTCGGACGCGAAAGCATAGGCCGCCGCCAATCCCATCTCGACCTGGCGGTAGAAGGCCTGCTTGCCGATCTTGAGCACGTAGGATGATTTTGATGCGATTTGTTTGGCGAGCGCGACGGCCGCTTGGCGCTCTTCGCCGGCCGCGACGACTCGGTTGATCAATCCAATGCGCGCGGCATCGTCGGCCGCCACCATCTCGCCGGTGAGCAGCATTTCCATGGCGTGCTTACGCGCGACGTTACGCGAAAGCGCCACCATCGGCGTCGAACAAAAAATCCGATATCGACGCCCGGCGTCGCGAACTTGGCAGCCGCAGATGCAATCGCCAGATCGCAGCTCGCAACCAGTTGGCAGCCGGCCGCGCTCGCGGGGCCTTGGATCGGCTGCGATCACCGGCTGTGGCAGATTGACGATCATCTGCATCATGCCGCTGCACACAGTCATAATTTGGCTGAAATAGGCGCGCCCGCCGTCGGCGTCGGCACGGCGCGCGGTAAGTTCTTTCATATCGTGGCCGGCGCAAAAGGCCGTGCCGTTTGCCGCCAGCACGACGGCGCGCACGGTTTTATCGGCGCCGATTTCGCTCAAAGCCTCCGATAGCGCGATCAACAGCGCTTCCGATAGGCTATTGCGCGCTTGCGGGCGGTTAAGTGTGAGAATGGCGACATCGCCGTCGCGCTCGCGCAACAGGACCGGCGCGGAAGTCCCGCACTGCGGGAAGAATGGACATTCATCGGGCGAACCTTACCTTGAAGCGGCCTCTTTCGGTAAGGCTCGCGCGACCGCAAAATGCTATGGGCGGGACGCCGGACGGTCCGGCGAGGGGGATAAGCATGCGGCCACCGGCCTTGAATGCGGATGAAATCGCTACGCTGCTGCACGAGATCTTTCCGCAGGCTTTCTTCGACGGCTGCGGCCTAACCCTCGAAAACGTGGAATATGGGCACATCCGCGTCAGGCGGGCATTTCACGAGAACCATCTGCGCCCAGGTGGCACCATCTCCGGGCCTACTATGATGGAACTCGCCGATTTCGCCATGTATGTCGCGGTTTTCTCCGCCATCGGCGCCCAGCCTTTGGCTGTGACCACCAATCTCAACATCAATTTCCTGCGCAAACCGGCGCAGGCGGACCTCATCGCCGAGGCGAAATTAATGAAGGTAGGCAAGCGCTTAGCAGTAGGCGAGGTGACCATCACGTCGGCCCGATCGGACGAGCCGGTGGCCCATGTTACGGCTACTTATTCGATCCCAGCGAAGGGTAATTAGCCATTGGTACTGAAATACCATTCGTATAACGCATTGAAATTAAATGAATAATGTTTGACGGCGGCCGTTGACGGTACACGGCGGCTCGGCTAGATAGCCGCACCTTCGGCGTGCATTGCAGGCCGCTTCCCAAGGATTTGTCATGAAGACTTTTTCGGCCAAGGCCGCCGATATTGAAAAGAAATGGGTGACCATCGACGCCACCGGGCTCATTGTCGGTCGCCTCGCGTCCATTGTCGCGTTGCGGCTGCGCGGCAAGCACAAGCCCACTTACACCCCGCATGTCGACGATGGCGACAACGTCATCGTCATCAATGCCGCCAAGGTCGTGTTCACCGGCCGCAAGCGCGAGAAGAAGGTTTATTACCGCCATACCGGCTTTATCGGCGGCATCAAGGAGCGCACGGCGCGCTCGATTTTCGACGGCAAGTTCCCCGAACGTGTTTTGGAAAAGGCGGTCGAGCGCATGCTGCCGCGCGGACCGCTTGGCCGCGTGCAATTCGGCAATCTGCGCGTTTATGCCGGCGCAGATCATCCGCATGAGGCGCAAAAGCCCGAGCCGCTCGATGTCGGCGTCATGAACCGCAAGAACGTGAGGAGCGCCTAACCATGAGCGACAACCTGCAATCGCTGGAAGGGTTGGCGAGCCTCAAGCCTGCCGTACCGGAAGCGCCGAAATACGAAAAGAAAGTCGATGCGCAGGGCCGCGCTTACGCGACCGGCAAGCGCAAGAACGCGGTCGCCCGCGTCTGGATTAAGCCAGGCGCCGGCAAGATCGTCGTCAACACGCGCGCCGTCG
This sequence comes from uncultured Alphaproteobacteria bacterium, assembly GCA_963807665.1. Classification (GTDB taxonomy): domain Bacteria; phylum Pseudomonadota; class Alphaproteobacteria; order Rhizobiales; family Xanthobacteraceae; genus Pseudolabrys. The sequence continues at coordinate 14,838 of CAWEDE010000043.1, read as the reverse complement.
AAGTGTTTTTCGCGCGTCCCGTGTTGCGCATGATGATCCAGCAGCCGCTGGTCGCCGCCAACCGCGCTGGCCAATATGACGTGATCTGCACCGTCTCCGGCGGAGGTCTGTCGGGCCAAGCCGGCGCCGTTCGCCACGGCATTTCCAAGGCGCTGACTTACTTCGAGCCGGAACTGCGCGGCGCGCTCAAGAAGGGCGGCTTCCTCACCCGCAACTCGCGCGTCGTCGAGCGCAAGAAGTACGGCCGCGCCAAAGCCCGCCGTTCGTTCCAGTTCTCGAAGCGTTAAGCTTCAAAACTTTTCGAATTCTGCAAAAGGGCGCGCCAAAAATGGTGCGCCCTTTTTGCGTTGTGCCGGATTGCGCCGCCGCAAGTCACAACCTGAGCCAAATTGATTCAAATTTGCGCAAGTGTTGCATCGAAGCGCGCGCAAGCGCGCAAGGCTTTCGCATGACATGGCTGCTATTTGTGAGCATTGGCCGGCCGGAGGGGGGCTCCGTATCGGCTTGGGAGAAAGAATGCTCGACGCCGCAAGTCTGCATTCGTCGTTGTTGGACGTGCCGACGCTGTCATTCGTGGCAGTGTGTATCACCATGCTGCTTGGCGTGTTCCTTATCTTTGCCTGGCTGCAACAGCCAGAGGCGCATGCGCTGGTTTGGTGGGGCGCCGCCTACCTGCTCGGCGGCTCGTCGATGATACTTTGGTGCGCGCCATCGCCGCTCTTTGCCTCGCCTCGAACTTTTACCCGGGGCCTTGGCCTTTGTTGGCTGCGGCCTGATTTGGAACGGCGTTCGCCGGTTTCATGGACGGCGTTTGGCCCCGGTTGGAATCTATGCAGGCGCCCTTGCATGGATCGTACTCGATCAACTTCCTTGGTTTGAGAACGGCACGATTGCCTATATGGCGCTCGGCGCCACGATCATAGCCTGCTACACCGTCGCCGTTGCCGTGGAGTTTTGGCGCGAGCGCCGCAAATCGCTGTATTCGCGCAGCGGCGCGATTATGGTGACGGCGCTGCATGCCACGATTTTCCTGCTGCCGCTGACGTTGCGCGTGTTCTTGCCCAATTTATTTTTCGTTGATTGGCTGACATTGTTTTCACTGGATACGATTGTCTATGCGGTGGGTGCCGCCTTCATCATGCTGTTGATGGTCAAGGATCACCACGTCCACGTCTATCGCAAGCAGGCATCCACCGATCATCTCACCGGATTGTGTAACCGCGGCGCCTTCATGGAGGCTGCCTTCAAAATGCAGGCGCGCCAGGGCAAACGTGGTGAGCCGGTGACGATGCTGATGTTCGATCTCGATCATTTTAAATCGGTCAACGATCGCTTCGGTCATGCAGCTGGCGACGGCGTGCTGCGCCTGTTCGCACAATCGCTGCGCAAGAGCACGCGTACCAGCGACATCGTCGGCCGGCTCGGTGGCGAGGAGTTCGCCGCCATGATCGCCGAACCGATGGAAACCGTGCCGCGCATTGCCGAACGTATCCGCGCCAGCTTCGAGGCCGCCGGCGCCGTGGTGGATGCCAAAGTAATCGGAGCGACCGTGAGCATTGGCGCCGCGACCTCCTACGCAGCCGTCCCGGATATCGATGCGCTGCTGTTGCGCGCGGACGCCGCGCTATACCGCGCCAAAAACGATGGCCGCAACCGGTTTCACGCCGCCAACGAGGAGCCTGGCAGCGAGTCGGTCCGCATGATCGCCACCGCCCGGCGGACGAAGAGCTTTGAAGGGCCGCCGATTGCGTAAACTCGCCGGCCGGCGACCTAAACATGCCGCTGCTACGGTAGCGGGGGAGGGTGCAACGCCTCCTTTACTATCTCCGCGTTAATATGCGGGCATGATGGGCAGAGCCAATAACGGATACGCCGACGCACAAACTCTAGTGCTCGAAGACTTTGCCCGGCGCGCTGGCGCCGCGATGGCTTGCAGCTATTCGTCGTCGGAGGAATTCGACGCCGCCTTGATCGCCGAGCGCCGCGCCGCCGGTGTGTACGGGCCCAGGCGCCACCGCAAACAGATGCTGGCGACCGCCGCGGGCATTGCCGCCGGTCTCGCCTTTATTTTCCTGATGATCCTCTGACGGCCGTCCGCTGCGGGTCGGATTTCGGCCGGCGCGCTTTTACAATTCAGCTTGCGGTTAACTGCAAAGCGAAAAGGGCGCCCCTTGCGGGACGCCCAATTCGTTTCGCGATCGCCGTGTTGACGAAGACTTAGGCCGCGGCCGCGGCTTTGGCCTTCGGAACGGAAGCGATCGTCTTGAGGATCTGCGAAGCGATCTGGTAGGGGTCGCCTTGCGAGTTCGGGCGGCGATCTTCCAGATATCCCCTGTAGGCATCGCCCTTGACGAAGGAGTGCGGCACGCGGATGGAGGCACCGCGGTCAGCAACGCCGTAGCTGAACTTGTTCCACGGCGCGGTCTCATGCTTGCCGGTCAGGCGCTTGTCGTTATCGGGACCGTAAACGTCGATGTGCTCTTTCCAGTTCTTACTGAAGGCTTCCATCAGCGCTTCGAAATAGGCTTTGCCGCCGACCGTACGCATATACTCGGTCGAGAAGTTGGCGTGCATGCCAGAGCCGTTCCAATCGGTATCGCCGAGCGGCTTGCAGTGATACTCAATATCGACGCCGTAGGTTTCCGTCAGACGTTGTAGGAGGTAGCGGGCCATCCACATTTCGTCGGCGGCTTTTTTGGAGCCCTTGCCGAAGATCTGGAATTCCCACTGGCCCTTGGCCACTTCGGCGTTGATGCCTTCATGGTTGATGCCCGCGAACAGGCAGAGATCGAGATGCTTCTCGACGATCTCGCGCGCGATCGCGCCGACGTTGCTGTAGCCGACGCCGGTGTAGTACGGGCCCTGCGGCGCCGGATAGCCGGCGGCCGGGAAGCCGAGCGGGCGGCCGTCCTTGAACATGAAGTATTCCTGCTCGTAGCCGAACCAGGCGCCCGGGTCGTCGAGAATGGTGGCGCGCTTGTTGGTCGAATGCGGTGTGACGCCGTCCGGCATCATGACTTCGCACATCACGAGAACGCCGTTGGTGCGCGCGCCGTCGGGATAAACCGCGACCGGCTTGAGGACGCAATCCGAACTGTGGCCTTCCGCCTGCATCGTCGAGCTTCCATCGAAGCCCCAGAGCGGAAGTTGGTCGAGAGTCGGAAACGCAGCGAATTCCTTGATCTGAGTCTTGCCGCGCAGATTTGGGACCGGCTTATATCCGTCGAGCCATATGTACTCGAGCTTGAACTTTGTCATTGCGAATCTCTCTAGCTGATGACGCGAAGGGTGAGCACTGCCGCCATAGGCGTGCTCGGCCTACGGCGACGACGAATACCAAGCATTTAATATGCCAAATGGCTGGGCAGCCGGCCCTTAACGCCCGATTGTGCGGCAGTTATTCCCGGAATGACACGGTAACCGAGTAATTTTGCTCCGAACGCACCCCGAATCGGGGGAGCCAAATGGAACTGTGACGGGACTTGGCGCGTTTTCCCTTCGACGTTGCCGATGTACAAAGCGGCAAAAAGCAAAATGCACAAAGTTTCAGCGATGAGGTGAATTTCTTTTGATCATGTTGCACGAACGGAATGCAGCACTCATATTTGGAACAACCGTTACACACAGATTTGCATGGAGCGATGAAAATGAACACGAATTTTACGGAAGGGTCGGCAACGATATACGAATTCCCCACCAGGGTGGGCGGCACCGTCGGCGCGCGGCCTCACGATGAAACCAGCGCCGCCGGCGATTTTGAATTGCCGCGTTTTGGCAGCGGTTGGTATCACGACGCCGCCGTCGGCGCGGAAGAGCAAACGCCGCGCTGGCGTCCGGTTAGCGTTGCCAAAGCATCGGGCCAAACGCCGGCTTCCGGCGCTCCCAAACGGCCGCAACTTTATCTCGTCTAGCGCGCAGTCCGTATTTTCCTTTGCGGGCGGCTTAAATTGACAAAGGGCGCTTCCTTTTTAAGGAGGCGCCCTTTGCATTTTATGAAAGCTGAACGAGCGCTTAGGCCGAGTAATACATTTCGTATTCGACCGGATGCGGCGTGTGTTCGAAGCGGATCACTTCCGTCATCTTCAAGTCGATGTAGCTGTCGATGAAGTCGTCATCGAACACGCCGCCGGCCTTGAGGAACTCGCGATCCTTGTCGAGGTTCATCAGCGCCTCGCGCAATGAGCCGCATACCGTTGGAATTTTCTTCAGCTCGGCCGGCGGCAGATCGTACAGGTCCTTGTCCATCGGGCCGCCCGGATCGAGCTTGTTCTTGATGCCGTCAATGCCGGCCATCAGCATCGCCGAGAAGCCGAGATAGGGATTGCAAAGCGGATCGGGGAAACGCACTTCGACGCGCTTGGCTTTTGGGTTGGTGGTGTAGGGAATACGGCACGAGGCCGAGCGGTTGCGCGCCGAATAAGCGAGCAACACCGGAGCTTCGTAACCGGGCACCAAGCGCTTGTAGGAGTTGGTGCTGGGGTTGGTGAAGGCGTTGATCGCCTTGGCGTGTTTGATGATGCCGGCGATGTAGTGCAGGCATGTCTCCGACAGGTCGGCATATTTGTTGCCGGCGAATACCGGCTTGCCGGCTTTCCAGATCGACTGATGGCAGTGCATGCCGGAGCCGTTGTCGCCATAGACGGGCTTAGGCATGAAAGTCGCGGTCTTGCCGTAGATCTGTGCCACCTGCTGGATGCAGTATTTGTAGATCTGCATCATGTCGGCCATTTGCGTTAGCGGCGAGAATTTCAAACCGAGTTCGTGCTGAGCGGAAGCCACTTCGTGGTGGTGCTTTTCGACCTTGGCGCCCATGCGCGCCATGGCCCCTAACATTTCGGAACGCATGTCCTGCGCCGAGTTCCTGCGGCGGCACCGGGAAATAACCCTTCTTGGTGCCGATGCGGTGGCCGAGATTGCCGCCTTCGTAATCGGTATCGGAGTTCGACGGCAGTTCGATCGAGTCGACTTTGAAACCGGTGTTGTAGGGATCGGCTTTGTATTTGACGTCGTCGAACACGAAGAATTCCGCTTCCGGTCCGAAATAGATCGTGTCGCCCAGGCCAAGCGACTTCACCATGCCTTCGGCCTTCTTGGCGATGCCGCGAGGATCCCTGTTGTATGGCTCGCCGGTGGTCGGCTCGAGCACATCGCAAACCAGACACCAGTGTGGTCTCGGCGAAAAACGGATCGATGCAGGCGCTGGCGGGATCCGGCATCAAATTCATGTCGGACTCGTTGATTGCTTTCCAGCCCGCGATCGAGGAGCCGTCAAAGGCCTGGCCTTCGGCGAAAGTTTCCTCTTCGATCATGCCGACGTCGAAGGTGACGTGCTGCCACTTGCCGCGCGGATCGGTAAACCGGAAATCGACGTATTTAACGTCGTTATCCTTGATCATCTTCATGACGTTCTTGGCTGTGGTCATGGATAGCGTTCTCCCGTGGTTGTTTGAAACACCCGGAAGGACGCTGACCGCGGCTTAGATGGCGTCGGTTCCGGATTCGCCAGTCCTGATACGGATGGCTTCTTCAATGTTGGATACGAATATTTTGCCGTCTCCAATCCGGCCGGTTTGGGCGGCACGCCGGATCGCGTCGATTGCCTTGTCCAGCATATCGTCGCCCAACACAATTTCAATTTTTACCTTTGGGAGAAAATCGACGACGTATTCGGCACCCCGATAAAGCTCGGTATGCCCTTTCTGGCGGCCAAATCCCTTGGCCTCGGTCACGGTGATGCCTTGCAGGCCGACCTCCTGCAGAGCCTCCTTCACCTCATCGAGCTTGAACGGCTTGATAACGGCCTCAATTTTTTTCATTGCCTCGTCCTTGCTCCCTTGGCGCGCCGCGCGCGTATGGCGTGCCGCGGTAGCGGTTAGCAGAACCCGTGCCAAGCCGGAGAACGCCGAAAAAGGGCTTCTTGCCAATAGCTTGCGCTAAGGGCCGGACGCCGATACCGGCACGCGCCAAAACGCCATGCCCGCCATTTGAGCATGCTGATTAATCTGACGCCAGTGGCAGAAGTATGTTGCGGTGCAGCCTATTAGCGCCGGTTTGTCTGTCGCGGCGCGAAGTGGCTAGTGTTCGGTCAATGATAGAGATTCTCACCACCGCTGAAATGGCCGAAGCGGACCGGCTGGCGATCGCTTCCGGCGTCGCCGGCATTGCGCTCATGGAAAACGCCGGGCGCGCGGTCGCCACAGCCACGAGCGGGGCGTCGCATGGCAAGCGCGTCGTGGTGGTGGTGGGGCCTGGCAACAACGGCGGCGATGGGTTTGTAGCGGCGCGTATTCTGGCCGAGCGTGGGTTTTCGGTGCGGATCGCATTTGTAGGAGATCGCGGGCGGCTAAAGGGCGATGCCGCGATTGCGGCCGGACGTTGGAGCGGGCCGATCGAGGATGCCTCGCCAGCTTCGCTTGGCGATTGCGATATCGTCGTCGATGCGCTGTTTGGCGCCGGCCTCGACCGCCCAGTCGAGGGCCTGGCCGGTGCCATGATCGAGGCGATGAACGGGGCCGGAGTGCCCGTGATCGCGGTCGACCTGCCAAGCGGGATCAATGGCACGACTGGCGCGGTCATGGGCCTGGCGGTCAAAGCCAGCCGCACCGTTACGTTCTTCCGGCGCAAGATTGGCCATCTGCTGCTGCCGGGGAGGCTACATTGCGGTGGTCTTGAAGTGGCCGATATTGGCATTCCCAGCCGCGTGCTGGAACAGATCAAGCCGACCGTCTTCGCTAACCGGCCGGAACTCTGGGGCCAGTTGTTTCCACGCCCTAGCGCTGCCGGTCACAAATACTCACGCGGGCATACGGTGGTCGTATCCGGGGGGCCTACGACCACCGGGGCGGCGCGTATGGCGGCCCGTGGGGCGCTCCGCGCCGGTGCGGGCCTGGTGACCATCGCCAGCCCCCACGACGCGCTCGCCGTCAATGCCGCGTCCAATCTGGCCGTCATGGTGAGGCCGGTCGAAGGGCAGGCCGAATTGGCCGAATTCCTCTCGGATAAGCGGCGTAATGCGGTGGTTCTCGGCCCCGGCGGCGGGATTGGCGAGGGCATGCGCGAAAAGGTGGGCTCGGTGCTGGCCAGCCAGGCGGCTGTGGTGCTCGACGCCGACGCGCTCACCAGTTTTGCCGATAGGCCGGATTTGCTGTTCTCAGGCATCGCCGGCCGGACCGGACGTGACGTCGTATTGACGCCGCACGAAGGTGAATTCTCTAGATTATTTAAAGCTATAGAGGAAAATGCTCATGTTCGTGCAAAACTTGAGAAAGCGCGGGCGGCGGCCCGAAAAAGCGGAGCCGTGGTTTTGCTCAAAGGTGCCGACACGGTGGTGGCAGAGCCGTCCGGCCGGGCTTCAATTGCCGATAATGCACCGCCCTATCTCGCTACGGCAGGCTCCGGCGACGTGCTGTCGGGGATTATAGGCGGCCTGTTGGCGCAGGGCATGCCGGCCTTCGAGGCAGCCAGCGCCGGTGTTTGGCTGCATGGCGAGGCAGCAGTTGAATTCGGCCCCGGCCTGATTGCCGAGGACCTCAGCGAGGCGCTGCCCGCGGTCTACCGGCGGTTATTTGCCGGTCTGGCGAAAATGTCGCCAACTGACTAGGTGAGGCTCGATCGAGGCACGGTATCGCTTGCCTTGGCGGCCACCGGCGCGTTAAGCCGTGCGGCGTTAAACCTTGCCGGAATGCGGCGTCGGGATCGTCCTGTAACGGCCCTTAGCGGGCGTGGCGGAACTGGTAGACGCGCGGGATTTAGGTTCCCGTGACGAAAGTCGTGGGGGTTCGAGTCCCTCCGCCCGCACCATGCCGAGGGCCGTTTATTCAAAACTCCGGCGCGTCTGGCTTTAGCAAAAGCCGACGCGGCGCGGAGGCAACAACAACGAAGTGTGGTCAATGCAAGTTACCGAAACGCTGTCCGAAGGCCTCAAGCGCGAATTCAAGGTGGTCGTGCCGGCGACCGAGCTCGACGCCAAAGTCAACGCGCGCCTGGACGAGATGAAAGATCGCGTCCGCATTAACGGCTTCCGCCCCGGCAAGGTGCCGGTTGCGCACCTCAAGCGCATGTACGGCCGCTCCGCCATGGCCGAGGTGATCGAGGCCACCGTACGCGACACCAATAACCAGATCGTGAGCGAGCGCGGCTACAAACTGGCGTCCGACCCAAAGGTGACCATGCCGACGGAGGAAAGCGCCATCGAGCAACTCATCGCCGGTCAAAGCGATCTCGACTACACGATGGCCGTCGAAATCGTCCCCGCTATCGAACTCGCCAATTTCAAGGATATCAAGCTAACCAAACTGTCGAGTGATGTGGACGATTCCGAAATCGATAAAGGCATTGCGCGCATCGCGGAACAGAATAAGCCGTTTGCGCCGCGCGCCGAAGGTGAGAAAGTGGCGATGGGCGACCGTGTCACGATTTCCTATGCCGGCACGATTGGCGGCGTGGCTTTCGATGGCGGCACAGGCGATGACGCGCCGGTGCTAATCGGATCTAACACATTCATTCCGGGCTTTGAGGAGCAACTCATCGGCATGGGCGCGGGCGAAACCCGCACCGTGAAGGTGACGTTCCCGACGCACTATCAGGCCGAGGCGCTGGCCGGCAAGGATGCCGAATTCACCGTAACCGCCAAGGCAATCGAAGTGCCGGGCACCGTTAAAACCGATGATGAATTTGCCAAATCGCTCGGTCTCGATTCGCTCGCCAAGCTGCGCGACGCTGTCAGAGAGCGCATCGCCGAGGATCACAACGGTATGTCGCGCCAGAAGATCAAGCGCGCGCTGCTCGACGAACTCGACAAGTTGCATAAGTTCGAACCGCCGCCGACCTTGGTCGAAGACGAGTTCGATCGCGTCTGGAAATCGGTATTGCAGGAATTGGAAAACGAAAAGAAGACATTCGCCGACGAAGACACCACCGAGGAAAAAGCCAAGGCCGAATATCGCGCCATTGCCGAGCGCCGCGTGCGGCTTGGTCTGGTGCTGGCTGAAATCGGCGAGAAGAACAACATTACTGTGACCGAAGAAGAATTGAACCGCGGCATCATGGAACAGGTGCGCCAATTCCCCGGCCAGGAGCAGCGGGTCTACGACTATTTCCGCCAGAACCCGCAGGCGATCGCCGGCGTGCGCGCGCCAATCTTCGAGGAAAAGGTGGTCAACTTCCTGCTTGAACTCGCGCAGGTGACCGACCAAAAGGTCACGCGCGAGGAATTGTTCAAGGAAGACGCCGAATTGGTTGCGTAACCGGCCCGGTTTTCCCGATAGACACACGTCTTGCGGTTGGGCAATCGCGGAAATAGATCATGCCGACGCGCCGCTCAGGCTAATCTAGCCTTGGCGTGATTTGCGTGAAGGAGCCGAAATGAGAGACCCGGTCGATACCTATATGAACTACCTGGTGCCCATGGTGGTCGAACAGACCAACCGTGGCGAACGGGCCTATGACATCTACTCAAGGCTCCTCAAGGAACGGATCATTTTCATCACCGGTCCGATCGAGGACGGGGTGGCGACGCTGATTGTGGCGCAGCTTCTGTTTTTAGAGGCCGAAAATCCGAAAAAAGAGCTCTCCATGTACATCAACTCCCCGGGCGGGGTGGTGACCGCGGGCATGGCGATTTATGACACGATGCAGTTCGTGCGCCCGCCGGTGTCGACGCTCTGCGTCGGGCAGGCCGCCTCCATGGGCTCGCTGCTGCTCGCCGCCGGCGCCAAGGACATGCGCTTTGCGCTGCCGAACGCCCGCATCATGGTGCATCAGCCTTCCGGCGGGTTCCAAGGCCAGGCCACCGACATCATGCTGCACGCCCAGGAAATCCTGAACCTGAAGAAGCGGCTCAACGAAATCTACGTTAAACACACCGGCCAATCGCTCAAGAAGATCGAGGACGCGCTCGAGCGCGACTACTTCCTTACCGCCGATATGGCAAAGGACTTTGGATTGGTGGACCGCGTGATCGACCGCCGGCCGGAGGAAATGCTTCCCAAACCGGCCTGATACGGGTGTGTAATCTGGCCGCCGGAAAGTTCCCTCCGGGCGGTTTTCAAAACGGTAGCTGCCAGCCGGACTAAGTCGAAAGTAAAAGAGCGCCCCGCCGGGGCCGCTTAGGCAAGTTGTAGTTGCGGCATTATCGTTAATGGAATCTTGATTATCACGCCGTTAGCATGCTTGGCTTATGGTGGTAGGGGAGCAGAGTGGGTCGCGGGCCGCCCGGTATAAATGGCCGCCGTGCTGGTGTTTCGGCGCGAAACTTGCTTCGTTCGTTGCGTAACGGCGGATAATCACTATCTGCGCCGGCCACGCGGAGTACGAACGGGTGTGACGGAGAACGGAATGAGCAAAGTCGGCGGCAGCGATTCGAAGAACACGCTCTATTGCTCGTTCTGTGGCAAGAGCCAGCACGAAGTGCGCAAGCTCATTGCCGGCCCGACCGTATTCATCTGCGATGAATGCGTCGAACTCTGCATGGACATCATCCGCGAGGAAAACAAATCCTCGCTGGTCAAGTCGCGCGATGGCATCCCGACGCCCAAGGAAATCTGCAAGGTCCTCGACGATTACGTCATCGGGCAGAACCACGCCAAGCGCGTGCTCTCGGTCGCCGTCCACAACCATTACAAGCGGCTCAACCACCAAGCCAAGCACAACGATGTTGAGCTGGCGAAGTCGAACATCCTGCTGATCGGGCCAACCGGTTCGGGCAAGACGCTGCTGGCGCAGACGCTAGCGCGCATTCTCGACGTGCCGTTCACGATGGCCGATGCCACCACGCTCACCGAAGCCGGCTATGTCGGCGAGGACGTCGAAAACATCATTCTCAAGCTGCTGCAGTCCGCCGACTACAATGTCGAGCGGGCGCAGCGCGGCATCGTCTATATCGACGAAATCGACAAGATATCGCGCAAGTCCGACAATCCCTCGATCACCCGCGACGTGTCGGGCGAGGGCGTGCAGCAGGCGCTGTTGAAGATCATGGAAGGCACCATCGCGTCGGTGCCGCCGCAGGGCGGCCGCAAACATCCGCAGCAGGAGTTCCTGCAAGTGGATACGACCAACATCTTGTTCGTCTGCGGCGGCGCTTTCTCAGGCCTGGAAAAGATCATCTCGTCGCGCGGCCGCTCCACCTCGATCGGCTTCTCGGCCAAGGTGCTGGCGCCAGAGGATCGCAAACAAGGCGAGATCTTCCGCGAAGTAGAGCCAGAGGATTTGCTGAAATACGGGTTGATCCCGGAGTTCGTCGGTCGTCTGCCGGTGGTCGCCACGCTCGAAGATCTCGACGAGGCCTCGCTCAAGAAGATCCTGGTCGAGCCCAAGAACGCCTTGGTCAAGCAATACCAGCGGCTGTTCGAGATGGAATCGATCGATCTCACGCTTGGCCGAGGAGGCGCTTGGCGCCATCGCCCGCAAGGCGATCGAGCGCAAGACCGGCGCGCGCGGCTTGCGCTCCATCATGGAAGGCATCCTGCTCGATACCATGTTCGACCTTCCCAGCCTCGAAGGCGTGGAAGAGGTCGTGATCTCCAAGGAAGTGGTCGAGGGCACCGCAAGGCCGCTCTACATCTATGCCGACCGCTCAGACCGCACCGCCGAAGCCGGCAGCGCCAGCGCCTGATCAAGTAGCTGTGGGCGGCCTGCCCGCCACGGCAAAATGCCTGTCGAATCGCGTGGTTAGCGGTATGATTTAGCCTGCAAGGCCGGTTTTTAACGTGAATCCCGTGCCTTACTTGCAGAGCCTGTAGCGTCATCCTACGTATAGTGTCGCAATCGAACTGGCGTACGAAAGTTCGTGTTTTCGACTGTTCGACTGGGTGAGGGGCTCAAATCCCTTCCAAAAGTGCGTTGGGCAAGCTCGTTAGACCGCATTTTGCCCTCCGCCTCCTTACCCATCCTGATGGCACTGTGCTGCGATGCCGCATCCGCGGGTCTTAGCGCAGGGGCACAACAAAAAGGACAAGGCCAATGACCAATAAGCCACGACCTCATCTGCAGCCTGGCGAGACCCGGGCCTACCCGGTGCTGCCGCTGCGCGACATCGTGGTGTTCCCGCACATGATCGTTCCGCTCTTCGTCGGCCGTGACAAGTCGATCAAGGCGCTGGAAGAGGTCATGCGCTCCGACACCTTCATTCTCTTGGCCACCCAGAAAAACGCGTCCGACGACGATCCGTCCACCGACTCGATCTTCGAAGTCGGGACGCTGGCGAGCGTGTTGCAACTGCTCAAACTGCCCGACGGCACCGTCAAGGTGCTGGTCGAGGGCGCCACGCGTGCCAAGGTTCTCAAATATACCGACCGCAGCGAATATTACGAAGCTGACGCCACCGCGATCGTCGATGACACCGGCGATAGCGTTGAAGCCGAGGCCATGGCGCGCTCGGTAGTCACCGAATTCGAAAATTACGTGAAGCTCAACAAGAAAGTGTCGCCCGAAGTGGTCGGCGTGATCCAGCAGATCGAGGATTACGCCAAGCTCGCTGACACGGTGGCTTCGCATCTGGCCGTGAAAATCCCGGACAAGCAGGAAATCCTTGAGACGCCGCTCGTCACCCAGCGCCTGGAGAAGGTGCTTGGCTTGATGGAGAGCGAGATCTCCGTGTTGCAGGTGGAAAAGCGCATCCGTACCCGCGTCAAGCGGCAGATGGAGAAGACCCAGCGCGAGTACTATCTTAACGAGCAGATGAAAGCGATCCAGAAGGAGCTCGGCGACGAAGAAGGCCGCGACGAGCTGCAAGAGCTGGAAGACAAGATCAAGAAGACCAAGCTCTCGAAGGAAGCTCGCGAGAAGGCCACGCACGAACTCAAGAAGCTGCGCCAGATGTCGCCGATGTCTGCCGAAGCGACCGTTGTGCGCAACTATCTCGACTGGCTGCTGTCGATTCCGTGGGGCAAGAAGAGCAAGGTCAAGAAGGATCTCCACGCTGCCGAGATGGTGCTCGATGCCGATCACTATGGCCTGGAGAAGGTCAAGGAACGCATCGTCGAGTATCTCGCCGTGCAGCAGCGCGCCAATAAGCTGACCGGGCCGATCCTGTGCCTGGTCGGACCGCCGGGCGTGGGCAAAACCTCGCTCGGCAAGTCGATCGCGAAAGCGACCGGCCGTGAGTTCGTGCGCGTGTCGCTTGGCGGCGTGCGCGACGAGGCCGAAATCCGCGGCCATCGGCGCACGTATATCGGTTCGATGCCCGGCAAGATCATCCAGTCGATGAGGAAGGCCAAGACCTCGAACCCGCTGTTCCTGTTGGACGAGGTGGACAAGATGGGCGCCGATTTCCGCGGCGATCCGTCCTCGGCGCTGCTTGAGGTGCTCGACCCCGAGCAGAACCACACTTTCGCCGACCACTATCTCGAGGTCGACTACGATCTGTCCAATGTGATGTTCATCACGACCGCCAACACGCTCAATATCCCGGCGCCGTTGATGGACCGCATGGAGATCATCCGCATCGCCGGTTATACCGAGGATGAGAAGGTCGAAATCGCGCGCAAACATCTGATCCCGCACGCGATCGCCAAGCACGGCCTGGAGCCGAAGGAATGGGCGATCGATGACGAGGCGCTGCTATTGATGATCCGCCGCTATACGCGGGAAGCCGGCGTTCGCAATCTCGAGCGCGAGCTCTCGACGCTGATCCGCAAGGCGGTCAAGGAGCTGATGACTTCCAAGAAGAAGTCCATCGCGGTCACCGCGGCGACGCTGGGCGACTATCTCGGCGTGCCGAAGCACCGTTATGGCGAGATCGAGGCCGAGGACCTGGTCGGCATGGTCACCGGGCTTGCCTGGACCGATGTGGGCGGCGAATTGCTCACCATCGAAGGCGTCATGATGCCCGGCAAGGGCAAGATGACCGTCACGGGCAATTTGCGCGACGTGATGAAGGAGTCGATCTCGGCGGCGGCGTCTTACGTCCGCATCGCGCGCGATTGCCTTCGGCATCGAGCCGCCGTTGTTCGACAAGCGCGACATCCACGTGCACGTGCCGGAAGGCGCGACGCCCAAGGATGGCCCGTCGGCGGGCGTCGCCATGGTCACCGCGATCGTGTCGGTGATGACCGGCATTCCGGTGCGCCGTGACGTCGCCATGACCGGCGAGATCACGCTGCGCGGACGCGTGCTGCCGATCGGCGGCCTCAAGGAGAAGCTGCTGGCGGCCGCGCGCGGCGGCATGAAGACCGTGCTGATCCCGGAGGAGAACGCCAAGGATCTTGGTGGAAATCTCCGACACGATCAAAAAGGGCCTGGAGATCATCCCGGTCACCCGCATGGACGAAGTGCTGGCGCATGCGCTGGTGCGTCCGCTGGTCGCGATCGAATGGCCGGATGAGAGCGCCAAGCTCGCCGAAGCGGCCGCCGCCAAGGAAGCGGCCGCGGAAGGCGACGAGTTCTGGGCTGACCGCGCATTAAGCACGGCTAGGCAATATGAAATGCAAAACGGCGCCACGTGGCGCCGTTTTTGTTTATGGACAAGCTTGCGTTGCCATACGTTCAGGCGATATTGAGCGGGATCGGGCGATTAGCTCAGTTGGTAGAGCGCCTCCTTTACACGGAGGATGTCGGCGGTTCGAGTCCGTCATCGCCCACCAGCCTTTGCCACGAAACAGCAAAGGTTGGCCGCAATCGTCTCATTGCGGTTGGAACAAGAGGCCAATCTCCGCTTCACCGATGATGCGGAATTCGCCGGCCGGTAAATCGTCCGGCAACGATAGTCCTGCGACCCGGTCGCGATGCAGCGCCGTGACGTGATTGCCTACCGCCGCGAACATGCGGCGGACCTGGTGATAGCGGCCTTCGGTGATCGTCACGTAAGCGCGGTTTTCGGCTATGGCTTGGAATTGCGCC